>JBDHLC010000003.1:0-207593 GCA_039586075.1 Gemmatimonadota bacterium | reverse complement strand
TCGTATTTCGGCCAGGGGGACGATCTCGTCTTCCACCGGTCCCTGGGAATCCGGCGGAACGCGGTGATCCTCCCCACCGGGTACGAGCTGATCTCGGCGAATTATCCCGTCCAGCTGCGTACCGAGGCCGACGGTCGCCTGGCCGTGAGCTTCATGAGCCCCGGGCCCGGCTCGGTGGACTTCCAGATCACGGCCCGGCCTCTTCCCGGCGGGCCCCGGCCCGCCCCCTCGGCGATCCCCGAGGCTCCCGTGGAGACCTCGGGGGCCGGCGCTCCGCGACAGGCGCGGGTGGGCTGGACCTTCTCCGAGCGCGGGTGGGCTGGACCTTCTCCGAGCGGGCCGCACAGGACCGGGACATCACCTACTTCCTTCTGGAGCCCGAGACGCATTCGTTCCGGCTGTTTCACGACTACACGGAGAGCCGTGCCGGGACCGACCGCTATCTGAACGTCGTCCGCGCCGGAAGCCGCGCCTCCGATCCCGAGGCCTTCAACCTGGACACGGGCGAGCGACTCGCCGTGGAGCAGCTCCGGGGGGAGGAGATCTCGGCCCGGGGCATCGAAATCGGTGGCGAGCCCGGGCCGGACTCGGAGGTGGTGGTGATCTGGTTCGACCGCGTGGAGCCGGGCACGTCCACCCGCCTGCGCATCTGGGAGACGTACACCGACCCGGGCCGCTATACCCTGGTGGGAGAGGAGCTGGTTTGGGACCGGGCCTTCGGTCGCGCGAGGAACACGCTGGTCCTTCCCGAGGGGTGGTGGCTCACCGCCAACAGCATCCCCGGCGTGGTCTCCCTTCGGGACGACGGTCGCATCCAGATCCGCTACGTGAACCCCCGCCCGGACCAGATCCAGGTATTCCTCAAGGCGCGCAAACGATGATCCCGGGCTATGCCGCCGCCGCCAACGGCGTGCCGTTCCGGATCCCACAGACCCCAATCGGCGCGCAGGCGCCGGGAGAGACCCCATGACCCAGGACCGCCGAGACTTCCTCCGAACCGCCGGTGCCGCCGGCCTCGCCGTGGGGATGGGGGCCCGCCCCGCGTCCGCCACAGGGATCGAAGCACGTCTCGCTCCTCCGCCCCGTCCGCCTCGCGCCCTACGGATCCTGGTCCTTGGAGGCACCTCGTTCATCGGCCCGCACCAGGTCCAGTACGCCCTAAACCGGGGACACGAGATCACCCTGTTCAACCGCGGCCGCACCAACACCGATCTGTTCCCGGGGGTGGAGAGGCTCATCGGGGACCGGAATGGGGACCTCGACGCGCTGGCGGGCCGCACGTGGGACGTCTGTATCGACAACTCCGCCTCCAACATCCGCTGGGTGGAGCTGAGCACCGCGGCCCTGCGGGACTCGGTGGACCGGTACTTCTACGTCTCGTCGCGTTCCGCGTATGCCGATACGGGCGCCATCCCCATGACGGCGGACCACCCCACCTTCACCTACGAGTCGGCGGGCGTGAGTCGCGACGCGGACCGCGACCGACTCCCCTACGGACTGCAGAAGGCGCTCTGCGAGCGGCAGACCCAGGACGTGTTCGGGGCCCGCGCCTGCATCTTCCGCCCGGGACTCATCATCGGACCCCGGGACCGGACCGACCGATTCACCTATTGGCCCGTGCGGATCCACCGGGGCGGCGAGGTGCTCTCACCGGGGGATGGCTCGGACCCGATCCAGATCATCGACGCCCGGGATTTCTCGGAATGGATGATCCGGATGGCGGAGGATGGGCACACGGGGGTCTACAACGCGGTGGGCCCGGCCATCCCCCGTCCCATGGACGAGCTGCTCTACGGGATTCGAGCCGTCACTACGGCGGAGACCACCTTCACCTGGGTGGACACCGACTTCCTCATTGAGCGGGACGTTCGCCCGTACCGAGAGATGCCGGTCTGGATGCCGCCTCTACCGGGCCGGGAGGGGTACGCCCGTTTCGATCTCACCCCCGAGATCGAGCGCGGCCTGACCTTCCGATCCCTGGCCGTCACCACGCAGGACACGCTGGAGTACCACTTTTCGCGCCCGGCCGAGGAACAGTGGCCGCTGAGGGCAGGGCTCACCCCGGAGCGGGAAGTGGAAGTCCTGGCCGAGTGGCACCAGACCCGGGGAGGCCGGGGGTGAGGAGGTCCCGAACGGGCGACGCCCGATGGCTTCTTGCGGCCCCGATCCTCTTCCTGACGGGCCTGGGAGGTGGTCTGGTGGCCCAGGCGCCCGACGGCCCCCGGATCTTCATCTCGGTGGACATGGAGGGTATCGGTGGCGTGGGCTCCCCGGCCATGACCTCCTCCAGTGGGAAGGACTACGCCACGGCGCGCCGGCTCATGACCGCCGAGCTCAATGCGGTCATCGGGGCGCTGTACGATGCCGGTGCCGGTTACGTCCTCGTGAACGACTCGCACGGGGACCACCAGAACGCCCTCCACACGGAGCTCGACCCCCGCGCCGACTACGTTCAGGGCTCCATCAAGCGGCTGGGGATGGTAGCGGAGCTGGATCAGACCTTCGACGCCGCCGTGTTCATCGGGTACCACGCCATGGCGGGGACACCGGACGCCTTCCTCGCCCACACTGGGTCCGGCTCCGTGAAGGGCGTCTGGGTGAACGGGGTGGAGGTGGGAGAGGCCGGGATGAACGCGCTCTACGCCGGTTCCGTGGGGGTACCGGTGATCCTGGCGTCGGGAGACGCGGGCTTCGCCGAGGAATTCACCGCGCTCACCGGCGCCCCGGTGGTGGTGACGAAGACGGCGCTGGGCTCGTCCGCCGCCCGCCTCCGAAGCCCGGCGGCGGTTCTGGAGGATCTCGCCGTCGCCGCCACGCGGGCACTCGGGGATCTTCCAGACGCGGAGCCGATGGCCGTGGTCGAACCGGTGACGGTCCGGATGCGCTTCGCGAGCACCACACGGCCCTACATCCTGGAAGCCATACCCGGGGTGAGCCGTGGAGACGGGTACACGGTGGAATTCCAGGCCCCAACCATGCGGGAGGGATACGAGATGATCCGTCTGGCCTACCGATTCGTGAACTGGTAGCACCGGAACACCCCTCGTCGCGCCACGGCGACCGTGGCGTCGCCCGCGGCAAGGGGTGCGACGCCCCCTTGCCTCAGGTGGGTTGGTCGGTGGGTCGGACCAGAATCTCGTTCACGTTGACGTGCTCCGGCGCCGTGACCGCGAACAGGACGGCCTGCGCCACGTCCTCGGCCCGGAGCTTCCGCCGGTCGGCCCACCCTTCCACGAACGACCGACGCAGCTCCGGATCGGCAATGTGGTCCATCAGCTCGGTCTCAACGACGCCCGGCTGCACGTCCGTGACCCGGATTCCCCGGGCGGCGGACAGCTCCAGTTGCATCCCCCAGGTCAGGGAGCGGACGGCGAACTTGGTGGCAGAATAGACCGCGCCGCCGGGGAACGGGCGACGGCCCGCCAGTGACCCGATGTTCACCACGTGCCCGGTACCGGCCTCGATCATTCCGGGCAGGAAGGCTGCGATGCCGTAGAGCACGCCTTTCAAGTTCACGTCGACCATACGCTCCCAGTCCTGCACCCGCCCAGCCTCCAGGGGCGAGAGGGGCATGACGCCGGCGTTGTTCACGAGGATCTCGACGCTCCCCCACGTTCCCTCCAGGTCCGCCGCCACCGTCTGTAGGCTCCCGGGGCTCGTGACGTCGGCGGGACACGCAACCGCCTCGCCGCCCTCCGCCGCGATGCGCTCCGCCAGCTCTCGGAGGCGATCCCGCCGTCGAGCGACCAGGGCCACCCGAGCGCCCTGGTCGGCAAGGGCTTCCGCCACCGCCACCCCGATCCCGCTGGAGGCCCCGGTGACCACCACCACCCGTCCCCGGAGATCCCTCGGGACCGGACGCTCCACGCCGGTGCTCGGCGGCCCTAGCCGCCGACCTCGTTCGACGTCGGGAAGGGCGCCGCGGGATGCGTTCCGGCACCCATCGTCTCATACATCCCGCGCCAACCCTCCGGCGGACGGTCGCTGTCCTCCACCTCGTTGGACACCGGCTTCAAGCCGTGCCTGAGGTAGGCGATGATGTCTCGGAGGTCCTGGTCCGGCATGTGACGCAGCTCCATCCAGGGCATGCCGGGCGCAAGGAAGACCGCATCGTCGGGTAGGGTAGCCGGTGTGACGGCCCGATCCGGGCCGTCCGCGGGCCGGAGCCCGTGTCTGAGGGCATTGAAGAGCTGCTGGTCCGTCCACCGACCCGTTCCCGCCGTGGGATGGGGGGTGAGGTTGCGGGGCCGCATCATGAAACACGGCGCGTCCGGATCCTCCAGGCACGGCCCCACCGGGAAGACCTGGATCGGGCTCGTCACCCCGGTGAGGAACCCCGGTGCTTCCGGATTGGTCAGCCCGCCGTGGCAATCTCCACAGGCATGCTGGACCACCAGATGTCGGCCGCGGAGGACCTGGTCCCGGTCCGCGTCGGGTCCGGGCTCCACCTCGTTGGGGCCCGGGAACGCGCGCAATGGATAACTCCCGTACGCCTCTTCCGTGTAGGCGCTGGCCCAGAAGTCCGGAGGTCCTTCGCTGTCCTCCACGAGGTTGTCCACCGGCTTGAGGCCGTGCTTCAGGTAGGCGGCGATGGCCCAGAGATCCTCGTCGGGCATGTGGCGCCACGCAGCCCATGGCATCGGGGGAGCCAGGTACTTCGGGAACATGGGGAAGCTGCCCTCACCTGGGGTCGAGGAGGTGATCTCGACGTCCGCCGTCTCCCCGGGGCGCAGCCCGTAGCGCAGCGCGTTGAAGATCTGACGCTCGCTGAAGCGGCCTAGCCCAGTGGTGGGGTGGGGCGTCAGGTTGCGGGGGCGGGTCCGAAAGCAGGTGTCGTCCCCGCCCGCGCCGCATGGACCGATCCGGAACTCCTGGGCCGGGCTCGTTAGCCCGGCGAGCCACCCTTCGGCGGCCGGATTGTCGACCCCGCCATGGCACCCGCCGCACCCGTGCGAGATCACCAGTTCCCGGCCCCGCAGGACCTGCTCCTGGAGGCGCGCATTCTCGTCGGAACGGGTCCCGACCGGAGACGTCTGCGTAAACGCCAACATGGTTCCGCAAAGCGCCAGGACGCCGGCCAGCAGCGCAGCCCGTCGGCTCGTAACGATCGTGCTCCAGGTCTTCATGCTCATCCTCCTCATGGCTGGCGGACCTCCAGGATACCCATCATCCCGAAGTTCTCGTGGTCCAGGATGTGACAGTGGTACATCCACTTCCCCGGGTAGTCCTCGAACTTCACGATGAACCGCACGGTCTCGTGGGCAGGTACGTTCACCGTATCCTCCCACTTGGGAAACGGCTCCGGGACCCCGTTCCGCTCAATCACCTGGAAGCTGAATCCGTGGAGATGGAATGGGTGGTCCATCCCCACAAGATTCTCGATCTGCCAGATCTCGGTGGTGCCGAGGGTGGCCACTTCGTCCACCCGGCTCATGTCCATGGTCTTTCCGTTGATGAAACCCTGCGTCAGTGCGAAGATCCGGGTCGCCGAGACCGCGGACGGGTCCAGCGCTTCGATGGGACGGATCACCTCCGGAATCTTCAAGGCGCCCATCGGCGATTCGTCCGTATACTCCAAGCGCACGAGATCGCGGGGCTGCCCCCAATCCCGCGGCCGGGTCTGAGGGATGTACCGGTCGTAGGGAAGCGTCTGGAGGAGGGCCGTGCTGCCCGGCGCCCCCGTCCCCCGCACCAGGATCTCCACCCGCTCCGATGCGGATATGAGGACCTCCTCGACGGGAATGGCCTCGCCGAAAAGGCCTCCGTCACTTCCCACGTGCAGGACCTCGTGACCCTCCAGGGCGAGGCGGTAGACACGTGCGGCGGACGCGTTGACGATGCGCCAACGCTGGACCTCGCCGCTGCGGATCTCGATGGATGGGAGGATCTGCCCGTTCACGAAGAGGACGTCCCCTTCCCTCCCATTCTCGAAATCGATGCGAGCCTCCAGCGATCCCTCGTCGGGGACCTGGATCGACCCGTCCGGGAGAAACCGGTTGTCCGACAGGATCAGGAGCTTCTCGGTCATCTCCGGAAGGGGGTCGGCAGCGGCCCGCACGATCAGGGCACCGTACAACCCTTTCGCCACCTGGTACGCGGTTCGGTGATGGGGGTGGGGGTGGTACCAGTAGGTTCCGGCGCTTCCCTCCGGCACCACGAAGTCGAAATCGGCCTCGCCACCAGGCGGGATCGGATAGAACGGGCTTCCGTCGGCCTGCCAGGGAAGGTGGAGCCCGTGCCAGTGTACCGTGGTCTCCTCCTTCAGATCGTTCCGAACGTGGATAATCAGGCGGTCGCCCTCCCGGACCTCCAGGGTCGGTCCCGGCACCCGCCCGTTGTAGGCGAACACGTCGGTGGACTGGCCAGGGATCAGCTCCACCGTGGTGGGGGCCACGGTCAGGGTGACCTCGACTGTGCGGGGGTGGGGAGCCCGGTCCTCCAGGATCGGCGGAGCCACCAGGGTGTCCGGGAGGGACTCCCCGGGTGCGAGGTGCGTCGACGGTGCGTGGGTGGCAGCGGCCCAGCCCATGGTTGCGAGCAGTGGCGTGGCCACAAGGACGGCGCGATGGTGCATGGCGACGATCGGAGGGAGGGAGGTCGGAGATCCGGATCGCTTGGTTCCCCACCGTACATGAGCCCCCCGCCCGTGGCAACTGAAATCTCCTTCCCGCCCGCTCTGGGCGGCCGCCCAGAGGTCGACGACTGGGCAGTCCCGGAGCCTTTCCTATCCCTCAGAGCTCGGGGGTGGACCGCTCCAGCGGCGTGACCCGGGTGGATCTAGCCCGCGTCGTCCTCGCCGTCGCCGGGCCCCACCGGCAGCGCGGCCGTGGTGGCCCGCAGGATCTCGGCCGCCCGCTCCCGTACCTTCCGACTGGTGACCCGCCAGATGGTGCGCGCGACGGTAATCCCCGTGCCCGCGCCGGCCGCCACCAGCCCGACACCCACCAGGATGGATTCGGGCTCCAGCACGGCACCGGTGGCCACACCTATGAGCGTGCCGCCGACGATGACGGGCAGGTGCGTGAGGATCGCGCCTACGCTCCGGTCCGCCGCGACCCGGACCTCGTTCCGCCCGTCCAGGGTGTGGACG
The DNA here is from genome assembly GCA_039586075.1 of Gemmatimonadota bacterium. Taxonomy (GTDB): domain Bacteria; phylum Gemmatimonadota; class Gemmatimonadetes; order Longimicrobiales; family Gaopeijiaceae; genus Gaopeijia. The sequence continues at coordinate 200,503 of JBDHLC010000003.1, read as the reverse complement.
CTCACACTGAAGACGGTGGGCTCACCCTTGGGAGAGACCCACTCCACCCCCGTCGGCCCAACGTCCGCCTCGCCGTGGACCTGGGCGGAGTCCCGGATGGCCTGGACCACCCGGACCTTGTCCTCGTCGGAGAGGCTCCCCGGCACGGCGTCGGCGAGGACGAATTTCTCGGCCAGGGGGCGGCTCGCCGTGGCCCGCTCCTGGGCCAGCGCGTTGGCGGCCCGCTCCATCATGGCGGGATCGATCCCCACTTCCGCCGCGATCTGCTTCATCTCCGCCAGGGTCATCCCTCCCGACGGAGCCGACGGATCGGATCGTACCAGGCTCCGCGACTGGATCTCGGTGGCCTTCCGAAGGATCTGGGCGAATTCCTCCTCGGAGAAGCGCTGGTCGGTCATGTCTCTTCCTTCGAATGCCTGGTTGGAAGCCCGTCGGGACGTCCGGACGAGGTCGGACAGCCTACGGGGTCAGGCGGTTCATGAGGCGGGGGAAGGGAATCATCTCCCGGATGTGATGGCGCCCGGTGATCCAGGCCACGGTGCGCTCTACGCCCAGCCCGAAGCCGGAGTGCACGAAGGAGCCGTACCGTCGCAGGTCCAGGTACCACCCATACGCCTCTTCCGGGAGGTCCTCTTCACGGATTCGCGCGAGGAGCCGGTCCAGGTCGTCCTCCCGTTGGGATCCTCCGATGATCTCCCCGTACCCCTCCGGCGCGAGCAGGTCGTTGCAGAGGACGGTCCGGGGGTCGTCGGGGTTCTCCTTCATGTAGAAGGCCTTGGCCTGCTTCGGGTAGTTGTAGATGAAGACCGGCAGCTGGTGGTCCTCGGTGATGAGGGCCTCGTCCGGCGCGCCCAGATCCTCCCCCCATTGGATGTCGCTCCCCTTCCCCTGGAGGATCTCCACCGCTTCCGAATACGAGATCCGCGGAAAGGGCGCCTGGATGGCTTCCAGCTTGGAGAGGTCCCGCTCCAGGACCTTCAGCTCCTCCGGGCAGCGTTCCAGCGCCCGCTCCACGATGAAGCAGATGAAGTCCTCCTGGAGCCTCATGTTCTCGTCGGAATCCGCGAAGGCCACCTCCGGCTCCACCATCCAGAACTCGGTAAGGTGCCGCCGGGTCTTGGACTTCTCCGCCCGGAACGTCGGCCCGAAGCAATAGACCCGCCGGAAGGCGGGGCATGCGGTCTCCACGTACAGTTGGCCCGTCTGGGCCATGTAAGCGTTCTCGCCGAAGTAGTCGGTGGCGAACAGGGTTCCGGCGTGCTCTCCGATGGACCCGGTGAGGATGGGCGTGTCGATGCGGACGAAGTCGTTCTGGTAGAAGAAGTCGTGGATCGCCTGCTCCACCTCGTGCCGCACCTTCAGACCAGCCCGCTGGAGGGAGGAGCGCAGCCAGAGGTGCCGATGATCCAGGAGGAAGTCCACCCCGTGCTCCTTGGGCTGGATGGGGTATTCCTCTGCCAGGGACAGGACCTCCAGCCGGGTGACCCCGAGCTCGTATCCACCGGGGGCCCGGTCGTCCGCCTTCACCGTCCCGGTGACGCGAACGGTGCTCTCCTGGGTCAGGCCGGCGTGGGCCTCCCACACGCTCTCGTCCAACTCCTTCTTCAGGAGGACGCACTGCACGATCCCGGTCCCGTCCCGGACCACCGCGAAGGCCACCTTCCCGTGGCTTCGGGTGGCTTCCACCCACCCGGTGAGGGTCACGGTGTCGCCTTCGTGGGCGCTGAGGTGACGAATCTCGGTGGCGTGGGGGCTCATGGCGTGACGGTGGGGGGTTGTCGTGAGGAATCGCCTGCCTGCGGCGCTGCACGGGACGGCTCGCCCCGTCGCGTGCACCGGGAAGGTAGACCCGCCCAAAGGGGGTCGGAAGTGGGGTGGGCGAACGGGGGTCGGGCTGCTGGCGGTCTCCGTTCCCGCCACGCATTCTATCCGGGCCGTTTCCTCTCACCCTGCCTGTCATGTCCCGACCCGGATCATCCCGCTCCCGCCGTGACTTCCTCGGCACCCTGGCCGGTGGTGCCCTTGCCGCCGGGGCCACCCCGCGCATCCTCTCCGCTTCGGGGCGCCCATCTACCCGCGCTCTGGCTCGCGGGCGTCCGCGCTCCGCCAACGACCACGTCCAGCTCGCCGTCATCGGCGCCGGTGGGATGGGAATGGCGGACGTGAATACCGCCCTCCGGGTCCCCGGCGTCACCCTCGTGGCGGCCTGCGACCTGTATGACGGCCGACTCGAGGCGGCCCGGGAGGACCACGGGGACATCTTCACAACCCGTGACTACCGCGAGATTCTGGCCCGGGACGACGTGGATGCCGTCATCGTGGGAACCCCCGACCACTGGCACCAGCGGATCTCCGTGGCGGCCCTCCGGGCGGGGAAGGCGGTCTACTGCGAGAAGCCCATGGTCCACTCCATCGGGGAGGGAGCCGAGCTCATCGGCGCCCAGCGGGAATCGGGAAGGACGTTCCAGGTGGGAAGCCAGGGCATGAGCTCCCTGGGGAATGAGAAGGCGAAGGAGCTGCTGGCGGAGGGGGCCATCGGTGAGCTGAACTACGCCGAGGGATTCTGGGCCCGGAACGACCCCATCGGGGCCTGGCAGTACACCATTCCGGAGGACGCCTCCCCGGAGACGGTGGACTGGGACCGGTACCTGGAGGGGACGACCCGGCGCCCGTTCGATCCGTTGCGATTCTTCCGGTGGCGGAACTACCGGGACTACGGCACCGGAGTCTCCGGGGACCTGTTCGTCCACCTGTTCTCGTCGCTGCACTTCGTCACCGACTCCACGGGCCCGGAGAAGGTCATGGCCCAGGGAGGTCTCCGCTACTGGAAGGACGGCCGCGAGGTACCGGACATCCTCCTGGGAATGTTTGACTACCCGGCGACCGACGCGCACCCCCCCTTCAACCTCTCCCTGAGGGTGAACTTCGTGGACGGGACCTCCGGAACCACCTTCCTGCGCCTGGTGGGGAGCGAGGGCGCCATGGACGTCACCTGGACCGAGGTGATCCTCCGGAAGAACAAGGCGACGCCTCCGGACGACGTCTTCAACCAGATGAAGGCCGAGGAGGCCGGCGCCGGCGTCCCCCCCCGGAAGACCATGCTCCCCCCCGCCGAGGTGGTCTACATGGCGGAGCAGGGATACATGGGGGCCCACTTCGACCACTTCGTGAACTTCTTCAACGGCGTGCGGGAGGGCACCCCGGTGGCGGAGGACGCGGTGTTCGGGCTCCGGGCGGCAGCCCCGGCCCTGGCCTGCAACGACTCGTACTTCGGGGACCGGATCATCCGCTGGGATCCCGAGGGCATGGAGGTGCTGCCGTGAGCCGCCGGATCGCCCCGCCGAGCGTCCAGCTGGGCCTCGTTCTGCTTTCCGTAGGCCCGTTCGCCTTCACCGTGTGCGCGCCCGCGGACGGCGCCCGGGATCCCGCCTCTGGAGAGGCCGCCCGGCTCGACGCACACAACACCCTCTCTCCGCAGGAGGAGGCGGAGGGGTGGATGCTCCTCTTCGACGGCGTCTCCACCGAAGGGTGGCGCGGCTACAACATGGACCACTTCCCCGAGGAGGGTTGGGACATCCAGGACGGCAACCTGGTGGTGTTCGCCTCCGACGGGAGCGAAGAGGGGCTCGGAGGGGACATCGTCACCGAGGCCATGTTCGACGACTTCGAGCTGGTCTTCGACTTCGTGGTCTCCCCGGTGGGGAATAGCGGCGTGTTCTACCGGGTCAGGGAGATGCCCGAGAAGGCCATGTGGGAGATGGCGCCCGAGTTCCAGGTCCTGGACGATACGGCGTACATCGAGATGGGCACCATGGACATGCACAAGCACCTCACGGGGGACAACTACGATCTGCATGCCTCACGGGTCACCGCCTCCCGCCCCATCGGGGAATGGAACACGGCCCGCATCGTGGTGGACGGCGATCGGGTGGAGCACTGGCTCAACGGGGAGCTCACCGTGGAGTACGAGCTCTACTCCCAGGAGTGGGAGGAACTGGTGGCCGGGAGCAAGTTCGATCCCGCCATCTACGCCCGGGCACCCCAGGGCCACATCGGAATCCAGGACCACGGCCACGAGATCCGGTATCGCAACATCAAGATCCGGCCCCTCAACCAGGAGCGCGTCTCCCTGTTCAACGGCCAGGACCTGGACGGGTGGACCGTTCACGGCACCGAGCGGTGGTACGTCGAAGAGGGGGAGCTGGTGTGCGAGAGCGGGCCGGAGGCCCAGTACGGCTACCTGGCCACGGTGGCGGAGTACGACGATTTCGAGCTAACCCTCGAGTTCAAGCAGGAAGCCGACGGGAACAGCGGCGTCTTCTTCCGGTCCCACCTGGACGGGACCACCGTCTCCGGGTGGCAGGCGGAGGTGGCGCCCCCGGGTCTGTGGTCCGGGGGAATCTACGAGTCCTACGGCAGAGGGTGGCTGATCCAGCCCCCGCCGGAGAAGGACGACGCCCTGCGCATGGGCGAGTGGAACCGGATGCGGATCCGTGTCGTGGGGCCCACCGTCATCACCTGGGTCAACGGGGTGAAGATGGTGGAGCTCACCGACGAGATCATCGGCGAGGCCACGGGTCACATTGCGCTCCAGATCCACGACGGAGGCGGAATCAAGGTCCGATGGCGCAACCTCCACGTCGTGGAGCTCTAGCGATTGGTTTTCCAGAAAATCTGAATTCTCAGAGCCCGCCGCAGGCGCCAATCGGTCTTAAGAAATCGGGATCCTTGCACTCTCGGCCCAACGTGTAAACATTTGTGTCCCAACGGCGCGCATACGGCGCGCCGTTTATCACGTCGGCCGGGAGACCCCATGCCCGTGCGTCACGCACAGGAGTTGCCCCGGGAACCCGTGAACGCGGGCTCCGGCACTACCCGTCAGGTTCTCATCGGACCCGACGAGGCGCCCCACTTCGCCCTTCGGCGGTTCATCATGGAGCCGGGGGGAGGCATGCCCACCCACACCAACCGGGTGGAGCACGAGCAGTACGTCCTCCGTGGGCGCGCCACCATCTGGATCGGCGACGAGAAGTACCAGGTCTCGGCCGACGACGTGGTGTACATCCCCGCGGGCGTTCCCCACGGCTACCAGGCCGAGGGGAATGAGCCGTTCGAGTTTCTCTGCGTGGTCCCGAATCTGGAGGACCGCATCGAGATCCTGCCCACTCCTCAATAAACGGGAGACTGAGATGCCTCGTATTCGTACGATCACCCTCGCGCTGGCCGTGGCCTTCGCGTTCGCCGCCGTGCCGCAGGACGCCCAGGCGCAGGTCACGTTCGGAGTCCACGTGGCCAACGCCATGGACCTGCCGGAAGCCGAGGACGTGGGTGGTTCCAACGGCTCGTTCGGCCTGGGAGCGCGGGTGGGAATCGCCCCGCCGGCCCTGCCCTTCTCGTTCTTCGGAACGGTCGACTACTTCTTCCCCGACTGCGCCGACCTCGACTGCGGCTATCAGAACTTCGCTCTGGACGCGAACTTCAGCCCCTTCCCCTTCCCCATGTTCGACATCTACGCCACCGGGGGGCTGCTCATCCGGCGGGTCAGCCTGGAGGGAACGTACGAGGGGTTCAGCTTCGACGAGAGCGAAACCGCCACCGGATTCTCCATCGGAGCCGGCGTGGCGTTCAACTTCGTGGCCAGCGCCTACCTCGAAGGCCGGTACGAGATCTTCGGCGATGACGACGGGGGCAAGCAGGTCCTCATCCGCCTGGGGCTCCTCTTCTAGCCCGCTTCCCTCGAAGTCCACAGGGATCGGTCGGCGGCCGGGGGTCCACCCCCCGGCCGCCTTCTCGTTGGGCAACCCTCCGACCCTCCTGCGGGTAGAACCAATCGCAGGGATCGATCCTCTTCCATCCTCCGATCCACCATGGCCGACGCACCGCACGATACCGACGCCACGCCTCCCTCCTCGGCCCGCCGGTGGGCACGCATCCTCCTGTGGGTCCTGGGCGTCGGCGTGCTCTTGTTCCTGGCATCCTCCTTCGCCGTGAGCCGTCTCCTGGACCCGGACCGGCTCGCCGGTTGGCTCGAGCCCCGGATCGAGGAGGCGGTGAATCGCGACGTGGAGGTGGGCGCCGTGGAGGTGGGATTCCTCCCGCTGGCCGTGCGACTGAGGACCATCGCCGTGTCGGATCCCACCGGCCTCGCCCCCCGGCTCGCGGCGCTGGACAATCTGGAGTTGCGAGTGCGCGTCCTGCCGCTCCTGCGCCGGGAGATCCGCGTCAGCCAGATCCGCCTGGTGGGATTGGAGGCGAACCTCCGGGCGGCGCCGGACGGACTGAACAACTACGGCGACTTTTCCCCTGCGGAGGGGGAGGAATCCGACGCCGGTGAGGAAGCGCGGCCCTTCGCGCTCCAGCTGGACGCCATCCGTCTATCCGGAGGCACCATCCGATTCCAGAGCGCCTCGGACAGCCTCGACCTCTCCATCACGGAGCTGGAGGCGGTGGCCGCCGTCTCCCACGTGGGAGGAGGGCCGTGGGTCTTCGATGGAGACTACAGCGCCCGGGTGAGCCTGTCCGGCAAGGCATCGGGGGAGGCGCGCCCCCCCCTCTCCACTGTTCCAGTGCGCCTGCGGATGGCCGCCGAGACTTCCGAGGACTTCTCGGAGGTGACGGTCCACGAAGGCTCCCTGGAGCTGGAGGAGGTGAGTCTGGGCGTCCGCGGCCGCGCCTCCAACCTGAAGGAACCGGTTCGGCGGCTGGAGCTCGAGGTCCAGGCCCGCGGTGTGGCTCTCGCCGACCTCCTCGCGCTGCTTCCCGACAGCGTGCGGGAGGCCCGGTCCATGGTGGCGGGAGGGACGCTGGCCGGGGACCTGACGGTGCACGGGCAACTGGGTCCGGATGCCGTGCCGGAGGTGGAAGGCGCGGTGGAAGTGCAATCCGGCTCTTTTCGCCTGAGCGGGATGACCCTACTGGAAAACCTCGACGCCACCCTTGACCTCTCGGCGGACCGATCGGTGCGACCGCGAGCGCGGGGTACGCTCCTGGGTGGAGACCTCGACCTGACCGGGGCCGCGACGCTGGGCGCCGAACCACGGGTGGACCTGCGGGTCCAGATGGAGCCCGCGCTCGACCAGATCCATGAGAGCTTCCTGCCGGTGGGCCTTACCCTGCAGGGACGCCTCCCCAGCCAGCTCCGGGTGGTGGGAAACCCGATGGACCTGGCTTCACTGCGCTACTGGGGCGACCTGGGAGTCCGTGGCCTGGTGGTCACCCACCCCAACCTGGGAGTGCCGGTCCGGGTCGGAACGGGATCGCTCGCCCTCGAGGGTGACCGGGCGACGGTGGCGCCCACCACGGTGGTCCTCGGAGACGATCCCATCGACGTCCGCGGGACGCTCACGGGCGTGGAAGGTCTTCTGGACGGAGCCATTCCCGACTTCCGCGGATCGGCCTCGGGCACCCGGGTGTCGCTGGTGGAGCTACGGGCGGAGCCTCCAGCGGACACCTCCCTGACGTACGGGCGCGTCGCGTTTGCCCGGGTGGGAGGTCGCCCGGTGCGGGGCCGGTCGGCCGAATCCGCCGCCCAGGAGATGGGACTCCGGCGCCCGGGCCGTCTCCCCCTGGCGGGGCAGATCCAGGTGGCGCTGGACACCGTGCTGGACCAGAGGGGGCGGATGGAGGACGTGACGGCCACCCTGGTCTTCGGCCCCGACTTCCTCCAGGTGACGGAGGCCGCCTTCCGCCGCTACGGCGGTCGGATCCGTACCACCGCCGCTCTCGAGCTGGGCGACGAGGCGGAAGAGCCCTTCTCGTTGAACCTGGTGGCTGAAGGCGTGGACGCCGGCGCGTTTCTGGGAGAGACCACTCCTCTGGGCCGGGCCATCACCGGCACGCTGGATCTGGACCTGGACGTGGCCGGCGCGCTGGACGCCCTTCTCCTTCCCTCCCGCTCGTCACTGCAGGGATCCGGGTCGTTCTCTCTGACGGGAGGTGGGATCGACCCGGGACCCCTGGGGGAAAGACTCGCCACCTTCCTCGGCCAACCGAGGCTCGCCGCACCCTCGATTCGCGACTGGAGCACCGGTTTCATCCTGAGCGAGGGTCGCATCCTTCTCCAGGAGGCCCGGATGGATGGGGCCCCCGGCGCCCCGAGGGTGGGGGGAGGCGTGGGGCTAGACGGAGACCTGGACCTGGTCACGGCCTTCGACCTCCCCCGGGAAGAGCTGGGAGCCGCGGCGTTGGAGCGCCTCGGTCTCCCCCCGGGCTCCACCGGAATGCAGATGGTGTCCGCCGTCCTCCGGGTCGGCGGTAGCCTCATGGACCCCTCCGTGAGCGCGGACCCACGGGCCACGGTGGAGAGCGTGGCTGGAGCGGTGGAGGACCGGGCGAGGGAGGAGCTCGAGACGGCGGTGCAGGAACGTCAGCAGGAGCTCCGAGAGCGCGCCACGGGCTTCCTCCGTGGGTTGCTCAGGGGGAGGGATACCACGCGGGCTGCTCCTCCGGACTCACTGGTCCCCGACTCCATCCGGCCGGACACGATTGGTCCCGACACCATTCGACCGGACACCATTCGACCGGACACCGTCCGGCCCGACACCACCCAGCCGGACACGGTGCGGCGGGACACGACCCGCTCCGGCGCGTCGGGGACCGACTGATCCCGTCCACCGGCGGATGACCGTCGAGCCGGGCAGTCCCAACGGACGGCGCCAGAACCACGGCGGCGCCGGTCCCGGGCCGTCACGGGCAGGCGTCAGCCCAGCTCGTACATCCTCAGGCGGTGCGCGTGCCGGGCCTCCAGGACCGCCCGCACCATCTCGTATTCCGGGCGCTCCAGGCGTGGGTCCGCCTCCACCAGGCGCCGCGCCATGGCCTGCGCCCTCAGCAGGAGGTCCTCGTCGCGGCCCAGGTCCGCGAATCGCAGCAGAGGGTCTCGTCCGCTCTGCTGGGAGCCGAACAGGTCACCCTGGCCCCGGATCTGCAGATCCGCCCGGGCGATGGCGAAGCCGTCGGTGGTGTCCCGGAAGACCTTGAGGCGCTCGGCGGCCCCTTCTCCGGGCTCCGCCACCAGGACACAGTAGCTCTCGGTGGCACCCCGTCCCACCCGCCCCCGGAGCTGGTGCAGCTGGGAAAGGCCGAAGCGCTCCGCGTGCTCGATGACCATCACCGAAGCGTTCGGGACGTCGATTCCCACCTCGATGACGGTGGTGGCTACCAGGATCTGGACCTCCCCGCGAAGGAAGGAGCGCATGATGGCATCCTTCTGGTCTCCCGGCATCTGGCCGTGCAGCACCTCGACTCTGAAGTCGGGAAAGACCTCTCCGGCCAGGTGCTCCGCCTCCTCCGTGGCGGCGCGCAGATCCACCTTGTCCGAGCTTTCCACCAGGGGGTACACGATGTACGCCTGGTGCCCCTTCTCCACCTCCCGCCGGACGAACTCATGGACCTGCGCCCGGCCCGCCGGACCTTTCAGCAGCGTCTTCACGGGGGTCCGTCCCGGGGGTAGCTCATCCAGGATGCTGAGGTCCAGCTCTCCGTACAGGGTGAGGGCCAACGAACGGGGAATGGGGGTCGCGGACATGATGAGCACGTCCGGGGGCGGGTCCCGATCGGCCAACGCCATCCGCTGACGAACGCCGAACCGGTGCTGTTCGTCCACCACCGAGAGCCCCAGACGCGAGAACTCTACGCCCTCCTGGATGAGAGCGTGCGTCCCCACCGCCAGGAGGGCGTCACCCGACGCGAGCTTCGCCAGCGCCTCACGCCGCTCGCGGGCACCCAGCCGGCCCGTCAGGAGGACCACGTCGAGGCCCAGCGGCTCCACCATCTCGCGGATCTTGCGGGCGTGTTGCTCCGCGAGGATCTCGGTGGGAGCCATGAGGACCGACTGCCAGCCGCCTTCCGCCGCCACGAGCATGGCGAACAGGGCCACCAGCGTCTTTCCGGAACCCACGTCCCCCTGGAGCATCCGATTCATCCGGTGGGGAGACACCATGTCCGCGGAGATCTCCCGGAGCACCCGGGCCTGAGCCTCGGTGAGGGCGAAAGGGAGCGCCTGGTGCAGTGGTCGGATGAACTCGTTGGTCCGGGTGTGGGTCACGCCTGGGCGCTCCACCGACTCCCGATGGCGCACCTGGGCCTGGACCAGCTGCAGGAAGAAGAGCTCGTCGAAGGCCAGTCTCTGCCGTCCCTTCTCGGCCTCCAGGAGTGAGTCGGGGCGATGAAGCGCACGGAGCGCTTCAGAGAGCTCCAGGAGGCCCAGTCTCTCCTGCTCGGGCTGGGGAAGATACTCCTCCTGGCGCACGAGCTTGAGGAGCGCGTCCAGATTCCGGTCCAGGATCCGCCGGAGCACCCACTGGGGCACATCTTCACTGGCCGGATAGGAGGCGAATATCGTCCCGGAGCCGCCCCCGGTATCCGGTCCGCCCTCCTCCTCGCCTTCCCGCCCCAGCAGCGTGAATTCCCGAGGGTGGATCTGATTCCCGTGAAAGAACTTGACCGGGCCGGTCACCAGGATCGTGTCGCCCTCCTGGAGCTTCCGGTCCAACCAGGGCTGGCCCGGCCAGGCCACCGTGATCCGGCCCGAGTCGTCTTCGATGATGGCCTGGAAGATCCGGAGCCGTGCCCGGGTCGGGATCACACCCTTGGTGCGAATGCGCCCCACCACCGTGGCGTCCATTCCCACCTGCAACGAGGCGATGGGGTGGACCGTGGACGCATCGTCGTAGCGGCGCGGGACGTGGTAGAGCACGTCCCGCGCCGTCAGCAGCCCCATGCGCTGCAGCGCCTCCAACCGGCGTGGACCCACCCCCTTCAGGAACTGGACCGGTTTGTCCAGGAGGGAAAAGTCCATGGTCATTTCCTGGTCATCCTTCCTGGAACACGCCCTCCAGGAACGCCTCGGTGTCGAAGGTCTGCAGGTCGCCCACGCTCTCCCCGGTCCCCACGAGCTTTAACGGAAGGCCGAACTCCTCCTGGAGCGCCACTACGATCCCACCCCGGGCCGTGGAGTCCATCTTCGTGAGAACCAGGCCGCTGAGGTCCAGAGCCTTTCCGAAGGCCTCGGCCTGATTCACCGCGTTCTGCCCCACCGTGGCGTCCAGCACGAGGAGCGACTCGTGAGGGGCGCCTTCCAGCCGCCTCCGGACCACACGATCCACCTTCTGCAGCTCCTCCATGAGTCCGCGGTTCGTGTGCAGACGACCGGCCGTGTCGATGAGGACCACGTCGATCCCGCGGGCCACGGCCGCGTCGATGGCGTCGAAGGCCACCGCGGCGGGGTCTCCGCCCTGCTGGCCACGAACGAACTCCACGCCAATGCGGTCGGCCCACACGCCAAGCTGCTCCACGGCGCCGGCCCGGAAGGTATCCGCCGCAGCCACCAGGACGGAGTTTCCCTCCTCCTTCAGGAGGTGGGCCAGCTTCGCCACCGAGGTGGTCTTCCCGACCCCGTTCACTCCGGCGATGAGGTACACGGTGGGTGGGGCATCCGCGGCCCGAAGCTCGCGATCGGGACCCTGTTCCAGGATCCGGCGCACTTCCGCCACCAGCGCCGCGGTCAGCTCGCTCCCCTCCCGGATCTTTCCTCTCCGGACCAGTCCTTCCACGTGGTCCACGAGGCGCAACGAGGCCTGGACCCCGAAGTCCGCGGCCAGCAGGCGCTCTTCCAGGGATTCCAGCGTCTCCTGGTCCATCTTTCCCGCCAGGACCCGGACGTCGGTGAGGGCGAGGTCCACGGCGCGGCGCCAGAGGGACTTCTTCGTCTCGTGCTTCTTCTTGAGGAGGCGCGCCATGTCGCGTCGTCTCGGGCTTCGGCTCGGGTGTGGTGGACTCGGGTCAGCGCAGCCCGCTTCGGCGGCGGCCGGCCCATTCGGCGAAAAGGACTCCCAGCAACAGGAGGTACGGAAGGGGATGGGTCCGCAGCGGCCGCCCCCCGTCCGCCTCGGCGGCGTCGGTTGCCCCCACGGACACCTCCGGTAGGGATACGGCGCGGCGTGGAAGAAGATCCAGCTCTCTGCGTTCCACCACGACGAGCCCGGACGCCTCGGTGCCCTCCCCCGGTCCCGCCACGACCCGGGCCTCCCACCGGTACGCCCCCTCGGCCTCCGGAGCTTCCAGGCGGGCTCGACCCAGGGAATCCACAGACACCGCCGCCAGCTGGGTCGTGGGGGGCGCACCATCCCGAGATGCCCACCGGACCTCCAGGATGCCCCCGGCTGCCGGGCCGGCTCGCCAGTCCATCCCCGCCCCCGGGCTCACGACCTGCTCCAGCGGGGCCACGCCCACCTCCCGCACCGCCGTGCCGCCCCCGGCGAGAAGCCATCCCGCCGCCCCGGACCACAACCGGCGATACAACGCCCGTGGAGTGCCGGACCGGAACGCCCAGCGCCAGAACCCGTGTGCCCGGCCCTCTACGCGCCGCCGCCCGTCCGTGTCGCTGAGGACGAGGGCCGGAACCGGATCCCCACGGGCGGAGAGCTGTGCCATGAGCACGGGTGTCCCTCCGGAGCCCTCTGGCGGAAGATAGTCCAGCAGTGGGGGAAGCCCGAGCAGCGGCACTCCCGCGATCTCCCCTGCAAGGGGCGATGCGGGCACGTCTGAGGACACGTACCACTCCCCGCCGGGTCCGAGCCCCGCCGACCCCGTGGGGAGCACCACCAGGCGAGGCGCGCGCTCCACCGCCCTGGTGAACGCCTCGCTGGGAGGGGAGGGGAATCCGTGCGCCACGCCCAGCCGCGACTCCTCGAGGGCCGCGGCAACGTCCTCGGCGTCCACGAACCGGACGGGGCCCTTCATGGTCATGAACCGGTCCTCGCCCACCTTCAGGTAGCCCTGGCCTCGAAGGCCTGTGACCTCTTCCAGGACCGGTAGGAGGAACCGCGGCTCCCAGTCGGGCGCCCAGGAGACCAGAACGAGCTCGCCATCGCCCGGGTCCACGTCCACCACTCGGCTGGCGGAGTCGTCGCCCGGGAAACCGTCCCCGTCGATTACGACCCGGGCTCGCACGTGGACCGGTCCGGCCGCATCGGGCACCGTGAATCGCACCGGGACCCGCAACCGTGCCTCACCGGGAACTCCGACCATGGTGTCCCAGACCGAACGGCCATCCACGTCCACCAGCAGCCGCGCGGTGCGGCTTCCCTCGACGAAGAGCTCCGCCTCACCCACGATCTCGCCGCCGGAGGTCGCCGTGGAGGCCATGAGGAGGCCGGCGACCCCCGCGTTGACCACCGGCCCACCCAGGTCCCGGAAGGTCACGGGCACCGGCGCCGAGCGGAGCACCGCCGCCACCTCCACCGGATCCTCCACCCGCAGATCGCTGACGACCGTGACCCGCGAAGCCCCGGCTTCCAGCGCCCGGGTGAGGGCAGGAGCGAGCCGGGAGTCCGCGGCCGGGAGCCATTCCTCGTCCGGTGAGGCGGAAATGGACCGGACCGGATCTCCGAAGCTCAGGGCCTCCGCGCCGGGCCTAGTCAGCGCTCGGGCGCGCTCCATGGGCGGCCCCGCACCCGGCTCACCCTGGTCCACCGTCATGCTCGGGGACCGGTCCACCAGGACCCACTCCCGCCCCGCACCTCCCCCCCACGGGAGGCGGACATCCATGAGCAGGAGCAGAACCAGGGCCAGGGACGTCCCTCGCAGGGCTGCCAGGAAGCTACGGGATGGGACGCGTAGCTCGCGCCGCCGGTAGATCCAGAAGGAGTACGCCCACCCGACCGACGCCAGGAAGAGCCAGAGGCCCAGTCGTGTGGTCACCGACGGAGCCCGCCGGGATTACCGGTCCGAGCCCTGGGCCGCGGTGCTCTGCTCCTGGGGCTGTTCCACCTGGGCCTGCTCCGCTTCGGCGAACCGGGCCAGCCCAGGCGGCGGGAGGAGCTCCAGAAGTGCGAGGCGCGGGGATAGCTCGGACGTCCAACGGCCCCAGTCGTCCTCCGGAACCGGGTCCCCAGCGGGAAGATCTACCGAGAGGGGGTCCACGTGGCGACCGCCACGGATCATCTCATAATGGAGGTGGGGTCCCGTGGCGAGTCCCGTCGCGCCCACGTAGCCGATCACCTCTCCCTGCTTCACACGGCTTCCCACGGTAATGCCGGAGCGGAAGCCGCTCATGTGCCCGTACCGGGTGATGAAGCCATTGGGATGCCGGATCTCGATGGCGTTTCCGAGGCCGCCGTTTCGCCCACGCTGAATCACCACCCCGTCCGATGTCGCCATGATGGGCGTGCCTCGGTCGGCGGCGTAGTCCACCCCGCGGTGCGCTCGCCACCGCTTCAGGACGGGGTGGAATCGGCCCGACGTGAATCCCGACGAGATGCGACGGAACTCCAGTGGCTTGAGCAGGAAGGCCCGGCGGACCGACTTCCCGTCCAGGTCGAAGTAGGAACCATCGCCATCGCCGTTGGGATCGAACCAGACCGCGTGGTAGGGTCGCCCGACGTTCACGAACTCCGCGGCCAGGATGGTGCCCTGCTTCATGGACCCATCCGGTCGGACCTCCCGCTCGAAGGCCACGCGGAAGTAGTCTCCGCGCTGGACCTGACGCGAGAAGTCCAACTGCCACTGGAAGATGCGGTCGAGGAGGTCCACCAGGACGACACGGTCCTGATAGGGAGCCCCCTCGAGCCCCGCGTTGGAGATCACCGACTCCCAGAGCGAGGTGACCACCTCACCCGCCACCATCACCGTGTCGGTGTAGACGGGCGTGGTCACGAGACTGGAGCTCCAGGCATCGCCGAGACGGGTCAAGCGCACCGTCTCGTCCCGCGACAGCATCACGTCCACTCCCCGCAGAACACCCTGGTTCCCGGGGGTGAGATCCGCCTGCAGGTACCGAAGGGTGACCTCGGTACCTTCCTTGAGACGCCGGGGTGACGCCTGCTCCCGGAACGCCATGAGGAGCGCTTGCTGAGCGTTGTAGTCCAGCGCGTCCTCCAGCACCTGGCCCAGCGTACCCCCCCTGCCCAGCTCCTGCACCACCAACTCCTCCGCGGGGAGGGCGTACACGTCCTCCACAGTCCCCACGTCCGGGGCGGTGTCCACACAGGCTGCGAGCCCCAGAAAGGCTGCCGCCGCAAGGGAATATGCTCGACGAACTCTCATGTCCTGCGGTCCAGGTGATAACCGGTCCAGCTGCGCCCGGGCTGCACCTCCAGCCCGAAAGGATCCCTATGGTATGTCATCCGGTGTGGTTCCGTCCATACCGGTGATCCGAGCCGCTCGTGGGCCCGGATCACCGGTATCGGTGAAGCCGTCAGCTCCGGCGCCTCCGAATGAAGGTCGGAATGTCCAATTCGCCGATGTCTCCCGGGGATACCTGGCGAAGCGACGGGCTCGAGGTCGGCGCCGGCCTGGGTGTCGCGGGTCCGCCACCGACCTGCAGCGGAGCGCCACCCGCCACCGCGACCTGCCGCTGGACCTGCGGCTGGGCCTGCACCTGAGGCTTGGGCTGCGCCCTGGGTGGGGCCTGCACGCTGGCATTGGGCTGCGGCTTCCGGGAAGGCGGCGCCACCGGGCGACGGAACTCCGGACGGATCACGTCCTCGTCGGCCTGGTTCTCGAAGCCCGTGGCGATGACGGTGACCCGCACCTGGCCCTCGAGGCTCTCGTCCTGCACGGCGCCGAAGATGATCTCGGCCTCGTCGCCTGCCGCTTCCTGGATGATGGTGGAGATCTGGGTCACCTCGTCGATTCCCATGTCCCGACCACCGGTGATGTTTATGAGCACCCCCTTCGCTCCGGAGATGGACACGTTGTCCAGGAGCGGTGAGGAGATCGCCTCGCGGGCGGCCTCTTCGGCGCGGTTCTCGCCCTCACCGAATCCGGAGCCCATGAGTGCCGGCCCCCGAGAGGACATGATCGTCCGGACGTCGGCGAAGTCGACGTTCACGTCCCCGCTCACACGGATCAGGTCGCTGATGCCCTGGGTCGCGTGCAGGAGGACTTCGTCCGCCTTCTTCAGGGCGTCCTTGAAGGTGGTGCCCTTCGGGACCACGGCGAGCAGGCGGTCATTGGGGACCACGATGACCGTGTCCACCGCACGCTTGAGCTCCGCGAGACCCTGTTCCGCCTGGCGGGCCCGCTTCTTCCCCTCGAAGGCGAATGGGCGAGTCACCACGCCGATGGTGAGCGCACCCATCTCCCTCGCCATGTCGGCGACAATGGGGGCGGCGCCGGTCCCCGTCCCACCGCCCATCCCCGCGGTAATGAAGACCAGGTCCGCACCATCCAGCATCTTCCGGACCTCGTCGGCGCTCTCGTGCACCGCCTGTCGTCCGATCTCCGGACGGGCACCCGCCCCCAGCCCCCGGGTCAGCTTCTTGCCGATCTGCATGGTGAACTGGGCCCGGGACCCCTTAAGGGCCTGGGCATCCGTGTTCAGCGAGATGAACTCGACGCCCTCCAACTCCTCGTCGATCATGCGGTTCACCGCGTTACCACCGGCGCCACCGACACCGACGACCTTCATGCGGGCGCTCTGGATCGGGGTGTCTTCGAACTCGAACATCATCATGGTCTGCTCCTGTAACGTGCTCATGCGGGGGGTTCCTCGGGGCTTCATCACGGTCCGTCGCTCAGGGCGGTGCTCGCCCCTTAAGGACCGGGGGATCGAGGCCCGGGGGCGGGCCCCGCCAGGGAAGCAGGTGGGAGGCGGGAGTCATCATCAGAAGAACTCCCGGATCCAGGCGGACACGTTGGAGAGGATTCCGGAGGTGAGGGTGGAGACCCCCTGCCCCGTCTCCTGAAAGCGGTCGACACCCCAGAGGGCGAGTCCGGCGGCGGTGGAGAACCGGGGCCGCCCCACGGAGTCGGCCAGCCCGGTGAGTCCCTCGCCCGGCACTCCGAGCCGTACGGGAGCGGCGAAGACCTGCTGCGCCAACTCGATCAGGCCCGGCAGACCGGCACCGCCTCCCGTGAGGACGATCCCGGCTCCCAGGCGATCCGTCAGCTGTTGATCGTCCAGCTCCTGCTGGATCATCCCAAACAGCTCGTCCAGCCTCTGCTCGCAGATGTGCGCGATGAGCTCCCGGGCCACGGGACGCGTCTGCCCCGGAGCCGTGCCCGCTACTTCGATCATGTCCTGCGGATCCACGAACTGGGGGGACGCCGCCCCGTACTGCTCCTTCGCCCTCTGGGCCTCGTGGAACGGGATGGCCAGCCCCTTCACCAGGTCCTGGGTCACCGTGGTCCCACCGATGGGAAGGATGGCGACGTGGCGGATCTTGCCCTCGTAGTAGACCGCGGTGTCGGTGGTGCTGCCGCCGACTTCCACCATGGCCGCGCCCACTTCCTTCTCGTCCTCCGTCAGGACGGAGCGCGCGGTGGCCAGCGGCTCCAGCACCAGTTCCTGGACCCCGTAGCCGGCCCGGGTGACGGCCTTCTTGATGTTCCCTGCGGCGGTGGCGGAGCACGTCACCAGGTAGACCTCCGCTTCCAGCCGGGTTCCCGACATCCCCACCGGGTCCTTGATTCCCCGCTGGTGGTCCACGATGTACTCCACCGGGATCGCGTGCAGCATCTCGGTGTCCGGCGGCAAGGCCACGGCCCGCGCCACCTCGTGCACCCGCGCGACGTCGCCCGGGGTGATCTCCTGGTCCTGTACGGCCACGACCCCCATGGAGCTCCAGGCGCGGATGTGCTCCCCGGAGACCCCCGCGTACAGTCGGTCCACACCGACGCCGGCCATGAGCTCGGCCTCCTTCATGGCCGCGCGGATGGACTCGGTGGTCTCCTCCAGATTGGTGATGCGCTCCCCGCGGATTCCGGCGGACCGGGCCTGGCCCACCCCCAGGATCTTCAGCCCCGACTGCCGGTTCCCTTCGCCCTGCAGCTCGCCGATCACGGCGCAAGTCCGGGTGGTCCCGATGTCGAGACCGGCGATGAAGGTGCCGCTCATGCGACGCTTCTGCTGGCTCATTGCTCGGCCTCCCGTCCCCAGTAGGGATAGACGTAGCCGGCGAAGCGCAGGTCCACGCTGTGCGGGGGCCGATGGACCCCGCGGCGCTCGGCGTCCCGCAGGACGGCCAGGGCCTCGCGAATGCGGGTCAGCTCGACCCGCGGCGGGAAGTGGAAGATCACCTCGGGCTGGCCACGCCGAACCACGATGCCACCTTGCGGACCGCGGCCGATCTCGGAGATCTCGCTCCAGAAGTCGGGCTCGCTCCGCATCACGGCGGCCGCGGCGGCCAACTCCCTAATCTCCACAGGAGACGGCGCCCCGTCATCGTCGGCGCGCGGTCCCGGGCGCAGCACCGGGAAGTCCAGGGCGAATCGTGACGGGTCCAGCGGGAGGTAGCGTCCTTCGGCGTCCACCGGCTCGAGCGTCGGGGTGGGCACCAGTCCCACCGGGAGCCGCTCCTCCACCTCCACGACCAGAGTGACGGGGAAGCGGCGGCGGACCCGGGCCCGGTGAACCAGGGGGTGCCGTTCCAGACGCGCCTCCCACGCCGTGGGGTCATCCCACAGGGAGGCGTCGGGACCGATACCGGCGGTTCTCAGGACCGTCTCGGGGGTCAGATAGCGCAGGCCCACGAAGTCGTGATTCCTCGCCCGGAACACCGGCACCTTCGCCAGCGCTCCGGGAGCCACCTCGGCGGCCAGAGCGAGCACCCACACCAGGGCGATCCCCAGCCCGACCCGGAAGACGATCCTAGACATGCGCCGGTGCCTCCAACTCCGCCCGGAGCTCAGGTCCCACCCGCTCGATGGACCCCGCTCCCAGCGTCACGATGACGTCACCCGGTCGCGCTTCCGCGGCCACGGCTCGAGCCAGCCCGTCCAACTCCGGGTGCTCCGTCACCTGGGCACCTGCCCGGACCGCGGCCCGGGCCACGACTCCTCCGTCCACCCCCGGGATCGGCTCCTCCCGCGCGGGGAAGATGTCCGTCACCCAGACGTGGTCGGCCAGCGCGAGGGCCCGCCCGAAGTCCAGGGCGAAATCCCGCGTGCGCGTGTAGAGGTGCGGCTGGAATACCGCCACGATCCTGCGGCCCGGATACGCGGATCGGGCCGCATCCAGCGTCGCCGCGATCTCGGTGGGGTGGTGCGCGTAGTCGTCCACGAGCATGACCCCCCCGGGCTCGCCCAGCCGCTGGAATCGCCTACCCACGCCCCGGAACGACGCCCAGCCCTCCCGGATGGCGTCCCACGAGGCTCCGAGATGCCGCCCCACGGCCGCGGCGGCCAGCGCGTTGCGGAGGTTGTGGACCCCCGGGACCGGCAGGCACGCGGTCCCGCGGTCGTACCCGTCCTCCATGATGCGGAAGCAGGTGCCACTGGGATCCGGGTTGACCTCCACGGCCCGGAGCTGAGATCCAGCCGAAAGGCCGTAGGTGTAGCCGGATCCGTTCACTCGCGGGAGGAGGCACGACGCGCCGGGATCGTCGGCGCAGATGATGGCGCGCGCCTCGGGGCGACGTCGGGACAGGAACCGCTGGAAGGCGTCTCGGACCCCGGAGTAGCTGCCGTAGATGTCCAGGTGATCGGCTTCCAGGTTCGTCACCACCGCGACGTCCGGCTCCAGGGTTAGAAAGGAGCGGTCGTACTCGTCCGCCTCCACCACGTACAGGTCACTTCCGAGCCGGAGATTTCCCCCCCAACCCGCCACGCTGCCTCCCACCAGGCCGGTGGGATCCAGGCCTGCTTCCGCGAGGACCTGGACGGTGAGCGCGGTGGTGCTGGTCTTCCCGTGGGTTCCGGCGATGGCCACCACCGTCCCCTGATTCACCACCTGCCCCAGGGCCTCCGCTCGCTTCCAGACCGGAATGTCCCGGGTGCGGGCCGCCAGGATCTCGGGATGGTCGGCGGGAACAGCTGCCGTGATGACCAAGCCAGCGGCCTCGGTCACGTGACCGGCGTCATGTCCAAGGGAGATGCGGGCACCCATCTCGGTGAGTCTCCGGGTTGCTTCGTTCTCCTTCAGGTCGCAACCCGTGACCTGGCCCCCCTCTCGCAGGAACAGCTCCGCGAGGGCGCACATGCCGGCGCCACCGATCCCCATGAAATGGACCGGCCCGTTGAGCCCGAGGATCGACGTGCCCGTCATGAGTTGGCCTCCCGTCCCTGGCGCAGAAGGGCCAGCAGCTCCCGGGCGATGACCCGGGCGGCATTGGGGCGCGCACGGTTCCGGGCGGCCGCCGACATGGACTCGCGCCGGTGGGTATCGGCCATGATCCCGAGCACGGCTTCGCGGAGAACGGCGCCCGTGAGATCGGACTCGGGCAGGTGAACGGCGCACCCGGCATCCGCCAGGGCCTGTGCGTTCTGGGTCTGATGATCCGCCGCCGCGCTGGGCAGCGGGACCAGGACGGCGGGGAGACCCCAGGCGAGGAACTCCGAAGTCGCCATGGCCCCGGCCCGGCTCACGGCCACGTCGGCCGCCTCCAGGGCAACGGGCATGTCGGTGACGTACCCGGTGATGTGGACCCAGGGGACCTCCGTGCCCACCTCCTTCGCCACCATGGCTTCGTGGCTGGGGCCCGTTGACCAGAGGAGCTGGAACCCGGGGTCCGAGGGGAGAGCCCGCACCATGTCGACGACGGCGCGATTGAGCGCCACGGAACCCTGGCTCCCGCCCACGACCAGAACCGTGGGCACCTCGGGGTCCAATCCCAGGTCAGAGCGCGCTCCGCCTCTCCCCTGCGGCCCGGGCGGGCGAACGGGATTCCCCGTGATCCGCGCCCTGGCTCGTGCTCCGGCCGGCAGGCGCTGCAGCGCCTCGGGGTAGGCCAGGTGGACCTGGCGAGCCCAGCGGGACAGGAGGCGCGTGGTGACCCCCGGATACGCATTCTGCTCCTGGAGCGCCAGCGGAATCCCCATCAGGACCGCCGCCATCCCCGCCGGCGCGCCCGCGTACCCGCCGGTCACCACGACCAGCTCCGGGTGGAGGTCTCGGAACCAGGCGATTGTCCCGGCCACCGAGCGCAGGAGCGCCCACGGGACGCCGAAATTGGTCCGAATCCCGCCGCCACGAGCCACGCCCCGGATGGGAAGGAGCCGATGCTCCTCGCCCCGTTCCGGTAGCACCCGGGCCTCCAGCCCGCGCCGCGCGCCCAGGAAGACCACTCGCACATCGGGACGCTCCCGACGTAGGGCGTCTGCCAGAGCCAGAGCCGGGTAAAGGTGTCCGCCGGTACCACCTCCACTGAATACCGCCGTGGCGAGCCGATCATGCACGACCTCCTCCCATGGCCATCCGGGTAAGATCCGGAGCGCGGCCCGCTTCACGCATGCCTGGGCGCCAGTCCTGGTCGGTCTCCCGCGCCACCGCCATGAGTATGCCCAGGACGGCCAGTGTGACGAGCAGGTTCGAGCGACCGTACGAGAAGAGCGGAAGGGCCAGCCCGGTGGTGGGCAGGAGACCAACGCCGACTCCGATGTGCAGGAAGCCCTGGAGCGCGATGAAGTTGGTGCACCCGAGGGCCAGGAGCTGCCCGAAGAGGTCCGGCGCACGTCGGGCGATCCGGTACCCCACCAGGATCAGGGCCAGGTACAGGCCCACGAGGACGGTCACCCCCATGAAGCCCCACTCCTCCCCCACCATGGAGAAGATGAAGTCGTTGTGGGGCTCCGGAAGGAACCCGAACTTCTGCCAGCCCTTCCCGAACCCCTGCCCGGTGATCCCGCCGGAGCCCAGTGCCACCATAGCCTGGTAGAACTGATATCCGGCACCGTTGGAGGTCGCAGCGAGAGGGTCGGCGAGCTGCTCCACGTACGAGGCGAGCCGCGCCTGCCGGTAGTCCACCTGGAGCAGGAGCCAGACGACCGGAGAGGCCAGTACGCCCAAGAATGCGAAGTGGGAGAGGCGCGCCCCTGCGGCGAACACCGTGAGGATCCCCAGCGTCCCCGCGAGGAAGGCGGTGGACAGGTCCGGTTGCAGGGAGATGGGGAGCAGCAGGGCCCCCCAAACCACCAGGAAGGGAACCAGGCCCCGACTCAGGCTCCGGAACTGGTCCCGCTTCTTCACCGCCATCATGGCCGTCCAGACGATGATGGCGAACTTGGCGAGCTCGCTGGGCTGAATGTTCACGCCCACGGTCAGCCAACGGCGCGCTCCATTCCGTACCGGCGCGATGGATTCGGTCCCCGGGAGGATCAGGATCAACAGGGTGATCAGCGATGCAACCACCAGGGGCCAGGCCACCCACTGCCAGAACCGGTACGGGAGCCGCGCGAGGAGCACCATGCTCACGAGGCCCACCGCCGCACCGATGGCCTGCTGGGCCACGAAGTAGTGGTCCGGCACGCCGATGCGTCGCGCCACGAATGGGCTGGCGGAAAAGAGGGTCACTAGGCCGAATGAGAGGATGAGCAGGGTAAGCGCCATGAGCGCGGACGCCTCCCAACCACGCCCGAGACCGGGGTCGGGGAGCGTCACGCGGGCCGGAGCCACGTCCACCGGATGCGCCGCCATCAGGCCGCCTCCTGCCGGGCCAGGAGCGTGAAGCGCCGCCCGCGGGCCTCGTAGTTCGCGAACTCGTCAAATGAGGAGCAGGCGGGGGCCAGGAGGACCACGTCGCCTTCCTGCGCCTTCTCCCTGGCTAGTTCCACTGCAAGGTTCAGGCCTCCATTCACGCGGATGACCGGGGCCCCCGCGATCTCCAGCGCATCGGCCATTCGGGGCCCGGCAGCGCCGTAGCATATGGCCGCGCGGACCCGCCCTACGACGGCCCGAGCCAACGGTGCCAGGTCCTCACCCTTGTCCTTTCCCCCCAGGAGGAGGAGGAGAGGGCGGTCTAGACTCAGAATGGCGCTGACCGCCGCAGCCACGTTGGTCGCTTTCGAGTCATTCACCCAGAGAATCCCTGCATTCTCGGCCACCGCCTCTAGGCGGTGAGGAAGGGGGCGGGCCGTGCGTAGACCCTGGGCGATGGCAGCCACGTCCAACCCCACCAGCCGAGCCACCAGAGCGGCCGCCAGGGCATTGGCCACGTTGTGCCGGCCGAGGAGGGGAAGCTCCGAGACCGGTAGCAGGGGCTCCTCCCGACCGTCCAGGCGAAGGGTGAGTACTTCGTTCGCCAGGTAGGCATTCATTTCCGGGGCCGCCCCCACGCCGAAGCGGTACCGCGCGCCGGGGGCGTCACCGGCCAGGGCCTCCACCTCGGGAAGGTCGCCGTTCAGCACCCACCGGCAGCGGTCGTCGGCGTTCTCGAACAGTCGGGCCTTGTCGGCGTAGTAGGCCTCCACGCTCGGATACCGGTCCAGGTGATCCGGGGCCAGCGTCGTCACCACGCCGATATCGGGACGGAAGGTGTCGATGTCCGCCAACTGGAACGAGCTCATCTCCAGGACCACCCAGTCCGGGTCGGGATCCAGGAGAGGCAGTGCCGAGGCTGCCGGCGCCAGCCCGCCCCCGAGATTCCCACCCAGAGCCACCCGCACCTCCCCTTCGCGGAGGAGGTGGTCGGTGAGGACGCAGGTGGTGGTCTTCCCGTTCGTCCCGGTTACGGCGATCAGTGCACCATGCAGGAACCGAAAGGCGAACTCGGGCTCGGAGATCCAGCGGACTCCTCGTCCATGGAGGTCGCGGAGCACTGGAGCGTCCGGGGGGATTCCAGGACTGACGACGACGGTGTCCGCGGCGACGAGTCGTCCCAGGTCGTGTTGTCCCAACTCGACGTCGGCTCCCAGGGCCTGGAGGTTGGCTGCACGAGCTGCAGTCGAGGGGTCAGTGCGGAGATCCGAGACATAGACTGATTCTCCCTGATGGAGTGCGAGGCGGGCAGCGGCGTCGCCGCTTGCTCCGAGACCGAGAATTGCCGTGGTCGTCATCGGATCTTCAGGGTGGAGACGGCGACCATGGCGCAGAGGATCCCCAGGATCCAAAAGCGGATCACCACCTTGGACTCGGGCCAGCCGAGCTGTTCGAAGTGGTGATGGATCGGGGCCATGCGGAATACGCGGCGCCCGGTTCCGAACCGGCGACGCGTGTATTTGAACACACCCACCTGGAGCATCACCGACGCGGCTTCCATGACGAAGACGCCGCCCACGATGACCAGAAGGAATTCACTCTTGAGGAGGATGGCCATCACCCCCAGGGCGCCCCCGATGGAGAGGGAGCCCGTGTCGCCCATGAAGACCTGGGCGGGGTGAGCGTTGAACCAGAGGAAGCCCATGCACGCGCCCGAGAGGGCCAGCCCGAAGATGGTCATCTCCTCCGCCCCCGGGAGGTGAAACAGCCCCAGGTACGCGGCCCAGTCTTCGCGGCTGGTGATGTAGGACAGCGCCGCGAAGGTCACGGCGGCGATGGCGGCGAGCCCGGCGGCGAGGCCATCCAGACCGTCCGTGAGGTTCACGGCATTGGAGGATCCGGCGATCACCAGGGCGACGAGGACGACGAACGCCCAAGGCGCCAGGTGTGCGAAGTAGTCTGCCAGGAAGGGGACGCCGGTCCACTCGGTCGGGTAGGGCGCGATGGGGTTGAGGAGCAGGAAGATCCCCAGGCCCAGCGCGAAGGTGAGCTGCCCGGCCATCTTCAGTCGCCCGATGAGCCCGCGGGTCTTCCGCTTGACCACCTTGAGGTAGTCGTCCAGGAACCCGATGAGGCCCATCCAGATCAGCGCCAGGAGGCAGACGACGGTGTACCAGTTCGGACGGGCCCAGAGCACGGTGGAGACCACCGCCGACATGATGATGATGGTCCCACCCATGGTGGGGGTGCCGGCCTTGGTCAGGTGGGTCTCTGGCCCGAAGTCCCGCACCACCTGCCCCACCCTCCATCGGGCGAGCCACCGGATCGTGGCGGGGCCCAGGACGAAGGCCACCAGCAGGGCCGTCACCAGCCCCCCCGCCGAGCGGACGGTGACGTACTGGAAGAGGTTGAAGAAGATGTGTACGTCGCTGAACCGAGAGAGGTAGAAGAGCATCAGTCCCCTCCCCCGTTGAACTCGGCTTCCAGTGCCGGGATCAGCCGCTCCAGCGCCACTCCGCGGGAGGCCTTCAGAAGAAGGAGCCCTCCCTGCCGGAGGACCGGCAGCACGGCCTCACAGCCGTCACGAGGCTCCTCGGCCCGCACGAGGCGAGGATGGGAGACCCCCGGAAGGGCAGCGGCGAAGGCGCCGGTGGCCACTACCCGGTCCAGCCCCAGGCTCAGGGCGTACTGCAGGACCTCGTCGTGCAGCGCGCGACTGCGTCCCCCCAGCTCGAGCATGGTCCCCAGCAGCGCGACCCTCGGACCGGCACCGGTCCGCGCAGCCAACGCATCCAGGGCGGCGCGTGTGCTCTGCGGATTCGCGTTGTAGCAGTCCACCAGCAGGGTCACCGCACCCACCCTCCGCACCTCGCTTCGCATCCCGGTGGGCTGCACTGCCGAGACGCCGCGGGCCGATGCCTCCGGGGGCACGCCCAGACTGTCCGCCACCGCCAGCGCGATCACGGCGTTGTACGCCATGTGCCGCCCGGTCACCGCCAGGGCCACCGGAACGCCCCGCCATTGAAAGCCATACCGGCCCTGGGCGTCCACCGTGAGTCGCGACGGTCGGAGGTCCGGATCCGCCGCCGTGCTCAATCCCGCCACCCGGACGTCCGCCCGGATCTCCCGTGCCCCCTCCGCCAGGCTCCGCGGGTTGTCCCCCACCAGGGGTACGGCATCGGCCGACAGGCCCCGGACCATGTCGAGCTTCTCGCTCATGACACCGGCCAGGTCGACCAGTCGGTCCAGGTGGCTCTCGGACACCGTCACCACCACCCCGACGTCGGGGCGGCCGATACGGACCAGCTCCTCGATCTCTCCCGGCTCGCTGGTCCCCATCTCCGCTACGACCACCTCGGTGTCGTCGGGAGCCTCCAGGAGGGTCAGCGGGAGACCGATGCGGTTGTTCTGGTTTCCCCGGGTGGCGTGCACCCGGAGCGCCCCCTCCAGCGCGCCGCGCAGGAAGTCCTTGGTGGAAGTCTTCCCGGACGATCCGGTGATGCCGATCACCTGTGCCCCCAGCGCCTCTCGGCGATGCCGAGCCAGGTCTCCCAGGGCCACCAGCGTGTCGTCCACCTGGTAGACCACCAGCTCGGCCGGAGCCTCCACCGGACGGCTCACCACCGCACCCCGCGCTCCCCGGGCCGCGGCCTGGTCCAGGTGGTCGTGACCGTCGAAGCGCTCGCCGGTCAGGGCCACGAAGAGAGCGCCCGGCTGCAGGGTGCGGGAGTCGGTGGACACCCCGGAGAACTCCACGGCGGCCTCGCCCGGGAGGTCCAGGGCGGCCCGGATCTCCTCGTCCGTCCAGGCGAAGGTCCGGGTCATCATGCCGCCCCCCGCAGCTTCAGGGCCGCCATGACCTCCGCCCGCTCGTCGAAGGGGCGCTTCTCGGTGCCGATGACCTGGTAGGTCTCGTGTCCCTTCCCCGCCAACACCAGGACATCCTCTTCCCGCGACTCCAGGACGGCCCGTCGGATGGCCGCCCTGCGGTCCGACTCACGCACACACGGCACCGAACCCAGCCCCCGCTCCAGGTCGTCGAGGATCTGCTCCGGGTCCTCGGTGCGGGGATTGTCCGAAGTCAGGAAGACGCGGTCGGCGTGGCGCGACACGGCCTCCGCCATGGGCGCCCGCTTCCCCCGATCACGGTCACCGCCGGCTCCGAACAGGACCACCAGCCGGCCGGGAGTCACCGACCGAACCGCCTCGAGGAGATTCTCGAGGGCGTGGGGCGTGTGAGCGAAATCCACCAGGACCGTGAAGGGCTCGTCCACCACCCGCTCCATCCGACCGGGGATCTGGGGAGCTTCCTCCAGCCGGCGCGCCACGATTTCCAGCGAGACTCCCATCGCCAACGCGGCACCAGCGGCGGCCAGCGCGTTCTCCACGTTGAAGGAGCCTACCAGCGGAAGAGACACCGGAACGGTCTCGTCCCGGAAGTGAAGCGTGAACCGTGTGCCGTGGGCCGACAGGATGACGTTCTCTGCACGGAGGTCGGCGGGTCCCCGGACCGCATAGGTCAGGACGTTGGGCGCCTGGATTCCGCTCCAGGCTGGGTCCGCCGCATTCACCACTGCCGTTCCGTCCTCTCGGAGGAGGTCCAGCAGCCGGAGCTTCGCATCACGGTACGAGGCGAGGCTGCCGTGGTAGTCCAGGTGGTCCCGTGACAGGTTCGTGAAGACGGCCACGCGGAGCCGAATCGCGTCCAGGCGGTGCTGCTCCAGGGCGTGGGACGACGCCTCCATGGCTACGGTGGTGATCCCCTCGTCCACCAGGCTCCGGATCCATCGCGCCAGGCTCACGGGATCGGGCGTGGTGAGCCCCTCTGTCCCCGGCCATGGATCCCCGGACCGGCCCAGCACGCCCAGCGTGCCCACTGCGGCCGCTCCCCCGGGTCGCGCGGCAAGCAGGTGCCGTGCCAGCACCGTGGTGGTGGTCTTCCCGTTGGTGCCGGTCACCGCCACCGCCTCGAGCCGGCTGGCGGGGAATCCCATGACGGCATCCGCCGCCAAGGCGGCGGCGTGCCGACCCTCGGAGACCACGAGCTGCGGAACGGAGACCTCCGGGACGGCGCGCTCCACCACGGCCGCCACGGCTCCACCCTCCACTGCGGCGGCCAGGAAGGCGTGCCCATCCAGCCGCGTGCCCTTCCACGCAAGGAAGAGATCCCCCGACCGAGCGGAGCGGGAGTCGTGGCAAACGCCCGAAACGACGGTGTCCTCCGGGCCGCGTGCCTCGTCGAGGAGGCCCGCGTCCCGGAGGACTCTCGCCACGGCGGTCAACGAGACCGGGGGACTCACCGCGTTGCCCTCCCGGATCGGAGGACGACGGTGTCGCCCGTCATGACCAGGGCACCCGCGGATGGTCGGCTGCCCCGGACGGACCCCGTTCCCTCGACGCGGACCCGCAGCCCGAGAGCGTGGAGCCTCTGGGATGCCTCCCTGAGCGGAAGACCGCGGAGTCCAGGGACCTGTACCTCCAGGATTTCCGGGTCGGGCTGCCAGGCCCGGGCCACCTCCGACGGGTCGGTCCGGGGCGGCGCCGGGGTGGAAACCGTGCTGGCGAAGCGAATCACCGACTCGTCACGGCCCTGGGCGCCCGCGCCGGTGCGGGTGAGCTGGGGAAGGACCTCCAGGTGGATCGGAGTTCCCCGGGCGGCCAGCGCCGCCTCCATGGTGGCCCGTGTCACGGGACCGGCAAGCGCGCCCCCGTATCCCTTCGCCTCGTCGAGCTTGGCGTAGATCACCAGCTGGGGGTCTTCGGCCGGGAAGTAGCCGACGAACGAAGAGAAGTACCGGTTCCGGTTGTAGTCCCCGTCGACGTAGGCCCGGGCGGTGCCGCTCTTCCCGGCCACGGTGAAGGAGGCCAGGCCTGCGGCGGTCCCCGTGCCGTCGTCCACCACACCCACCAGGACGTCGGTGATCTTCTCGGCCAGCCGCGAGCGAATCACGCGCCGCACCGCGCGGGGCTCCCAGGTCTCCCGCTCTCCGCCTGGATAGCGGATCTCCTTCACAAGCCGCGGCTCCATGAGCTCGCCCCCGTTGGCAAGGGCGCCGTACGCCATGGCCATCTGGAGGGGAGTGGCGGAGATCTCGTAGCCGATGGCATGGGAGGCGAGGGACTGGCAGGTCCAGTCTTCGGGCCTCCGCAGAATGCCCTCGCTCTCACCGGGGATCGCGATCCCGGTGCTCTCTCCGAAGCCGAAGTCCCGGAGCCCCTCCCACTCCTCCTCCGGAGTGAGGTCCTGCGACTTCATGGCCATGGCCACGTTCGACGATACCTGGACCGCGCGGGCCAGTGTCATGACTCCACGCGCACTCACGTCGTGGACCACGCGGCCGCATTGGGACCATGTGCCTTCACCCACGTCCACCTCGTCGTCCAGCGAAGCCCGACCCCGGCTCAACAGCGTGGCCAGGATGAAGGGCTTGATGGTGGAGCCGGGCTCCACCGGCTCCGAGATGAAGCTCAGGCCGGCGTCCACGCCGTCCTTCACCGAGACGGCCGCGAGGATCTCACCGGTATGTGGATCGGTCACGAGGAGGTCTCCCCCCGTGGCATCCGACGAGTCCACCGCCGCCATGAGAGACTCCTTGGCGATGGCCTGCAGGTCGGCATCCAGAGTGAGAGTCAGGTCCGCACCCGGCACCGGTGCCTCCATCTGGAAGATCTGCCCCCCCATGACGCGCCCGGACGGGTCCTTCGCGACGATGGCACGGCCGGGCTGGCCGCGCAGGACCGCGTCGAAGGTCTGCTCGACACCACCGTATCCTTGGCCGTCCCGCGCTGAACCCAGGACCCCGAGGGCCATCCGTCCCTGAGGATAGTCGCGTCGCAAGAGACGCTTCAGGTAGACCCCGCGGAGACCCCGGAGCTCGCCCTGGACGGACGGGGGGAACCTCCCGACGTGCACCCAGCGGTCCTTCGACTCCACGATGCGCCGGGCGCTGCGCTCGCTCAGGTCCAGCGCGGACCGCAGAGCCGCCAGGACCCGTGCCGGATCGCCCTGCTGGACCTCGTGGGGAGCCACCCCGACCTCGAACTGCTCCTGGGTTTCCACCAGCGGGACACCCTCGCGGTCCAGGATCCGGCCCCGGGAGGCGGGAATCTCCTGGGCGGTGCGTTGCTGCCGCAGCGCAAGATCCCGCCATTGACTCCCCTGGACGACCTGGACTTCTCCGGCGCGCACCAGGACGGCAGCGCCGGAGAGGAGCCAGACGCCCAGCAGGATGCGTCGGCGGAAGCGCAGCGGATCGCCATGCGAACGACCGGCCATTACGGACCCTCCACCCGGATCACGCGCACCTGCCCCGTGGGCGGGCGGAGACCCATGAGTTCCCGGGCCACCCGGACGATGCGCTCCCGGCTCTGGAGCACCCGGATGTCCCGCTTCAACTGCGCCTGGTTGGAGAGCGCCAGGGAGCGCTCGGTCCTCACTGCCTCGAGCTGTTGCTGCACCTCGTAGGCTCGGCCCTGCCGCCACGCAACCACGCTCAGGCTCGCCAGCAGCGCGGCCATGGCCAGCGCCCAGCGGTGCATACTCCCACCCCTCACGCCGCCTTCCTCCACGCCCGCAGCAGAGCGCTTCGCGCCCGCGGGTTCCGGGCCACCTCATCGTCGCTCGCGCGCACGGGCTTGCGGGTCAGCGTCTCACCCAGCGGGCGGCCTCGGCAGGTGCACACGGGGAAGCCCGGCGGGCAGACACAGGCTCGACTCCACTCGCGGAAGGTGTGCTTGACCATGCGGTCCTCCAGGGAGTGGTAGGCGATGACCGCCAGCACGCCGCCCTCATTGAGCGCCTCCCGGATCCCCTCCAACGCCCGCTCCAAAGCCTCCATCTCCTCGTTCACCGCCATACGAACGGCCTGGAACACGCGGGCCTTCTCCTGATGGCTCGGCTCGTGCCGCAGGACCCGATACAGCGTGGCCACCAGCTGATCACTGGTGCGGTAGGGCTCCTCGTCCCGGCGACGCACCACTTCGCGGGCCAGCGCGCGGCCCCGGGGCTCCTCGCCGTACTCCCGGAAGATCCGCGCCAGCGTCGGCTCGTCCTCGTCGTTCAGGAGGTCCGCCGCGGTCTGCCCTTCCCCGGACATGCGCATGTCCAGAGGAGTGTCCCTCCGGAAGGAGAACCCGCGCTCGGCCTCGTCCACCTGATGGGAGCTGATGCCGAGGTCCAGGAGGGCCCCGTCCAGCCCCCGGTCCCGGACCTCGAGGTCGTCGACCGCGGCGTCGAAGCGGGCCAGGAGAAAGCGCACCCGCTGGCGGAAGGGTGACAGTCGGTCCTTGGCCGCCGCCAGCGCCTCCGGGTCCCGGTCCACCGCCAGGAGCCGGCACGTCGGGCAACGCTCCAGGATCATCAGGGCGTGCCCACCGCCACCCACCGTCCCGTCCAGGTACAGACCATCCCCTTCCGGGTTCAGAAGGCCAATCGTCTCTGGACCCAGAACGGGATCGTGGTACGAGTTCGTCATCCGAAGAGCCGGTGCGCTGCGCGGGCCAGGTCGTTGCCGGAGGTGGCGGTCACCGTGTCGGCGTAGACGGACGGGTTCCAGATCTCCACCCGGTCGATGTTCCCGTTCAGCAGAACGGAGCCCTCGAGGGTGGCGGCTTCCTGCAGCCAGGACGGAATGAGGATTCGGCCCTGCTTGTCCGGGGAGACCTCAACCGCCTTGGAGACGATCTCGCGGACATGGTTCCAGGCGTCCGGCTTTTCCTTCCGGAACTCCATGAGCCGCTCCTGGATCTCCCGCCAGACGTCCGGTGGGAAGAGGGTGAGGTACGGGCTCTCCCATTGAAGGAGGACGAACGCTTCTCCGTCTGCCTCTCGCCGGAAGGCGGACGGCAGGGAGACGCGCCCCTTCTCGTCCATCTGGTGTTCGTACCGGCCCAGGAATCCGTTCACGACGGTGGCACAGGGTGGGATGAAGTGGGGTCAAGTGGGAAACCGTGGGGCCAAGATATGACCGAAATTTTGGGCGCGCAAGACCGGAATTCGGAAAATCCCTTCGACCGCCACCCTCACCTGGAATCCCCGAGATCCCGCATCATCAAAGGGATTCCGGGCGGTCCCGCCCCCGGAGGGAGCGCGAGGAAATATTCCGAAAAAAAACCGAAGATCGGGCTCTCCCACTTCGCCCCACCCATCCCCCGCACTCCGTTCCACCGCCCCGGAGAGCCCCCGTCACGACTCCACCGCGGCCCCGATGGGTGTCCCATCACCACCGCCGCTTCGTTACGAGACCGCGGGGGTGCCGGATAAAAAAAAAGCGCCGCGGGGCCGAAGCCCCGCGGCGCCGTAGCCGGGCGGGATGAGGTACCGGCTTAGCGACCCCGCCGGATGATGGCGTCCTGGATCTCGATGTACGTGTCGGTCGCCTGCAGGATCTGGGAAAGATTGATGTTCCGCTGCTGCGCATAGGCCTGGGCGCTCTGGAAGAACTCCTTGGCCTGCCGGAACATGGGCAGCGCGCGCTGGGCGCTCTCCAGGGTCTGAGCCTCCTGGACCCCGATCCCCTGCTGGTAGAGCACCCACCCGTGCCAGAAGTTGAGCTCCTGGGCCGTCTCCGCACCGACCTCGTACTCCTTGGCGGCGAGGATGCCGTCCAGGGCGTACGGCCAGTTCTTCTGCTCGGGCTGAATGCCCTTGCCGTAGGCGTCCGCGAAGATGATCCGGGCGACGCGGTTCGGGTCCTGGCCCTGGATGTCCACCGCCTTGCGAAGGATGGGAAGCGCGTCGGCGCGACGGCCGGCAGCGAGGAGCATGTTGCCCTGGCGGGCGAACAGGTCCGGATAGTTCGGATCGACGGCCTCGATCTCACCCAGCGCCGCCACCGCTTCGTCGATTCGCTCCTGGCGCTCCAGGGCGGTGGCGTAGACCGCCCAAACGGACGGCTCCTCGGGGAACACCTCGAGGACCTGTTCGGCGATGGTGGTGGCCTCGGCGAGGTTACCCAGCTGGATGTTGGCCGAGATGACGTTCCGGAGCTGACCCACGTTCATGGAGTCGCCCTTCGCCTCGAAGACAGCCATGAACGCGTCGATGGCCTTCCCGTATAGCTCCCGGGTCTCGGCGGGGATCTCGGCGTCACCGGCCTGCGCGCCCTCGGGGGTCGCCTGACGGGCGGCCTCGAACGCGTAGTTCCCGTAGTCGCCGAGCAGCTCCACGGACTCCTCGACCTGCAGACCCTCGTCGATGAGCATCATGGCGCCCAGGGGGTCCCCGGCGTCGAACATCTCGTAGGCGATCCGGCGACGGACGGCCACCGCGCCCGGGTTGAGCTCCAGGTACCGGGAGTAGAAATCACGGCCCTCGTCGTTCATGCCGAGGGTCGTGGCGAGGAAGCCCGCGAGCTGCAGCGCCTCCTCGTGGTAGGGGTTGTTGTCCAGGACCCCCTCGAGCTGGTCGAGAGACTCCTCCAGGCGCTCCATCTTCCATAGGATGAAGCCCTTCTGGTACTGGACTCCCTCGTCATGAGGGTTCAACGCCAGCGCGTCATCGCAGTTGCGGAGAGCGTTCTCCCACTGGGAGCTGTTCGCGTAGTCGAAGCAGAAGGCCCGGAACCGCACCTGCTGCACGTACTGGTCGAACGCGTCGAAGATCTGGCGAGCGGCGCCCTGATGATCCCGGCGGTTCACCGTGATGGCATCGACCTCGAAGACCTGGGAGCTCCCCATGTCCACGAACTGGATGTTCGAGAGGGCGATCTCCTCTCCCTGGCGCACGTAGTCGGCGCACAGGGCCACCTGGGCGTTGATCTGCGCACCGAGCTGACGGGTCCTGATGCAGTTCAGCTCGTCCATCTTCATCTTGAACCGCTTCAGGTTGTCCTCGATCTCCTTCTTCTCGATCGCCTGGTGCGTGGCGAGGGTGCTCATGAGGTCCCGAAGATCCTCGGCGAGGTCCTTGCCGAAGTCGTCATCCGTCCCCTCTGCGGGGAACAGGTTCGGGATCAGTACGCGGAAGCGACCCATGTCCGACTGGGCCTGAGCAGCCGACGGACTCACCGCCAGCACGATGGCGAGGGCGGCTGCAACGCCTATAACCCCCTGCTTGAGCCGTCCAATCATCCGGATGTCTCCCTGGGCATCCCGCCCGGTGTCTTTTTACTGGTGACCCGCTCATGGGCCGCGAATGGCCGGTATAGGACTCGTACCGGCCGTGTCCCTGGAAAGGTCCGTCTCAGCGTGGATCGGGCACCCTTCGGGGGGGAAACCTGGAAATGTATTTTAACCTGCAAACAAAGGTCAACCGCCCCTCAGCGGAACACCACCCGGACCGAAGGGGCCGTCGAAGGCCCCGATGGCCTCTCGAATCTCCCCCGGAATGGGCTTCGTCCCCTTCGCCTCGTAGTCGTACATGACCTGCACGGTCGTGCCGGTGATGAGACGCCCCCCGTCCTCCCCGACGACTTCATACGACATCTCGAAGTGCCTCTTACCCAGGCGGGACACGCGCACTCCGACCTGGAGCTGCTGCGGCCAGAAGACCCGATCGTGGAACCGGATGCCCGCCTCGGCCAAGATGTAGTCGATTCCGTCCAGCCCCTCCCTTCCGGCCACCTCCTGCCAATAGGCCGCACGGGCCTCTTCGAAATAGACCAGGGCGTGGGAATGGTGGGCGTGCCCCCCCACGTCCACGTCCTTGAACCGGACGGGCACGCGACACTGGAATCGGAACTCGCTTGCCGTCACCTTCCCTCCCGACCCTCGGGTCACTGGATGTAGCACCTCCGGAAGACGTCCGACATCCCGCCTCCCGGGGAAGGAGATGGGTTTACCCGATGATGGCCCGAAATTCAAGTGCGGGACCGAGAGACACGGTCCTCGTGATCGGTGGCGGGGTGGTTGGACTTGCCGGCGCCTGGCTCCTCCGTGAAGCGGGGTTTCACCCGGTGGTGGTGGATCCGGGAGAGGCGCCGGAGAGCGCCACCTGGGCCGCAGGCGGGATGCTGGCCCCCCTGGGCGAGGCCCGGGAGCCGGGCCCCTTCCTGGAGCTGGGCCTCGCCAGCCTGGCGGAGTATCCCGAGTTCGTTGCCCGACTCGAGGCGGCCTCGGGCATCCGGGTGGACCTGCACCTGAACGGAAAGCTTCTCACCGCGGCGGGGCCGGATCATATCGCTCGGCTGAAGACACGACGGGATTGGCTCCGCGCCGACGGGCATCCGGTCCGGTGGCTGGACGGGTCCGCGGTGCGTGCGCTGGAGCCCGCCATCTCCCCGGATGTGGAGGCGGGCCTCTTCCTCGAGGGGAACGGGCGCGTCCATAACCGCGCCCTCCTCGACGCCCTTCGCGCCGCGGTGGATCGCGGAGGCGGTCGGCGGATCACGGGACGGGTCGCCGCCATCCACCTCGGGGCGGGCCGGGTTCAGGGCGTGGAGCTCGCGGACGGTCGCCGCCTGGATGCGCCGTGGGTGGTCCTGGCCGCCGGGGCCTGGTCCGGTGGCATCCACGGCCTCCCCCGTGAGCTTCCAGTTCGTCCCGTGAAGGGCCAGATGCTCGCCCTGTCGACCCCGGGGCGCCCCATCGACCGGGTGGTGACTTCCGACGACGCATACCTCATTCCCCGGGAGACCGAAAGCGGACCAGTGGTTGTGGTGGGCGCCACCTCCGAGAATGCGGGATTCGACCGCTCGGTCGACCGCCCGGGCCAGGGCGCCCTCGAGCGGGGAGCCCGCGCCCTCGTTCCCTCCCTTCAGACGGCTCCCGTGGTGGAGCGATGGGCTGGGCTCCGCCCCGGTACGCCGGACGACCTCCCCGTGCTGGGACCCGACCCGGAAGTGCGGGGCTTGTGGTACCTCACGGGGCACTACCGCAACGGTGTCCTGCTGGCTCCCGCCACCGCCCGGATCCTGAGGGACGGCCTGACGGGTAATGCTGCTCCGCCTGCCTCGTTCGGGCCTCACCGGTTCCAGGGCCGGGTTCTGGTGACGAAACGGGACGAGGACTAGCTTCCCTGGCGTGTCCCGCCTCCCAACCTCCCCCCCGCCCTCCTCGTGGTCTCGTCCACCGGTCCCCCTGCTCCGGGACGGGAACGGGAGACGGGAGATTCCTGCGTCGGCGCCGGCGGAGGCGTGGTGAGCGCCCCGCAAGTGCAACCGTCCGTGGAGGGCCACGGCCTCGACGTGCTCCTGGTGGAAGACAACTCCTCGGACCGCTGGCTGTACTCCGAGATCCTGGAGGCCCGGGGACACCGCACGCACCTCTACTCGGATGCGGATTCGGCCTGGAGCGTGCTCCAGGAACGGCGCTTCCCCCTGATGCTGCTGGATCTCGGATTGCCCGGGTCCATGGGAGGCCTGGAGCTCTGCCGGCGCATCCGGAGTCTTCCCGACGGTGACCGGCCCATCATCCTGGTGATCACGGGCCGGACCGAACCCACCACCCTGGAGGAGGTACTGGACGCCGGCGCGGACGACTACGTTCAGAAGCCCGTGGACGTGGCCCTCCTCAGCATTCGCCTGGCGGTAGCGGAGCGGAGCGTGGCCCGCCAGGAGGAGCGGGCTCGCGACCGGGAGGAGCTCCAGCGCGCGTCCGCGCGACTGTCGTCGCTCTTCAACAACCTGGGAGATGTCTTCTTCTCAGCCGAGCTGGAGCCCGATCGGCTCCTGCACGTATCCCCGGCCGCCCGGACGGTGCTCGGAGTGGACTCCCGGGATCTCATGGAGGCCTCGGACGGGTGGCAGGACGTCCTCCTTCCTCGCGAGGCCCGGTCCCGTCTCAACGCCGTGGTCGCGGAGCACCAGGCCACTCCCGAGCCGCTGCGATCGGAGCCGGTGGTGCACCTGTACGCCGTCCGCGTGGCGGGGAAGGAGCGCTGGGTCCAGGCCACCTATCGGATCACCACCCCGGGTCGCAACGGAGGCCTGCGGGTGGACGGCATGGTGGCGGACGTGTCGGAGCGCCGCAGGGCGCAGGTGGAGCTCGCCTCCCGCAACCGGGAGCTGGAGGCCCTGGCGCGGATCTCGCACAGTGTCCTGGTGAACACGGAGCCTGGGGAGGCGCTGTCGGCGGCGTTGGATGAGGTCCGCCGCGCCACGGGATTCCCCGTCGTCATGGTGGAGCGCTGGGATCCCGTGGGGGAACGGCTGACCCTGGAAGGCGCCCGCGGCCTGGACGAGCTCGACGGGATTCTCGGGTCCGAGGCTCCACAGGCCTCCCCCGCCCGCGTCGTGGTGGCCGGCGGCGCGCCCCGATCGTTCATAGACCCCCGGGACTTCGCGCACCGCATCCACCCGGCCCTTCGACATCCGGAGCCCCGGGTCCTGCTGGTGTTCCCGCTGGTAGCGAGCACGGGGATCCTGGGCACCCTGAGCCTCCTGCACACGGAGCCTGCCAGGCCCGACGGGGGCCTCATGAGGCTCGGTGCGAGCCTCGCCGCCTCCCTGGCCCTGCACCTGTCGCGATTCCCAGGCCGGTCCTCTCGGCCGGATCGCCCGGAAGCCTCCTCGCCGCACGTGTGAAAAGGGGCCGCCATGACGGCGGCCCCTTCAACGGCCCCACGTGGAGGCGTTCCCCGGAGTCGGGAGCGACTAGCCGGAACCCCGGAGCCGGACGCCGCCCGACCCGGTGTCGATGAGGATCCGACCCCGTCCGGCGCCCACGACCCCGCGGAAGTAGTTCCGGCGCATTGTCTGGACCTCCACGGGGAAGTCCACGTCGATTCCACCCGAACCCGTGTCCACTTCGATCTCGGCATCGAGCCCGGAGGGCAGATAGACCGTGACGCCTCCCGACCCGGTATCGACTTCGAGGTTCTCCACCGCGGCCAGGAATTCCAGCTCCACCGAACCGGAGCCGGTGTCCACCGTCACATCCGGTGCCGTGACCCCCTGAAGCTCCACTCCACCCGAGCCGGCATCCACCTCCAGGCGGTCGGCACGGATCCCCGATCCGTCCACCCCACCGGAGCCGGTGTCCACGGTCACGGAGGAACCCGTGACGTCCTCGATCTCGACGGAGCCGGAACCCGTGTCCACCTCGAGCTCACCTCGGATCCCTCGAGCCTCCACCGAACCGGAACCGGTGTCCAGCTCCACGTTCCCCGTGACGTCCGACACCCGGATCGGGCCGGAGCTCACATCCACACTGAGGTCTCCACGGAGGCCCCGGGCCGTGACTTCGCCCACGGCGTTGTTGAGGTCCAACGATCGTCCGGCAGGCACCTCGATCCGAAGGTCCGCATGGGCCTCCAGGCCGGATCCGCCCGACCGGATGGAGACCCGGTCGCCTCCCCGACCGTCACCGAAGGTGCCGTCCTCCCGCACCCGGACCGTGGTCTGATAGCGGCCACGTCCGTCGGGGCTGTAGACGATCTCGTCATCTGGATACAGGACCCGAAGGGTGGTCACGCCCTGGACTTCTCCGACCTCCACGGAAAGGCGTCCGGCGTCGTCGCCACCGGTCCGCACCTGAACGGTGACCTCACTCCCACTGCCGGCCACCACTTCCACCTGCCCGGCGAGATTGTAGACCGCCACGCGGTTCCCCTGGAGGCGGTAGCTCTCCTGAGCAACCAGGGGCGTTGCCGCCAACAGCAGCACACCGAGCCCCGTGATCCATCCCTGTGCTCGCATCGTTCCTCTCACTCCTTCCATCCGTCGATGAGGTGTCGTCCGTTCCCGGTCAGTAGATCCGGATGGAGCCATTGACCGTGCGCAGTCGCATGGTGGCTCCTCCGCTCCCCAGCGTCCCTTCCGCGCTGCGGCGTCCCATGCGCCCGCGGACCTGGAAGGGGATCTCCGTCTCGAGGCTGCCGTTGAGCCACGAAGCGTCCACGTTGGCGTCCAATCCATCGTCCACATCCAGGCGTATGGAGCCGTTCACGGTCTCGAAGGAGACGTCGTCACGGAGCTCACCCCCCATGCGGGCCTCGATGGAGCCGTTCACGGTACGGGCGGCCGCGAACCCGGTGGTCCCCACCGTCACGTCGCCGTTGACCGTGGCTACGTCCACACGCGCTCCGAGGCCTGTGGCCTCCACGTCGCCGTTCACCGTCCGGCCCCGGAACTCCACGCCGTCGGGCACCCGGATCTCCCAGGACACCCGCACGTCGTTGCGCCGGATGCTGTTCCGACCATCCTCGCCCACGCCGCACTCGTTCGCCCGTTCCCCCTCTGGGGTTGGATAGACCGCGCAGAGCGTGACGCCACCGGCGTGCTCGATCACGTCGATGGTCACCGTGGCCGGGTCGCTGCGGCGGCCGGACTTGATGGCCACCACCTCGACCTGGTTGCCCGAGGCCGGCGTAGCCGAGATGGGACCGTTCACCCCCTTGATCTCCAGGAGATCTCCTCGATCCACGCTCCCGGTCCAACGAAA
Source organism: Gemmatimonadota bacterium (assembly GCA_039586075.1). GTDB lineage: Bacteria > Gemmatimonadota > Gemmatimonadetes > Longimicrobiales > Gaopeijiaceae > Gaopeijia. The sequence goes on along the minus strand of JBDHLC010000003.1, from coordinate 161,829 downwards.
TTCCTCCTGCACCCTGGGCCCGGCGTCTGCCTCGTCGGCGTACCAGTGCTCGTCGTCCCAGTGCACGTCCCACTCGACGTTCTCCAGGGCCGCCAGGGCCTGCTCGGTGGCCCGGCCGGCCTGCTCGATGGCCCGCTCCACCGCCCGTGCGACCCGATCCGCGATGCGGTCCCAATCCCGTTCCTGGGAAGCTACGCCCGTAGGCAAGCCCAGACCCACCACCACCGTGGCCGCCACCATCCACCACCGCTTCATCTCGTCCTCCCTCTCACCAGGTAAGAAGTCGTATGTCTCCGTCGAACGACTGGAGCGACACGCGGGCGCTCCCGCTTCCCACTGTGAACTGCAACGGCTTGCCCGCCTGGAATCCTCCGGTGCGGACCGCGAAGTCCGACTCGAAGCTTCCGTCGAAGGTCGACACCTCCACCTCCGCGCCCAGGTCCGCCGGGAGCCAGGCCCGGACATCCCCGTCGTGTGTGGTCAGGGAAAGGCTGCCCCCGGGACCGACGCGGCCGCGAAAGAAGACGTCGCCGTCCACCGTTGTGGCCGACACCTCCGGGCCCTCCACGTCATCCAGCTCCAGGTCCCCGTCCGCACTCTCCACGAAGACGCGACCCCGGACACCGCGGAGCTGCACGTCACCATCGAAGGCCATGAGACGAACATCGCCGTCCACGTCGGTCACTTCGATCTCTCCGTCCAGCGTCGCCACCTCCAGCGGGCCCACAAGCCGTCGGAGCCGAAGGTCGCCCTTCAGCACCTCCACGGTCACGCCTCCAACCACCCCCTCCACCTCCACATCCAGAGACTGGCTGTGAATGCGAATCGGCATCCACTCCGGCACCGCCAGGACCAGATCGCCCGATCGGTCGCGTCCCGCTCCGGAGAGCCGGAGCTCGGACCCATCACGCACCAGTCCAGGCAAGTCCCGCCGATCCCACCCGGCGATCCGCACCGCGTCGTCCTCTCCCACCCGTACGGTGAGGCTCCCCCTCCAGGTTTCGACCGCGATGTGGTCCCCTGGGCGAACCTCCACCACCGTGTCCGGTGCCGCGTCGGGGATCCACGTCCCCGCCGATGGACCGGTCTGGTGAATCGCGGCCCGGCCCGGCCACGGAAGCAGGCATGCGACTCCCATGGCGAGGGTCAGAATCAACATCCGTTTCATATCACGCCTCCAGGAGCGCCGACATGCGCTCCAGGTATCCCCGCTTGCGTTCCAGGGCGGCACCCAGATGGCCACGCAGATAGGCGCTGCCCGGCTCCCGGGATAGCGCATCCAGCGACTCCCGGATCGCGCGGTCGATGACTTCCAGGTTTCTCAAGAGCGTGCTCCGGGTCTCCGGAGACAGCGTGTCCAGACGGCCGAGCACGTGCCGCTCCAGCGTGGCCAGCTCCTGGGAGAGCGTCCCGGGAACCCCCGGGAGGTCCGACGCCAGGCGCGAGACTCCCTCCACCGGTGCCACTCCACCGTCCGCGCCCCCTCGCGGCGCCAGGCCACTCCCCGCCAGCCAGCCCCCCGCCACCAGTACCAGCGAGGCGGCGGCCACCTGCGGGAGCGTCACGGCGAGCCGCCGTCGCCCGTTCTCAATGGGTCGGGAGGCGCGCCACCCCGCCTTCAGGGGTATCACCTTCTCCTGCAGGGGATCCTCCCCGAGCCGCTCCTCGATGTGAGGCCACAGGTCCCGCTCCGGCTCCAACTCCCGGAGGGCTCGGGCGCGCCGGCGGACCTCTTCCAGCTCGTCGCGCACGGCGCGGCAACCAGCGCACCCGCGCAGGTGCTCCTCCACGGCCTGGGCCTCCCGAGGGGAAAGCTCTCCGTCCAGAAAGGTCGACATCCGCTCGACCCAGAATTCGTGCTCGTCCTTCATCGGTCCAAGACCCTCCTGAGAAGCATTCGGGCCCGGTGCAGCTGGGACTTGGATGTCCCCGCCGTGATGCCCATCATCTCGCCGATCTCCTCGTGTTTGTAACCTTCCACGTCATGTAGGACGAAGACGTCCCGCGCACGTTCCGGCAGCGCGTCCATGGCGCTCTCGAAGTCCATGCTCATCCCTGGCGATCGTACCCGGCCCGCCACCCGCTCCAGCAGCCCTTCGCCCGTCACGAACCGGGCCTCCCGCTTCCGAAGCGCTTCCCGCCTCGTCAGGATCAGGTTCACGGCCAACCGGTGCAGCCACGTGCTGAAGCGCGCGTCCCCCCGGAAGGTGTGAAGCCGGCTCCACGCCCGGAGATAGACCTCTTGCGTCAGGTCCTCCGCCACCGCCTCCCCGGCCAACCGCCGAGCCAGCGCATGCACCCGAGGCACCGTAGCCCGGTAGACGCGCTCGAAGGCGCGCGGGTCGCCGCCTGCCGCCAGGCGGACATCGCGGGCTTCATCAAGGGGGCTCGGGTTCACGGCGAGGTTCGAGGTCGGGGGGATGGCATCCAGTGGTTGTGCGCTCCATACCCTTGGACGGGGGCATTCGGGCAATGGTTGGAAGGGTGTGCTTGCGCGGCGGGGGGCGCTACCGCAGGCTGGAACATTACATCCCTCCACTGGAATCGCAGGAGTCCCCGATGCCTACCGTCCTCCCCGTCGATCTCACCGCCATCGTGGCCATCGTAATGGGGATGCTCACCGTCCTCATCCCGATTGCCGGGCTCACGGCCCGCTTTGCACTCAAGCCGGTGGTCGAGTCGCTGGCGCGGCTATTCGACAGCCGCACCGTGGAGGACACGGTGGAGATCACGGAGCGCCGAGTGGCGCTCCTGGAGCAACAGATCGAATCCCTCGAGGACACCGTCAAGCGCCTCCAGGAGGAGCGGGACTTCGACCGTGAGCTCCAGGCGGGTTCCAGGGCTTCCGGAGAACTCCCCCCGCCGGGTCCCTGAGACCCACCGGGCTTGCCCGGGGCCATCGGCCCGGGGACATTTCGGAGGCCTCGTTCCTCCATCCCACCCCGTCTCACTCCATGGCCCACCTGGAGATCATCGCTCACCGGGGCTTCAGCGCCCGGGCTCCGGAGAACACCCTCTCCGCCGTGCGAGCGGCGCTGGAGGTGGGTGCCGACGCGGTGGAATGGGACCTACACGTCGCCGCCTGCGGCACTCCGGTCCTCATCCACGACGCCACCCTCGAGCGCACCACCGACGGCACCGGAGCCGTCGCCCTCCGAACGGCGGAAGAGCTGGGCAGGCTGGACGCCGGATCCTGGTTCGACGCGGAGTTCGCGGGGGAGCCGGTCCCCACGCTGGTTGAGGCGCTGGAGGAGGTGCGACCCTTCGGCACCACCGTCTACGCGGAAGTGAAGGGGTACCGGCAGGTCGAGGACCTGGACCGGATGGCCAGGCTGGTGCGGGAGCTCGGGATGGCCGAGCGGACGGTCTTCATCTCACTGGACTTCGACATCGTGGACCGCCTGGCGGGCCAGGACGGCACCGCACGCATGGGATACGTGGTATCGCAAGCGGGGCAGTTCGAGGACGCTATGCGACGCGCCCGGATGCTACCGGGCCGCGGCATGGTCGACCTCTCCCACGACCTGGCGCTCGCCCACCCGGCGATGGTGCGCGTGGCCCGGGATCGGGGCGTCGACGTGGCGGTCTGGACAGTGGATGTCATCGACGAGGCCGATCGACTCCTGGAAGCGGGAGTCCGGCGCTTTACGACGAACCGTGTGGCGGCGATGGTGGCGTGGCGGGCGCGCCGGACCGGGGTAGCGTAAAGGCGAAGCGACTCCCTTCGCCGGGCGTGCTCCGCACCCGCACCTCCCCCCCGTGGGCCTCCACGATCCCCTTCACGATGGCCAGCCCCAGTCCCGCGCCCTCCTGCCGGGCCTGCCGATCCCGGTCCGGCTGCCAGAAGGGATCCCAGAGGTAGGGAAGATCCTCGGCGGCGATACCGGAGCCGTCGTCGCGGACCCAGACTTCCACCTCGCCCTCCGACCGGGCAGCCCCCACCTCGACGCACCCCCCCCGGTGGGTGTACCGGAGCGCATTCGCGATGAGGTTGGAGAGGACCTGCAGGATTCGATGGTCATCCAGTCGGACCGCGGGAAGCCCCTCGCTCCAGCCACGCACCAACCGAACCCCGTCCTGCGCGGCTCTGGGCTCGGCCAGCCGCAGGGCCCGCTCCAGGATGGGGGGCAACACCGCCTCCCGTAGGCTCACCCGTAGCCCCCCGGCATCGATCCGGGTCAGGTCCATCAGGTCCCCGATCAGCCGTGTCATCCGTTCCGCCGCCGACTGAATGGACTCCAGCTGCAGTCGGCGACGGTCCTCCGGGAGCGGCACGTCCAGGAGAAGCTCCGCGGCCGCAGCGATGGAGCTCAGGGGACTCCGGAGATCGTGCCCCACCACCGCCATGGTCTCCTCCCTGGCCCTCATGGCTCTCCGGAGGGCCTGCTCCACTCCCCGGACCTCGCGCATGTCCGTGAGCGTGATCACCGCGCCGCGGATCTCCGGTCCATCCACCAGGGGCCGCAGCGACCACCGGACCTCCGCGACCCCTCCCCGGCGGGGGTGGACCTGGCCGTCGATGCCATCGACGGCCTTTCCGGTCAGGAGCGCCGCGCGCATGGCCCGCGCCTCCGGCAGCTCCCCGGTCTCCTCCGGCACGGGGAAGCCCGCGTGGAGGACACGGTGGAACCGACGCCCGCGGGCGTCCTCCTCGGTGAAGCCCAGGAGACGGGACCCGGCCTGGTTGAGGCTGATGATGCGTCCGGACAGGTCGATCCCCAGCACTGCCTCGGCCGTGGCCTCCAGGACCGCATCGATCTCCCGTCGCGCCCGCAGCGCGTCTTCTCGGCGGGTCGTGGCCTCCACGACGGCGGTGTTCAGCGTGCGCGCAAGCCGGGCCACGGCGATGGTGGCGAGGAGGGCCATGAAGACCAGGATCGTCGTCACCGTGTTCTGGAGACGCCGGGTATCTAGCACCGCCAGCTGCGCTCGATCCACCCGTTCGCTGAGCAGGTCCCGCAGCTCCCCGGACAGACGCAGGAGCTCCTCGTAGCGATCCAGGTCCGCTCGAAGACCCTGCAGGAAGCCGGGGATGGAGTCGGGGGATTCCAGGACACTCCGGTGCTCCAGGTGCCACTGGATGGCCACCGTCCGCACGTTCAGGGCCGCCGCCAGGAGCTCGGCCGTGTCGTCGCTGGTCTGCCACAAGGTCCGCTCGAGCTCGGTGTAGACCGTGTCGGCCCGACTGACCAGGGCGTGGTACTGGCTCAGCGGAACGAGCGAGCCGGTGAGCAGGTACTCCTGGAACCTGGACATCTGGCGCGCATGGTTGGTCTCCAGCTGGGCAGCGCCCCTCCGGGCCTGTTCGAGCCGGGCGATCCCGGTCTCGTTGGACATGACCTCCTGCCGGACCCAGACCGGTACCGCCGCCAGCGCCAGGAGCGCCGTGGCGATGAAGAGCACGGACCACGGAAACCGTCGCCTCATGGTTCGCCCTCCCCCACCCGGGACCACCGCACTCCGGGAATGACACGCTCCTCCACGAGCTGTGCCAGTCCAGGGAAGAGCTCGGCGTCATCGGCGTCGAAGACCGGGGGGCCCACCACGGCTTCCACCTCCACATCCCCGCGGATGACTCGCGCGATGAACCGGTCGCCATCGGAGGAGCCGGGCTTCCAGAGTGGATCCCTTCCCCCGCCCCCGGCCCGGGATATCTCGATGGCGGGGAGCGGCTCCCGCTTCCAACCCTCCACCACCACCACGTCCGCATCGGAGAGGTACCGGGCCGCCAGCTGCGCCACCCGAGGTTCTCCCGTGTCGCCCCAATGCCCCATGAGGGCCATCTCGTCGGGGCCCGCCAACAGCACGCGCTCCGCCCCGGACTCGTGACGCAGCCGATGCGAATCGGTCCCCGGAGTGTCCAGCCGGAAGTGGTGGCCATGCTTCAGAGCCATCACCCGGTACCCACGCGCCCGGAGCTCGCGCACCAGCCCCACCGCCACGCTGGTCTTCCCCACGTCCTTCCACCCGGCCACCGAGATCAGGGGCGGCGCCGTCGGCGGCAGGTCCAGGGCCCGTTCGACGTGGGCAGGACTGTTCACGTTGAGGAAGGGCTCGGGGTGTCCGCCCACCGGGTCGAGCTCCCCGGCGGGCACGATCCGAACCCGGTCCCCCAGCCCAACGACCCAGTCCCGTGCAGCCAACCCGCCCCCCCCGTCGATCCATGCGCCGATGGTCTCGGCCAGTCCGACACCGTACACCCCGGCGAGAGGCTGCAGCCCCCGGCGGGTGCGGGGCACCACCGCGCTCCCTTCCGGGTCCGGGAGGTCGCGCCAGCGGCGGACCAGATCCAGGAGGATAGGGGCCGTGACCCGGGGCAGGTCCACCGCAAGGACCACGGCGCCAGCCGACCCCGACTCCCGCGCCAGGAGCAGGGCGGTCTCCAGACCTGCCAGGGGTCCCGCGCCCACGCGGCGGTCCTGCGAGGCGTCCAACCCCACCGGAGCCGTAGAGGGACCCTGGAGGACCACGCGGGACGCCGTGGGCGCCACCGCGTTCCACGTCCGGGACACCAGGGTTCCACCCGGGACCGCCACGCCCTCCTTGGGCCCTCCCATTCGGCGACCCTGTCCCCCGGCCAGGATCGCGCCCAGGAGGCCACTCATTGGATGCGCTCCGCGCCGCTGTACAGGTTGAAGCCGCCCTCCCGGACGAAGCCGGCCAGCGTCACGTTGAAACGCCGAGCAAGGTCCACCGCGAGAGAGGTAGGCGCACCCACCGCCACCACCACCGGAATCCCGGCCGTCACCGCCTTCTGCACCACCTCGAACGACACCCGACCGCTCACCACAAGCGCCGCCTCCAGGAGGGGGAGCCGTCCCCTCAGGAACGAGTCACCTACCACCTTGTCCACCGCGTTGTGCCGACCCACGTCCTCATGGACCAGCAGGGTGTTCCCCTCGCCGTCGAAAAGCCCGGCCGCATGGATCCCTCCGGTGCGTGAGAAGTCGTCCTGTCTATCCATGAGCCGCCCTGGAAGCGACGCCAGCATCCGGTCGCTCATGGAGAGAGTGCCCCCGGGAAGCGGACTGCATCCCTGGACCTCCACGGCCTCCAGGGAGGCCTTGCCGCACACCCCACACGACGAGCTCGTGTACACGTTCCGCGACAAACGCTCCAGGTCCACCTCGACCCCGTCCCGGAGGCGCACCTCCACGATGTTGTACTCCTGGCTTCCCTGGCCGGACCGGCAGTACGTGAGCTCCCGGATCTCATCGCGCCGCCTCAGCACCCCCTCCGTCACCAGGAAGCCGGCGGCGAGCTCGAAGTCCTGTCCCGGCGTCCGCATGGTCACCGCGATGCTCACGACCCGGTCGCCCTGGTCCTTCGCCTCTCCCGGCGTGGGGATGCTCAGCCGGATCTCCATGGGTTCCTCTATGGAGACGGCATCCCGTTCCCGGCCGGACGATTCCCGGGTCCGGCGGTGGATCCGAACCGTCTCGATGCTCTTGGTGGGTCGAACCATGGGCGGGATGCGGAGGAAGACGGACACTTCCCGAAGCTTCCCCGGTGGGGAATCGCCCGTCAAGCGCCGCGAGCCGCGCGGTGGCCGTCAGCTGCCGGGTCGCCAGGCGTCGGGGACGTGGGTGACCGACCAGTCCCGCGGCTCCTTTCCCTGCGCCTCCACGGCCACGGCGTCGAACCGATAGCCCTCTGCCGGCTCGTGGGTTCGAATCCACCAGAGCGCCACCGCCTCCACCCCCTGCCGCTTCCTGCGGGTCACCGCATCCAGCGGGTGTCCGCAACGGTCTCCCGAGCGCCCCTTCACCTCCACGAACACCACCACCTCGCCATCCCGCATCACTAGATCGATCTCCCCGTGCCCGAAGCGAACGTTGCGCGCAATGGGCTCGAAGCCGCGAGCCAGCAGGTACCGTTCCGCCACCCGCTCGAAGTGACGGCCTCGGCTCACGGAGTGTGCGCCGCGCCGGACGGGAGAGCGATCCATGCCGGAGCATGGGGTTGAAGCCGGGGCGTCAACACCACTGAACGGGACGGGCCCGGCGAAGGCTCAGACCCCCGCCGGCTCGGGAAGGCTGGGAACCAGGCTCCGGTCGATGGAGTCGGCAATGACGCGGATCTGATCCACCAGCTCCACGAACTGCTCGGGATACAGCGACTGCGCGCCGTCCGACAACGCTCGCGCCGGATCGGGGTGCACCTCGACCATGAGCCCGTCCGCACCCGCGGCCACGGCGGCTCGCGCCATGGGCACGACCTTGCTGCGGAGTCCCGTGCCGTGGGACGGGTCGGCAATGATAGGCAGGTGGGACAGGCCCTGCACCACGGGTATCGCAGTGAGGTCCAGGATGTTGCGTGTCTGGGTATCGAATCCCCGGACGCCCCGCTCGCACAGGATCACCTCGGGGTTCCCCTCCGCCAGGATGTACTCGGCGGCAAGGAGGAACTCCTCGATGGTGGCGCTCATCCCCCGCTTCAGCAGGATGGGCTTCCCCGCCTGGCCGGCTCGGCGCAGCAGCGGGTAGTTCTGCATGTTCCGGGCGCCGATCTGGATGATGTCGGCATATCGCGCCACGAGATCCACCCCGTCCGCGTCCAACGCCTCGGTGACGATGGCCATCCCCGTGAGATCCCGGGCCCGGGCAAGCAGCCGGAGGCCTTCCTCCCCCAGTCCCTGGAAGGAATAGGGGGACGTCCGGGGCTTGAAGGCTCCTCCCCGAAGGATGGTGGCGCCGGCGGCTCGGAGCTGCCGCGCCGCCGTGAAGATCTGTTCCTCGCTCTCGACGGAGCACGGACCGGCCATGAGGGCGACTTCGGTTCCGCCGATCACCGTTCCATTCGGGAGCGTGATCACGGTGTCCTCCTCCCGCCACTCCCGGGATACCTGCTTGTAGGGATGGGTGACGGGAATGCACTCCAGGACACCGGGCATCCCCTGCAGGGATGAGGTGTCCACCCGGCCGTCGTTGCCGATGAGCCCCACCGCGGTGCGTTGGCCGCCGGGGATGGGGGTGGCGCCGTAGCCCATCTCCTCGATGCGCTCCACCACCGCCTCGATCTCGGCGGGCGTGGCGCTCTGCTTCATCACCACCAGCATGGATTCGCTACCTCCCGAGGGCGGGATCCAGGACCGTCGAGCCCGCCCCGGTGATAGAAGTCGTCTTGTCGGATGAGAAGGAACATACCCCAATCCTCCCGGGAAGTCCGGGTGGGCGTCAGGCCGCGCCCCGGGCCTGCTCCAGCGCGTCTTCCAGCCTCACGCCAACGATGGTGCTCACGCCCGGCTCCTCCATGGTCACGCCGTAGATCCAATCCGCGGCCTCGATGGTCCGTGGATTGTGGGTGATCACCACGAACTGGGTCTGCTTCTTGAAGTCGTGAAGGAGGCGGATGAAGCGCCCGATGTTGTTCTCGTCCAGGGGTGCGTCGACCTCGTCCAGGACGCAGAAGGGTGAGGGCTTCACCAGGTAGATGGCGAAGAGGAGCGAGAGCGCGGTCAGGGCACGCTCCCCACCCGACAGCAGGTCGATCCGCTGCGTCTTCTTCCCCCGTGGCGAGGCGTGGATTTCCACTGGCGACTCCAGGGGATCGTCCTCCTCGGCGAGCCAGATGTCGGCCTCGCCGCCCTCGAAGAGACGCCGATGGACCAGCTTGAAGTTCTCCCGGATGAGCTGGAAGGTGTCGTGGAAGAGTGCCGTGGCGGTCTCGTTGATCTGCCTTATGGCCGCCTTCAAGTCGTTCCGGGCTCCCACCAGGTCGCCGTGCTGCTCCTGCAGGAACTGGAGCCGGTCCGACTCCTCCTTGTGCTCCTCCACCGCCAGCATGTTCACCGGCCCGATCCGGTCCAGGTCCACGACGATCTGGCGCAGCTCCCCGGTGAGTTCCTCCGGTGTCCGGCCCGCGTCGTCCTCTCCCAGCGGCTCGGCTTCCTCCAGGAGCGTCTCCAGCGGCCGGCCCCATTCACCCTCGAGGCGATCGCGAATGCGGTCCAACCGACCCTGCAGCTCCTGCTTCTCCAGCTCGAGTCGATGACGGTGGTCCGTGGCCTCCCTCTCTGCCTGGCGGGCCGCCTTGGCCCTCCGTTCGGCGTCGTTCAGCGCATCGCCAACCTCTCCCAGCGCCTGGTCCTTGAGCGCCAGCTCCGCCTGCGCCTCGTCGCGCCGAGCGAAGAGATCCTGCGTGGCCGCGGCACCCTCCGACTGCAGGGCGGTCACCTGCTCCTTCTCATCCCGGAGCTGGCCCTCCTCGGCGTCCAGGGCACTCAGGCGATCGCGGGTGCTCGAGCGGGTCTGCTCCAGTGATGTCAGGCGCTCGGTGAGGCGCGTCAACTCGCCCTGGAGCCGAGTCTGGCGAACCTCCAGCTGGGACTGCTCGCCCCGGGCGGCCTCCCACTCCTCCTGGACGGCCTCGAGCGCCTCGCGGGCCTGGGCCCGGCTCTCGCCGAGGCCCGACTCCTCGGTCCGGAGCGCCTCGCGGTCCTCGCGGGCCTGCTCCGCGCGCTCGGAGGCGCGAGCCTGGTTGACCCGGGTCCCCTCCACCTGCCGAGCCAACTCGTCCCGGTGACGATCCATGCGGTCCTTCCGGTCCGAGGCCTCGGCCATCTCGGCCGCGGCGCCGCGGTAGGTGTCCTCCGCCGCGCGGAACGCGTTCCGCGCCTCCTCCAGACGGTCTTCCGCACCGCGCAGCGCGGCCTGGGCCGCTTCGCGCCGGTCCCGGGCCTCCACGGCCTCCCGCGTGGCTCGTGCCGCGTCCTCGCCGAGCCTCTTGAGCCGTTCCTTTCGCTCGAGAAGACCCGTGGCCCCGGTGGGGTTCCCGATTCGGATCACTCCGGTGGCCTCGCGGGTGGCCCCGCTCCGGGACACCCGGGTGCCGTCGCCGCTCAACAGCTCATCGTCCTCGACCAGGGACACGCCCGCCAGCAAGCCCCTCACCCACGGCTCGCCGGGGCCCGATGGTTTCACCGCATCCAGAAGTGATCCCCCCGCCCCCGCCGGCGGAGCCGCGTCCAGGGGAAGAAGGATGAGCCCCCCGCCGCCGGTCCAGTTCTCGGCGAACCACTCCCGGACCCGTCTCACCGCGGAAGAATCCTCCACCACCAGCCCCCGGGTCTGGGGTCCGAGGTAGGACTCTACGGCCCGGGCCAGGTCTTCCGGCGCGTTCAGGTAGTCCACCAGGGGCCCGTGGACTCCGGGGAGCTCCGCCTCGAGAATCGCCTGGATGACCGGTTCGATCCCCTCTCGCTCGCGCTCCATGGCCTCGAGCGCAGCGTGGCGGGCCTTCAGGGTCTGGGCTCGGTCGGCCCGCTCGAGTTCCGCCCGCCGCGCCTCCTCCAGGACCTCCCGCGCCGTGCCCACCTCGCGTTGGATTCCGCGGAACGCCTCCTCCGCCTCGGTGAGCTCGCCCTTCAGGACGTCGAGGCGGCCCGTGAAGAGGTCGCCCTGCTCAGCCAGGTCCGTGACGGCATCGGCGGCCTCCTCGAGCTCCACCTGCAGCCGCTGGAGCCGACGCCCCAGCTCGGTGGCCTGGGCCTCGGCGGACTCCGCGTCTCCTTCGAGCTGGGCGCTTCGGCGGGCGATCTCCCGCTCCCGGATCTCGACCTCCTCCAGAGATTGCCGGGCCGTCTGAAGCCGCGCGCGCACCTCGTCCGCCGCCGCGGTGCGCTCCGCGAGCTCGGCGGTCACCCCGGCCAACTCGTCCTGGATCGCCTCCGCATCCTCTCGAAGCGTGGCGGCCTCTCGGGCCACGAACTCGGAACGCTCCCTGGCCTCGTCCCGCTCCTCGTCGATCTGGGTGAGGCGACGCCGCGCGTAGGCGGCCCTCTCCTCCGCCACCGCCAGGTCCCGCTCCCATCGAACCAGCTCGGTCCGGATCTCGTCGAGCCTCTGCGCCGCCTCGGTCCGAGCCCGCTGGGCATCCACCTGCCGGATGCGGAGTGACTCGAACTCGGTCTCGGCGGCCCGCACCTCCGCGAGCCGGCCTTCCCCCTCGTGCGTCCCTCCCTCCAGCGCCTTCTCCACCTGAGCCAGGCGGGCGTGGAGGTTCTCCATCTGGTGGCCCACCACCGCCACCTCGACGGAGAGTCGTCGGGTTCGAAGGGTCATGTAGCGCTCCGCCTTCCCCTTCTGGCGGGCGAGGGAGCGGACCTTCGTCTGCACCTCGGCGATGACGTCCTCCAGTCGCTGGACATCCATCTCGGCCCGCTCGAGCCGCCGGAGGGCCGACTTTCTTCGGTCCTTGTACTTTCCGATCCCCGCGGCCTCCTCGAAGAGCGCCCGCCGCTCGTCCGCCCGGTCCGACAGGATTGCGTCGATCATCCGGTTCTCGATGACGTTCGCGCCCGCCCCGAGTCCCGTGTCGCGTGTGAGCTCGACGACGTCCTTGAGCCGTACGCCGGATCGGTTGATGGCGTAGTCGCTGCCGCCGTCCCGGTAGACGGTCCGACCGATCTCCACCTCCTCGAAGGGGACGGGGAGGGATCCATCCTCGTTCCCCACCACCATGGTCACGGACCCTCGGTTCACCGGGCGCCGATGCACGCTCCCCTGGAAGATGGCCTCCTCCATCTTCGAACCGCGGATGGCAGTGGGACGCTGTTCCCCGAGAACCCATCGGATGGCGTCGCTGATGTTGGACTTGCCACATCCGTTGGGGCCGACGATGGCGGTTACGCCATCGTGAAAACTCACCTCGGTGGAATCCGCAAACGACTTGAAGCCGTGGACGCGAAGGGACTTGAGCTTCATTTAAGGCTGTATGCCCCTGCGCTCAGTGAGCCGGGCGTCGTCGATGTTGTTCTCTTCCAGGATTCGCCCCATGTAGCCCGCCTCCGCGGCATCGGCGTAGGCCCCGACGTAGACGCGGAATTCCGACACGCCGTCCTCTCGCGTGAATTGGAGGATGTGGGCCGGAATCCCGGCGCTCGCGAGAGCCTGCACCCTTCGCTGGGCAAGATCCGGGCTCCGGGGCGCTGCAACCAGGTACGCCAGCCCCGCACGTCGAACGATCCAGTCTCCGGGCCCACCGGTCGGAGACCCGGTCAAGCGCTCCCGCACCAGGCTCAGATCGTCGAGGTCGGCGGCCGGCCCGGCCAGTAGGCGGAACCAGGGTCGCTGGTCTACCTCCACCGGTGCGACGACGAAGTCGACCTCCGGATAGGCACGGCGATTCGCCCGGGCCCGGGCCTGCGCCGAAGCCAGGTCCTCGAACGAGCCCAGGGTCAGGACGTACGCCGCCACCGGATTCTCGCCCGGCGCCGCAGCCCCCCTCGCCTGGGGAGGATCGCTCCGCCCTTCTCCGGCCTCCACGGGGGCCTCCGGCTCTCCTGACACGCTGACGTCCGTGGCGGCGACACCCGGGTCGTTCGGTGCCCCCGGAGACAGCTCGGCCGCATCCACCTCGTCCACACTTCCATCGGGCGCGGGCGTGATGCCCGGAATCTCCACGAGCCCCATCCAGGCGGCCAGGAGAACCGCAAGCACGACGGCGAGCAGCCCGAACAGGGCCACCGAAGTTCGTCCCGACTTTCGCTCGGGCTGCTTCGGCTTCGGTCGCTCCTCCATGGGAGAGGAGGCCGCGGGTGCAGCCTCGGCGTCCGGGGATCCCCCACTCTCGCCGAAGACCTCGGACCCGGCCTCCCGGCTCTCGCGGGGCTCCGCCCTCTCTTCCTCCTCCTCGGGAGGGGTGACCGAGAACGCCGCGGTCCCCTCCTCCGACGGGATCGGGGAGTCCGCGTCCACGGTCCCGCTCCCGAACTCGGGCGCCGGGTCCACCGACCCGATGGACTCGAACTCTCCGGTACCGGGGAGGGCCTCCTCATGGTCCTCGAACACCGCGAGGGGGTCGTGCGCCTCCGCGACCCCGTCCGAAACGTCACCCGGCTCCGCCTCTTCGGGCGGGCCGGCCGCCGGTTCCACTCCCGACGCCTCGGGGGGGACATCCGGTCCTGGCGACGGGTCGTTGACGTTGTCATCCCCAACTGCCCCGGGCACGGGTGACGCCGGGGACTCCGGCCCCGCCACGGCCAGAACGGTCAGGTTGGGGGGCACCGGCACGGAATCCACTTCGGACCGCTCCGCCAGTACCAGCACACCCTGGCAGAGCTCCAGGATCGCGTCTGCGCCCGGCGCTTCCGCGGGCACGTAGATCACCTGGAGCGCGCCCGCGTCCGAGAACCCTCGAGCGAAGTCACGCCAGCGGGGATGGGCACGCAGCGCCTCACCGTCCGGGACGGCAGTCCCCGCAGTAGCCAGGAAGAGCCCGTCGGAGAGCGGCTGCCCGAGCCGCTGAAAGGAGGTCCCGAACAGGAGGGCGTCGCTGATGCCTTCCAGGTTGTCCAGTCCCGCGGCGTCGTGCAGGGTGGGCTCCTCGAATCCCGCGTCGCACAGCACGACGCGGCTACCCTCGGCACCCCACCCCCGGGCGATCTCCACCGCGGCCCGGGGCGCCCATCCATCCGATCGCGCCCCCGGTGCGGCCACGAAGGCTACCAGGTGCGCTTCCCCCCCGGGGGGCCTGAGCCCACCGGCGTCCGGGGAGTCGACATCGAAGGATTTCCAGCGTTCAAGAAGGGTCATCCGAGCCGTCCGGTACGGGGATGCGAACGGAGCCGCCGGGCCCGCGCCACTGGGCCGGCTTCGAGGCGGTGATAATGGTACCGGACCCCCTCTGACCGGGCAATCACGACGCCGGGGTCTCCTCCGACAGCTCGAACCGCGGAGCGTCGCCCCATAGCGCTTCGAGCTGGTAGAAGTCCCGGGCCTGCGGATGGAAGACGTGGACCACGAAGTTGACGTAGTCCATGAGCACCCACCGCCCGCCTTCCAGGCCTTCCACGTGCGTCGGCTTCTCTCCCGACTCCCGCAACTCGGCCAGGATATGGTCGGCGATGGCCTTCACCTGGATGTCCGAGGTACCGGAAGCCATGGCGAAGTAGTCCGTCGCCGAAGAGATGCCCCGGAGGTCCAGGATGACGACGTCCTGCGCCTTCCGCTCCAGCGCAAGCTCTCCGGCTCTGCGAACGGGCTCGGGGAGCTCGTCCAGGGACGGTTGGGTGACCGGCTCCATCCGAATCAGGCGCCTTCCCGTACGACGCTGACGGACACCTCCAGGGACACCTCGGAGTGCAGCTTGATCTCCACCTGGTAGTCCCCGAGCTCCTTGATGGGGTCGTCGAGCTGAACGGTCTTCTTGTCCAGCTCGAAGTCCAGCCCACCCTCCGCGTTGAGGCGATCGGCCACGTCGGCGCCCGTAACGGAGCCGAAGAGCTTGCCCTCTTCCCCTGCCTTCGCATGGAAGGTGAGCGCCTGGTTGGTGAGCTGGGCGGCCCGGCGCTTGGCTTCGAGATAGCCCCGCCTGGCGGCCTCGGCGCGCGCCTTCTGCTCCGCCTCGAGGCGCTCGATGTTCGCCTGGCTGGCTTCGTACGCCAGTCCCTGGGGGAGCAGATAGTTCCGGGCGTAGCCCGGCTTCACGTCCACCACCGTCCCCGGCTCGCCCAGGTTCGGCAGACTCTCTTTCAGGATGACCTTCATCGTTTTCTCCTTGCTCCCTGAATCAACTCAGCAGCGCCCGGACCTTCGTCCGGACGTCCAGCCAGGTATCTCCCAATCCGATCAACGCCGCCGCCGCCACCAGGACCGGGGCCATGAACAGCATCCCCACCGCCAGGAACATGCCTCCCACGACGGACAAACCCCCGTTCAGGAAGAGCACCACTGCCGCTCCCCTGAGGGCATACAGCGTACCCATGAACACCAACGTATTCGACCCCGCACGGTTCCAGTTCTCCCCGGCCGTCACTGCGACCATCAGGAGGCCAGCGATGACGACCCATATGAGCTGGTCCTCGAACCGGAACTCCCGGAGCGGTGCGAGGGCTCCCCGCTCTCCCGCGGCCAGTCTGGCGTACAGCCACCACGCCAGTGACAACCCGGCCAGGGTGGTGAGGCCCAGGACCGCCGGGAACAGCTCCGCCTGGATCTCCGCCGAGCGGTATACGGTCTCCAGCAACTCCGTGGGAAGGGGCTCGCCACCCTGCAACTCCCGGAAGAGGCCCACTGCCTGGTTGACCTCCTGGTCGAGACGGTCCCGTACCCGCCAGTCCACCGCCGACCAGCTCCCCGGCCGGACCGCGAAAGCGAGTCCCGCCAGGCCACCGGCGCCGAGCACCGCTCCCAGCGCCCGGTGCGTGACCTGGGTTGCCGGCCGCACGAGAGTGAATGCCACGAAGATCCCGCCCGCCGCCATCGCCCAGCCCAGCTCCATGTACCAGAATCCCTCCTCCGGGGCACGGCCCCACAGGAAGACGGCCACCAGCAATGCCAGAAGCAGCGCCACGGGCTTGCGTACCGGAAGGCCGACCACCATGAGCAGGAAGGGAACGGCCACCAGAGTGACCGGACCCACCACCCACGCTGAGAGGAGGAAGACGGAGAGGGCCAGCGGCCGGTGCCACTCGCGCAGCCCTCTTCCGCCCTGGACCTCCTCCGGCGACTGAACCGGGGAGGACGTCACCGAATCAGACCTCGTGGTCCCGCATGTACGGGATCAGCGACAGATAGCGAGCACGCTTCACCGCTCGCCCGAGCTGGCGCTGGAAGCGGGCCGTGACTTTGGTGGTCCGCTTGGGCAGGATCTTTCCGGCCTCCGTCAGGAACCGGGAGAGCGTGGCGACGTCCTTATAGTTCAGGAGGGTGATGGCCGGGCCCTCGTGGCGACGGCGGCGACCCCGTCCACCCGAGAACTCGGGCGGCGAATCGCCGTCGGCGTCCTCCTCCTCGTCGTCGTCGTCCTCGTCGTCGTCCTCGTCCGGGCGGTCCTCATGCTCCGTCGGGGGCATCTCCGCCACCAGAGACAGCCCGGAGGTCGGCTCACCCTCGTTCAGCACCAGGAGGTAGCGGAAGACCTCCTCGTCGAGCTTCAGCTGGCGCTCGAACTCCGCCAGGCTATCGGCCGGGGCGTGGAAGTGGGCCACCACGTAGTAGCCGGTGCGCTGCTTGTTGATGGGGTAGGCGAGCTGCCGGGCACCCCAGTGATCCACCGCCACGATCTCTCCACCGGCGCCGGTAAGGACGGCATGGTGCTTGTCGAGCCTGGCGTCGACACCGGCCTCGTCGAGGGCCGGGTCGAGGATGTACACGATTTCGTAGAGCCGCATGGTGTTCCCTCGGTCCGTGTCCGAACGGGCCCCACCGGTACGGGATCTCGCTGCGGTGCGATCTCCCCGGCGAAGCGGGATGAATGTTGAGCCTGAAAAGGTAGTGTGAGAGTCCGCGCCGTGGAACCCCACCCACCAGCCCGGTGGAGCCGCGGACCGGCGCGCGGGCCCGACTCAGGACCCCCTCAGACGTTGAAACGGAAGAGCATGATGTCCGCGTCCTTCACGGTGTACTCCTTTCCCTCCGCCCGGAGCCTGCCCAGCTCCCGCGCTTCCTTCCACGAGCCGATCTGGCTGAACTCCTCGAAGCCGATGGTCTCCGCCCGGATGAAGCCCCGCTGGAAGTCGGAGTGGATGGTGCCCGCCGCCTCGGGGGCGGTGCTCCCGGCCCGGACCGTCCAAGCCCTGGACTCGTTCTCACCGGTGGTGAAGAACGTGATCAGACCCAGGAGCTCGTAGGCCTCCCGGATCAGTCGATCGAGTCCCGGTTCATCCAGGCCCAGCTCGGCCATGAATTCCATCTTGTGCTCGTGGTCCAGCTCGGCCAGCTCCGACTCGATCCTGGAGCAGATGGTGACCACCCGGCCCGCTTCGTCGGCCGCCACCGAGTCCCGCAGGGCCCGCACCCACTCGTTGTCCTCGTCCAGCAGATCGTCCTCGGAGACGTTGGCCACGAAGAGCACCGGCTTGGACGTGAGCAGCTGGAATCCCCGGAGCAGCCTCCGCTCGTCGGGCTCCAACGCCAGAACGCGCACCGGCTCGCCTTCCGCCAGGACCGACTGACAACGCGCCAGGAGGGCCTCCTCCTCCTTTGCCTCCTTCTCTCCGCTCTTGGCCCGCTTGGCCACCCTCTCCAGGCGCCGCTCCACGGCGTCCAGGTCGGCCAGGATCAGTTCCATCTCCACGATCTCCCGATCCCGCACCGGATCCACCTCACCCAGGACGTGCGTGATGTCCGGGTCCTCGAAGCAACGGAGGACGTGGGCGATGGCGTCCACCTCCCGGATGTTCCCCAGGAACTTGTTGCCGAGCCCTTCACCTTCGGAGGCTCCCTTCACCAATCCGGCGATGTCCACGAACTGAATCACCGTGGGCACTTTGGTCTTGGACCCCGCGAGCTCGTGGATCCGGTCCAGTCGGGGATCCGGAATGGTCACGGTCCCCACGTTCGGGTCCACCGTGCAGAACGGGTAGTTCTCGGATGGCGCTCCTGCGGCGGTGAGCGCATTGAAGAGTGAGGACTTCCCCACGTTGGGGAGTCCCACGATACCGACCTTGAGCATGGCGGGCGGGGGGGCTGCGGGCACAAAAAATCGCGCCCCGGCGGGAGGCGCGAAGACGCGGGCAAACGCTAGCCAAATCGCTCTGACGGGTCAATTTCGACAGCATAGGAGCACCCTCCGTGCCCGGCACCGGGGAGAGACTCCCACCGCCGGCCCTTCAAGCCCGGGGTTCCCCCCCGAAGATCGGTCCGACGGACCGAGCGCTGGCACCGAAGGGCTATTACGGGCCGCCGACCCCCACGCCGACCCGACGTCCCGGGCGCCCGGCCCCGGGATGCGCGGAGTGATCGGGTGTCCTAGCTTGGGAGACCGTCAGAAGCCAAGGAGTCGTTCATGCTCGCGGTGTACATCTTCGCTCTGGTCCTGGGAGGCGGATTCCTCCTCATCTCGCTGGTCTCCGGCGACGGAGGGGAGGGTGATCTCGATCTCGACGGTGGACTCGAGCTGGACGGCGGACTCGAACTGGACGGCGGGCTCGAGCTGGACGCCGGGGACGTGGACGCCGGTATCGAGCTCGACACCGATTCCGAGATGGCGGCTGGGAAGATCTTCAGCCTGCGCGGGCTCATCTACGGGGCGTTCGGCTTCGGCGCGACCGGAACGGCCCTGACCCTCCTGGACATCCCGGGGGTGGCCACCGCCGGCTCCGCGGTGGTTGCCGGATTCCTCGCCAGTGCCCTGGTCACCTCCGTCTTCAACTATCTCCGACGGACCGAATCGGGCGCCCTTCCCGGGGACGCGGCCTTCGAGGGAGCGTCGGGACGGGTGGTCCTGCCCCTGGAGCACGACCGGGCCGGCGCCGTGGTGGTGGAACGCGCCGGGCGGCACGTCCGGCTACGTGCCTTGCCCCACGCCACGGGCGAGGGCGATCCCGCCGAGTGGCGTCAGATCATGGTGGTGGAGGTGGAGCGTGGGATCGCGCGGGTGGTGCCCATGAAAGAAGAGAACCTGCTGGAACCGTAGAGAGGGAAACCGACATCATTCCGAGCCGGGAGAATCCATGGCCGAGACACTCTTGATACCTGCCATCATCGCACTCGTCCTTCTGGTGGCGGTGGTGATCCTGGTGGGTACCGTGAAGGCCCTCATCGTCATCGTTCCGCCGAACCGGGCCGCCGTCATCACGGGCCGCACGCGGGCCCTCACCGACGGGCAACAGGTGGGATACCGGTCCATCACCGGTGGCCGCACGCTCCGGATTCCCATCGTGGAGACGGTGCAGCACATGAACCTGGAGACCTTCCCCATCGAGCTCTCGGTTCACAACGCCTTCTCCAAGGGGAACATCCCCTTGAACGTGGAAGCCATCGCTAACGTGAAGATCGCCTCGGACCCCGAGCCGGTCTTCAACAACGCGGTGGAACGCCTCCTTGGGAAGACCGAGATGGAGATCCAGGGCCTCGCCAGGGACACCCTCATGGGAAACCTGCGGGGCGTGCTGGCCACCCTCACCCCCGAGGAGGTCAACGAGGACCGTCTCGGGTTCGCCAAGGCCCTCGCGGAGGACGCCGGGGAGGACCTGGCGGCCCTGGGCTACCACCTGGACGTCTTGAAGATCCAGAACGTCTCCGACGAGCGGGGCTACCTGGAGGCCATCGGACGGAAGAAGGCCGCCGAGGCGGTCCGCGAGGCCGAGATCGCCGAAGCCAACGCCGAAGCCGATACCCGGGAGGCGCAGGCCGAAGCCCGGAGGCGGGCGGAGATCCGTGAGGCGGAGACGGAGGTCACGGTGGCGGAGGCGCAGAACCGCCTCCGGGTGCGGAAGGCCCAGCTGGACGAGGAGGGTGAGATCGCCGAACGCACGGCGCGGGTCAAGGCCGAGCAGGCGGAGGTGGAGGCGCAGAAGGCTCTCGAGATTCGCCGGGTCGAGCGTGAGCAGGAGCGCCTTCGGGCCGACGTGGTCGAGCCTGCCAACGCCGCCAGGGAGGCAGCGAAAGCCCAAGCCGAGGCGGAGGCAGCCCCCATCCTGGAGAGAGGTAAGGCGCAGGTGGAGGTCCTCCGGAGGCTCTACGAGCAGGTACAGGCCGGTGGAGACCAGGCCTTCGCGGTCTTTATCGCCGAGAAGCTCCCCGAGCTGCTGGAGACGGCGGTGGGGGCCGTGGAGGGAGTGGACATCGACCGGCTCGTGGTGCTGGACGGGGGAGACGGGATGGGCGCCGCCAACGCCGTGAACCAGAAAGTCCGCGGTGCCCTGGGGACGATGGAGGCTCTCGCCTCGTCGCTGGGGTTGGACCTGGAAGAGGTGCTGAAGGCGGCGAACCGCAAGGTGCTCCAGAGCGCGCCGGCACCCGATGCCGCGCTGGAGTCCCACGCGGAGTAAGGGCCCCAGGGCCCGGGAGAGGCGCACCCGGGCCCGACGCCGCCGTGCCAGACGGGACGGGGCGGCGCCTCCCAGCCGGCCGCCCGCGGCCGCTATCCAGCCAACGCTTCTTGGACGGCTCGGATCAGGCGGGGATAGCGCTCGAACGTCCAACGCGCCTCGGCCAGGTCCAACCGTTCGCGGTTGGTGTGGGCGTAACGCTCTTCTCCGGGGGCGAAGCCGATGGTGGGGATCCCGTGCACGCCGCAGGACCACCCTCCATCGGTAGCGAAGGTCCACGGGCGCGCCGTGGCGGGACCCACGCCGCCATCCAGACGTCCCACCGCATCCGCGGCCGCCCGGACCACGGGGTCCTCGGGAGCCATGAGGAAGCCGGGGGTGAGCAGGTTCTTGTCCTGGGCCAATCCCGTGAAGCACTCCTGGTGCTCCGAGGCCATCCGCACCGACCAGGACAGGCCCTCGATACCCAAAGGGGTGAGCACCCGGTCCAATTCGCCGGAGACACGCGCCAACAGCGCCTCGTCCGTCGTCCCCGGTAGGATTCGCCAGTCCAGGGCAATCACGACGCGATCGGGGATGACGTTCCGGCTCTCGGGGAGGACATCCACCATGGTGGGCACCATGGTTGCCGGACCGAGCACGGGGTCCGACGGCTGATCCCGTGAGATCCTATCCACCGCGTCCAGCGCCCCGGGCAGAAGCGCCAGCGCGTTTCGTGCGCGCTCCGGTGCGCTGGCGTGGCCGGCCAGCCCTTGGAGTACGACCTCCAGCTCCGCGCGCCCACGGTGTCCGATGCAGATGTCGCCGTGGGTGGACTCGCCGATGATGACCGCGCCGGGTCGCACCTTTCCGTCCTCCATGAGGACCTTCATGCCCAGCCCACCCCTCTCCTCGAAGACCGTATGGGCCACCCACACGTCCCCTTCGGCCTCGCCCGCCATCGCCGCCGCCGCATAGGTCTGGAGAGCCAGGGGCCCCTTGATGTCCATGGCTCCCCTGCCATGCAGGAACCCGTCGCGCACCTCCCCGGTGAACGGCGGCACTTCCCACTCCGCGGGGTCTCCCGCGGCCACGACGTCGGTGTGCGAGTTCAGAAGGACCGACGGTGCCTTCCCCGACCCCCGGATCACACCGATTGCGTTCCCCGCGCGGTCCAGTCGGACGTCGGCGAATCCCAGTGCGCGCATCTCCTCCAGGATTCTCCGAGCCACGGCCTCTTCCGAGCCCGAGGGAGAGGGAATCCGGATCAGGTCCTGGGCGAATCCGACGGCGTTCTCGAACGTGGGTGTCTTGCTCATGTTCCTTCGAGTCCAGTTCCGGGTCTCCCACCCATCTCTCCGCGGATGGTTCTCCCACCCCTGCGGGTCCAGATCACCACGGCGCCGCAGGCCGCGTCTCCGCCCCCGAACTCACCGGGTACCGAGCCGGCGCCCCGATAGATCTCAACCGCTTCGATGTCCATGGCCACGAACTGCGTGAAGTCCACGGGGTCGTGCCCCACGCCACCGGATCGAGGTCGACTCCAACGGCGACCGTCCACCCAGACCGCGGGGAAGCAGAAGCGTAGCTCGATGGGCTGGGTGTCCCCCCGCCTGAAGTCCACGTCCGGATCCCGCTCGTCCTGGACGATGTCGACGCTCTCGCGAAGGACCAGGAATCGCTCGCCGGCCCGTCCCGGGCCATTCACCACCCGGACACCCGACCGACCCTGCAGGACGGAGGCCAGGGTGCCCCCCCGGATCTCCAGCTCGGAGCGCACCACGAAATCGCCGAATCCCAGCTCCATGCGGCGCTGGAGGTCCACCATGTCTCCGAAGAGCCGAGACGGCACCACCGTCACGGTGATCCCTTCCAGCGGAATGGCGTCCACCTCGAGGGTCACGTCAACCTCGTAGGCCTGGCCGCCGTCCACCCGTACCAGGACCTCCCGGTCGGCGTAGCCCAGGTGCGAGATCTCCAGGATGTAGAGTCCCGGTTCCACACCGGGAATGGCGTAGAAGCCATTGCTGTTGGTGGTCACCCGCCGGCTGGTGTCCTGGATCCAGACCTGGGCGGCCTCCACCCCGCGTCCCGAGACGGCATCGCGGATGACGCCGAAGACGCCACTCTCCGCCTGCTCGGTGGAAAGCCGGACCACCAGGTCCTGACGCTCCACCGGGGCCAGGGCCACGAAGGTGAGGTCGTCGTCCACCCGGGCGCCCGGCAGCGCAGGACGGATTCGGACCGTCTGCCCCCGGGGGGCATCACAGTAGACGTAGAATCCTCCGGCGCCAGAGGCGACCCGGGCTTCGTGGTAGGGCCGCCCCTCGCGCCGGGGATCCAGGAACCGGACCGTGAGGGGCAGGCCCACCAGCGGCTCCGAGGAGAGGGAATCCACGACCTGTCCCGTGACGATCACCGATCCATCGGAGGCGTCTGGCCCGGCGCACAGCTGGAGAGCGGCGTCCTCCGGGTCGGGCGGAGCGATGGTGACCTCGGCGGCGCTCCCCGGGATCACCTGAACCGTGGACACCCCTGGCCCCAGAGGCAGCTGATCGAATCGAGGGTGGCTCACCGAGACCCGGTACACGCCCTCGAGGAGGCTGGAGATTCGAAAGGCTCCGTCCGAGTCGGTCCGGGCGGAGTAGGGCGTTCCCACGAGGCTCACCTGCGCACCCGCCACACCCTCCCCTCCCTCCGACGCCAGGACCCTCCCGTGAAGCTCCCCCGTCTGCGGCGTCACGGCCCACGTGTTGTCCCCTTCACGGACACGCAGCAGCCGGGCGCGCTCCTCCCGTAGCCCCGCCACCCTCCAGGTCTGGCCTCCTTCGCTATCCGTCACCTGAAGCAGCGGCATCCGAAGCCAGGTCTCCGCCGTGACCCAACTCCCATCGGGGAGCTCCGCGAAGGTCGTGCGTCCACCGGCGGAGGCGGGCACGACCTTGGGATCGACGTTCCGGTAGGCGAACTCCAGCAGGACAGGGCGCCCGTCGCGGGAGGAGATCCAGATGACCCCCGCCACGTCGGGGAGGCCGGCCTCCAGGCCTTCCCGGGGCTCGAAGGCCACGCCCACGAGGGCGCCTCCCTCGGGGCCCTGGAGCCGGACGCAGTGGGTCTCGAGGAAGCCCGGATCCAGGAGGACCGCGGGACTGGGCTGGAAGTAGAGGACGTTTCCGTTCTCGTCCTCTCGGATGAACCCCCTCTCCAGCAGGTCCCGGGGCTCCACCGCCGGCGTCAGCCGCGATACACCACGCCGCTCCTCCGGAACCTCCGCACGAACCACGGTCCGCGCGTCGGCTTCCAGCTGCCTCCGGCGGACCTCTGCGTCCAGGAGGAGCTCCCCGCGATCCTGGTTCCACAGACCGATCTCCATGGCGGTGCGGATGGAGCGCCAGGCGAGAGAGAGTCGGTCCGTTCCGTCCGGCTCGGGTGCGCAGGCGGTGGTGGGGAGCGGCGCCGAGGCGAGCTCCAACGGCTGCCGGGGAAGCGGGACCCTCACCCGGGCGCGCTCGCCCGCCCCGACGGAGACGGGCTCCGAGGTCCCGGCGCGGAAGCCCATGCGCTCCACGCGGACCCGATAGACCCCCGGTGAGGGCACGGCCATGAGGAATTGCCCCTCCGGGTCGGTGACCTGCACGGGCCCTGGCGATCCATCCTCACCCACCAGCCGCACCAGTACACGCCCCGGGGCCTCCTCCACGACTCCCTCCACCGTCTGGGCCTCGGCGACTCGGGTCCCCAGGAGCAGCGGTCCCAGCACCAGGGAAACCAACGTGAGGGCTCGGAGGGAGGGGTGCGATGGCATGGCTTGGGTATCCTCTCGTCCAGGTGCTGTGCCGAGGGCGGGTGCGGGATGAACTGCGTCACCGGCCCCGAAGGTGTTCATACGCTCCAATGGGCCTGAGGTGTCCTCCGAAGCCCAAGATCGAAATAGAACGGGCCCGGCGCCAATCGGCGCCGGGCCCGCTGCTTCCCATCGGTACGGAGCGTCAGCCGATGAACCAGGGCGCCAGCACCAGGGACACGACACTCATCAGCTTGATGAGGATGTTGAGCGACGGACCCGAGGTATCCTTGAACGGATCCCCCACGGTGTCTCCCACCACGGCAGCCTTGTGGGCGTCGGACCCCTTTCCTCCGTAGGCCCCGCCTTCGATGTACTTCTTGGCATTGTCCCAGGCACCTCCGGCATTCGCCATGAAGAGCGCCATGAGCACGCCGGTCACGGTGGCCCCCGCCAGGAAGCCACCCAGCGCCTCGACGCCCAGGAACTTCCCGACGACCACCGGGGCCAGCACCGCGGTGATCCCGGGAAGGACCATCTCACGAAGCGCGGCCCGCGTGGAGATGTCCACGCAACGAGCGGAATCCGGACGGGCGGTCCCTTCCATGATTCCGGGGATCTCGCGGAACTGTCGGCGTACCTCGTCCACCATCCCCTGCGCCGCGCGCCCCACGGCCGTCATCGTGAGGGCGGCCACGAAGAACGGCAGCATCCCGCCGAGGAAGAGGCCGATGACCACCAGCGGATTCACGATGTCGATTCCCGTGGTCTGAAGGCCCACCGCGGACGAGTAGGCGGAGAACAGGGCCAGCGCCGTGAGCGCCGCGGATCCGATGGCGAAGCCCTTCCCGATGGCGGCCGTGGTGTTTCCGATGGCGTCCAGCGAGTCGGTGATCTTGCGGGTCTCGGGGCCCAGCTGGCTCATCTCGCTGATGCCTCCGGCATTGTCCGCGATGGGCCCGTATGCGTCCACGGACATGGTCACACCCACCGTGGCCAGCATTCCCACCGCGGCGATGCCGATCCCGTACAGGCCAGCGAAGGCGAAGGAGATGTAAATCGCCACACAGATGAGCATGAGGGGAATCGCGGTGGACTCCATCCCCACGGCCAGGCCGGAGATGATGTTGGTAGCAGAACCGGTCTGAGAAGCATCAGCGATCCTCTTCACCGGTCCGGCGGCGGTGTAGTACTCCGTGACCAGGCCGATGAATATCCCCACCAGCGTTCCGGCGACGATGGCGGCCCACGGTCCCCAGCTGGGGTAGAGCGCACCGGAGTCCGGGTCCACGATCTGGAAGCCCATGGACTGGACCACCATGAACATGACGGCCAGGAAGAGGGCCGCGGCGATGAAGGTGACGTTTCGCAGCGCCGCGGCAGGATTCGTGCGCTCCAGGGCCTTCATCATGACGATTCCCACCACCGACGCGAGAAGCCCGATCATCACGGTGACGATGGGGAGAGCCACGGCTGCGGCCACGTTGGCCGACATGCTGGCCGCCGTGGCGCCGATGGCGATGGTGGCCACGATGGATCCGACGTAGGACTCGAAGATGTCGGCCCCCATGCCGGCGACGTCACCGACGTTGTCACCCACGTTGTCGGCGATGGTGGCGGGGTTTCGGGGATCGTCCTCGGGGATCCCGGCCTCCACCTTCCCCACCAGGTCGGCCCCCACGTCGGCGGCCTTGGTGTAGATCCCTCCTCCGACGCGGGCGAACAGGGCGATGGAGCTGGCCCCCATGGCAAATCCCGACACGATCTGGGCGAAGCGGGTCATCTCCTCGCCGGTCACTGCCGCAGACGCGAAGAAGAAGTAGAGCACCCCGAGCCCGAGCAGCCCCAGGGCGGCCACGGCGAGTCCCATGACGGCTCCGCCGAAGAAGGCCACGCGGAGCGCCTTTCCCTGGCCGTGATCCTTGGCGGCAGCCGACGTCCGGACATTCGCGCGGGTGGCGGCCTTCATGCCGAAGAAGCCAGCCAGGACCGAGCTGATGGCGCCGAAGATGTACGCCAGGGCGGTCTGGGCGGAGATGGCGATCCCCAGGAGTACGGCCACAACCAGCACGAAGGCGGACAGGACGGTGTACTCACGGCGCAGGAAGGCCATGGCACCGTCGTGGATCTGGTCCGCCAGATCCACCATGACGTCGGAGCCGGACGGCTGCTTCTTGACGTAGGAGTAAATCCCGGCGGCAGTGGCGAGGCCAAGGACACCGAGCAACCAGGCCCAGTCGGTAATGACGACGAAATCCATGGGCTGAAGGATCCTCGTTTGGTTCAGGTTGTGGAGGAGCGAGCCAATCCCGCCCTCTCTGCCCTAGCGGGCTATTGATTGAAGCGGTTCATGGCCGCTTCCGTGCCCTCATCCAGCCAGACCTCCACCGCCCGGCTCAACTCCGGGAGGAGGCCTACGATACGGTCCTCATCCTCTTCCGGCAGGGGCGACAGCACCCAGTCCGCCAGATCCACACCAGTGGGAGCGCGACCCACACCCACCCTCAGGCGCGGATACTCCCGGGTCCCCAGGGCGGCCTCGACGGACTTGAGTCCGTTATGCCCCCCCGCACTCCCTCCCGGACGAAACCTCACCCGACCCACCTCGAGTGAAGCGTCATCGATCACCACCAGCAGATCCGTGGAGACGTCGAACTCCTCGTCCCCCCGGAGCGGCGCCAGCGCCGCTCCACTTCGATTCATGAAGGTGGTGGGCTTCACCAGGCGAACCCGGTGATCCCCCACGCGGCCTGAGACCTCGAGACCGCGTCGCTCCTTTCGGAAGGCCCCGAAACCCCAGTCGTACGCGAGTCGGTCCACGACCCACCAGCCCACGTTGTGCCGCGTGCTGTCGTACTCGGCCCCGGGGTTCCCCAGGCCGGCGATGACCTTCATGGAACGGGCAGGTCAGGCCGCGAGCGGCCTTACGCGTCCTCTCCGGACGAGCCCGCTTCGGCTCCCGATTCCCCTTCGGCCTCGCCGATGACCTCCACCTCCGGCTCCTCGAGCTCGGCGGTGACCTCTTCCTCCACCGCACGCGGCGGGTTCAAGACCACCAGCACGGTGTCCGGATCCATGTCCACCGAGACGCCCTCGGGGAATTCCAGACTCCCCAGAAGCACCTGGTCGTTGATCTGCATTTCCGAGATGTCGTATACGATCTCCTCCGGGATCTTGGAGGGGATGGTCCGGACTGGAAGGTCGTGGAAGAGCTGCTGGATCACACCTCCCTCCTGCTTCACACCCACCGCGGTGCCATGCAGGTGGAGGGGGACGTTCACCTCGACCTCGACGCCCTTCTGGATCTTGTAGAAGTCCACGTGAAGGATGTCGGGGCGGAACGGGTGGACCTGCACCTCGCGGACCAACGTCGAGATGGGCTCCTTCTCGCCGTCCACCTCCAGGTCCACGATGGTGTTCTCCACCGAGATGTGGTTGAAGAGGTTCAGCGTCTCCAGTGCATCCAGGGTCAGAAGCAGCCCCTCGTCCCCCTGCCCGTAGACCACGCCCGGAATCTGCCCGGCGGCCCGGAGCTTCCGCGCGACTCCCTTGCCGGAGTCGGTCCTCTTCTCAGCCTTGAGAGTGGCACTCGTGCTCATTGTCGTTCCTCACAGAAAAGGGCCCACGGCCCGGATGTACAGGGTCCGAAACCCGGCCCTAGTCGTTGTCTCTGAATTCGAAGAGCTGGCTCACGGACTCGTTGGAGTGGATGTACTCCACGGCGTTGGCCAGCAGACCCGCCACCGACAGCACGGTCAGGCGATCGAAGCGGCGCTCGTCTGGGATGTGGATGGTGTTGGTCACCACGAACTCGTCCAAGGGAGCCGCCGACAGCTTCTCCGTGGCGCTTCCCGACAGGAGCGCGTGGGTCGCGCACGCGAACACCTGCTTCGCCCCCCGCTCCTTGAGGGCCACCACCGCGTTCGCCAGCGTGCCGCCCGTGTCCACCATGTCGTCGGCCAGGAGGCAATTCTTTCCATCCACCTCACCCACCACGTTCAGGACCTCCGCCACGTTCGCGGCGGGACGACGCTTGTCGATGATGGCGAAGTTCCCGCCCAATCGCTTTGCGAAGCCCCGGGCCATCTTGGCCGAACCCACGTCCGGTGCCACGACCACGAGATCCTGGAGCGCCTTCTCGCGGAAGTAGCGCGTGAGGACGGGCGCCGCGTAGAGGTGGTCCACGGGGATGTCGAAGAATCCCTGGATCTGATGCTGGTGGAAATCGATGCTCACCACACGGTCGGCCCCGGCGGCCACGAGCATGTTGGCCATGAGCTTGGCGCCGATCGCCACCCGGGGCTGGTCCTTCCGGTCCTGGCGCGCATACCCGAAGTACGGGACCACCGCCGTGACCCGAGCCGCCGATGCCCGCCGCGCCGCGTCCAGGAGCAGGAGCAGCTCCATGGTATTCTCGGCGGGGGAGTTCGTGGACTGGATGATGAAGACATCCCGCCCCCGCGCGTTTCGGTCGATGCGCACGAAGATCTCACCGTCCGCGAAGTCTCGGATGGTGGCGCCTTCGACACTCTGGCCCAGGCGCTCCGCCATCTCCTCCGCCAGTGGCCGGTTCGCACGACCGGACAGCAGGAGAAGGGGCCCGCGGCTTAGGGTGGATTCCATACGACTGTTGGTGGGCTCGGTGAAGCCGTGATGTGAGAGCCCAAAAAGCTAGAAAAGCCTTGCAGAGGCGTCAACGTGGCCGAGTCGTGAGCCGGATCCCCCGCTGGAGGACCAGCGTCTCGCGCCCCGGAGCCCGAATCTCCAGCCGGATCCGGTACTGGCCGTCGTCCATCTCCGTGGGCAGCGACACCTCGGCGGACCGGAAGAAGGGCCCCGGAGCCTCCGGCCCCGCCTCCGACCACTCCAGGCGAGTCACCTCGCCGCTCCCCACGAGTCCCAGGAAGCGCCCGGCCCGCCGGAGGAAGCCGCCCGGTGCCTCGCGGATCTCGAGCCGGTACCCCAGTGTCTCGGGCCGCCACCCGAAGCCATTCAGCTCCCAGCCGACCCTGAACGTCTGCCCTGGAACGAGCCTCCCGAACAGGAGCCGGGACATGGCGTCCTCCAGGGAGCGGACGTCACCCTCCCCTCCGGCCTCGAGAAGAAAGAGGTCCGACGCCGTGGGGAGGTCCGGAGGTCTCGCCGTCCAGCGGAGTCCCTCACGGTGCCTCCCCGCCCGCGCCGAGTCCGGCGCCCAGACCTCTCCGCTGAGAAGGTACTCCCCGGGCGGGAGTGCGACCCGGACGACACCCCGCAGTCCGCTCACGCGCGCCGCCGCTACCTCTCCCTGGCCATTCAGCGCGAACAGCCCCACCTGCGGAGGCATGGACCGGAAGGCGGCCGGGACCGGAGGTCGATCGTGATCGTGCTCCCGGTGGCGGGAGGTATCCGGTGGAAGCGCCAGCGCCGCAACCACCACTAGCGTATCCCCCCGGGGAACCCG
Source organism: Gemmatimonadota bacterium (assembly GCA_039586075.1). Classification (GTDB taxonomy): domain Bacteria; phylum Gemmatimonadota; class Gemmatimonadetes; order Longimicrobiales; family Gaopeijiaceae; genus Gaopeijia. The sequence goes on along the minus strand of JBDHLC010000003.1, from coordinate 131,907 downwards.
GTAGAGGTCGGCACCCGCTGGAAGGATGACCGGGGCATACGATGGAGCATAGCCGGTGCGTGGGAGGAACCGGGACCCCGGATTCCAGTCCTCCCAGGTCGTCTCCGCCAGCCGGGTCAGGCCCTTACCGGGCGGGACGTACGACCGGCTCTCGGGGTGCTGATGCCCCACCGCGTGGGAGATGGTGGTCAACTCCGACGGGCGGGGAGCGATCTGCTCCCACCCCACCTCCCACCCGTAACGAAGGAGGGATTCCGCCAGGTCGTCACCCCACCGCAGGTTGAAGGGGTTGGCGGACTCTTCCCGCGCCCGGACCACCACCTGGCGGGCAAGGTGCTCGGTCCATCGATCGTTTCCGTCCACCATCGAGAGCGGGTCCGCGAAGGCCCAGAAGGTCTGAACCAGCCCCGCTCGGCGGTCGGGGGTCGCGTCGTCCAGGGCCTCCCGTCCCTCCCGGTCCACCAGCACTCGTGGATCGGTCCAGCGCATCCGCTCCGCGGCGGGCATACCGTCCAGCGCGATCCGGAACGCCACCGCAGCCTCGGGAAACCGATGGAGCACATGCAGAAGGTATCCTTCGAGGGCCGCGCACCAGGCGGAATCCACGGCGCCACAGTCCCGGACGATGCCCAGGGCCTCGCTGGCCCGATGGTCTTCCACCCGATAGATCGCGCGCTGGCCCAGGATCCAGGCGTCCCCGGGCATTCGGGCCCCGGCCGAGTCCAGGTGCGTGATGAGGAGGCGGCGGGCCTCCGTCACCCGTGGGGATTCCGGACCTGGCCACCAGTCTCCGGCCCCGTCCAGTCGCAGGCAGATGCGACCCACGATCTCGTCGCAGCGTCCACCCCAGCCCGCGGCGGCTTCGGGAGAATACCGGCGCCGGGTGCGCTCGAAGCGAGCCTGCTCCCGCCCCGCGGCCTCCCGTATCTCGACCGAATCGGACGGGACCGCCGCACTTCCCTCCTGACCGACGGCCGGCACCGCCATCGGGGGACCCAGCAGGAGCAGAAGGAGGACGCGTTCCAGCAAGCGGAATGGGTTGGAGGATTGGCCCGGGTGGATTCGAACCACCATCGCCGGTTCCAAAGACCGGTGTCTTGCCCTTAGACGACGGGCCAGCGGGTTCGCCGCCGCAGGAAATCCTAGTGAATCGGCCGTTCCGGTTCCACCCGGGCAGGCGCCGGCAGCCCCTCCAGGGTGGGAACCGCCCTCCAGCGCGTCTCCGGGCGACTCGCCCGCAGGCTGTCGAGCACTTCGTCGACCGACCCGGCCCGGGGGAAGAGGCCGAAGACCGCGCTCCCGCTTCCGGAGAGGAGCGCGGTGGCGGCCCCCGCCTGGCGCAGCGCCACCAGGGCTCCCTCGATGGCCGGATGCGTCGGAGGCACCACGGTCTCGAAGTCGTTCACCGCGGACGCCTCCACCCTCGTCCACGTGTCCAGCGATGCAGGAAGAACCGGCCGGGGTACCGGTCGCCCGACGCGCGCACGGGCCAGCGCGCCGTAGGCGGGGCCCGTGGGGACGTGGACGGGGGGAAGTCCCAGCACCAGGGTCCTGGTCGGGAGGGGCGGTAGCGGGGTGAGCCTCTCTCCCCGACCCTCCCCCAGCGCCCGCCCAGCCGCTCCGGCGAAGAAGGCCACGTCCGCCCCGAGGGTTCCCCCCATGGCCACCAGCTCCGGTCCTTCGACGGGGGATCCATGGAGGAGGTTCAGTGCGCGGAGCGTCGCCCCGGCGTCCGAGGAGCCCCCTCCCAGGCCTGCGCCGGTGGGAATCTCCTTCCTCAGCTGGACTCGTAGCCCACACCTCCGCCCCGTCCTCGCCTCGAACAGACGGATCGCCCGGGTCACGAGGTTCTCCTCGACCGTCCCCACGTCCGCACCTTCCACGCTCAGATCCAGGGACGAGCCCTCGACCACCTCCAGAGTCAGAGCGTCGCACAGGCCCACCGCCTGGAAGAGGGTCTCCAGCCGATGGAAGCCGTCGGGGGTTCGCTCCAGGATCCGCAGGAAGAGGTTCACCTTGGCCGGTGCCTCCACCGTGACCCGCGTCCCCACGGCGGGAGCCAACGGTGCTTCGGTCACAAGTCCAGCTCCTGCTCCACCGCTTCCTCCACCGCCTCCTCGGACGTCCGCACTTCCGCCAGGGAGATCCCCACCTCCCGCACGAACCACAGGCCGAGGAGCGTCACGGGGATGAAGCCCCCGAGGTGATAGGCGTAGGCGAACGCCAGCGTCGCGCTCGCGCCCGCGCCGTACACCGTCTCGAGGGCGAACTGGGCCCCCACGTGGAAGGTCCCGAAGAAGCCCGGCGCCGCCGGAAGGGCCACGGCGAAGCCCACCACCGCCTCCGTGAAGAGCGCAGCCACGAGCCCGAGATCGATGCCGAACGCCAGCATTCCCAGGTAGAAGGAGAGGCCGTGCCAGAACCAGAAGCCCACGCTCCAGAGCAGGACGAGTACCAGGAGTCGAGGCGAGCGCACCACCTCCAGCGATCCCAGGAAGGCCTCCATGGCGTCGACCACGAGCCGCGCCGCTCCAGCCGGGAGGATGCGCGCCGCCGACTCCACCATCCGGACCACCGGGCGCGGGAAGATCAGGAGGACCAGGAGCCCGCTCAGCATCACCGCCATGAGGACCGCCGCCGCTCTCACGATGGAAGAGAACCCCTCACCCAGCGCGTCGGACGGGAAGCCGGGCAGGAGGGTCGCTCCCACCAGGAATCCTCCGAGGACCAGCCCGTCCATGACTCGCTCCACCACCAGCGAGCCGAACGCTGCGCTGGCGGACACCCTGGGCTCCAGGCGCCCCAGGCTGTACGCCCGGGCGAACTCCCCCACCCTGGCCGGGAGGAGATTGTTGGCCATGAATCCTATGAAGAGCGCGCGACAGCGGTTCCAGAAGCGGGTGTCGGGATCCACCGGATACAGGAGGATCTTCCAACGGATCGCCCGGATGGGATAGCCCAGAAGGACCACGACCAGGGAGGCGGACAATAGCCCGAAGTTGGCCACCCGGACCTGGGCCCAGACGTCGGCCAGGTCGACTCCACGAAGGGTGTACCACACCAGGAGGGCGGAGAGGAGGATTCCCACCACCCCCTTCCATCCCATCTTCACGACGCGCCGCCCGCCCCGGTCACGACGGTCCCCCGGCCCTCGCCGTCCGGATCAGCTGCGCCATCTCCCGCACCGCCCGATCCATGCCCACCAGGAGCGCCCTGGAAATCACCGAGTGCCCGATGTTCAGCTCCTCGATCTCCGGGATCGCCGCCACGGGATGGACGTTCTCGTAGGTGAGCCCGTGTCCCGCGTGGACATCGAGGCCCAGGGCGCGGCCGTGCTGGGCGGCGCTCCGCAGCCGCTGGACCTGCGACTCACGTTCCGCCACGGATCGCGCGTTGGCGTACTCGCCGGTGTGCAGCTCGATGGCCTGCGCACCCATCCCGGCGCAGGCCTCTATGACCTCTTCTTCCGGGTCGACGAAGAGTGAGGTGCGGATCCCCCCGTCCCGGAGCTTCCGAACCACGGGCTCAACCCGCGCCCGCGCCTCGGCGGTGGCGAGGCTCAGCCCTCCCTCCGTGGTGATCTCCTGACGGTGTTCCGGTACCACCGTCGCGTGATCGGGCCGGACTTCCAGGGTCAGCTCGATGATGTCCGGCGCAGATGCCAGCTCCAGGTTGAGTGGCGTGCGAAGCGTCCCGGCCAGAAGTCGAACGTCGCGGTCGTGGATGTGCCGGCGGTCTTCCCGCAGGTGCACGGTGATCCCGTCGGCCCCCGCCAGCTCCACCAGGACCGCGGCGCGGACCGGGTCCGGTTCATCCGTCTTCCGGGCCTCGCGCACGGTGGCCACGTGATCCACGTTCACGAAGAAACGCATGGGGTTCATTCGATTTCCCTGATCTCGACGTTGGGTCGGTTCTTCAGGCGCCCCAGCAGCGCCGGGGGAATCCGCGCCGTCACTTCCATCTGGGCTCCCCGGGCCTCCTGGCTCATGACCTCGCCCTCCCGGTGGAGGGCCGCCAGAACGTCTCCGGCCCGGGCCGGAACCGAGACCCGCACCGTGCTGAGCCGGGATCGCAGCCTCTCCAGGAGAGCCGCGGTCAGGGCCTCCAGGGATGCGGGCTGGTGGGCTGATACGAACACGGCCGGCCACGGGGCGAGGGCCTCGACACGTTCGCGGAGCGCGGCCTCCTCGTCATGGGTGAGCCGATCGATCTTGTTGTATACCAGGAGGGTTGGCCGACGGTGGAGATCCAGCTCCTGGAGCACTTCTCCCACCACCTCCTCGTGTTCCTCCCGGTCGGGGTGGGAGGCGTCCACCACATGTAGAATCACGTCGGCCTCCCGCGCCTCTTCGAGGGTCGAACGGAACGAGGCCACGAGATGGTGGGGGAGCTTCCGGATGAATCCCACCGTGTCGGTGACCAACGCCTCCATCCCGGCTTCCAGCTCCACGGACCGGGTGGTGGGATCCAGGGTGGCGAACAGCCGGTCTTCCACCAGGACGTCGGCGCCGGAAAGGGCCCGAAGGAGCGAGGACTTTCCCGCGTTCGTGTATCCCACCAACGCCGCCCGGAACGCTCCCTGCCGCGACTTCCGCTGCACCTCCCGGGCGGCGGCCACGTCCTTCAGCTTTCGGCGAAGATCCGCGATCCGGGTACCGATCAGGCGGCGGTCGGTCTCCAGCTGCGTCTCGCCCGGCCCGCGGAGCCCGATTCCACCCCGGGTTCGGGACAGGTGACTCCACATCCGCTTGAGGCGAGGCAGGAGGTACTGGAGCTGCGCCAGCTCCACCTGCATGCGCGCCTCACGGCTTCGGGCCCGTGTGGCGAAGATGTCCAGGATGAGCTCGGATCGATCCATGACCCGGACCCCCACGATGGTCTCCAGGTTCTTCCCCTGAGCCGGAGAGAGCTCCTCGTCGAAGATGACCAGGTCCGCTTCGGCTTCCCGCACCAGCTCCGCCAGCTCCTCCGCCTTCCCTTCCCCGATGTAGTAGCGGGGATGGGGGGAATCGACGCGCTGGCGGAGGAAGCCCGCCACCTGTCCGCCCGCGGTGTCCGTGAGGCGCGCCAGCTCCAGGATGTGCTCCTCGGCGAGACGCGGCGACACGTCCCGGTCCGGAGCCCCCACCAGCACGGCACGGTCCACCGGCCGCCGATTGTCGATGAGTTGGGTGGGAATGGTCTGCGCGGTCCTGAGCGAAGGGAGGTCCGGGTCGGTCCGGATCAGGGATCCAGCACTCCGTCCCGGTCGAAGGGGATGCGGAGGTCACCGATGGGCGAGCCTACGGTGAATGCCCCGGAGAAACGATAGCGCAGCCGCCCGTACTGCAGAAGGCGGGCCGCGGCGGCCCCGATCTCGGCGTATGAGAAGGGCACCATCACCGTCACGGGGGTGGTGGCATTGGCCTCCAGGGAGATCGCTTCGGCGGAGCGACCCGCGGCCAGGGTCCTCCACTCGTCAGTGGGCACGGCGGGAAGCTCATCGGGGGTGCTGGGGTGAAAGGCCAGCGTATACTCCACAGCCCGGGCGTTGAGGCCGAATCCGTTGGGGTTGAATACATCCAGCTCCACCCGCGCCGTGGCGCTGGTGATCCCGATGCTCGCCAGCTCGATGCTGGCCAGTGAGACGCGCGGCTCCTTCACGAGGGAGGCGCATCCGCTCAGGGACACCAGGAGAGGGAGTGCCGTGACGGCCTGGAGAAGCGAAACGCGACGGTTGTGTTTGGTCATGCTGTCTCTCTACTCGGAACCGGGCTCCCCGGATCCCTCCTGGGAGCGCGCCTCCGCGCGTTTCCGCTCGAACCAGGCGAGGCGCTCGGCCACCGTCCGCTCGAAGCCGAGCTCCCCCGGCCGGTAGAATCGGCGTCCCGCCACATCCTCGGGAAGGAAGGGCTGTGTAGAGACCCCGTCGGGCATGTCCGGATCGTACTGGTAGCCCTTTCCGTACCCCAGGTCCTTCATGAGACCGGTGGGAGCGTTTCGGATATTCATTGGGACGGGCGCGGAGGGCGTCTCGGCAGCGGCCTTCGCGGCGTCCTTCCACGCCAGGTACACCCGATTGGATTTCGGGGCCACGGCCAGGTAGACCGTGGCCTCGGCCAAGGCCAGCTCGCCCTCGGGAGAGCCCAGGAAGTGGTAGGTGTCCCGCGCCGCAACGGCCAGGGTCAGCGCCTGCGGGTCCGCGAGTCCGATGTCCTCCGCCGCCATGCGCACCAGACGACGCGCCACGTAGAGGGGATCCTCGCCCCCCCCCAGCATCCTGGCCAGCCAGTAGAGCGCCGCGTCCGGATCGCTGCCACGCACCGACTTGTGCAGCGCAGAGATGAGGTTGAAGTGCTCCTCCCCTCCTTTGTCGTAGACGGCGAAGCGGTGCTGCAGCGCCTCCCGCGCCACCTCCTCATCGATGATCCCCCCCTCCCCCGCCAGCTGCACCGCCCGTTCCAGCGCACCCAGCGCCCGCCGTGCGTCGCCGTCGGCCTGTTCCGCGAGCCATGGAAGCACTCCCTCCCGCGCCTGGACCCGCATGGATCCGAGGCCACGGGCGGAGTCCGCCAGGGCGCGCCGGAGGATGCCGGCGAGCTCGGGTACTCCCAGGGGCTCCAGGACCAGGACGGGGGCCCGGGAAAGGAGGGGGCGCACCACCTCGAACGAGGGATTCTCCGTGGTGGCCCCGATGAGGATCACCGTCCCCGCCTCCACGTGGGGAAGGAAGGCGTCCTGCTGGGCCTTGTTGAAGCGGTGGATCTCGTCACAGAAGAGGATGGTGCGGCGACCGGTGGCGTCCAGTCGGGCTCGGGCCCCCTTGACGATCTCACGGACCCGGGCGATCCCGTCGGTCACCGCGCTGAACGGAACGAAGCGGGTACCGGTCTCCGCGGCGATGATCCGGGCCAGCGTCGTCTTCCCGCTTCCGGGTGGGCCCCACAGGATCACGCTCGAGGCTTCTCCCGACTCCAGCATGCCACGGAGCGCCTTTCCCGGCCCGAGCAGGTGGTCCTGCCCTACGAACTCGTCCAGGGTCCGCGGCCGCATGCGGGCCGCCAGGGGGGCTCCGGGATCCATGATCTCGGAATCCACGGGGTGCGAATCCGACCCTTCCCGGTCGGCTTCGCCCTCCCCACCGAAGAGATCCAGATCACTCACGGCTCGCCTCGCGCCTCTGCACTCGCACCCAGCTCACGGGCCCACGGGATCAAGACCTCCGGCCGGTTCGCCGACGGGTCCTCCAGCACCCGGTCCAGTAGCGCGTCGAGGATGGCCCCGAATCGAGGCCCGGGGCGCATCCCCAGCCGGATCAGGTCCCTTCCGTTCAACGCCAGCTCCCCGACGGTCACGGGATGTCCCGTCCTAAGCTCCGCGCGAATCGCGCCCCACGAGGCCAGGACCCCCTCCACGGCCGCGTCTCGCTCGCGGCCCCGCCCCACCCGGGCCGCTGCCGCCGCCCACCGGACCAGGTCCGCCACACGCTCCCTCTCCACCCGGGCAATCCAGCGTCGAACGCCGGCCCCGCCCTCCTCCGGCACCGGGAGCACCGGCCCCGCGCCCACCAGGCCCGAGATCGACTCCACCTGCGCGTTGGAATGGCGAAGTCTGGAGAGCAATGCCGCCGCCCGCACCATCCCCCTCAGCCGCTCCGTGTCCCCGGCCGGGCCCGGATGCCTGGGAAGCGGGGGATCCTCCTGGGCGGGTCCCGGACCGCCCAGGTCACCCAGGAGGGCCGCGACCCGCAGGCTCGTCCGCTGCGGAACGATCTCGGCCAGCACGCCGAGCGTACGACTCCACGTCGGCGAACCCTCGGGCCCGCTCCCGGCCACCCTCGCGAGCTCTGGATAGGAGACCTCCAGGGCGCCGGACCGGCGGTAGAGCTCGAGGGACCGGCCTGGCGTGGCGTCGCCCGAGAGGACCTTCCACAGCTCCTCCCGTATTCGCTCTGGAGACAGCCCATCCAGGTGCGCCGCTGCCTGTCGCAGAGCCGCCCACGTCTCCCCGGTGATCTCGAGCCCGAACCGGCCCGCGAAGCGCAGCGCACGGAGGACCCGCAGGTAGTCCTCGGAGAATCGGTCCGCAGGATCCCCCACCGTCCGCAGAACCCGAACGTTCAGGTCGTGGGCGCCGCCGTGCGGATCGAAGAGCTGTTCGCGGAGCGGATGCCACGCCAGCGCGTTGATGGTGAAGTCCCGCCGCTCCAGGTCCTCCTCCAGGGTGTCGGCGAAGGCCACCACGGCGTGCCGTCCGAACGTCTCCACGTCCCGACGGAAGGTCGTGACCTCGTACAGGACCCCGGAACGATCCAGCACCCCTACCGTCCCGTGCTCCATTCCCACGGGAACGGTTCGCGGGAAGATGCGCCGAACCTCTTCGGGGGGCGCACGGGTCGCCAGGTCCCAGTCCCCGGACGGGCGCCCCAGGAGGGCGTCCCGGATCGCACCGCCCACGGTCCAGGTCTCGTACCCCGCCTCCTCGAGTCGGGAAACGATCCAGCGTACCGCGCCCGGAACGTCGATGGAGACCGGAGCCGGATCGTTGGCGATGCCGGTCACCCCACCAACACCGCCCCGCCGTTGACGTTCAGGATCTCCCCCGTGATGTGCCGCGCGAGGCGCGTGCATAGGAAGAGAATCGGACCCGCCACGTCCTCGGCCGAGGCCACGCGCCCGAGGGGAATCCCCGCCTCCACCCGGGTCCGCTCCGGCCCGACCAGAGCAGGCGCGGCCATCTCGGTATCGATCCACCCCGGGGCCACGCAATTCACCGTGATATCCCGCGGAGCCAGCTCCACACAGAAGCCCTTCACCAGGGAGATGAGCGCTCCCTTCGTGGCGGCGTAATCCCCGTGATAGGCCTCGCCACGCTGGCCCGCTGTGGACCCCACGATCACGATACGCCCGTGGTCCCGAAGTCGGCGGGCCGCCTCCCGGCAGACGTAGAATGCGCTATCCAGATTCACCGCCATGGTGCGGCGCCAGCGCGCGTCGTCCATGTGGGAGAGCGCGACATCCTCCACGGGCCAGATCCCGTGGTTCAGGACCACGATGTCCACCCCGCCGAACTCGGCCTCGGCTCGCTCGAAGAGCTTCTCCACGGACGCTCGTTCTGCCAGGTCACCCCGCTCGGCCCATGCCTGGACGCCGAGGCGGTCCAACTCCGCCACCGCTGCATCCGCGTCCTCGGACCGGGTGCGGTAGGAGACTCCCACATTCGCTCCGGCGCGTGCCAGAAGGAGTGCCGTGGCCCGCCCCACGCCCCGGGATCCCCCCGTCACCACCGCGTTCATGCCCGACAAATCCATCAACTCGTGCTGGCTCATGCTGACATCCACTTTCCGCCCAGGTGCCGGCGGTGCTGTCGCTCGGATTCCGCGATCTCCTCCACCACCGCCCGCGTTTCCTCGTCCAACACTCCTTCATCCATCAGCGTCTGGTAGAAGTCGATCTCCTGGTCCTCCCTCTGCCGCGCTCGCTCTTCCCACCCGTCGAGCTCCACCGCCCCCAGCCCTCCCCTGAGATCTTCCGGGTCTCCCCCCAGCTCCAGGACCCGGGCCGTCAGGCGCGACAGGTGGTGCTGCTCGTCCGCGTGGAGCTCATTGAGTCGCTCCGACTCGGATGCGAGACCCCGGTCCTCGGCTTCCGCAGCCAGAGATCGGTAGAAGAGGGTCTGGGCCTTCTCCAACCGGCGCGCCTCCGCCAGTCGCTCCAGCAGCACCCTCGAGTTCTCGTTCACACGGTGTCTCCAGCAAGGATGAGACGACGAAGGGGGATTGTGATTCCCTTCAGCATGGGCGTCCGGGGTCGCCCCTTCAACCGCCGCCCTTCCCCCCCAGGAAGGATCCCAGCCGGGAAAGCAGACCACCCCGCACCGTGATCCTGGGAACGTCCAGGGGCTCCTGATCGTCCATCAGTCGCTGAGGGTTCGTGCGGGTGAGGGCGAAGAAGGTGTGCTCCGCATCCACTTCCTTGAAGAACTCGCGCACGAACTTGACCGACAGCCCGTGCCGCGGCCGGGGGTGGTGGTCCGTAGCCAGGTAGCTGGCCGCCCCCATCTCCAGGAGCCGAAGCGCGCGGTTCCTCGGCTCGTCCCCGTACTGCCCCAGGATGCTTCCGTGGTTGACTTGCAGATACCCCCCCGCCTCCTTCCAGTGGTGGGGCATCTGCAGCTCCGGCCCCAGGCCGTGGTACCGCTCCGGGTGGGCCACCACCGGGATCCATCCGGCATCACGGATCCGCCGGATGACCACGGGACTGCCAGGCGGAACGCTCAGCCTCGGCCACTCGACCAGCACGAAGCGGGTCCCCGCCATGCGAACCCGGGGATCCGAGAAGTCCGGGTCCGGGACGTCCAGCGCGATCTCGAATCCGCGCCAGAGAACCACCTCGGGAAAGTGCTCCCGGACCGCGACCACCAACGCCCGGAAGCTCGCCTGCACCTGCTTGATCCGCTCCTCGGCCTTCTCCGGGTCCTGGAGGGTGGACGCGTCTAGGTGGGGCGTGGTGATGACGCGCCGGATCCCCACACGGGTCATGCGCTCCACTGCGTCCAGCGCCTCTTTCATGGTTCGGGCGCCGTCGTCCACCGCGGGCACGAGGTGGCTGTGAAGATCGCCCAGCGCGTCCGGATCGGGTCTCATGACGCGAACCGCCGGATCAGCTCGTCCAGGGCCTCCGCAGGGTTCTCTCCCTCCAGGGCCGCCTCGCAGGCGTAGGTCAGGAATCCATCCGCTGCCAGCAGGTCGAAGGCCCCTCCTCGAGGTCGAGCCTCACCCTGCACGGCCCGCTCCAGCGACGCCTCCGCTTCCCGGGCCAGAGCGCCCACCGAGACCCTTGCTTCCGGCGCCTCCGGGACCATCCAGGCTCGAAACGGCTCGGGCACCGGGGGAACCCGGGCATCCATCCACTCCCCCAGCGTCATCGGGCCGAGCTCCCGGCAAGCTCCGTCACGACCTCCACCACCGCCGCCAGAGCATCTGGTGCTCGGGCGCCGTCCGGCAATCCTGCCTGTGCCAGATGGGGCCGCCCCCCTCCACGCCCTCCCACGCGTTCCGCCACGGCCCGCACCACGGCATCCGCGCGGATCCCTCGCGAGATGACTTCGTCGCTCACGAAGCAGAAGAGCGTGACCTTCCCCCCGGGCAAATCCGCGGCGAGAACGGCGACTCCCCCGCCGTCCGCCACGAAGCGGTCGCCCCAGGCGCGGGCGTCGTCGGCGTCACGAGCCTTCATCCGCACCGCCTGAACCTGCACGGGAGCGCCCCCGACGGTGACCTCTGCTTCGGCGGCCATCTCCTCCCCCGCGCCACCCGACGCCCGGAGCTCCTCGATCAGGTTCTCCAGCTGGGCCTTCTCCTGCTGGAGCTGCTCGATGCGTTGCAGGAGGTTGTCGGGGCGCGTACGGAGCACCTCTGCCAGCGCGTCCAACTGCCCCTGGAGATCACGGAAGTGCTGGAAGGCGCCAGGGCCGGTGCGGGCCTCGATCCGCCGGACTCCCGAGCCGACGCCGCTTTCCGACACGATGCGGAAGAGGCCGATCTCGCCGGTGTGGCGCACATGGGTTCCGCCACAGAGCTCCATGGAGACCCCGGGGATGTCCACGACCCGGACCTCGTCGCCGTATTTCTCACCGAAGAGCGCCATGGCGCCTGCCTGGCGCGCATCGTCGAAGCCCATGTTGCGAGTCGATACGGGGTGATCCTGCCAGACGGCCTTGTTGACCTGACCCTCGATGGCCTCGCGCTCGTCCCCCGACAGGGGCGCGTTGTGGGCGAAGTCGAATCGCAAGCGGTCCGGAGCCACCAGTGATCCTCGCTGCACCACGTGGGTCCCCAACCGGTTCCGCAGGGCGGCATGCAGGAGATGCGTTGCGGTGTGATTGCGCTCCGTGTCGTGTCGGAGGCCGGACGCCACCCTGGCCTCCACCACCACGCCCCGCCAGGATCCCGGGAGCTCGCCCTCCACAGGTCCGGAGACGGCGTTCATGCCTTCGACGCCACGGACCTCCTCCACCTTCATCCTCCACCCGTCCCCCACGACCTCTCCCACGTCGGAGATCTGTCCACCGCTCTCCAGATAGAACGGGTTTAGCGCGAGGATCATCGACAGCCGGCCGTCGTGACGTCGGACCGCCAGAACCGGAGTGTCCGTCCGGATCTGGCCGTACCCGACGAATTCCTGTGGGTCCTCGCCGATCCGCTCCCAGTCGTCCAGCGATTCCTCGCCCGCGACGGGCGTGCCCGCCGCGGCCCGGTCCGCTCGACTCCGCTCCCGTTGCGCCTCCAGCGCCGCCAGAAACCCCGGTTCGTCCACCTCGAAGCCACGCTCGCGGGCCATGAGCTGGGTCAGGTCGAGAGGGAAGCCGTAGGTGTCGTAGAGTCGGAACGCCTCCTCCCCGGAGATCGCCCCACTCCCTCCCTGGGGGGCCAGCTGGTCGAAGCGGTCCATGCCGCCTTCGATCCTGCCCAGGAAACGTTCTTCCTCGTCCTGGGTCGCGCGAAGGATGTGCTCACGGCGCGCCCCCAGCTCTGGGAAGACGTCCGCCATGTGGTGGATGACCGACTCCACCACGTGCACGAGGGTGGGCTCGCGACGACCCAGGAGCCACGCGTGCCGGACGGCCCGGCGCAGGATCCTCCGCAGGACGTACCCGCGACCCTCGTTGGAGGGGAAGACCCCATCGGCCAGGAGGAAGGCCACGGCCCGGGCGTGGTCCGACAAGACCCGGAAGCTCATCCCGCGGTCCGACGAGGGGTCGTACGCCTCTCCCACCACCTCCCCCACCCGCTCCAGGAGGGGGGCGAACAGGTCCGTGTGGAAGTTGGAGTCCACTCCCTGTAGGACCGCCGCCAACCGCTCCAGCCCGGCGCCCGTGTCGATGGACGGCGCCGGAAGCGGGTGCAGCTCGCCCTCCGAATCCCGATCGAACTGCATGAAGACCAGGTTCCAGAGCTCCAGGAAGACCCCCTCCTCTCCGAGGCGCTCGAACGTCTCGGTGTCCAGGGGCTGCCCTCGCTCCTCTGGCGAGCGGAGGTCGTAGTGGAGCTCGGAGCATGGGCCGCAGGGCCCGGTGTCCGCCATCTGCCAGAAGTTGTCCTTATCCCCGAGTCGGAAGATGCGGTGGGGGGGGAGGCCCACCTCCCTCTCCCACAACTCCGCCGCCTCGTCGTCGGTGTGGTGCACCGTGGCGTAGAGGCGGTCCGGGTCCAGCCCCAACTCCACAGTCAGGAACTCCCACGCGAACCGGATGGCGTCCTTCTTGAAATAGTCGCCGAAGGAGAAGTTCCCCAACATCTCGAAGAAGGTGTGGTGGCGAGCGGTCTGGCCCACCTCCTCCAGATCGTTGTGCTTCCCCCCGGCGCGCACGCACTTCTGGGAGGTTACGGCTCTCCGGTACGGCACCTCTTCCATCCCGAGGAAGACCCGCTTGAACTGCACCATTCCTGCGTTCGTGAACAGGAGGGTGGGGTCGTCGGCGGGTACCAGCGAGGAGCTGGGCCGAATCTCGTGCTCCTTGGACCGGAAATAATCCAGGAAGCGTTGGCGGATATCCGCTGCCTTCATCGTTTCAACGCAATCGCGTGGGAGTGGCCTGCGAAAGAGGGGTCCCTGCTCTCCGGAGCAGAGACCCCATCATCATAACGAGTAGGCGGGAACGCCCGGAACCCCGTCAATCCTCCGAATCGGCCTCGTCCCCGGACCCATCCTCTCCCTCGCCCTCGGGCTCCACCATTCCAAGGGCGACTCGCACACGGGCGTCCACCTCTTCCGCCACATCGGGGTTCTCCGCCAGGAACTGCTTGGCGTTCTCCTTTCCCTGCCCCAACCGCATGTCGCCGTAGGAGTACCAGGCCCCCGACTTCTCGACGACACCCATCTCCGAGCCCAGGTCGATGAGGAGCGCCAGGTGGCTCACACCTTCGTTGTAGAGAATGTCGAACTCGGCCTGCCGGAAGGGGGGCGCAACCTTGTTCTTAACGACCTTCACCCGAGTCCGGTTCCCGATGACGTCCTGGCCGTCCTTGATGGCCCCGATCCGACGGATGTCCATCCGCAGGGAGGCGTAGAACTTCAGGGCCCGTCCACCGGAAGTGGTCTCGGGGCTCCCGAACATCACTCCGACCTTCTCACGGATCTGGTTCGTGAAGATCACCGACGTGTTGGATCGGTTCACGGCTCCGGTGAGCTTCCGGAGCGCCTGGGACATGAGGCGCGCTTGGAGTCCCACGTGCGAGTCCCCCATCTCCCCCTCGATCTCGGCGCGCGGCACCAGAGCCGCCACGGAGTCGATGACCACCACGTCGATGGCGTTGGACCGGATCAGGACCTCGGCGATCTCCAGCGCCTGCTCTCCCGTGTCCGGCTGCGAGACCAGGAGGTTGTCCACGTCCACGCCGAGCTTGCGGGCGTAATTCACGTCCAGGGCGTGCTCCGCGTCGATGAACGCGGCGATTCCCCCGGCCTGTTGCGCGTGGGCGATCACCTGGAGACAGATGGTGGTCTTACCCGACGACTCGGGTCCGTAGATCTCGCTGATCCGCCCCCGGGGCACGCCACCGATCCCGATGGCCGCGTCCAGGTTCAGCGCTCCGGTGGAGATGGAGCCGATCCTCACCTTGGCGCCGTCCGTCCCCATGCGCATGATCGCGCCCTTCCCGAACGCCCGTTCGATCTGGTTCAGGGCGTTGGTCAGATCCTTGTTCTTCTTCTCGGTGGTCTCGGCAGTGGCCATGCGATCTCCTGGGAACGAACCGTCCCCGCGGGCGGGACGGACTGTCTTGCCGGCGGAAGATAGCAGGACCGAACAAAACACGAAAGGTGTCCGTCCGGGCACCGGGCGAGGGTCCGCTCTCCTTCCTCCCGGGACACCATTCTAGAAGCTCGCGGGGGGCGGCGGAATGTCCCCCTGGGCGCAGGGTGACTCGGCGGGGTGGCCCCTTTGCCACGGGGGGCACGGGAACGCGGGGCCTCCATGGATGGTAGGACTGGGCAGTGCTCCACGCATCGCCTTGCCGGGACCTCATCCCACCGTCCTCGTCGGCACATGTCCTCGTCTGTTGAGAAACCTCGCGGTCGCCTCCGATTCGCGGATCTGGAGTTCGAGCCCCGGCCCGACGGGAAGGGCCGGGTCCTTGTGCGCATGGAGTGGCGCGGACGGGAGATCCAGGGGGATGCGGAAGGGATCCTTACTCGGGAGGCGGAGCTTCTCATGGGCGCCCACGCCTCCCTGGCCATCGTCAATCAGGTCGCCGCCGACGTGGTCGAGGCGGATCTGGTGGGGGTCAAGGCGGTGCGGGCCTTCGACGCGTGGGTCGTGATCGCCTCCATCCGGGCCCGGACCCGGGAGAGGGACTACCGGCTGCTGGGGGCCAAGGCCTGTGACCGCGAGGACGAGCTCCCCCGGGGAGCGGCCATCGCCGTGCTGGATGCGTTGAATCGTGTCCTGGAGAAGGTCCTGACCTAGGGGACCTCAGGTCGGCGGCCCACTCGGCGCAGCCGCTGCCACAGCCCCGGTTCCACCGGAAGGAACAGGATCGCCGGCGGATCCTCCGAATCCCGGAGCTGGAACAGGGGAACGTCCCGGTATTCCCCCCAGGGCCGAAGCGCTGCGCACGCCGGCGACGACACGGGTCCGTCCGCCTCGAACCTCCCCGCCGGGAGCTCCAAGGCCCCTCCGTCACGGTACCAGTTCGCGCCGCGGGCGTAACGCCCGGGGAGGCCGGTGCCGGCGGGAAGGGAACCAAGCCTCCGCCGCTCCGGCCCCACCAGGGTGTCCCCGGCCACCGTGACGAGGACCCATGCGTCCTCACCCGTGGACAGGCAGAGCTGGCGCGGCTCTCCCGCCGGGGACATCGGACCCACCGCGCGCTCCACCACCACGGTATCGGGGGGTGGCGCCGGCAGTCGCACGGTATCCGCAGGGGCCCCGGCCCGCAGCCCGGGGCGGCACGCGCGCCGAAGAAGGGGGCACGCCGTGAGGGACAGGGAGAACCCCGCCTTGCGGCTGCGGTACACGCTGGTCCCTTCGCCATGGTTCAGGCCCAGACCGTGAACCCCCACCCGAAGGCCTCGCCACGCCAGCTCGACGCCGGCGTTCACATCGAATCCGTTGTGCTCCGCCCGGACCGCCACCACTGTGCCGGACCCCGCCGTCACCTCCCATCCCCCGCCGACGAACCACCCGCCGTTGCCGCCGGGCCCGTACCAGCCGAGGTCACCGCCGTCCGCGAACATTCCCGTGCCGTACCCCGCGGACAGGCTCACCTGGTTGGTCGGCAATCCAGGAATCCGGATACCCGGAAGGAACAGGGAAGCCACGCCGTACAGGGTCACGCGGGTGTCCACCGAGGGCCCTCCCTCGAAGGACGCGCGCAGGCGCGGGTCGCCGAACCCGAGACGGCCGGGGACGCGCTTCACGCCGTCTCCCATGTCCGGCGCGCTCACGTAGCGCCCGCCCACCGCCAGTCCCAGCCCCGACCGCGTGGGGTCCAGGAGCAGGAGCTTGCCGAAGACCCCGGCCTGTGTTCCTCCCGTGGGCCCGCGGGCGAAGGACTGCAGGGTCGTCCCGAGCTCGATGCGATCCCAGAGCCCGAGGCTGAACGCAGCGTCGCCGTGGAATCCCGACCGAGCCTCCCCGGGGTCGCTGACCGCCCCCGACGGATCCACCTCCGGATCCCGGCTCACGTCCACGCGGAACGCCGAGTACGTCGCCCGGAATGCCAGGCTGGGAAGCACGATGGCGGCGGGCACGTCGAAATACCCCGAGCCGTACCGCAGCGTCGAGGAGAATGGGGGTGCCTGAGAGCGGGCCGCCGACGCCGTCGTGGCCAGGAGCACCACCAATCCCACCAGCGAGAGGGACCACCGGAGGGGTGCACCCTCACCTGCCGGGTGCCGGGTGTCGCGCATCCACCTGGGGGTCACGACCGGTCCCAGTCTCCGAGCCTCTCCAGGACGCGGTCCACCTGAGAGTCGTCTACGTCCAGATGCAGGACACCCCGGAGCCGGCCGGGCCCGAACGGGAGGATCAGGATTCCCGCCCCCGCCAAGAACTCCATCAAGGCCGTGGCGGCCTCCGTACCTCCTTCGGCGTTCACCATGACGATGTTGGTGGTGGGCCGAGGAGCGTGGAACCCGGGCAGGGCGGAGAAGCCTTCGGCGAGGCGCCGAGCCCGGGTGTGATCCTCGACCAATCGGTCCCGATGATGGTCCAGCGCGTAGAGGCCCCCGGCGGCGATGACGCCGGACTGCCGCATCGCTCCACCCAGCCGGCGGCGGACTCGCCAGGCCTCTTCCATGACCCCTGCGGGGCCCGCGAGCACGGAGCCCACAGGGGCGCCCAGTCCCTTGGAGAGGCAGGTCATCACCGTGTCCACCGAACGCGTGTAGTCCGCCAGAGGCACGCCGGTCTCCGCGGAGGCATGCCAGAGCCGCGCGCCATCCATGTGTACCGGGAGCCCCACACCCCGCGCTGCCTCCCCGAGCTCATGGAGCGCCTCCGGAGACACGATGGTTCCGCCGGAGGCGAGGTGCGTGTTCTCGACGCACACCAGGGCCGTGCGTGGCAGATACCGGCTTCCGCCCCGATACGCGGACGCCAGGTGCTCGGGAGTCAACACCCCGCGCTCGGTCTGGACCGGGTAGAGCTGCACTCCGGACAGCGCCGCGGCCGCGCCTTCCTCGTAGTGGAACACGTGGGCGCCCGCCTCCACCACGGCCTCTCCTCCCCACCGAGCCAGCGTGGCCAGCGCCGTCTGGTTGGCCATGGTCCCGGACGGGAAGAAGAGCGCCCGTTCCTTTCCCAGAAGCTCGGCCACCCGCTCCTCGAGGCGCCGGGTAGTGGGGTCTCCGTCCAGCAGGTCGTCCCCGACGTCGGCCGTGGCCATGGCCTCCCGCATTGCGGGGGTCGGCCGGGTGACCGTGTCGCTGCGAAGGTCGACGGGTGGCGATCCCGCGGGATCGCCCGAGGGGGAACTCACGGATCCGCCCGGTCAGCCGTCCTGGTTCTGGAGGCTCCGCTCCAACCTCCCGAGACGACGGGCAATGGAGACGATCCATCCGAAGATGAACACCCACGCGATGGCGTACGCCAGGAAGACGTGCCAGTACGCGCGGCCCAGCCCCTGTTGGCCCAGGTTCTCCGCCTGCGCACCGAGGGGTCCGGCCGCCAGCGGAACGAGGGCCGCCACCATCAGAACGAGACCGAAGATCTTGAAGGAACGCCGCATCATCCCGCCACCTGCCGGAGGTTGAGTTCACGTTGGGCTCGCTCCAGTCCGTAGCGGAGGATCAGGAGCCCGACGAAGAGAACGGTGAAGGACAGGAAGCCCATGAGAAGGGTGGTGAGCATGTCCGGATGCAGGGTGGGTCCCTCCGCCTTGAGCACAACCGGCTCGGGGTGGAGGGATCGGAACCAGAGCACCGAGACGTGGATCAGGGGAATGTCCAACGCCCCCACGATCCCCACCACGGCGGCGAATCGCTTCCCCTTCTCCGGATTCTCCGTGGCCGCCCGCACCATGAAATACCCGACGTAGATGAAGAACAGGAGGAGGGTGAGGGTGAGCCGGGGCTCCCACGTCCAGTAGGTTCCCCAGGCGATCTTCCCCCAGAGCGGTCCCGTGAGGAGCACGACTCCCGTGAAGATGATCCCGCCCTCCGCGGCGGCGACGGCCGCCATGTCGGCCCGCTCATCACCGAGCCAAAGGTACACGGCGCTGGCGAAAGCCACGACGCCGAACGCCATGAACGCCACCCATGCCGCGGGCACGTGCATGTAGAAGATCCGCTGGATGACCCCCTGGTTCGTCTCGGTGGGAACCCAGAAGAAGACCATCCAGAGGACCAGCACGCTCAGCGCCACCCCGAGGAGCGCCATGGCGGGCCCGATCCACCCCGTCCGTTTGTACATCAATCCTCCACGACGAATCGAAACAGTCCAGCCCCCGCGATCAGAGCCACCAGGGCGAAGGCCGCCAGCATCCTGAGATTCCCCTCCACCTCCGCGATGGGCCGTCCGGCCAGGAGCCGGGACGTGGCGCTGGCACCGTAGATCACCATGGGCACCAGCAGCGGGAAGACCAGGATCGGAAGCAGTGTTTCTCCCAGCGCGGTCCCCGACGAGACGGCGCCGAAGAGCGTGGCCAGCGCCACGAACCCCAGCGCCCCCGCAGCGAGCACCGCCAGCAGCATGAACGGGTGGTTCCCGTATTGCAACTGGAAGAAGAGGCCGAAGACCCCCAGGACCAGCAGGACCACGAGGTACACCAGCAGGAAGTTGCTCGTGACCTTGCCCAGGTACAGGGCATCCCTGGGAATGGGGCTCAGTAGAACACCCTGGAAGGCGCCGTCCTCGGCCTCCAGCTCGAACGTCCGCCCCACCCCCATGATCCCGGCGAACACCAGGGTCATCCAGATGAGCCCCGAGGCGATGTCCTGGGCCGCCACCATCGTCTGGTCGATGGCATAGTTGAACAGGACCCCCACCAGCACCGCGAAGCCGCCCATGGTGGCCAGGCGCTGCTTGGTTCGGAGCTCCTGGATCAGGTCCTTGCGGATGACCGCCCGCAGCTGCCGAAGATAGGTCACGCCGAGGCCTCCACGGTCTCCCGGTAGAGCGCCAGGAAGCTGCTGCCTTCCAGGCCCGCGGCCTCCTGCCAAAAGGCCAGCCGCCCCCGGACCTGAATCGCGGCGATGTCGGCCATCTCGAGGCCCTCGGACAGGTTGTGCGTGACCATCACCACCGTGCGGCGTCCGTCCCGCAGAGCCCCGAGCACTCCCCTCAGCACCGCGGAAGCGTGCGCGTCCAGGCCGGTGAAGGGCTCGTCCAGGAGCACCACGTCCGGGTCGTGCAGCAGGGTCCGAGCCAACGCCAGCCGTTGCCGCATGCCGCGGGAATAGGTCCTGACCTGGTCGTCGCCCCTCCCCGAGAGGTCCACCGCCGCCAGCCCGCTGTCGATTCGCTCGTCCACCCGGTCCAGGTCGTAGAGATCGGCGAAGAAGCGAAGGTTTTCCCGCGCCGTGAGGTGGCCGTACAGGAAGGTCTGGTGGGAGAGCACGCCGATGCGGTGCTGCCACCCTGGCTCCCGGGTCCGCAGCGGCTCTTCGCCCAGACGGAGCTCTCCGGACGTGGGGCGGAGCGCACCGGAAAGGAGGCGCAGCAGCGTGCTCTTCCCTGCTCCGTTGGGCCCAAACAGGGAAAGGAATCGCCCGGACTGGAGCGTGAAGGACACCCCGTCCACCGCCCGCTGGACTCCGAACGTGCGTACCAACTGCACCGCCGTGAGGGGCGGCGCCACGGCATCGGACTCCGGGAGGGGGCTGGCGGACGCGGCGCCCACGGAGAGCTCAGGCGCCGCTGCGCTCACGGCGCTCCCGCCGTTTCCTGGGGCGCCAGGGCCGCACCGCAAGCTCCGCAGAATCGGCTGCCCGCGGGATTGTGATTGAGACAGGCGCCGCAGCGGACCTCCTCCTCCATTTGCTGCCTCGCTGCGGCGATCTCCGCCTCCACGGCGTCCCGCCCACCGGATTTCTCCAGCGCCTCGAGGGCCGCCAGGGCTTCCGCCGACAGCTGCCGTTTCAGCGCCTGGTAGTCGTTCTCGTCCAGCTTGCCCATGGCGAAGTCGTACTCGGCGTCACGGAGCGCCAGGAGCGTCACCCGGCGCCGTGCCTCCACCTCCGTCATTTCCTCGTCCTCGTGCCGGAGCGACGCCCAGTGGCCCTGCAGCACCGGCTGCAGGATGAACGCCACCACCGCCACCACGAGGATGAGCGCACCCAGGAGTGCCATGGCTCAGTCCCCCGCAGGGGCCGTGTCGGCCACCGCACCCGGGGTCGCCGACGAGGCGGCCCTCACCCGTTCGGCGCTGGGCCACAAGCCGATGAGGCTCCCGGCGATGAGCACGAAGAGGCCCGCCCAGATCCATCCCACCAGGGGCTTGACCATGAAGGTGAAGGTCGCGGCCTGGGCGCTGGGATCGTTGTTCAGGATGATCCCCTCCAGGTCCACGTCCGCCAACGTGATGTAGAGGTCCTCCATGACGCGAGAGTGGATCCCCACCTCGGTGGACTGCTGTCCCTCGGGTCGGATGTACCCGCGCTTCTCGGTGCGCATGGGCCCGACCAGGGCACCGTCCCGCTCCACCGTCAGGAGCGCCACGGCCTGCCAGGCGAGATTCTGATCGGGGTCCCGAATGTTGGACGAGGTGCTCTCGTAGGTGATCCGGTAGGTGCCGCCCAGGGGCGATTCGACTTCCGTCACCTCGCCGGGTTGCATCGTCTGTTGGACCTCCACGTAGTACGGCTGCGCAGCCAACGCGGCGAAGATCAGCACCACGCCCACGTGGACGATGTAGCCCCCCCACCGCCGGCGGTTGCGGGACACCAGGTGAGAGAACGCCGCGGCGAAGCCCTCCCCTTCGATCCGCGCACGTGCCTTGGTCCCCTTCCAGAACTCCACGACGATGATGTAGAGGACGAAGGCCGACAGGCCGAACGTCGTGAGGGCGAGCCCGTGCCGGACGCCGCTGAACCAGAGCACCACCGATACGACGGCGCCAAAGGCCACAGGCCAGAGGAAGTTCTTCTTCAGGTTCCGTGCGGAGGCGCGTCGCCAGGCGATGACGGGCCCGATCCCCATGAGCGCCAGGAGCGCGATCCCGAAGGGCACATTGATCCGGTTGAAGAAGGGCGGTCCCACGGTGATCTGCTCACCGAAGAAGCCTTCCGAGATCAGGGGAAGCAGGGTCCCCCACGCCACGGCGAAGGTGGCGGCCACCAGGATCAGGTTGTTGAAGAGGAAGGCCGACTCCCGGGAGAGGAACGACTGGATCTGGTTCTCACTCCGCAGCTTGGGCAGCCGGTAGATCACCATCACCACCCCCCAGGCCACGATAGAGGCCATGAAGGTCAGGAAGATGAACGCGATGGTGGTGTTCTCCGCGAAGGTGTGCACCGACTCGATGAGCCCGGATCGCGTCAGGAAGGTGGCGAACACGGTGAGGACGAAGGTGACCAGCACCAGCACCATGTTCCAGACCTTCAGCATGCCCCGCTTTTCCTGGATCTGGATGCTGTGGAGGAACGCGGTGGCGGTGAGCCACGGCAGCAACG
This sequence comes from Gemmatimonadota bacterium, assembly GCA_039586075.1. GTDB lineage: Bacteria > Gemmatimonadota > Gemmatimonadetes > Longimicrobiales > Gaopeijiaceae > Gaopeijia. The sequence continues at coordinate 109,813 of JBDHLC010000003.1, read as the reverse complement.
AAGCGTTCTCCACCGGGTCCCAGAACCAGTATCCGCCCCAGCCCAGCTCCTCATAGGCCCAGCGCATCCCCAGCACGATTCCCACCGACAGGAAGAACCAGGAGAGGAGGATCCACTTGCGGGTCACCTCGATCCAGCGGGAGTCCAAGCGCCCACTCATGAGCGCCGCCATGGCAAAGGCGAACGGCACCGTGAATGCGGTGAATCCCAGGTACAGCGTGGGCGGGTGGAAGGACATCCAGTAGTTCTGCAACTGGGGGTTGAGCCCCGCCCCGTCCACCGGAGTGAAGCCCAGCTGCTCGTAGGGGTTCACCTTGGCAAAGAGGAGCACCACCACGAAGAACAGCTGGAGTCCCATCAGGGTCCCCACCACGTAGGGCATGAACTCCCGGTTCTTACGCTGGTTGGACCAGACGGCCAGCGACGAGAAAAGGGACAGTAGGAGCAGCCAGAAGAGCAGCGAGCCGCGCTGCCCCGCCCAGAGCCCGGCCACCTTGTAGAAGACGAAGAGATTCCGGCTCGAGTAGTTCGCCGTATACCAGTACTCGAACCGGTCGTTCAGGAAGTTGTCGATGATCCCGAGGGACGCCAGCAGGATCAGGATGAAGGTGGCGTATACCGTCCTCTCGGCCGAGAGGACCAGGTCGCCACGCTCCTGCCTCCCACCCAGGTAGCCCAGGGCCATCCCCCAGGCGGTGACCGGGAGGGCGACCCAGAGGGCAAGTTCTCCCAGTATGTTCATCCGCCGGCAAGCTCCTCGGGAGTTGCCTCGTAGCGGCTACCGCACTTGGTGAGGACCGTCGTGGCCTCGAAAACCCCGTCCTCGCGGAACCGGCCTTCCACCACCGCGTCCACCGTCATGCTCTCCGAGTCGGAGAAGGTGTCGGGGAGGACGTTCCGGTACTCGATGGTCATGGTGACCTCCGGGTTTTCCACGTCCTCGATCACGAACCGGTGCAGCAGTTCCCCGTTAACGTCCTCGTGGGAACCCGGCACGACGCGTCCGCTGACCTTGACGCCCATGTCCTTGAACGTGGGATCAGCCGCGATCTTGGCTTCCAACTCGGTGGGGGTGAGGTAGTAGACCATGGTGTCCGAGACACCGGTCCAGATCAGATAGGTGACGACGGCGGCGACGCCCACCAGGCCCACCATGAAACGGCCGTTGTTGGCCATGGGATTTCCCTCTTGGTCGGGTCCACGATGCAGTACGGGCTACCGTTGAATCGGCACCCGTTTCACGGTTTAACATTCTGTTAACAGCGGTACCGCCGCAACCCGTGAAGTTCCCTACCCAAGGTAGGGAAACTCCCTCCCACCACGGGATTTCAGGCCACCTGGGGCGATTCGTCCCAGCGCGTCCAGTGCAACGCGGCGGAAACGGCCCTCCGCCACCCGGCGTGCAGGGCCTCCCGCTTCTCCAGCGACATCTCGGGATCGAAGACGGTGGGCGCTTCCCGGGCCCGCAGGAAGTCCTCCGGCGACGCCCAGACACCACTCCCGAGCCCGGCCAGTCCAGCCGCTCCGAACGCCGTGGTCTCCACCACCGCGGGGCGGCGGACCGGCACGCCCAGGAGACCGGCCTGGAACCGCATGAGCCAGTCGTTCGCCGCCGCGCCCCCGTCCACGCGGAGCTCCTTCAGCTCGATTCCCGAGTCTCGCTCCATGGCCTCCAGCACGTCCGCAGTCTGGTAGGCCATGGCTTCAAGCGCGGCCCGGGCGAGGTGCGCCCTCCCCGCGCCCCGGGTGAGCCCGACGACCATGCCCCGGGCCTCCGGTTCCCAGTGCGGTGCTCCCATCCCCACGAAGGCCGGAACGAAATACACGCCCTCGTTCTCGGCAAGCCCTCCCGCCAGGGCCTCGGAGTCCGCCGAACTCTCCAGCACCCGAAGCTCGTCCCGGAGCCACTGGATCGCGGCCCCGGCGATGAAGACGGCGCCCTCCAGCGCATAGGCGGGCTGGCCGTCGCGGTCACACGCGACGGTCGTCAGCAGGCCCGATCGCGAGAGAACGGGCTCGTCGCCGGTGTGGAGAAGGAGGAAGGCCCCGGTCCCGTAAGTGTTCTTCCCCAGACCCGGGCCCCAGCATCCCTGCCCGAAGAGGGCTGCCTGCTGGTCGCCCGCCACGCCCAGGATGGGAAGATCCGTCCCCAGGAACTCACCGGACGCGACGCCGAAGTCCGAGCTGCTCGCCCGCACTTCCGGGAGCAAGACCGCCGGCACCTCGAGGCGTTCGAGAAGCTCCGGAGACCACTCGCCCCGGTGGATGTCGTACAGGAGCGTCCGGGAGGCGTTCGTGGCGTCGGTGACGTGGGAGCGGCCCTGGGTGAGTCGGGCCATGAGCCATGAATCCACGGTCCCGGCCGCCAGGGCACCGTCCTCTGCGCGGCTCCGGAGATCGGGATCGTTTCGAAGGAGCCACGTGAGCTTGGTGCCGGTGAAATAGGGGTCCAGCACTAGTCCGGTGCGCTCGCGGAAGAGCGCCTCATGTCCCGCCTCCTTGAGCTCCCGGCAGAGCTCCGTGGTGCGCCGGTCCTGCCAGACGATGGCGCGGTGGACCGGCTCGAGGGATTCCCGGTCCCAGACCACCACCGTCTCGCGCTGGTTGGTGATTCCCACCGCCTCCAGCCGAGCCTCGCGGGCCTCCGGCGTACTGTCCACGGCGGCCCGCGCCACCCGGGAGGTCACATCCCAGATCTCTCCCGCGTCGTGCTCCACCCACCCGGGCCGCGGGTAGTGCTGCTGGAACTCGGAGTACGCCCGGCCGAGAATCCGGCCGTCCTGCGCCACCACCAGCACCGTCGTCCCGGTGGTCCCCTGGTCGATGGCTAGAACCGCGCGTGCGGGCATGGTCCCTTCCTTTGTTGTCCTACCTTGGATCCGGGAGCGAGGCCCGGGCGGTGGCCGGTTCGTCAGAGTGGCCGAAGGCCCCCGAACGCGTAGCGCCAGCCCGCCTCGGCCAGCAGGGACACCAGTCCGGAGACCGGCAGCCCCACCACGGTATAGTAGTCCCCCTCCACCCGTGTCACCATCGCTCCGCCCATCCCCTGGATCCCGTAGCCGCCGGCCTTGTCCATGGGCTCTCCGGTGGCGACGTAATCCTCGACGTCCTGGGGGGTGAGGGGCCGGAAGACGACCCGGGCTACGTCGTGGCGGGAGAGGATCTCCGCCGGCCCCGGCCCGGCCAGCGCCAGGCCGGAAAGGACCGTGTGCGAACGCCCGGCCAGGGACGTGAGCATCTCACGGGCCTCCGCCGCGTCCGACGGCTTCCCGAGGATCGAGCCGTCACGAACCACCACCGTGTCTCCAGCGAGGACCAGGGCGCCCGGGTGCCGCGCCCCCACCGCACGAGCCTTCGACCGGGCGAGGCGCTCCACGTGCTCCTGGGGGGTCTCGCCGGCCAGGGTTTCCTCGGAAATGTGGGCGGGGTCCACGTCGTGTTCCAGCCCGAGACGGGCCAGCAGCTCGGTGCGCCGCGGAGACGCCGATGCCAGCACCAGCCGAGGGACCTTCACCGCTCCAGCAGGAGGGTCACGGGCCCGTCGTTGACCAGTTCCACGTCCATGTGCGCTCCAAAGACACCGTGCTGTACGGATCCGGGGGCCCGTTCTCGGAGGAGTTCGAGGAAGCGCTCGTAGAGCGGAATCGCCACTCCGGGGCGGGCAGCCTTCACGAACGACGGGCGCTTTCCCTTTCGGATGTCACCATAGAGGGTGAACTGGCTCACCACCAGCAGGTCGCCCCCCGCTTCGTCGAGCCCGACGTTCATGAGCCCCTGGGCGTCCGGGAAGATCCGGAGCGCGATGATCTTGTCCGCCATCCAGCGGAGGTCGTCCTCCGAGTCTCCCTCGGTGAACCCCACCAGGAGGACCAGGCCGGGGCCGATGGCACCGACCACGTCGCCCTCCACCCGAACGGACGCTCCGGAGACCCTCTGGAGGACGACCTTCACCCGAGGGCGATCCTCATTCCACCGTGACGGACTTGGCGAGGTTTCGCGGCTGGTCCACGTCGCAGCCGCGGAGAACCGCCACGTGGTAAGCCAGCAGCTGGAGCGGGATGGACGCCAGGATCGGGAGAAGGCATGGGACCGTCTGCGGAATGCGAATCACGTGGTCCGCCTTCCCTTCCAGCTCTGGTGCGTCGTCGCTTACCACGGCGATCACCTTCCCGTTTCTCGCCTTCACCTCCTCCACGTTGGAGACAACCTTCCCGTAGACCCCGTCGCGGGGAGCCAGGAAGACCACCGGCATGTTCTCGTCGATGAGGGCGATGGGGCCGTGCTTCATCTCCGCAGCAGGGTATCCCTCGGCGTGGATGTAGCTCACTTCCTTGAGCTTCAGAGCTCCCTCCAGGGCCACGGGGAACTGGTAGCCCCGACCCAGATAGAGGAAGTTGCTGGCGTCCTTGAACTCCTCGGCCAGCGCCCGGATCTCGTCGTTCAGCCGGAGGATCTCCTCCACCTGGGCCGGCAGGGCCTCCAGCGCCGCGACGATCTCCCGGCCCTGGAGCACCGATAGCTCCCGGCGCCGACCCATGTAGAGGGTGAACAGGACCAACGCCACGATCTGGGAGGTAAACGCCTTTGTCGAGGCCACACCGATCTCCGGGCCGGCGTGGAGATAGACCCCGAAGTCGGTGGCCCGGGCGATGGACGAGCCCACCACGTTCACCACCCCCATTGTCGGCGCGCCGCGCTGCTTCGCCTCACGAAGGGCCGCAAGCGTGTCGGCGGTCTCCCCGGACTGGGAGATGGCCAGGACCAGGGTCCGTTCCGGAATCACCGGGTTCTTGTAGCGGAACTCGGACGCGTACTCCACTTCCACCGGAATGCGGGCCATCTCTTCCAGGAGGTATTCGCCGATGAGTCCGGCGTGCCACGAGGTGCCGCACGCCGTGATGACGATCCGCTCCACCTCGTCCAACACGTGCTCCTGATCCTTGAGCCCGCCCAGCCGCGCCGTCCCTTCCTCGGTGAGCAGCCGCCCTCGCATCACGTCGCCCAGGGACTCGGGCTGCTCGAAGATCTCCTTGAGCATGAAGTGCTCGAAGCCGCTCTTCTCGATGGCCGCGAGATCCCAGGTCACCTGGTGAACGGCCCGACGCACCGACCCACGCTCCAGGTGGTAGGTCCGGTACCCGCTCCGGTCCAGGACGGCGTAGTCTCCGTCATCCAGGTAGACGACGTCCCGGGTGACGGCCACCACCGCCGCCACGTCGGATCCCGCCATGAAGGTTCCGTCCTGTCCGATGCCGAGCAGGAGGGGACTTCCGTTCCGTGCCACGACGATCTTTTCCGGGTCCCGGCTCGAGATCACGGCGATCCCGTATGCCCCTTCGACCTCCTGCAGGGCGGCCGCCACCGCGTGCTCCAGACGGGTCCCGTCGGCCCAGACGTGGTCGATGAGGTGGACGATGACCTCGGTGTCCGTGTCCGACCGGAAGGTGTAGCCCTCAGACTCGAGCATCCGCCGGAGCACGTCCGCGTTCTCGATGATCCCGTTGTGGATCAGCGCGATCTCCCCGTCGGAGCTCATGTGCGGGTGGGCATTGATCTCGTTGGGCGGGCCATGGGTCGCCCAGCGGGTGTGGGCGATACCCACCGTTCCCCGCGGAGCGTGGCCATTCAGGGCCGCCTCGAGCTCCATGATCTTGCCGGCCCTCTTCACGGTCACGACGCCGCTCCCGTTCAGGACGGCGATTCCGGCCGAGTCATAGCCGCGGTATTCGAGACGGCGGAGGGCCTCCATGAGGACAGGCGCCGCCTCGTCCTGGCCCAGGTATCCGACGATTCCGCACACGGTGTTTTTTTCCTCTCGTTGGTCCGTTCGGCGTGGCCTCAGGCCACGCCGTCCAGGGTTTCTCCGGCCCGGGCCACCAGGGCCTGGGCCTGCGACCCGTCGGGCGCCTCCGCGATGAGTCGCACGACCGGCTCAGTGCCAGATGGGCGCACGTGCAGCCACGCCTTGCGACCCTCCCATGCAAGCCTCAGGCCATCACTGCGATCCTCGCTGTCGGCGCCGAGATCCTCGACCAGCGCAGCGTAGGCGCCCTCCAGCGCCTCCCGGGGGAACGTCCGCTTGGTCTTCACGATGGTGTACGAGGGCCAGCGGGCCACCGCTTCGGAGAGTGGCGCCCCGACATCTACCAGATGTTGCAGGATCAGCGCCGCTCCCACCGGGGCGTCGCGGGTGAGGTGAAGCGCGGGGAGGATCACGCCACCATTCCCCTCGCCTCCCACCACGGCACCCTCCAACTGCATCCGGCGGGCCACGTTGATCTCCCCCACCGGAGCACGCTCCAGCGGCGCGTCGAATGCCGCCGCCACGTCCTCCACCACGCGACTGGTGCTGAGGTTGGTCACCACTGGACCCGGGGTCCGCCGGAGCACCACCGCGCTGGCCAGCGCGAGAGTCAGATCCTCCCCCAGGGGCGCACCGGTCTCGTCCACCAGGGAGAGCCGGTCCACGTCCGGATCCACCGCCAGGCCGATATCGGCTCCGGTTTCCCTCACCAGGGCCCCCAGATCCCCTAGGGACTGCGCGGTGGGCTCTGGATCCCGAGGGAACCAGCCGTCAGACTCCATATGGATCCCGGACACCTCGCAGCCGAGGTCCTCCAGCAGACGGGGCATGATCACTCCCCCGGCGCCCCTGACGCAGTCCAGCGCCACCTTGAGCTTCCGTCCCCGCAACGCGGGAAGGTCGAGGAACGGGAGATTCAAGATGGCCTGGTGGTGACGCGCCACGGCGCCCGTGTCCTCCGAGACCGTCCCCAACCCATCCCATCCAGCCCGTACCGGCTCTTCCTCCGCCAGAAACCTCCGGAAGCGAAGGGAGGCCTCGCCGTCGAGGAACATCCCCTCTCCGGAGGCCAGCTTCAGGGCATTCCACTCCGCAGGGTTGTGGCTCGCGGTGACCCCGATCCCTCCCGCGGCGCCATGGTGCTCCACCGCCAGCATCAGCGTCGGCGTGGGAACGATTCCGACCTCCACCACGTCGACCCCCACGGACTGAAGGCCCGCCACCGCCGCGCGAACCAGCATGGGCCCGCTCGTCCGGGAATCCCGACCCACCACCACCGGACCCTCTGCCCCTTCACGGCGCATGAAGGATCCGAACGCCGCCGCCACGCCCGCCACCAGCTCCGGGCAGAGGGACGGGCCGACCCGGCCACGGACGCCGGATACGCTCACCATGAGATCGGAAGGAAGAGTCAGGGGCATGGGAAAGGGGCTTTTGGAAGAGGAAGCGGATGGGCCGCCAGGGCCGCCGAGAGGCATCCCCGCACGGCCCACGCGGAGAAGACGGCCGCAGCTAGCCAATGTCGTGAACCCCACCGGGGGGCGTCAACGCGGGCAGCGACGGGACGGACGCCAGCGGCGCCGCCCTCCTGCGTGGGAGGACGGCGCCGGATGGAGAGCCGGATCGAGGGGGACTCAGAACACGACGGTCACCGTCCCCGAGCACACGGAGGTGCCCGCCTCGCACACCTGGTACCGGTACGTGGCGCCCCCTCGCTGCCCCGTGCTGTCCCGGTGCTCACCGTCGTTGGCCGTGGTGGCCACCAGACTCCCGTCCCGGAAGACGTCCACCGAGGCGGACCCTGCCCCGCTCCAGCTCAGGTCCACCACGTGCTGTCCCTGGACCTTCCCGGCCGAGGCCGAGAGCACGATGCTGCCGGTGAAAGGCTCGGTCACCGAGACGCTCTGCCCGACGGCGTCCTGCAACCCGCCGCCGTCGGTCACCGTCAGGGTGACGGTGTAGCCACCCCCGCCACCGTAGCTGTGGGTCGGGTTCACCCCCGTGCCCGTCGTGCCGTCGCCGAAGTCCCAGTCGTAGGTCGAGACGGGGCCTTCGGGGTCGCTGGAATCCGACGCGTCGAAGGTGCAGGAAAGGTCGATGCAGTCGAAGCTGAAGGCGGCCGTCGGTGCCGCGTTTCCTCCCCCGCCTCCACCCCCACCTCCGCTGCCCCCGGACGACCCGGTCACGGCGGCGTGAACGTTGATGCGGCCCGAGCCGAACTGGTCGTCGGGCCCGCCGGCTCCCAGGTCGTCGGCCGAGGACTTCATCCGCGCCAGCTTCTCTTCAGCGCCCTCGACGCCCAGCGCGTGGAGGAGCGCGGCGAGCCCCGTCACCTGGGGTGCAGCCATGGAGGTCCCGGCCAGGAAGGCATAGCTGGTGGATGATTCGTGGTAGGAGGAGAGGATGTAGCTGTACCCGTTCGGATCCTCGTCATCCCCGCCCGGTGCGGCGAGCTCCACCTCCGGGCCGAAGTTCGAGTAGCTCGCCAGGCCGTCGGACCAGTCGGTGGCGCTCACCGCCACACACTCGGGCCAGGCCCCCGGATAGGAGACGGCGCCAGCGTCGTTTCCGGCCGCGCAGATGGGAAGAACCCCGTTCGTGCGGGCGTAGATCAGCGCGGTGCGGGTGGTGTTCGAACCGCCGCCTCCACCCAGGCTCAGATTGAGCACGTGGGCGCCCTGGTCCACGGCGAACACGATGCCGTCGGCGATGGCGGACGTCGGGCAGCCGTATCCGAAGGGACCGCGGTTCGTCCGCCCGCACACCTTGGAGATCACGAAGTCCACGTTGCTCCCGAAGGCCACGCCGGCGACGCCGGTCCCGTTGTCGGTGGCGGCGGCGGCGATCCCCGCCACGTGGGTGCCGTGGCCGTTGTCGTCCGCGGCGTTTCCGGTCCCCGCGAAGAAGTCGTACTCGGCGGCGATACGGCCCTGGAGCTCCACGTGGTCGTGGCGGATCCCGGTATCCATGATCCCGATCCGCGCCTGCCCGGAGGCGTTCCCGCCCAGCAGCTCGTAGGCTTCACGCCAGTCCATGTCCGCATCGGCGGCGCCCGTGCTCGCCAGGGGGTCGCCCACCGAGCTGTAGATGGTTCCGTCGTTGTCCAGGTCCCACTTGTACCCGATGTATGTGTCGTTCGCCGGCATGACGGCCGGGTTCCCGAAGGTCCGAATGTAGTCCGGCTCCGCGAAGTCCACGTTTGGGTTCCGGGCCAGCCCCTGGATCACCGCCGCCTCGCTCCCGACGGGTACGTTCAGCGCGTGGACTCCCACCGAGAGGACGCGGTCGATGGACGCGCCGGCCGCGGCTGCCAGGCCCGGGGCATTCGCGCCGGGGGAGAACCGGACCAGGACGCGGCCCGGGACGAACCCGGACTCCTGGACCTGAAGCCCCGGAACGGCCACTGGGGAGAGGGAGGTGGACTCGGGCGCGGTGGGTGCGTGAGCCTGCTCGGAGCACGCAGCGACCGCCAGAACCACGGCCAGAGGAGGAAAGACGCGACGCATGGAGGGTCTCCTTGACCGGCAATGCAAAGATGACAGGACGACTATTCAACGCTACGGAAGCCCGACACGGCGGTGCAATGATTTCGTGACGCCATTTGTTTCCGCTCGGTGGAGCGCGCTTTTCGGCAGGACCTCGGCGGTGGCTACGCCCTCCCCGCGGGAGTAGATTCGGCCCGCCGAATGGCTGCTCCCAGACACCTGCTCACCTCCGCGCCCCATAGAGCCCATGTCCGACCGATCTTCCTCCCGCTTCGGTACCCTGGCCGTTCACGCCGGTCAGTCGCCCGAGCCCACCACCGGGGCCATCATGCCCCCGATCTTCCAGACCTCGACGTACGTGCAGCCCGCCATCGCGGAGCCCCTGGGAGGGATCTACGACTACGCCCGGGTGGCCAACCCCACCCGGGAAGCCCTCGAGCGGAACCTGGCGGCCCTGGAAGGCGGTGCCCACGGCGTGGCCTTCGCCAGCGGGCTCGCCGCCATCGAGTCCGTGGTAAAGCGGCTTTCCGCGGGCGACCACATCGTCAGCGAGGAGAACACCTACGGGGGCACGACCCGGATGTTCACCCGCGTGCTGGCCAAGCTGGGGTTGCACTTCACCTTCGTGGATACGCGGGACCCTGACGCGGTGGCGGAGGCCATGCGACCCGAGACCCGGCTCGTGCACGTGGAGACTCCCACCAATCCCATGATGCGGCTGTGCGACATTCGCCGGGTGGCCGATATCGCCCACGCGGGTGGGGCGCTGCTCATGGTGGACAACACCTTCGCGTCACCCTACAACCAGCGTCCGCTGGAGCTGGGCGCGGACGTCTCGGTTCACTCGACCACCAAGTACCTGAACGGCCACTCGGACATCATCGGGGGCGTGGTGGTGGTGCGGGACGACGACCTGGCCGAGGAGATCCGCTTCGTGCGGAAGTCGTCCGGGGCCGTCCCGGGGCCGCTGGACGCTTGGCTGTGCCTCCGCGGCACCAAGACCCTGCACCTCCGCATGGCCGCCCACAACGCCAACGGGCTTACCATCGCCCGCTTCCTGGAGGCGCACCCGAAGGTGGACCGGGTCTTCTATCCCGGGCTCCCCTCCCACGAGCAGCACGAGCTTGCCACCCGCCAGATGTCCGGCTTCACGGGGATGGTCTCGGTGGACGTGGGCACCCTGGACCGGGCTCGCGCCCTGGTGGAGCACACGCAGGTGTTCCAGCTGGCCGAGTCCCTGGGGGGGGTGGAATCCCTGATCTCCGTCCCCTCCCTCATGACCCACGCCTCCGTGCCGGAGGAAGTGCGGGAGCGCATGGGTGTCACCGACGGACTGGTCCGGCTGAGCGTCGGGATCGAGGACGTGGAAGACCTCATGGCGGATCTGGACGGGGCGTTGCAGGGTTAGTAGAGGCGCCCCCGGAGCCGCGCCGGCTCTGAAACCGGGCCTCCGGCCGGCCCGTAGGGCGGAACGGGGCATGAGGCTCCACACCAACCAGATCGGCAGAGGATCACATGGACGACCAGGACCGGACTCCGGCACCTTCCGACAACGGGGCGCGCGCCCGTCGCATTCTCACGGACATCGCACCGCGCAGTTGGGAGCACCCGGCGGACAAGGCCGCACTGGCCGCGCTCCGGAAGCTTCCGGTCTTCGACGAGGTGCTCCGGCGCCTGTTCGGGTTCTTCGGCGAGAAGCCGATCCGCCTGGCCTTCCAGGCCAACGCGGTGAAGGTGGGGCCGAACCAGTTCCCGGAGATCTACGCCCTGTACCAGGACGTCCTGAAGACGCTGGACGTGGAGAAGGAGTACGACCTCTTCGTGTCGCAGACTCCAATCGTGAATGCCGGCGCGTACGGGATGAACAAGCCGTTCATCATTCTCAACTCCGGGATGCTCATCATCCTCAACGAGGATGAGCTGAAGTACATCATCGCCCACGAGGTCGGGCACATCCTCAGCGATCACGTCCTCTACCGGACGATGACCGTCCTCCTGATCCAGCTCGCCTCCATGGGATTCCCCGTCGTGGGGATCGCCGCCCGGGCGGTTCTGGTGGCCCTCCTCGAGTGGCAGCGCAAGGCGGAATTCTCCTGCGACCGGGCGGGTCTCCTGGCGGTCCAGGACCCGAACGTGGTCATGAGCGGGCTCATGAAGCTCGCCGGGGGAAGCGAGACGAAGTACGAGATGGACCTCGACGCCTTCATCCAGCAGGCGGAGGAGTACCGTGAAAGCGGCGACGTGGCCGACCAGGTCTTCAAGGTGCTGAACCTCCTGGGTGCCACCCATCCGTTCCCGGTCCTGCGCGTGTCGGAGCTCCGCACCTGGGTCGAGAGTGGCTCGTACGACCGGATCCTCCGGGGAGAGTACGCCAGACGCGGGGAGCCGGATCCGGCCTACCAGGAGGATCTGCGGGAAGCGGCCCAAGCCTATGCCGAGGGCGCCCGGGACTTCATGGATCAGGTTCAGAGCGCGGCCAAGCGGATGGGCGAGAGCATCTTCGGAGGGTTCAAGCGCCAGCCCTGACCCCTTGGGACCGGCCCTCGGCCGACTTCGACGCCTCCCGCTGCGTGCTCCGCAGGGGAGGCGTTGAAGTTTCCGGTGGGCGGGACTAGAGTCCGAGCCCGTCTCGGGTCGGGGTCCGCTCGCCCGCGAATCGGCCACAACCCACTCCCCGTTGAAGGATGCGCATTCTCATCGTCGGCAATGGAGGCCGTGAGCACGCCCTCCTGTGGAAGCTCAAGCGTGACCATCCCACGGGGCAGTTCTTCGCTACCCGCCCCAACGGCGGGATGCGGTCCCTCGCCGAGCCGGTGGAGATCGCTCCCACCGACGTCGAGGCGCTGGCGGGCTGGGCCACGGCCCGGTCCATCGACCTGACCGTCGTGGGGCCTGAAGCACCCCTGGCCATGGGGCTCGCGGACCGCCTCCGGAAGGCGGGGCTCCCGGTCTTCGGGCCGTCGGCGGCCGGCGCGCGCATCGAGAGCTCCAAGTCCTACGCCAAGGACCTGATGCGTGCCGCGGGAGTCCCCACGGCCCGCTACCGTACCTTCAGCGACCTCGGCGCCTGCGAAGCCTACATCCGAGAGGAGGGGGCACCCATCGTGGTCAAGGCATCGGGGCTCGCAGCGGGTAAGGGTGCCGTGGTCTGCTCCAGCGTCGAGGAAGCGGTGGAGGCCGCCCGGGCAATGCTCGGCGACCTTCAGTTCGGTGAAGCCGGCCGCGAGGTGGTAATCGAGGAGTGCATGGAGGGGGAGGAGCTCTCCATCTTCGGAGTCACCGACGGGACCGAGGTCGTGCTCCTTCTTCCGTCGCAGGACCACAAGCGGGTGGGCGAGGCGGACACCGGACCCAACACGGGCGGCATGGGCGCGTACGCTCCCGTGTCCATCGCCACCCCCGAGCTGCTCGACGAAGCGCGGGACCGGGTGTTCCTTCCCACCCTGCGGGCGTTGGCCCAGGACGACTCCCCGTTCCAGGGACTCCTCTACGCCGGTCTCATGATCACGGACGAGGGCCTCAAGGTGGTGGAGTTCAATGGCCGTTTCGGCGATCCGGAGACGCAGGTGGTCCTTCCCATGCTCCGATCCTCCCTGCTGGACCTGCTCCTGGCATCGGCGGAAGGGCGCGGGCTGGGGACCCTCCCTCCTCCCCAGTGGCGAAGCGGTGCCGCGCTCACCACGGTGGTGGCGTCGGGGGGCTACCCCGGCTCCTACGCGAAGGGGAAGGTCATGGATCTCTCCGGCGTACCCCAGGGGGAAGACACGATCGTCTTCCATGCCGGCACGGCCCGTGAAGGGGATCGGCTGGTGACCTCCGGGGGACGGGTGCTGGCCGTGACGGGCCTGGGCTCATCCCTGGAGGAGGCGTCCCAGCGGAGCCGTGACGGTGCCGCGGCCGTCCGCTTCGAAGGGAGTTTCTACCGCAACGACATCGGGTGGCGCGAGCTGGCCCGGCAAGGCTGAGGACACATCATGATCGTCACCACGACCCATACGCTCCAGAACCACCACATCGACGACTATCTCGGCATCGTCACCGGCGAGGCCATCCAGGGGGCGCACATCGGGCGCGACATCCTGGCCGGTCTCCGGGACGTCTTCGGCGGACGGGCGGGCGCGTACGAGACCACGCTCCGGGAAGCCCGCGAAGAGGCGCTGAGGGAGATGGTCCACGCCGCGAAGGCGCGAGGCGCCGACGCGGTCATCGGGGTGGACATCGACTACGAGGTGCTGGGGAAGGCCGGTGGGATGCTCATGGTGACCGCCGCCGGCACCGCCGTGACGCTGGCGTCCTGACCGGAGCGTCATGCCCGAACTCCCGGAGGCGGAGACCCTGGTGCGGGGTCTCCGGCCGCTCCTGCCCGGCTCCGTGATCCAGCGGGTGCAGATCCTCCATTCGGACGTCTTGCGCGTGCCCGGGCCCGCGTTCCGCAGGGGCGTGTCGGGGCGCACCGTGACCGCCGTGGACCGGAGGGCCAAGAACGTGGTCCTCACCCTGGACGCCGGCGAGGCCCGGCTGGTGGTGAACCTGGGGATGACCGGGGCTCTCGTCCCGCTGGGATTCCAGGGAGTGGACCCGCCCCGGCCCACGCATCCGGCGCTGCGCTTCTCGCTGGGTGACGGCCGCGCCCTGGTGTACGACGACGTGCGCCGCTTCGGATGCGTCGAAGTCCTCACCCCCGGCGAATGGGAGGTGCGGACGCGCCGCATCGGCCCCGAGCCCCTGGCCTCGTCCTACCGGTGGAGCGACCTGCATCGCGCCCTGCAAGGGTCGCGCACGCCGCTGCGCAACTGGCTCCTGGACCAGAGGAAGATCGCCGGGGTCGGAAACATCTACGCCAGCGAGGCCTGCTTCCGGGCGGGGGTCCATCCGCAGCGACCGGCCCACCTGGTCTCGGAGGAGGAGGCGAAACGGCTGCACCGGGGCCTGCGGCAGGTCCTTCGAAGCGCCATCCGGAACCGGGGCACCACCTTGCGGGACTACCGCGACGCCGAAGGTGAACCGGGCCGCAACCGGGGGCGGCTGCGCGTCTACGGGAGGGAAGGATTGCCCTGCGTCCGGTGTAAAACCCCGGTCGAGCGGATCGTATTCGGAAACCGATCCGCCTTCCTCTGTCCGAGATGCCAGTCCTGAGCTCCACGCCCCCACCCGCCCGGACCACGCCTCCGGCCGCTCGACCCCTGGCCCCCCTCGTGCGACCTCGCCGTGACGGACCCGGGACCCCACCCCCGCCACACAGCCCGGGGCGAGGCCTGCGCTGGGTCGCGCTCGGCGCCCTGGCGGTCCTGCTCTCCTCGCCTGCACACGCTCGGAGCCAAGAGACGCAGGGTCCAGGCGGCGAAGCGTTCGAGGTGGACCTTCCGGTGGACGCATTCACCTTGGAAAACGGAATGCGCTTCCTGGTGCTGGAGCGCCCCACCGCCCCCACCGTAGCCTTCGTGGGAGTGGTGGGCGTGGGAGGGATAAACGAGGTCCTGGGGAGCACGGGGACGGCGCACCTTCTGGAGCACATGCTCTTCAAGGGCTCCACCACCGTGGGAACGCGGAACGCGGCGGCCGAGGTGGCTCTGTTCGCCGAGATGGACGCCCTCCACGACACCATCCTGGCCGAGCGGGGACGGGCCGTGCCCGAGGAGAAGCGCCTGGCCGAGCTCGAGGCCCGCATCCAGGCGCTGGAGGACGAGGCCCGGATCTATGTCGTTCCGAACGAGTTCGATCGCATCCTGAGCCGTGCCGGAGCCCGGGGCCTCAACGCCACCACCTCCAGCGAAGCCACCACGTACTTCGTGGAGCTCCCCAGCAACCAGGCCGAGCTCTGGTTCGCCCTCGAATCGGACCGGATGCGGGATCCCATCTTCCGGGAGTTCTACGCCGAGCGCGACGTGGTCATGGAGGAGCGACGGCTCCGCGTGGATACCAGCCCCGGGGGACTCCTCTACGAGGCGCACCTGGCGGCGGCCTTCACCATGCACCCTTACGGCGTGCCGGTGGTGGGATACATGTCGGACCTGGAGATCCTGTCCAGGGATCAGGTGATGCGGTACTACCGGCGGTACTACGGGCCGGGCAACACGGTGGTGGCCATCGTCGGGGACGTGGAGCCCGGGCAGATCCGTCGTTGGGCCCAGGAGTATTTCGGCGACATCCCGCCCGGACAGGAGCCTCCACCGGTCCTGGCCCGGGAGCCGGAGCAGCGGGGCACCCGCCGCGTGGAGGTGATCTACGACGCCGAGCCCACCCTCCGGATGGGCTGGAAGGTCCCGGCGGCCACCCACCCCGACGCACCGGCCCTGGCCATGCTCTCCGCCCTCCTGACCGGCGGTCGTACGGCGCGCCTGTACGACGCGCTCGTCCAGGAGACCCGGGTGGCCACCTTCGTGAGCGCCGGCGTGGGACCGGGCGACCTCCACCCGCGGCTCTTCAGCCTCGACGTCACCCCCAGGGCCCCCCACACGGTCGAGGAGGTGGAAGCCGTGGTGGACCGAGTGCTCTCTGACTTCGCCACGTCGGTCCCGCCGGAAGACGACCTGGACCGTGTGCGGAACCAGATCGCCGCGGGGGCGGTCCGGCGGCTCCAGTCCAACCTCGGTCTCGCCCTGCAGCTGGCGGGGTCGGAGGCTACGCTGGGGGATTGGAGGGGCACCTTCCGCCTCACCCAACGCATCCGGGAGGTGACCGGGGAGCAGGTCCGGGACGTCGTGCGGAAGTACTTCCGCCCCGAGAATCTCACGGTGGCGGTGTTGCGGTCCGTCGAGTCCGGGAGCCAACCATGACGCGCGCTCCACGCCGAGCCCCGGTGGTGGTCCTTTCCCGGTGGGCCGCGGTCCTGACCCTCGGCATGGCCTCTCTCGGCGCACAGGACGGGAGCGCACAGATCCGTGGCCGGGATGCCGTGGCCTCCATTCGGGTCCAGCCCCTTCGCTTCGACGCGCCGGAGCCGCTGGAGCGGCGACTCTCCAACGGCGTGACGGTCTTCTATCTCGAGGATCGGTCCCTCCCGCTGGTGAACGTGTACGCCCGTTTTTCCGGGGGGTACGCCCGCTACCCCCGCGAGCACTATGCGGCTGGTACCGCGCTGCCCGTGATTCTCCGGTCGGGAGGAACGGTGGACATGCCGCCGGACTCGGTGGAGCGGGTGCTGGAGCGCTACGCCATCCAGTCCACCTTCGGTGGCTCCGGTGAGTCGGTCTTCACCTCCATCAACACCCTCACGGAGCACCTTGAGGTCGCCGTGGACCTCTGGGGGCGGATGCTGCGGGAACCGGGGTTCGACACGGCCCGCGTGGCGGTGTGGCGGGGCCAGGAGATGGAGAGCGCCCGCCGACGTCAGGACAGCCCGGGGCGCCTGGCGTTCTCCGAGTTCAACCGGCTCATGTACGGGGACCACCCGGTAGGGTGGGAGATGGAAGTGGAGGACCTGGCGCCCGAACGCCTGACCACGGATCGGTTCCGTTGGCTGCAGGCACGGGTCCTCTGCCCCGAGCGACTTATCCTGGGAGTCACCGGGGACGTGTCGTGGGAACGGGTCGAACCCATTCTCGAGTCCATGATGAACGGGTGGCCGTCCTGCGCGGAGCCCCTCCCGGAACCCCCCACGGCCCAGGTAGGCGCCACCCCGGGAGTGTACCTGATCCCGCGCCCCGTGAGTCAGAGCACCGTAGTCCTGGCCCACCCCACCGACGTGCGGCAGGGTGATTCCCGGGAGTACTACGCCTCCCGGATCGGTAACGCCATCCTGGGTGCCGGTGGCTTCACCAGCCGGCTCCTGAACCGGGTCCGCACGGAGGAGGGTCTGGCCTACGGGGCGTCCTCCATCTGGACCACACCTCGGCGGTACGACGGCCTCCTGGGTGCCACCACGCGGACCCGGAGCGAGACCACGGTTCCCGCCATCCGACTGATCCTGGAGACCATGGAGGAGATGGCCCAGGCCGAGCCCACCGCCGAAGAGGTGGAGACCACCATCGAGGAGGCGGTGAACGGGTTCGTCTTCAACTTCGAGTCTCCGGGCCAGGTCGTGTCTCGCCGCATGGGGTATCGGGCCGCGGGGCTCCCGGACGACTGGCTGGAAGGATACCTGAGTGGGATCCAGCGCGTGGAGCCGCGGCACGTCCAGGCCGTCTTCCGCCGCCACCTTCGCCTCGAGGACATGGTGATCCTCGTGGTGGGTGATCCCGAGGGAATGACCGAGCCACTGGAAGCGGTGGGACCCGTTACGGTGGTGGAGATCCGCCAGATGGAGGAGGCGCCGGGCGCTCCTCCCGGTGAAGGCGGCGCCCCCGGGCGCTGACGCCGCGGTCCGTCAGGCCACGGCCCAGTGGATCGCGGCGATCCCGCCGGTGACCAGCGTCCAACCTGCGTCGTGGAAACCCGCCGCTTCCATCTTCTCCGCCAGCGCCCGGGGCCCCGGAAACTCCTTTACGGACTCGGGCAGATAGGTGTAGGCCCACGGGTGCCCCGAGACGATCCGTCCCACCAGAGGGAGGATCCTATTGAAGTAGAACATGTACAGCCCGCGCATGACGGGATTCGGCGGCACCGTGAACTCGAGCACTACGAGCTTCGCGCCGGGCTTGAGAACCCGCTTGAACTCCCGGAAGCCGGCGTCGAGGTCCGACAGGTTCCGCACTCCGAATCCCACCGTGGCGCCGTGGAAGACCTCGTCCTGAAAGGGGAGGCGGAGGGAGTCTCCGCAGACCGGTGCCACGTCGGCGCCCTGCAGCTTCGGCTGACCCACGACCAGCATGGGTTGGGCGAAGTCGGAGGCCACCACCGTGCCCGTGAACTCCGGTCGTTTCGCGAGCTCCAGGCTCAAGTCGTACGTCCCGGCGCACGCGTCGAGGAAGATCCCGTCTCGATGCGACTCCCACCCCAGGAGATCGATGGCCTTTCGACGCCACGCGCGGTCGATGTTCGCGCTCAGGACGTGGTTCAGCAGGTCGTACCTCGGGGCGATCTCGGAGAAGATCGTCTGGACCTGCTGCTCCCGTTCGGCACCCTGGGAGGGCTTCGCCTGGGGGTCGGGCATGGATGGGAACCTCGTTGGACGGGCCCTTCGGCCCCATTACTTTCTGCACACGCGGGAATCGCACCGCCGTACCGCACCGGAAGGCGGGGAGGGGAAAAGCTACCCGGGCGAGGCGCCCGGTTCCATCCCCGGTGAAACTCCGAGGCGGGAGACGCCGTAGGACCCGTTGCCATGGCATCCACCACAGCGACGGCCGACGGCGCCTTCCCGCGAGATCGCGACTCGAGGGGATCGAAGCCACTGGCCAACGACTACTCCGCCCAGGACGATCGTGCCCTGGCCGCGTTGGCGGCGAGGGGTCGCGATGGTGCGTACCGGGAGCTCCTGACCCGGTACGAGCGTCCCGTATTCTCCCTGGTCTACCGTATGGTGAGGGACCGGGAGCTGGCGGAGGACCTGGCCCAGGAGGCGTTCATTCGAGCCTTCAACGCCATCTCGTCGTACGACCCCACGTACAAGTTCTCGAGCTGGCTCTTCAAGATCGCGAACAACCACGCCATCGATCACCTCCGCAAGCGGAAGCTGGACACGGTCTCGATCCATGGATCGCCCCAGGCCTCCAGCACCGAGGAGGTCAGCCGGACCAGCATCACGCTGGAGTCCCGCGAAGAGCAGCCCGACCAGTACGTGGAGAGCCGGGAGCTGGGCGGCATGGTGGAGGACGCCATTGGGGAGCTCCGGCCGGAATACCGTACGGTGATCCTGCTGCGGCACGTGGAAGGCTACGCCTACGAAGAGATCGCGGAGACCATGGACCTCCCGCTGGGGACGGTGAAGACCTACCTCCACCGGGCCCGGAAGGAGCTGAAGGAGCGGTTGGAACCGCTTACATCGTGAGGCCGGCCCCTGGGCCGGAAGTGGACTGAAACCCCGAGGGCCGCGGAGCCGTAGGGTCGGACGCGGACTGAAGACGACAACGGAGCGCACATCGTGAAGGATCGGCACACGCACATCAGCACCGAGCGCATGCAGGCGCTCCTGGACGGAGATCTCTCCGCCCGGGAGGCGTCGTTCGTGCGTGGGGAGCTGGACCGGTGCCCGCGGTGCCACGCCGAATTCGAGGCGTGGGAGGCGCTCTTCCAGGATCTGGGAGACCTGCCGGTCCTCACGCCCTCGGTGGAGTTCCGGGAGCGGGTCATGGCCGAGCTTCCGGCCCGGAGTCATCAGCGACTCCTGGCCGGCCTGTTCGGCCGCCGGGATGCTCGGGAGCACGCCTCCCCTGAGGAGCTCCAGGAGCACCTGGACGGCCGGCTGGCCGCCCGGGCCTCCGCGCGTCTGGAGGAACACCTTTCCCGGTGCGCCACGTGCCGCACCGAGGTGGAGGGTCTCCACAGCGTGGTGACGAGCCTCGAGGCCCTGCCGGTGCTGGAACCGTCGCCCGGTTTCAGCGAGGCCGTCATGGCCAGCCTCAGCATCCAGCGGATGGCGGAGGCGGCCATGGCCCCCACCACGCGGCGGGAGCGTGCCCTGGCGTGGGTTCGTTCGCACATGCCGGCGTCGGGCCGCGGATGGGCTGCGGCGCTGGGCATGGGCACGGCCCCGGCGGTCGTCGTCGCCCTCGCCGTGCAGGCGGTCTTCTCCCACGAGCTCGTGACGCTGGGCAACCTCCTGTCGTTCCTGACGTTCAAGCTCTCCGGGATCCTGGACGGGGTCTCCGGGATGCTGGCTGGACTCGTGGCGGAGAATGCCCTTCTGGGACAGGTCTGGGCCGTGGCACAGACCGTGGGCGCCTCCCCCGCACTGACGGCGGCGACGGCCGCGGCCCTCTCCGGGACGTGCCTCGGAGCCGTCTGGATCCTCTATAGAAATTTCGTCTTCCCTTCGGGGAAGGAAGGCCGGTATGCGCAAGCTTCTCGCTGACCTCCGTATGGGTCGGCCCGTGGGTGGGTTCATCGCCGGGGGGCTTCGGGCTCCCGTGGGGGTGCTGGTTCTGGGACTGCTCGTGGCGGTGGCCGCCGAGCTGCCCGCTCAGGGGACTCAGGTCCCGGAGGTGGTCTCCAAGATGGTGTCCATGGGACCCGACGAGGCCCGCCTCACGCTGGAGCTCGCCTCCGGCGAGTCCATGGAGCTCACCCTGTCCGAAGGAACCGTCCGCATGGGCGACCAGGTCCTGGGCAGCTACAGCCCTGGAGACGCCCTGGACCGAGCCTGGCGTGACCTGGTGGCCGAGGTTCTGACCCTCGAGGACGAGGCGCTTCTGCAGGCGCTCGTGGACTGGACACCGCCCGAAGGACTGGATCCGGAGGGGAGCCGGGTGGCGGAGCGGATGGACGAGTTCCTCGCCCTGAACTTCGATTCCGCCGCCATTCAGGCCCTCGCCCTCGAAGCACAGCAGGAGGCCGAGGCGCTGGAGCTGGCGCTGGACGGAATTCGCGGATTGGAGAGCCTCTCGATCCTCTCCCGGGTCCAGGCCTTGTCCGGCCTGTCCGAGGCGCTGGAGGAGCTGGGGAGCCGAGTGCAGGTCGTGGTGGACGACGACCTCGAGGTCGACGCGGGAAGCGAGCTCCGGACGTCTCTCCTGGTGGTGGACGGGACGCTGGAAGTCCGGGGCACGGTGCGCGGGGACGTGTTGGTGGTGGACGGAGAGGTCGAGCTCCAGCCGGGAAGCCGCATCGTGGGGACGCTGAGCCTGGCCAACGCCGATCTGGACAACGACGGTGGTGAGATCACCGGCGGTGTGCGTCATCTCGACTCTCCCCGGGCCGACCTGGAGTCGCAGATCCGGGCCGAGGTCATGCGCGAGCTCCGTAGTGAGTTCGGCGCCGATCGACACCGGAACGACTGGGGCTGGACCTCTCCGGTCCTTCGGGTCGGACGTGGGTTCGGGCGGATCTTCGGGACCCTGTTCAACGTCCTGATCCTGGGGCTCGTGGGCGCCGCCCTCGTCCACTTCGCCAGCCCCAATCTGGAGGCCGTGGCCGATGTTGCCCGGAACTCCACCGGCCGTGCGGCCATGGTGGGATTCGCCGGGGGAGTCCTGGCGCTCCCGGTCTTCATACTCGGCATCGTGGGTCTGGCGGTTACCATCATCGGGATTCCGGCCATCCTTCTCTGGGTGCCGCTGTTCCCGCTGGCGGTCCTTCTGGCGGCGATCACGGGCTACCTGGCCGTGGCCCGGAACCTGGGCGCGTGGTTGGCCCGTCAGCGCTACCCGTACACGGAATGGGTCCGGGTCACCAACCCCGTCACCCTGGTCTTCGGAGGACTCCTGGTCCTTGCCGCGCCGTATCTCGGGGCACACCTCCTGGGCATGGTGGGTCTTTTGGACCCGTTCTCGGTTCTCCTGAAAGTCAGTGGCGTGATGTTCACCGTCTTCGCGGCGGCCGTGGGCTTCGGAGCCGTCCTGCTGACCCGGGGCGGACGGAAGCCCGAGGAGTGGGGCACCGAGATGTTCACCCGCGGATGGCGGGAGCGTCGGTGGGGACGGGGTGGAGACCCCGAGGCGGAAGCGTTCGACGCCGAGCTCGCACGTGAGGAGTCCTCCACGGCGGAGGAGTCGGTGGAGGCGGACGACGGCCCAGCCGGTGAGGGTGAGTCGGCCAGGAGCGACGCCGCGGATGACCGCGCGGGAGATCCGAATGCGTAGCCTCGTTCCCGGCCTGCTGGCCCTGGCGGGCCTCCTGCTGGCCTTCCCGGAAGCCGGGACGGCACAGGAGTTGGAGCAGGTCTCGGCCTCCCGCAGGGTGGATGATCGAGCGCCCATGGACGTGCGCGTGAAGTACGGCGTGGGACGGCTCCAGATCCGCCCCGGGGACGCGGACGTCCTCTACCGGATGGATCTCCGATTCGACCCGGAGCACTTCGAGCCGGTGGTGGAGTATTCCTCCGGCCGGTTGGAGCTGGGCACCGAGACGCGAGGCCGGAACCTGAACATCAAGGGCCACCAGGACGGCGGCGAGCTGGACCTGGAGCTGTCACCGAACGTTCCCATGGACCTGGTCCTGGAGTTCGGTGCCGTGCGGGCCACCGTGGACCTGGGTGGAATGGAGCTCACGGACCTGGAGATCTCGACGGGAGCCTCCGAGTCCACCGTGGACTTCTCGCGTCCCACCCGGGGGCGGGTGCGGACCGCCGAGCTGCACGTGGGCGCCGCCGACTTCCTCGCCCAGAACCTCGGCAACCTCCGGGCGGAGCGCCTGGAGGTGGGAGCGGGGGTGGGTGAGGTGACGCTGGACTTCGGCGGCGAATGGACTCAAGACATGCGAGTCGACGTCTCCATGGGCCTCGGGGCTCTTGAGCTCCGCGTCCCCGAAGGTGTCGGGGTGCTCTTGGAGAAGGATACATTCCTCACGAGCCTCGAGGCGGAGGGACTGGAGAGGGACGGCAGCGCATACCGGTCCACCAATTGGGGGTCGGCACGACACCGGCTCACGGTGGACGTGGACGCAGCTTTCGGAAGCATCCGGGTCGTGCGGACCCGGTAGGAAACATCGAGGAGGAGATCATGATCGGCTCACTGCTGACTTTCTTTGCCGTCGGCCTCGTCACCATCATCGCGGCCATCGTGGTGTTGGGCGTGATCGGATCGGTGATCGGGCTGGTGGGCTCTCTCACAGCCTTCCTCCTCTTCAAGGTCGCCCCGGTGATGCTGGTGGGGTGGGTCGTGCTGAAGCTCCTGGACCGCCGGTCCGGGAAGCATCTCTCCGCCGCGGACCGCCGCTGGCTCGAGGGGGAATAGCGGCCCGGGACGACTCCCCTGGTGCGCAAAGGGGGCGCCGACCCATGGGTCGGCGCCCCCTTTTTGCCTGGGTCGGGATGGGGGACGTCCGCCGCCGGCCCTCCCCGGACGACCCCTACGAGGTCCGAACCTGCGCCAGAATGGCCTCCGCCACCGCCACGAGAGCCCGCCCAGCAGGGGAGTCGGGAGCACCGGCCACAGTCGGGGTCCCGGTGTCACCCGCCACCCGCACCGCCGAGTCGAGGGGAACGGACCCGAGGAACTCCAGCCCCATCTCCTCCGCCAGAGCCTCCCCTCCCCCCCGTCCGAACAGGTCGTGGGTCTCACCGCAGGAGGGACACGTGAAGCCGCTCATGTTCTCGACGACCCCCAGCACCCGGGTGTTCACACGCTCGAACATCTTGACCCCGCGTCGCACGTCCCCGGTGGCCACGTCCTGCGGAGTAGTGACCATCACCGCCCCGTCGAGGTCGATGGTCTGGACCAGTGAGAGCTGGGCATCGCCGGTCCCCGGCGGCATGTCCACCACCAGGACGTCCAGTGGTCCCCAGGCTACCTGCTCCAGGAACTGGCGCAGGATCCCCGAGATCAGGGGCCCGCGCATGATGGCCGGCTGTTCCTTTTCCAGGAGGAAACCCAGGCTCATGAGCTTCACGCCGTGCGTCTCCAGCGGCTCGATGCGCTCCTGTCCCTTGCTTCCCGACACCTGCGGCCGCCGGGTCTCGCCGAACATGAGAGGGATGTTGGGCCCGTAGATGTCTGCGTCCAGAAGGCCCACCGTCAGTCCCTGCTTAGCCAGGGCCACCGCCAGGTTCGTGGAGACCATGGACTTCCCCACGCCTCCCTTCCCCGAGCTCACCGCGATGACGTGGCCCACCTGCGGCAGGAGCCCCGGCCGGGGAGTGGGCGCCGGCACCGACCCGGGCTGCAGGCCGCCTCCCCCGCCGCCGGAGGGCGCCGCGGGAGCGGCGGGAGCCGGCGCCGACTGGGGCAGCTGGACGTTGACCTTCACGGAGTGGATCCCTTCCACTCCCTCCGCCGCCTTTCGAACGGCGCGCACCAGGGTGCCCGGGTCGTCCGAACGGAGCGTGAACGAGAAGCGCAGGTCGCCCTCCTCACCGAGCTCGATGTTCTGGACCAGTCCCGCCGAGACGACGTCCCCTCCCGACGGAACGGCCACCCCCTGGAGTGCCGACAACACGCCCCGGATCAGGCCTTCGCGATCCATCCGATACCATCCTTTCGCCAAGCATGAAGCAGGGTCGCCCCTGCGCTGGTGTTCGAGCCGGGGAATCTACCCAAACTACGGTCCGGGGTTCAAACGGGAGGGCGGTCCAGACGGGACTCGAGGTGCGCTCCCGAGGCGGTTGCGGCGGAGCATCGGCGAGGTGAGATTTCGAGGATCCAATTCGGCCCGAGGGGGCCCGAGGGGGCCCACGAGGCCGCCAGCGGCACCAGCCGATGGGGGATCCAAGCAGGATCCCCTTTTTCTTTGCCACCACACTCCGAGTCTCATGAGCGGACACATCCAGATTCCCCCGCCCCAGAACGAACCGGTGCTCAGCTTCGCCCCGGGCACACCGGAGCGAGCCGAACTGAAGGCCACCCTGGCGAGAATGGCCAGTGAGCCCATCGAGATTCCGCTGATCATTGGGGGGGAGGAGGTCCGGACGGGCCGGACGCACGACTTCATCTGCCCCCATGACCACCAGAAGGTGCTGGCCACCTGGCATGCGGCAGGCCCGGAGGAGCTGGAACGGGCGCTGGAGAGCAGCCGCGAGGCTTGGAAGACCTGGTCACGGATGCCCTGGGAGGACCGGGCTGCGGTCTTCCTCAAGGCGGCCGACCTCCTGGCTGGACCGTGGCGCGCCATCATCAACGCCAGCACCATGCTGGGGCAGAGCAAGACGGCGCATCAGTCTGAGATCGACGCGGCATGCGAGCTCGCCGACTTCTACCGCTTCAACGCCTACTTCGCGGAGGAGATCTACGCGCAGCAGCCCATCTCGGACCCGGGGGTCTGGAACCGCCTGGAGTACCGTCCGCTGGAGGGGTTCATCTACGCGGTCTCGCCGTTCAACTTCACCTCCATTGGTGGAAACCTCTGCGGTGCACCGGCTCTCATGGGGAACGTGGCCCTCTGGAAGCCTTCCCACACCGCCCTCCTGAGCAACTACTACATCATGCGGGTGCTTCTCGAGGCGGGGCTCCCGGCGGGCGTGATCAACTTCATCCCGGGGAACTCCTCCGAGATCACCGATTACCTGCTGAAGCAGCCGGACTTCGCTGGCCTCCACTTCACGGGGTCCACCGGGGTATTCCACATGTTCTGGGAGCGGATCGGCACCAACATCGCGAGCTACCACTCGTATCCGCGCATCGTTGGAGAGACCGGTGGTAAGGACTTCATCCTCGCCCATTCCTCTGCGGATCCCGAGGCGCTGATCACGGCGATGATCCGCGGCGCCTTCGAGTACCAGGGTCAGAAGTGCTCGGCCGCCTCCCGGGCCTACGTGCCGGAGAGCGTGTGGGCCGAGATCCGTGACACCCTGGTGGCGGAGACCGAGGCCATCACCATGGGAGACCCCACGGACTTCACGAACTTCATGGGCGCCGTCATCGACGACCGGGCCTTCCGAAAGCTGTCCGGTTACATCGACGACGCCCGGGATAGCGACGATGCCGAGATCATCGCCGGAGGCCAGTACGACGACCGCAAGGGCTACTTCATCCGCCCGACCCTGATCCTCGCGAAGGACCCGAAGTACGTGACCATGTGCGAGGAGCTCTTCGGCCCCATTCTGACCATCCACGTCTACGCTGACGACGCTTGGGAAGAGACGCTGAAGCTGGTGGACACCACCTCGCCGTACGCCCTGACAGGTGCGGTCTTCGCCCAGGATCGGGCGGTGCTGCAGCAGGCCACCGAGGCGCTCAGGCACGCGGCCGGGAACTTCTACCTGAACGACAAGCCCACGGGAGCGGTGGTGGGGCAGCAGCCCTTCGGGGGGTCCCGGGCGTCCGGAACGAACGACAAGGCCGGATCGGCGTTCAACCTGCTCCGGTGGATCACTCCTCGGACCCTGAAGGAGACCTTCGATCCGCCCACTGACTACCGGTATCCCTTCATGGAGGAGAAGTAGGGGCACTCGGTCCCGCTCCGGCGCCGGAGCGGTTCGGGCAGCACGTCGTTCGCCGCACGCGCACGCGGGCAGAGTAGGATGGACAAGGGGGAGGTCCGGCCCGTAGGCCGGGTCTCCCCTCCGTCACGTGGGGCCGGCCTTCAGCGTCCGCTCCGCGTCCACGCCGAGACCACTCCGCACCCCATCGCCTGTCCATCGAAGGTTGCGAACTCCGCCGGAATTTCGGGGCCACGCTGGACCTCCACCACCTCCATCTCCGAAGCGCTGAGCGCCATGAGGCCTCCGGGCAGGCGGTAGCGGCGCCCGTTGAGGAAGACCGCGGGCACACAATACTCCCGGGCGCGACGGACGCGCCGGATCACGTACCGGCGATCCACCCCGTCTCCCAGGATCCGGGCGCCGGTGCCGGGCGTCTCGCGCAGAACGTCACCCAGGTAGTGGATCCCCCGCGCGCGGATGTCCTGCTGGTCGAAGAACCTCCCGACCCCCAGCTCCCTCCTGCGCTCCAGCTCGCGGATCCCCTGGAGCCGGTGGGTGCTGCGCACCGTGACCTCCAGGCCGTCGATCTCGATGGCGTCCGCGGCCAGGCGTACCAGGACCTGGCCGGCCGCTCCGGGCTCGAGAAGCACCGGATGCCGCTGCGCCCGGTAGGCCAGGTGCTCCACCTCGAGGATCTGGACCCCCGTGGGGAGCCCCTCCAGGGAGAAGAACCCGCGGTCGTTGGTGAGGGCCCAGCCACGCTCCCCCGTCAGTAAGACCCGGGCCTGCGCTACCGGGGAGCCGGTGTCGACGTCCACGACCCGCCCGAAGAGCGCGGACCGCTCCCCGGGACGGGAGAACGAGACCACCAGGTCCACCCGGTTCACCGCGCTGGATTCCACACGAAGGGCGGCGTGTTCCGACGACCCCGCTGGGACTTCGGCCACCACCCGGACCGGCCGGTCCGCAGGGACCCGACAGAAGTGGTACAGCCCTCCCCGTCCGGTGGTGCTGGTGACGTAGGGGAGGGTGTCGTCGCCCCCCACCACGAGGCGCGCTGTATCCCGGGGCGTGTCCCATTCCAACCGGACCGGCAGCCCCGCCAGACCCTCGTCGGTGAGTCGGTCGCGGACACGGCCCACCACCACCCCCTCCCGGGCGCTGTCGGTGAGGTCCGCGCACCATGCCGCCACGGTCCGAGCATCCAGCTCGAGTTCCGACACGGACTCGGGAGACCACCCCAGGGGCCGGAGTCCCAGCGTTCCCAACGAAACCGCCGATCCGTTGGGGAGAGGGTCGGTTAGAAGGCGCGTGAAGCCCGGTGCCTCCACCAGGAGGTACCGCGCGATCCCGGCACCGGGCGGTGGGGACACGGCGAATGAGCCGTCCTCCGCAGCGGGGGCTGTGATCAGCACCTCCATGGCCTCGGAAAGGAGATGGACCGTGGCACCCGGTACGGGACCTCCGGACAGTTGGTCCACCAGGGCCCCTCGCACGGTCTGCCCCGCCACGGAGCCGGGCGCCACCAGCACGACGAGGGTGCCAGCCAGGAGCAGTCGGGAGGCGGTGCTCACGGTCATGGACCTCCTCACGGTGGTGAGGGAGCGCCCCCGAGCTCGCCCGGAAGCGATTCTGAGGATTCCTACGTGTGGAGCGGCCCTGGTCTTACAGGACCCCGTCGGTCAGCCGTCAGTTTCCGATCACCCTGCCGCGACGGGTCCAGACGACGATGACGCCACAGCGCGCCTCCTGTCCGGAAAACTCCCCCGGCACCTCGGCGGCGCCACGGTAGACCTCGATGGCCTCGATCTCGAAGGCGGGAATGTCCCTGAAGATGCTTCCGTCGTTCCCCCAGTTGACCCCGTCAACCCAAACCATGGGATTGCACGCCTGATTGGCCAGGTTGGCGGCGCCTCGGAGCTGGATGGAGTAGGTACCGGAAATCCCACCCCCCAGGCGGGTTACCGTGACACCCGGGACCCCCCTCAGGGCCTCTCCCAGGACCTGAGGGGCTCGCTCCTCGATGTCCTCCCTGAGCATGATATAGCCCGCGCCCAGGGCGATCCGCTGTTCCAGGCCCTGTCGATCGGAGAACCACTTCCGGGGCCGCACCGAAACCAGGAGCGGCGCCAACTCCACCGGGTCCGCCGCCAACCGGACCACCAGCTCCTGGGCGCGGCCTCCCAGGACCCGCACTCCCTCCCTCTGGAGCGCGAATCCCAGCGTCTCGGCCTCCAGGATCTCCATCCCCGCCGGGACGTTCTCCAGGACGAACACCCCCCGGTCGTTGGTGGTGGTGACCCGCCCGGATCCAATCAGCCGGACCTCGGCCCCTACCAGGGGATTGCCGCGGTCGTCGGTGACCCGCCCCAGGAGGTTGCCGGGCTGAGAAGGATTCGACAACCCGATGGCGAGGTCCAGCTTGCGCATGGTCCCGGCACGAAGCGTGAGCCGCTCCTCGGTCCCGTCCACGTCGGCCTCGGCCTCGAACGCTCGGACACGAAGGGGTGTCCCGGCGGGTGCGTTGCAGATGACGTACGCCCCCGCGTCGTCGCTTCGGACCTCCCTCCGGTCCGATCCCATCCCGGACACGGTCCACCGGACCTCCGCCTGCACGAAGGGGAGGGGCTCACCGTCCGCGCGGTTCCGGATGGCACCGTAGAGGATTCCGTGCATGCCGGGAACGAAGGAGCCCTCGCAGATCTCCGCCATCGCCATGGCCAGGAGGGTGGCGTCGTCCAGTGAATCCGAGACGGCTCCGGTCTGCCCCACCCGCTGGACCGTCATGGAGAGGTTGAACGCCACATCCTCCCCGGCCTCAACAGCGATGGGATTCGAGACCTGGTTGGCGAATCCGGTCCGCTCCACCATCAGGAGGTAGGATCCAGCGCCCGGGACCGGAAGGCGATACTCCCCTTCCTCACCGCTTTGGACGCTGCCCAGAACCTCCACGCCCGCACCATCCAGCAGCACGATCCGCGCTCCCACCACCGGGGCGCCGTCGTCTCTCGAAGTGACCCGGCCCGAGATGCTCTGGGCGACCGCGAAGGTGGGAAGCAGAAGGAGCGCCGCGAGAGCCGGTAGAAGGCCTCGAGGGTGCCTCGGATAGGACATGAACCGCATTCCGGATCGATGGGGGATTGGAGTACGCACGGACAATTCTACACCCGATGCACGGGGATGGGATCCCCACCCCGCCACATCACCCCCCGGCGGAAACCAGGGTCAGCCGAGCCCGGGTGCGCTCCTCCACACGGTCCCTGGACAGGGGTACCGGAATCAGGCCACCCGCCTGCCATACCGGAAGCTGATCCAGTGCGTGCTCTCCCCCAGGGAACCCGGACTGGCCTCCGGGCAGGACGAATCCCCCTCCGTCCATGTCGCTCAGGTCGGTGACGTGGCGCTGACTCGGCCCCCACCGCACGTGGAATCCGTCCGGAGTGGCGCGGTACTCCGCCACGTTCACGGTATGCGGGGTCCCCTTCCGGGGAATCCCGTTCTCACCGAATCCGAAGAGAGCTCCCAGGAGGGGTACCCGGGCCATGGGATGGTCCAGCTCCAACTGGTGCACCTCCCCCCACGGGGCCGAGCCCTGCTCCAGGGCCATTCGCGCCGTCTGGGCGAGCTGCTCCCGCGAGAGCCCACGGTCCAGGGCCTCCAGGACCCGGGCGTAGGCGAAATACCCCTCCGCCTGTCCGTACACTTCCCCCCGCAGCACCGCCTGCACCGCCTCGTACCAGGCGTGGAAGAGGGTGGCAGCCCGACTGTCGAGCTGTCCGGACCCATCCCAAGCCGCCACCTCCTCCGCCTCGGCCTCGGCGCCGATCTCCCGGAAGGCCGCCACCGCGACGTGACGGTAGTCCAGGGCCAGGCCCGAGACCACGTCCAGCTGGATGGCATGCATCGACGCGACGTCGTGGTCCCATCGGGCCCGAAGGAGCTCGGTGATCCGTTCCGCCCGATAGGGCGACGCCCATACCCCGCCGCTGATCCGGTCCCCCACCGGCGTCCGGGCCTGTCGGTTGTTCGCTGTGGTGACGAGGTCCGACGGGGGATTCAGGGCGTGGGGGTGATCCTCGAACGGGAGGTATCCTCGCCAGTCCGCCTCGCCGGTCCATCCGGGTACGGGAACGAGCGCGGGCCGCGGACCGGGCCGGTCGGGGACCCGCCCCGCCATCCAGTAGCCCCAGGAACCCAGCGTGTCGCCGAACACCACGTTCTGGTGCGGGTCCGAGAACGCCGACAGGGCCAGGAGGAACTCCGAGACATTGGTGGCCCGGTTCATCCCCAGGAGAGCCTCGGCGGTGGTGGACGGATCCAGCGCGACCCACCGGAGCGCGAGCAGCTCTCCATTCGCGCGCTCCTCCACGGGCGTGATCACCGGACCGTGGCGAGTGGTTCGCACCGCCAGCGTGTCCGGGGCGCCGCCTCGGACCTGAATGACCTCCTCCCGCGTCTCAAAGGGCTCGCTTCCCTCCGGGGTCAGGTACCGGCTCGGGTCCTGGGGGTCCACCCGCTCCACGAACAGATCGGCGTCATCCACCATGGCGTTGGTGAATCCCCAGGCCACCGAAGCGGTCCGGCCCGCCACCACGCCCGCCGTTCCGGGAAGGCTCATGCCCACCACGTCCAGCCCCGGGGCGTGGAGCCCCACCAAGTACCACAGGGTGGGCTTGTCCAGAGCCAGGTGCATGTCGTTGGCTACGATGGGTAGCCCGGAAGCGCTCCGACCGGGCCCCACCACCCAGGCGTTGGAGGCCCGAACAGCGCCCACAGCCCCCACGAAGTCGAAGGGAGTCCGGCCCGGCCGGAGCGCGGAGCGCGCCAACGCCAGGCGACCCACTTCGGCCGCCGGACCCGGGTCGCCCCCGGCGTCGGCACCCTGGATCGGTACGGCACCGTCGGACCGGAGAGCCACCGCCCTGGATCCCTCGGCGGGTCCCTCCACCCCCGCGCTCTCGAGAATCGTGATCCCGTCCTCCGGATACGATGGAGCTACGCGCCGGAAGTCGTCGGCGCCGAGAAGGGCGTGGGCCTCGGCGAGGTCCAGGGACGACTCGTAGTCCGACAGGTCCCAAGCCATGATCTTCTCGAGAGCCAGGACATCGGCGAGGCGGAAGGGCTCGGGTCGGGCCCGCAGGATCAGGAACTCCGGTGGCAGGAACCCCTCCCATCCGTCCACCGCCGCGTTGAGGCCGTCCACGTACCCCTGCAGGAGCTCCAGCGTCTGGGGGCTCAGGAGGGAGGCGCCCGCCTCCGCTGCCCGGTCCATCCCGAGGGTCCGGAGAAAGCGGTCGGTCTCGAGCGTGGCGTCTCCGAAGAGCTCCGAGAGGCGCCCCGTGGCCACGCGGCGAAACATCTCGACCTGCCAGAGCCGATGGCTCCCGTGCAGGTACCCCTGTGCGAACAGGGCGTCCCGTTGGGTGGATGCCCAGACATGGGGGATCCCCACCGAGTCCCAGAGGATCTCTACGGGACCGTCCAGTCCTGCCACCACCCGCTCACCGGTGGGAAGCCCGGGACCGGTCCGGAGCCGCGCCACGAGGAATCCCCCGGCCAGAACCCCCAGGAGGGCCAGGAGTCCGGCCCACCCGAGCAGGCGCCTCAAACGGCCTCCAGCGCCTGCTCCAGGTCCCGGAGGATGTCATCCACCGCCTCGATGCCCACCGAGAGGCGCACGAACCCGTCGGGGATCCCCAACGCCGCACGCTCTTGGGTGGAGAGGTACGCGTGCGAGGTGTACCGAGGCTGGCTCACCAGGGTCTCCACCCCTCCCAGGCTGGGGGCCACGGCGATCATGTCCAGTCGCTTCATGAATCGGTTGGCCGCGCGCCCGCCTCCCTTCAGGATGAAGGAGACCATCCCCCCGAACCCGGTCATGATCCGCTTCGCGAGCCGGTGATCCGGGTGGTGGGGCAGCCCCGGGTACAGCACCTCCGCCACGGCGTCCTGGTCCGTGAGGAAAGCGGCCACCGCCATCCCGTTCTCGTTGTGCTTCGCCATCCGCACATCCAGGGTGCGTAGACCGCGGTCCAGCAACCAGGCCGTGTTTGGATCTACCGAGGGACCGTACAGCCGCATGGTGTGCGTGATCTCTTCCAACACCTCCGCCGGGCCGCACACCGTCCCCGCAATCAGGTCCGAGTGCCCGCCCAGGTACTTGGTGGCGGAGTGGATCACCAGGTCCACCCCCAGCTCCAGGGGGTGGAGATTGATGGGGGTGGCGAACGTGGCATCCATCACCAGGAGGATCCCCATCTCCTGCGCCAACTGCGCCACCGGCTCCGGATCGAACACCCGGAGGGTGGGATTTGTGGGCGCCTCCAGGTAGAGGAGGCGCGTGCGCTTCCGGAGCGCCTTCCGCCACTCCCGTCCCTCCGCGGGGTCCACGAAGGTGGTGGTCACTCCGCGTCGAGGAAGCTCGTTCTCAAGAAGGGCCCGGGTCGCGCCGTACAGATGCCGGGAGGCCACGATGTGGTCGCCGGACTGGGTGAGGGTCAGCAGGCTCATGGCGATGGCCGCCATCCCGCTCCCCAGAACGAGCCCGGCCTCCGCGCCTTCCAGCAGGGCCAGCTTCTGTCCAACCTGGACCTGGAGGGGGTTGTTGCCGTACCGCGTATAAAGGAGCTCGCCTTTCCCCCGGCCGTCCCCGTAGAAGGTGGCGCTCTGGACGATGGGGGGAACCACCGGCTCGCCGGCCACGGCCGGAGGGCCTCCGCCGTGGATGCCCAGTGTGGCCTGTCCGGGGAGTGGGCGGTGGGGGCGCGGTCGTCTCGGCATGGATCGGAAGAGCAGGGGTTCGCAGGTCCGGCGGCAGGAAGGTAGTCCTAGCCGCGGCATCCGGGCCAGACAAGGGCTCGCGGCGCCGGTGCCCCGCGGTGACGAGAGCTCGACGGGCCCAGGAGATGAGCCACGGAATCCCTCGTGGGCTCAGACGTCTCCCAGCAGGTGCGTCAGGGAGTGCAGGCCGCCCCCCGGCCCGGGAAAGACCAGCCGGCGCGACACCAGCCGGCCCAGCACCTCCTGAGCGGCCATGAGCAGGGACCCTCCCGGCGTCGACTCGGGCAGGAGGGAGCGCGCTTCCTCCACCTGGCGCCAGACCCGGTCCTCGTCGGGATCCACGGTTCCCAACAGCCGGAGCCCGCCACCGGCCACCTGGGCCACCGCCGCCAGGGATTGCCGCTCCAGGACCACCTGGATCGGCTCCTCGTGCCACTCCTGCACTCCCCGGAACACGAAGAAGGCGTCGCGCGGCCGGTCCTCGGGCATGTAGCGGCGGAGCAGGCGCGCCACCACCTCGTCGGCGCAGGAGAAGTCGAGAATGGTGACCTGGGAGAAGTCCACCACCGAGATGGAGGGCTCGCCGGCCTCCCGCAGCTGGGACTCGATGGCCAGCCGCACCGCGCGCCCGGTGGGGCGGGTCACCAGGTGGGAGTAGAGTGAGGCCACGGATCCTCGCGCCAATCCCGCCACGTCGATGCGCAGCGCCTCGGGGTTGGAGAGGGGCGTCACAACGCCTCCTGGGGTACGCGGCCGGGAAGGATCATGTGGATCTGGGAACCGGGGAACGACTCCAGTCCCTCGCGGAGCGGAGGGGAGTCGTCCCAGTCCGGGACGTCCGCGATTCGGGCGGTACCGCTGCGGATGGAGATGGCCCCCTCCCAGCGCCTCACCTGCTTGCGGATCTGCTGAATCCCCTGGCCCCGGTGCGAGTCGGGGAAGCGGGTGAGCCCATGTATGAACGCTGCCTCCAACGCGGTGGCATCTCCCCATCGGTCACCGAAGCGAGCCGAGTGCTCCGGCGCCAGCGAGCCACGGAAACCGCGCCCCAGGTCCGCCACGGCGATCACCAGCACATTCCGCCCGAGGCGCTTCTGCCAGTTGTACGACTGCGCAGCCACCCAGCCCGGCGCCTCAGCGTGCTCCAGGATGTTTTGACACACCTCGGAGAGGATCACGCTGAACTGAACGACGGCGGAGAGGGGGTAATGGAGCGTGTCGGACAGAATGGCGCCGGCCGTGGACTGCACCCGTTCCACCACCTCGTGCACGTCAGCATTGGTGGAGATGGGGGTGATCTCCAGAAGGACGCTGGATTCCCCCCCGGCGCGCCGGGAGGGCCACTGGCCCATCTCGAGGATCCCCTCCGCCGCCCGGGCGAATCCCATCCGGGCCATGTACCCCGGGACGTCGGGATGCTCCGGCATCTGGAATCGGGGGGGCGCCCCCGTCCGCTCTCGCAGATATTGGCCCGCCGCCAGAACGCCAAGCATGCCGTTGGGATCCACCCAACGCACGTGCCGAGCGTCCAGCAGCGTCCGACCCTCCGGCGCCCGCACCGCCGCGTCCAGGACCTCGTCCATGGTCCGGTAGTCCAGGTTCGCCGGCAGTGGGATGACGTTCATGTGGCGAGCCGGTGAGCGGCGAATCGATGCACCGTCAGACGCTCCCGGGGATTCGTCCCACGAGGTGAAGGTGAAGGCCGGCGGCACCGCGGTGGAGGACGTTCCGGGCGGCGAGGTCGTTCGACCGCGCCATGGCCACCTCCAGCGGATCTCCGGCCAGGAGCCGAGCGAAAAAGGTAGCACCCCACACGTCACCGCAACCTGTGGGGTCTCCCGTCACCGGTTCACGCGTGAGCGGACTGTGGCCACTTTCCGCGGCCCCGGCGGCGCCGAGGGTGGGCCGCATCCCCGGCCAGGACGAGGGATCTGGGTCGAATCCCGGTCCCGCCACGTACCCCGCCCCGCGCTCCCCCAGCGTGATGGTCATGAGCTTCAGCTCGGGTCCCACCAGCTCCGCCGCCAGCCTCCACGGGTCTCCCCATGCGCGGCCCAGGAGCTCGAACTCGTCCTCGTTCATCTGCACCGCGTCGAAGCACCGGAGCCACGCACCCCAGGATGGGAGCTCCCGGGGAACTCGCAGGCCCTGGGAGCCAAGCCCCAGGAAGAGGGAGTGCAGGTCCGCGTACGTCGGGCCCGGGAAGCTCGCACGAAGGGCTCGAGCGGCGTCCAGGTCCATTTCGAACCCCGAGATGAAGTTCACGTACAGGGCGTCGCAGCTCCGGGCCAGGGGAGACAGCTCCGGCCAACTCCACGGAGGCACGCCCCCGGAGAGGTGCTCTGTGCGCCGCTCCCGGTCCAGGTATCGGAGCTCCACCCGGTTGTTGGGCTCCTGCACGATGCGGACCCCCGTGTCCAGCTCCACACGGGGAAGCCCCCGCAGGAAGCGGAGGGCCGACTCCCCGAGGTCGCGGCCGACCTTGATGAGGGGCACCACCTGCCATCCGTCCGGAATCGACGCGGACATGGCGGCCAGCGCGTAGGCGATCCCGCCCCACTCGTGCGCTGGCTCGGGACGGCCGTCGCGTTGGTGGATGGTGTCCCAGACCAGGGTCCCCACCACGCCGACCCGCTTCTGCAGACCGGAGCTACGCTCGCCACCGGTGGGAGAGCCGGCGTCCGCCGAAACACTCAACCGCCCGAGCCCTCAAGCGCCGCCTTGCAGAGGCCCGCGGCGCCCACGACCCCGGCCGCCTCCGGAAGCGCCGCCGGCAGGATCTGGCAGGCGTCCGCCGACACCTTGAAGCTCCGCCGCCGGATCTCTCCCCGAAGGGGGTGGAAGAGGACATCCCC
Source organism: Gemmatimonadota bacterium (assembly GCA_039586075.1). Lineage (GTDB taxonomy): Bacteria > Gemmatimonadota > Gemmatimonadetes > Longimicrobiales > Gaopeijiaceae > Gaopeijia. The sequence goes on along the minus strand of JBDHLC010000003.1, from coordinate 74,059 downwards.
TGCCCGCGTCACGCCGCCCATGATCACCACGGCCTCGGGGTTGAGGGTGTTGATGAGAGAGGCGATTCCCGCCCCCAGGATTCGGGCGGTCTCCGTCATGACTTCGGTGGCGTACTCGTCGCCCTCCACCACTGCCTCGTACACGGTTGCGGCCGTGATCCGGGCCAGATCCCCGCCCACCAGCTCGGTGAGAACGGACTCGGCCCCCGCCTCCAGCCCCTCCCGTGCACGGGCCGCGATGTTGGGCCCCGACGCGTATGCCTCCACGCACCCGTAGTTCCCGCAGGCGCAGCGCCGGCCGGCGAAGTTCACGGTGGTGTGCCCGATCTCGCCGGCCGCGTCCGTGGCCCCGTGCCAGAGCTTACCATCCAGGATGATCCCTCCGCCGATTCCGGTCCCGAGGATCACTCCCACCAGCGACCGCACCCCCCTCCCGGCGCCGACCCAGTACTCCCCGTACGTGGCACAGTTGGCGTCGTTGTCCACCACCACGGGCCAGTCGGAGAGCTCCTGGATCCGGTCCCTCAGCGGGTAGTCGCGCCACCCCAGGTTCGGACTCTGTGCCACCCGCCCGGTGGACCGGTTCACGGCACCGGGGGATCCGACCCCCACGCCCAGCACGGCGCCTGAATGACGGGATCCCAGCACCTCCTTGATCGACTCCCGAGCCATTCGGACCACATCGGTGACGATGGCGTCCGCCCCGCGCGCCGGATCGGTGGCCCGAACCCGAAGCCCCTGCGGGGGCCCGCCCTCTTCCGGGACCAGGCCCACCACGAGGTTGGTGCCCCCGATATCGATTCCCACGTACCAGCGTTCCGTCATGCCTCCTCCCTGGAGGTCCGGTCCGATCTCTCGCCGCCGGGCCGGCGAACCGAGTGACCGATGCCGTCGTTCAACTCGTCGATGCCCCTGGAAACCCTCGTCGCGCCCGACTCCCGGACGGCCTCCCGATGCTCGCGCTGCCGTCGCATCGTCTCCTCATCCCGGTAGGGCCGTTCGTGCCAAAGGTGGAGCACCACCGCCCGATGCCGCACCTGGACTCCCTGGAGACCCGCGTTCTCCAGCCGCTGCCCCAGCTCCCGGTCCAGGCCCCCATAGACCAGGTCCAGGTCGAATCCATTCACTCGGACCAGTTCATCGCGCCAGGTGGAGGACCCCATCCCGTTCCACGTCGGGCGCGTGGGGGTCACCGCGTCCAGGAGGCGCGGCAGGGCCCGACCACGCAAGAGGCGGAGCCGGTGCCGCAGGCCCGGCGTCCCACGGGACCCGAGCCACCTGGCGTCGAACGCCCGGCCGCTGACCACGTCGTCCACCGTGAGGCTCTCCGTCGTCTCCCGGGAGAGCCGGACGTACCCACCGGACAGGAAGCGCCCCGGCCGGGCGAGGCGGGCATGGGTGGCCACGAAGTCCGGGCGCGGCACGCAGTCCCCGTCGGTGAAGATGAGGTAATCCGCCGTGGCCGCTCGGATGGCCCGGTTCAGGATCTCGGTCTTCTTGAAGCCCCGATCCGTGTGCCAGACGTGTACGATGGGAAGGCCCGTGGATGCCGCCACCCGGTCCAGCACGGCTCCGGTCGCGTCGTCGGATCCGTCGTCCGCCACCAGCACCTCACTGGGCGACAGGTCCTGCCGCGCATACCCCGCCAGAACCAGCTCCAGCGCGTTGGGCTGGCGATAGGTGGTGATGACGACCCCCGGGGCCACGCTCAGTCTCCGATGCTCAGAACCGCCAGGAACGCCTCCTGTGGGATCTCGACGGAGCCCACCTGCTTCATCCGGCGCTTCCCCTCCCTCTGCTTCTCCAGGAGCTTCCGCTTTCGGGTGATGTCCCCTCCGTAGCACTTGGCGGTGACGTTCTTGCGGAGCGCCTTCACGTTGGAGCGGGCGATGATCTTCGGTCCGATGGCGGCCTGCAGAGCCACCTCGAACTGCTGCCGGGGAATCAGCTCCTTGAGCTTGGAGGTCAGTTCCCGCCCGTACTCGAAGGCTTTGTCCCGGTGGATGATGACGCTGAAGGCGTCCACCGGGTCGCCGTTCACCAGGATGTCCAGCTTGATGAGCTCGTCGGGACGGTATTCCAGGAACTCGTAGTCCATGGCGGCGTAGCCGCGAGTCCCGCCCTTGAGCTTGTCGTAGAAGTCCAGGACGATCTCCGCCAGGGGCAGCTCGAAGTCCAGCTCGACACGCTGGGTGTCGACGTAGTTCATGGACTTGAACACGCCCCGGCGGTCGTGGCAGAGCTTCTGGACGTTCCCGATGTACTCCGAAGGGGTGAGGATCCGCACCTTCACCACGGGCTCCGAGACCGACTCGATGTTGCCTCGCTCGGGAAGCGCGGTGGGACTCTCGATGGCCAGCTCCGCGCCGTCCGTGAGGCGCACGTGGTATTCCACGTTGGGCACGGTCGTGATGAGGTCCACCCCGAACTCCCGCTCCAGGCGCTCCTGGATGATCTCCATGTGGAGGAGTCCCAGGAAGCCACAACGGAATCCGAAGCCCAGCGCCGTCGAGGTCTCCGGCTCGAACTGGAGGGAAGCGTCATTCAACTTGAGCCGGTCCAGCGCGTCCCGCAGGTCTTCGTAGTCGTCCGCGTTGGTGGGATACAGCCCTGCGAAGACCATGGGTCGCACCTCCTGGTATCCCGGGAGGAGCTCCTTGGCCCGGTTCCTGGCGTCCACGATGGTGTCGCCGGGCCGCGTGTCGGCCACCTCCTTGATGGCGGCCACGACATACCCCACCTCCCCCGGTCCCAACTCCTTCTGGGGGAAGCGCTTCAGCCGCATGTATCCCACCTCGGTGACCTCGTACTCCGATCCCACGTTCCCGAACGCGATGGTCATACCGGCGCGGATCACCCCGTCCACGACCCGGATCGAGGGCACGGCTCCGAGGTATTTGTCGTAGTAGGAGTCGAAGATCAGGGCCCGCAGCGGCGCGTCCCGTTTTCCGGCCGGGGGCGGGACCCGCTCCACGATGGCCTCCAGGATCGCGCCGATCCCCACCCCTTCCTTGGCACTGGCCAGCAGGACCGTATCGGGGTCGACGCCCAGGAGCTCCGCCACTTCCAGCTGCCGCCTCTCAGGCTCCGCCCCCGGCAGGTCGATCTTGTTGACCACCGGGATGATCTCCAGGTCCGCATCCAGCGCGAGGAAGAGGTTGGAGAGCGTCTGCGCCTGCACGCCCTGGGTGGCGTCCACCACCAGGACGGCGCCCTCGCACGCCGCCAGGGAGCGTGAGACCTCGTACGTGAAGTCGACGTGCCCGGGGGTGTCGATCAGGTTGATCTCGTACTCCTCGCCGTCTTCCGCGCGGTAGTCCATGTGCACGGCGTGCAGCTTGATGGTGATCCCGCGCTCCCGCTCCAGCTCGTTGGAGTCCAGGACCTGCTCCCGCATCTGGCGTCGATCCAGCGTCGCGGTATGCTCAAGGAGCCGATCGGCCAGGGTGGACTTTCCGTGGTCGATGTGTGCGACGATGCAGAAATTACGAATGTGATCGAGTTCCACGGAATCGCCGGGGCGGTGGTTAGCCGGCGGTTCTTGGCCACCGGGCTCAGATCTTGCTAGGGCGGATGGATAAACTAACCGGACGCGGAGAGGGGCATCAATCGGAGGCGAAGAGCGCCTCCCGCCAGCATCCGCGTCGTGAGGAGGACTCCAGCTCCGTGACCCGACCCATCAGGACCCTTCCGCGGCAGGCGCCACGCATCCTCAAGAGCACCCTAGGCCTGGCCGCGCTCACCATGGCTATGACCGCATGCGACATCCCCACGGGGGCGCCGACCATCGAATCCCGGTGGGTGATCCCGGCGGAAACGACCCGCTTCGGGGTGGGCCAGCTCCTGCCCGGTCAGGTGACCCTGACGCCCGATTCCAGTGCATTTCTGGTGGACTTCGACCCGGTGGTGTTCTCGGAGACGCTGGCGAACCTGTGTCCGCCCTGTCTCCTGCTCACGGGCACCACCGTGCCGAAGCCCGCATTCTTCGGGGAGTTCTCCGCCCTGGCAGTGTTCGACCCCCGCCTGGAGTCCTTCACGGTGCTGGACGGCGAGGTGCAGGTGGAGATCGTGAACGGCCTCAACTTCGATCCGCTCAATCCGGCCAATGGCGCCGTCGGCTCCCTAACGCTGAACCTCTCCGACAGCGCCGACGATGATCTCCTGGGCACGCTGAGGATAGACGGAACCACCACCCCCCTCCCGGCGGGCACCACGCTCGTCCGTTCGGTGCCCCTCCTCCCGGGAACGGTGGAAGGCGACCTGGAGGTCACCGCCGTGGTGGACTCCCCGACCGGCGACCCGGTTACGCTGGAGGCCTTCCTCGCCGTCTCCGTCACCGTCACCGCCCGGAGCGTTCGAGTATCCACGGTCCGAGCCGACGTGTCCGGAGAGAGCGTGACGTTGGATGCCGTGGAGCTCGGCGTGGAGGAGGTCGACCGCGAGTTCACCGACCGGATCGTGTCCGGAGCACTGGTGGTGGACGTGGTGAACCCCTTCGGGATCGGGGCGGACCTGTCGGTGGCCATCCGGGACGAGTCCAGCGGAGGCGCGTACGTGGAGAAGGCCGCCGCGATCTCCACGGCCCCCGAGTCCCGCGTACGACTGGAATTCAGTCCAGATGAGCTGCGTAGCTTCCTGGGACGGCCCGGCGTGCTGCTCACAGGTGAAGCGGCCGTCGATCCCGCAGCGGGGGTCATCACCATGGACCCCGGCGAGGAGCTCGTTCTTCAGGCTAGCTTCGACCTGATTCTGGAGGTGGGTGGATGAAGGCCCTGTCGCGGATCCCGATTCTAGCCTCCCTGGGGATCGTCGCCCTCGCCGCAGGCTCGGCGCTCCATGCCCAGCTTCCCCAGGCCAGTGCGACCTCTCTCGCCCTGGGGTTCAACCGGACAGCCTCGGCCACGGGGTTCGCCGCGGTGGCCAACAATCCCGCCGGCCTGGCCCTGGGGAGCTCGCCCGGATTCTCCATGGCTCTGCCCGCGGTGTCCCTCCTCGGAGGCATGGGGCCCGTGGGGATGGGTGACATCGCCGACTGGGAGGGCCGGCTCGTCCCCGCCGAAGTGAAGGACGGGTGGCTGCAGAGCATCATCGACGCGGGAAGCCAGTCGGGGCCGGCCGAGGTGGGAGTCACCCCCCTGGCCATGAGCATCGGACCCGTGGGCCTCCAGCTCTCCAGCGTCGCTCGTGGCGTCCTCTCACTAAACCCGGATGCGGCGGAGCTCCTGCTCTACGGAAACGCGGGCCGGACCGGAGAGCCCCGGGACTTCCAGCTGGAGGGTTCCCGACTGGACGGGTTCGCCATCAGCACCATCGCGCTCTCCTACGGATTCCGGGCCACGCCGCGTCTGTCCCTGGGAGTCACGGGGAAGTACTCCGTGGGACACGGACTCGCGGTGGGACGGGATCTGGGCAGCACCCTCACCGCGGATCCCGTTTCGGTTGAGCTGGCCTTTCCGGCGATCTTGAACAGCTCCGAGGACGCCGGCTTCGACATGGGGTCGGGCATCGGGCTGGACCTGGGTGCCATCTGGGAGGCGGACGGATTCAGGGTGGGTGCCACGATCCAGAACGTGCTGAGCACCTTCCAGTGGTCGCTGGACCGCTTCTCGTACATCCCGGGCACCATGTTCTTCGAGCAGGGCAGTTCGGCGGACGACTTCGAGGAGCAGCCGGCGGAGGCGGCTCCCCGAAACATGCGTGATGCGGTGGAGGACCTGACCCCGGGACCCGTGTTCTCGGTGGGCGCGGAGCTCACCGACATTCCGGATTGGCGCATTATGGCGGACATCCGGACGCGCACCTCCGGAAGACTCGCCCTGGGCCCCGATTTTCACGCGGGGGTGGGGGCGGAGTTCCAGGGGCTCTCCTTTCTTCCCCTCCGTGGACACGCCGCGGTGGTATCAGGCGGCGTGCAACTCGGTGGCGGGCTGAGCGTCATCGTGGGTCCGTTGCATCTCTCCGGCGCCGCGGCCGTTCGCACCGGCGACGTGGCGAACGCAACGTTGGTCGGGGTCACCGTCTCCTTCGGGACGAACTGACCGAGAGGGCGCCACGGCCGGCGCGTTCCCGAGGAGGACCGACAAGCCGGTCCTCCGGGCCCCGCGCGCGACCGGAGGCCGCGGGCCAGCCTAGCGGGACCCTCCGCCTCCGGGCTTTCGGCGCACGGGGGGCCGGCGGGCGGGAGCGCTCCGCGTCGGGGGTCGGCTCGACCCCGCCGAGGATCTCGGTGGAGTCCTGGTGGACCCTGCGGAGGACCGGGTCGGCGTCCGCGTCCGGGCCGTCCCCGATGACCGAGTGGGGGCGCGGGTCCGGGAGGTCGACGGCAGCGACCGCGAGGGCGTACGGGTCCGGCTCGTCGAAGGGATCGACCGGGTGGATGTCCCCGACGACCGCGTGGTGGCGGGCGCTGAACGCGTGGGTGCCCGGGTCCGGGTTGTCGAAGGGATCGACCGGGTGGACGTCCCCGACGACCGCGTGGTGGCGGGCGCCGACCGTGTGGGTGCCCGGGAGGACGGGCGACCCAGGATCACCGGGATGGAGCGGGTACTCGTCGTCGTTCCGCCCCCGCTGCGCGTGGAGGGGGGACGAGCCGGAGTGGCGCCGCCACGGTTCGTGGGGGTGCCCCTCGTACCCGCGGTGCCACCGGGCCGCGTCGTGGGCATGCCACGCACCGTGGTGCCCGGCGGCCGGCTCGAGGGCGACCCGGTCGCGGGGGTCGTACCCCGGCCCTCCCGCGTGCTCGGCGTGGACCCCACCCGGCCTCCCCGGGGCGTATACACGGGGGTACCCCTCGTGGGTCGCGTCCGGGGCTCGAGGCGTACGGACCCGGGCGTCCCACTCGAGGGCCGCGACACCGGCGGAACGGTCCCTCCACTCCCGATCCCGCCACCACTTCTCCGAGGCGCCACGCTGCCCGGAACGCCCGGGCGACTGCCGTCGGACGGACGGGGCTGCACCACGGGGCTCCAGGGCTCACCCACCGCTCGCTCCTTGAACGTGAAGCGAGGTTGCCTCCAGACCGGGGGCCGCACATACACGACCCGCGTGCCGCGATAGCGATTCACCGGGTAGTACCAGGGGTCGTTGTAGATGACCACCCGGAAGCTGCTGCAGGCGCTCAGGTAGGGATTCCAGGCGGAGTAGGTGTTGAAGCCGTGGCAGTCGTAGCAGAGGAAGCGCGGATAGTCGTGCTGCGCCCCGACGTTGTACTCCACCCAGTCCAGGGCGTACTCCGCGTACTCCCAGTCGGGAATGAGCCGCGCGATGTACTCGTCCATGGCGACGAACGGATCGTCGTGCACCGTCCGCCCCACGAAGGAGAGGTCCCACGCGTTGGCCGCCCAGGAATAGCGGAACTCGCGGAAATCCAGCGGCTCGGGCGACGCGACGATGAAGAAGTACCCCATCCCCGGGTCGTCATCCACGAACCAATGGGACGTCCGGGGGAAGAGGAGACGGTAGTCCTGGCCGCCCCGCACCCAGTGATCCGCTTCCGGGCTCGCCGGGAAGAGCAGGCTCACCGAGCCGTTCGTATCGATGTGGAAGATGGCGAGGTATCCGTCCGCAGAGGTGCGGTAGTAGACCCGCACGCGGTCCCCCCGGTTCACCACGGGCTCGTCGCCCCGGTCGAGCCAGATCCGGGCCTCCACCGACGGGACGTCCGCCGACTGCGCATCCAGGTGGGCCGCAGGAACGCCCAACACCGCCAGCGCCACGGTGGTCCATCTCCGGATCCGGATCATGTCGTCCCTCCTTGGCCAACACACGATTCGACACTCCAGGTAGGAGCAGGGATCGTGCCACGCCGGGCGTCCCCATAGCCGTGCGGCTTCCCGGGGTCTTCGGCGGGAGAGCCGTCTCCCCCAGGGGACGGACGCTGGCCCCTGAGAGGACAGCGATGGAGGCGGTGTCGGGGCCCCGCGGATTCCACTAGCTTCCTCCTCCCATGGCGACCCCTCACATCAAGTCGAGACCCGATCTCCTGGACCCGGGGACCCTGGCCTCCCTCGGCGGAATCGAGCTGGTGGCCAGGGAGGTCGTGGAGGGCTTCCTCATGGGCCTCCACCGCTCGCCTCATCGGGGTTTCTCGGCGGAATTCGCGGAGCTCCGGAACTACCAGCCGGGCGACGACCTGCGGTACATCGATTGGCGCATGTACGGCCGTTCCGACCGCTTCTTCGTGAAGCAGTTCGAGGAGGAGACGAACCTCCGGGCGTACCTCCTGCTCGACGTGAGCGCATCCATGGGGTGGAGCTCACGGCCCGGCATCCTTCCGACGAAGCTTTGGTACGCGAAGCACCTGGCCGCCGCCCTGGCGCTGATCCTCCTTCGGCAGGGGGATACGGTAGGGATGACCGCCTTCCACGAGGCCGTGGTGGACCGGGTCCATCCCAGGGGAGGTCGTCGTCAATGGCACGAGCTGGTGCGGCACATCGAAGGGCTCGACGCCTCGGGGAGCACCATGCCCCACAACGCGCTCCGCGACCTCGCGGTGCGCCTGCGACGCCGTGGACTCGTCATCCTCCTCTCGGATCTCCTGGTGGAGCCCGATCAGACGCGCACCGCTCTCCACTTCCTTCGGCACCGGGGCCATGAGGTTTTGGTCTTCCACCTGGTGGATCCCGGCGAGCGGGAGCTCCCGCCCTCGGCGGACGCGCGCTTCTTCGACCCCGAGACGCACGAAGAGCTGCTCGTGAACGCCGCGGACATCCGCACCGAGTACCGGGAGGCGGTTCAGGAAGCCATCCGCGAGTGGGAGCGCAGCCTCAAGACCCAGGGCGTGGACTACCACGTGGTGGACACGGACCAGCCTCTCACGCTGGCCATGCGCACCTATCTGCGGAAGCGGGAGCGCCTGGGCTAGTGGAGCGGTTCGAGCCCTTCGGGGGGCGCCCGGCATGAGCCTGCTGAACCCGCTCCTGTTGACCCTGGCGGCGGGGATCGCGGTTCCACTCCTCCTGCACCTGCTGCACCGCTCGGAGGGTCGGCGGATCGCGTTCCCGGCCCTCCGATACCTCCTCCGCACCGAGAAGGACCACGCGCGGCGGATTCGGACCCGGCAGCTCCTCCTCCTCTTCCTCCGGATGGCCATCATCGTCCTGGCGGCGCTCGCAGGGGCCCGGCTCGTCCTTCGAGGCGGTGGACCCGCCCACCCGCCCACTGCCGTGGCCATGGTCCTGGACAACTCCCTCAGTAGCGGGCGTGTGGTGGGAGAGGGACGGGTTCTGGATTCCCTCAAAGCGCGCGCTCTGGACGTCCTCGACCAGTCGGGACCCGGGGACCGCTTCTGGATCCTGCGGGCGGGAGAGCCCTGGGACATCGCCGCGCCCCTGTCGGCACCGGAGGCACGTCGTCGCGTCCAGGAGACCACGGTGACGGGCGCTCGCGGGGACCTCTCCGAATCCCTCGTCCGCGCTCGCGGGCTCCTGGACGGAACGTCCCTGGAGGCGCGGGAGATCCATCTCGTCTCGGATCTCCAGGCGTCGGCCTTTCGGGAAGCCCCCCTGGAACTCGGGAGCATCCCCGTGGTGGTCTATCGAGGCGTGTCGGAGCCCGGGCCGAACCGGTACGTACGCAGTGTGACGGTGGGCGGCGGCCTCCCGCCCCGCGCCAACCGCCGAACCGAGGTGGCCGTGAGCGTGGGGGGAGCGCCGGGGGACACCTCGGACGTCCCGGTCCGCGTATTCCTGGCGGACCAGCTCCGCGGCGCGGCGTCCACCCCGGTGGAAGGGACCGCCGTCCTTCCGGCGGGGCCCTTTCCCCAGGGGCGCCTGGAGGGGTACGCCGAGACGGACCCGGACGACCTGCGGGCCGACGACCGGTTCTACCTCTCGCTGGTGGTGGAGCCGCCGCCGGCGGTGGCGGTGGTCGGCGATCCGGGACCCTTCCTCCGGGAGGCCCTGAGCGTGCTGGAGGAGGGCGGACGGATCCGACCGTCCGACCCTGCGGAGGCGCAGGTGCTCATCAGCGAATGGGGTTCGGGGATCGAGACGCTTCGCCCCGGGCAACGACTCGTGGCCGTCCCGGGGCCGGATCCGGCGCTGCGGACCGCCCTGGCGCGCCGCCTGCGCGAGTCGGGTCTCGGGGTCGCGGTGGAGGGCGGGGCGGGAGGCACCAGCGTCGTCGGCCTGGACCGCACCGGCGTAGGACTCGAGGGGATCCGCGTGGAACGGGTCCGGGCTCTCACCATGACACCCGGTCCGGAGACCACCGCCTGGATCGAGTTGGAAGACGGATCCCCCTGGCTGGTGGAGGCCGCCGCGCCCCGGAACACGGTGCTGCTCCTGGCCTCGAGGCTCGACCCGGAGGAAACCGACGTGCCGCTGGAGGCGGGCATGGTTCCACTGGTGGAGTGGTTGCTCGTGGGACGTGGAGCCGTGTCCGAGCTGCGGCGAGTCGAAGCGGGCGCCCCGTTGCTGCTCCCCGTGGCCGCCACATCGGTGGAGGGGCCCTCCGGAACCCGCGCCCCGGTGGACGGTACGCACGAGTTTCGCTTCACCGGCGAGCCGGGGATCTACACCGTCCTGGCTGGTGAGGAGGTCCTGGATCGTGTCGCCGTGAACGCCCCCATGCGGGAGTCGCTCCTGGCCCCCGCCGCGGAGGACGCCCTGGCGGGCCATCTCTCCTCCGCCGCACTGACGGAGGCCGGGTCCGCCGCCGAGTGGCGGAGTCGGGTCTTCTCCCGCCGTCGCGGTCGGGAGGTGTGGATCCTCCTGCTGTCCGCCGCCGTAGTCCTGCTCCTGGCGGAGAGCTGGGTGGCCTCCTCGGGAGGTGCCGTCCGGCGCTCCGGAACCAACCTTGCCGATACCGGGCGTGCCAAAGTCCCATAATCTCGTCCTGGATTCCATCGAGTCCTGCCCCGGTTTCGGGTCCCTCCTGCGGGGGATCCCCTCGCCGGGGTCCGCCTTCCGGCTGACCGGAGTGGTGGGGTCTGCCGGTGCCGCCATCCTGGCGGCGCTCCACCGGCGGCGGCCCGAGCGGATCGTGGTGGCGGTCCTACCCGATCCATCCCACGCCCAGGCCGTGGAGGCCGACCTCGACTCGCTTCTGGGGGAGGGAGTCTCCCACCTCTTCCCGCAGCGGGAGAGCCTTCCCTACGAGTCGGACGAGCCGCACGTCGAGATCGGGGGGCTTCGGGTCGAGGCGGTGGAGTCCGTCTTCTCGGGTCGCGGACGAATCCTGGTGACCACCGTGCGGGCCCTCCAGGAGCGGGCGCCTCTTCCCGCCCACCTGGCGGACCTCCGCCTCACCCTCCGGACGGGCGACACCCTGCCCTTCTCCTCGCTGGTGGAGATTCTCGAGGAGCGAGGCTTCGACCGGGTCCCGGTGGTGGAGGAGGTGGGTCAATTCGCCGTCCGCGGAGGGATCCTGGACGTCTTCTCCTTCGGCTCTCCGGATCCGCTCCGGATCGAGTACTGGGGGGACGAGATCGAGTCGCTGAGGACCTTCGACATTCTCGACCAGCGCTCCAGCGGCACGCTCCAGGAAGCGCACATCCTACCCGTGGATTTCAGCGTGGAGGAGGCCGCGGGCGCCGCCACTCGCTCGCTCCTCGAGCTGCTCCCCTCGGACGCCCTGCTCCTGGACATGGGAGGAGAGTCGTGGTCCCGGATCCTGAGCCGGTCCTGGGAGCACGCCACCAGGGTCTACGAGGAGCTTCGGGATTCGGGGATGCAGGATCTTCACCCTCCCGAAGAGTTGTTCCTCCGGCCCCCGGAGGCGGCTCGGGCGCTGGCCACCTTCCCCCGGATCGAGTTACTCCAGGACGACCCGGACGCCGACGCGACCCTCGGTGCGGAGCCACCTCCGGCCATCGAACGGGACATGAAGCGGCTCTCGGCGGTGCTCCGGGAAGGGGCCGCACGGAGTGAGCGCACGCTCCTCCTGTGCGACAATGAAGGGCAGGCCGAGCGGTTGGAGGAGCTCCTGGCCGAGGGACGCCGCGGCGACCGTCTTCCTCCCGGGAGCCAGGTGGCGGTGGGCTCACTGGAGCAGGGCTTCGTCCTCCCCCGCGCCACACCACCGCTTCGTGTCCTCACGGACCACGAGATCTTCCGCCGTTCGCGGCGCCTGAGGCGATCCCGGCGATTCCGGGGCGCCGTATCCCTGGAATCGTTGGCCCAGCTCAAGCCGGGCGACTACGTGGTACACCTCGATCACGGGGTGGGGAAGTTCCGGGGCATGGAGCGGCTCGAGGTGGCCGGGGAGTCCATGGAGTCCCTGGCCATCGAGTATGCCGGCGGCGAGATCCTGCGGGTGCCCGTGTACCGCCTGGACCTCGTGGAGCGCTGGGTCGGCGAGGACGACGCCTCCACGCCGCCCCAGGTCCACAAGATCGGCGGAAAGAAGTGGAAGGCGGCGAAGCGGAAGACGGAGGAGGCCATCCGTCGCATGACCGCCGAGCTCCTGGAGCTGTACGCCCGCCGGGAGGCCGCCGAGGGCTTCGCCTTTTCCCAGGACACCCACTGGCAGAAGGAGATGGAGTCCTCCTTCCTCTACGAGGACACGCCGGACCAGCGATCGGCCTCCCGGGACGTGAAGCGCGACATGGAGAATCCCCGCCCCATGGACCGCCTGATCTGCGGCGATGTGGGCTACGGAAAGACGGAGGTGGCCGTCCGCGCCGCCTTCAAGGCGGTCCAGGACGGTAAGCAGGTGGCGATCCTAGCCCCCACCACCATCCTCGCGGAGCAGCATCGGCACACCTTCGAGGAGCGGCTCGCGGACTACCCGGTAAGGGTGGGCGCCCTTTCCCGCTTCCGGGGCCGAAAGGAGGAGCGTGAGCTCCTGGCGGCGCTGGCGGGGGGGGAGCTCGACGTCGTGGTGGGAACCCATCGCCTCCTGTCGCCCGACGTCCTCTTCCGCGACCTGGGGCTCCTCATCGTGGACGAGGAGCAGCGGTTCGGGGTGAAGCACAAGGAGCGACTCAAGGATCTGAAGACCTCCGTGGACGTGCTCACGCTGTCGGCCACCCCCATTCCCCGCACCCTCTACCTTTCCCTCTCCCGGGTGCGGGACCTCTCTCTCATCCGGACTCCGCCCCGCGACCGGATGCCCATCATCACCAACGTGCTCCCCTGGAGCGACGGCCTGGTGAGCGAGGCGATCCACCGGGAGCTGGACCGGGGAGGGCAGTCCTTCTTCCTGCACAACCGGGTGGAGACCATCCACACCGCCGCCCAGCGCGTGCGGACTCTGGTCCCCGACGCTCGCGTGGAGGTGGCGCACGGCCAGATGAAGCCCGGCGAGCTGGACCGGGTCATGACCGCCTTCGTGGACGGGAAGCTGGACGTCCTGGTCTGCACCTCCATCATCGAGAACGGGTTGGACGTGCCCAACGCGAACACCCTCATCGTGGATCGGGCGGACCGCTTCGGTCTGTCGCAGCTGTACCAGATCCGCGGTCGGGTCGGTCGCTCCGACCGCCGTGCCTACTGCTACCTGGTGGTCCCGGAGGGCGTGACGGAGGATGCCAGGAAACGGCTCAGGGTCCTGGAGCACTATACCGAACTGGGGAGCGGATACGCCGTGGCGCTCCGGGACCTGGAGCTCCGGGGGGCGGGCAACCTGCTGGGGGCGGATCAGTCGGGGTTCGCCCACCAGGTCGGGATCGACGCCTACCTGCGTCTGCTGGAGAAGACGGTGGAGCGACTCCGCAGGGAGGGCGAGGCCGCCGACGCCGAGTTCCCGGATCCCGAGGTCTCGTTGGCGGGCTCCGCCTACCTTCCGGACGCCTATGTTCCCGATTCGGGACAGAAATTGCATCTTTATCGGCGCCTCTCGAAGCTCCGCCACCGGTCCGAGGTGGATGAGCTCAGGAGCGAGTTGGCCGATCGCTTCGGGAAGCTTCCGGACGAGGTCGTCCGGCTCCTGGATGCGGCGGCGCTTCGACTTCTCGGAAAGACGCTGGGCCTGGAACGGATCCTGATCCGTGGGCGAGTGGCCCGTCTGAACTTCAGGGAGGGCGTGGCGCCCCGGTTGCAGGCGCTTCAGGGTCCGCTGCGGGACCGTCAGCTGGAAATGGAGGTTCGTCGGATGGACCCGTTCTCTCTGGCCATCACCCAGATGGGCCCGGAGCCGCTGACGGCAACCCTCATCGAGGTCCTGACGGTCCTACTGGCGCAGTCGGGGAGGGGCGGTTGAAGGGAGAGGTACAAGGCGGCAGAACGCCGTGAGTGGATCCGTCGGCATGTGCCGCCGCGTCCGAATGAACCGTTGGAATGGGGCCCTGCCCCGCAGGAGCAGAAGAACATTGAACCGTACCCTTGGAATCACCGCGGCGCTGGCCCTCGGACTCGTGGCTTGTGAGCCGTCCAGCACAGAGACGCTGGTGGCCCGCGCCGGCGACTACGAGTTCACCGTGGCCGACGCCGTGGAGTTGCTTGGACCGCGCTCCGAGCTGCCCAACCAGCCGCAGGTCGTGGGGTCCCTGGCAGAGCTGTGGATCGACTACACCCTGCTGGCCGACGCCACCCTCCGCGACACCACGTACGCGGGGGTGGACGTGTCGCAGCTCGTGGACCAGCAGGCCCAGGGGGAGATGATCCTGGAGCTCCAGGAGTCGGTGATTCAGCCGGACACCTCTTTCACGGAAGAGGAGCTCCGCGAGCTGTTCCAGGTCAACGCCCCCGGAATCCGGGTGTCGGCCCGGCACATCCTCCTGGGCTTCCCTCCGCAGAGCACTCAGGCGCAGCGGGACAGCGTGCGGGCCGAGATGGTGGCGCTCCTGCAGCGCATCCGGGCGGGCGAGGACTTCGAGACCCTGGCGCGCAATCACTCTCAGGACCGGGGGAGCGGAGCACAGGGTGGTGACCTCGGCGAGTTCGGCGCGGGAGAGATGGTGGCCCCGTTCGAGGAGGCCGCCTTCGCCCTGGAGCCTGGAGAGGTGAGCGACGTCGTGGAATCCCCCTACGGACTGCACGTCATCCAGGTGTACGACAAGACCGTCCCCACCTTCGACGAGTCCCGGGATCAGTTCCGGTTCCAGATGCAGGCGCGCGCCTTCCAGGAGGCGGAATCCGTCTTCGTGGCGGGAATCCGGGACGAGGCGGACCCCCAGGTCCGCGAGGGCGCCGTCCAGCTGGCCCGTGACCTGGCTCGCAATGCCATGAGCCAGCTGACCCCTCGCGCCGCGAATCGGGTCATGGTGGAGTTCCAGGGCGGCGAGGTCACCGTGGGCGAGTTCGTCACCTTCCTGGAGACCCGCCCGGCGCAGACGCGTCAGCAGATCATCGACGCGCCGGACGACGTCCTGGAGAACGAGCTGCTCCTTCCCCTCGCTCAGAGGGAGCTCTTCATTCAGGCCGCTCGGGACGCCGGACTGGAGAAGTCGGAGGCGTACCGGGACTCGGTGGCCACGGAGATCCGTGCGGGATTCCGACAGGCGGCCTCCGTGGTGGGCCTCGCAGGCCTCACGGTACCCGAAGGGAGCACTCGCCGGGAGGTGGTGGAATCCGCCGTCACCGAAGTGCTCCTCGGGATCGTCAGCGGCTCCCGTGAAGTGGTGCCGCTGGGACCGGTGGGCTTTTCGCTCCGCCAGAACTTCCGGAACGAGCTCTTCGAGGCGGGAATGATGGAGACGGTCAACCGGATCGAGGAGATCCGCGGTGCCGCCCCGCCACCGTCACCTGCGCCAGACACCCTGGCGGGGACGGAGCAGGACTCGACGGCCGACACCACCGGTGGAGCATGAGGGTAGGAACCTGCTCCAGCACCCTCGGTTACGAACAGGATGGTCGGTCCCTGCGTGGGCCCGCCTTCCGTTCCCAGTGAAGCTCCGCCATGCGTGATCGAACCTCAAGATTCACTCTCCTCGCCCTCGGGTTCCTGACCCTCGCCCCGGTTGCGGCACAGGCGCAGGAGCAGATGTCCATCACCGTGCCGGGCGAACCCGTCGACCTCGTGGACCGGGTGGTGGCGGTGGTGGGTGACTCGGTGGTCCTCCTCTCCCAGGTCGTCGAAGAGATGCGGGTGGTGGCCCAGCGCCCGGATGTGACGATCCCCACCGATCCCGACGAGCGACGGCAGCTCATGTCGAGCATCGTCGAGACGCTGGTCAACGTCCAGCTCATCGTCCAGGAAGCGGCCCGGGATTCCACACTCCTCCCCGAGGAGGCGGCCGTTGAGGCGCAGATGGAGGCGGCCCTGGCGCAGGTGCAGTCGGGGTTCCCCACCACCGAAGCCTTCACCGCGGCACTGGCCGAGGCGGGAATGACGCCCAACCAGTACCGCGAGAGCCTCCGTGCCCGGATTCGGAGAGAGCAGATCCAGCGGCTCTTCCTGCAGCGCCGACTCCCCACCGTGCCGGCGGTGGCGGTGACCGAGGAGGAGATGAGAGCGGTGTTCGACGCCCAGCGCGGTGCGCTGCAGCAGCGGCCGGAGATCCTCCGTCTGGAGCAGGTGATCATGGCCGCCACCGCATCGGATTCCGCCTGGGCGGCCGCCAAGGAAGAAGCGGACTCGCTTCGGGCCCAGGTCGGGTCCGGCACCGACTTCGCCGAGCTCGCCCGAGAGCACTCCGACGACGCCGGGACTGCCGCGAACGGTGGAGACCTGGACTGGTTCCGGCGGGGGGTCATGGTCCGGGAATTCGAGGATGCCGCTTTCTCTCTCCCCGACGGCGCCGTCAGCCAGCCGGTCCGCACCGACTACGGCTGGCACATCATCAAGGTGGAGCGTTCCCGCCCCGGTGAGGTCAGGGCGCGGCACATCCTCATCACCCCTCCCGTGGGCCCCGCCGACCTGGACCGGGCGCGGCTCGAGCTCTCCGAGGTAGCGACCCGGATCCGGGGCGGCGCGTCGGTGGAAGAGCTGCACAACGAGATGGGGGAAGAGGGCCAACCCTGGACATTCCAGGTCTCGCGGAACGAGCTCGCCGATCAGCTGCCCCCGGGGTACGCCCAGGCCCTGGCCCTCTCTTCCGAAGGCCAGGTAATCGGTCCTTTTCAGACCACCCTGCAGGGGCGACCCTTCTTCTCCGTGGTGAAGGTGGCGGAGGTGCGCGAGGCGGGTGAGCTCACCTTCGAGGACGTGCGCGACCAGATCCGGACGAATCTCCAGCAGCAGAAGCGAATCGAGCGGCTCTGGGAAGCACTCAGGGCACAGAACCACGTGGAGATCCGCTTCTAGGAGCCCTCATGACCACCCGACTGGCCGTCACCCTGGGCGACCCCCGGGGCATCGGTCCCGAGGTGGTGGCCAGGGCTGCCGCCCGGCTCCAGGAGGAGGCCCCGGGCGTAGCGCTGCGGTTCCTCGGTGCCTCGCAGGACTCATGGCCCTCCGAGCCATCCGGGACATTCCCCTACGAGGTGGAAGGAGTAGCCCCCTTCGACGGGTCTTTGGCGTCCGCGGGCCGGGTGAGCGGCGCGGCGGTGGAACGGGCGGTGGAGCTGGCGCTTCGCGGGGAGGTGGACGGCATCGTCACCGGCCCGATCCACAAGCCTGCCATCCGCGAGGCGGGATACCCGGAGCCCGGGCACACCGAGCTGCTGCAGCGCCTGACCGGTTCGGACCGGGTGGGCATGCTGATGGCTGCGGAGGAGACCCGGATGGGAGGCGCGCTTCGGGTCCTCCTCGCCACCACGCACATTCCACTCCGGGAGGTTCCGGAGCGGGTCACCACCCCGCTTCTGGTGGCACAGGCCCACCTCCTCCACCGTGGCCTGCGCGAGGGGTGGGGAATGGAGTCGCCGCGGCTCGCCCTGTGTGGGTTGAATCCCCATGCCTCGGATGGCGGCCTGTTCGGATCCGAAGAAGCCGAGGTGATGGCACCGGCAGTGCAGGTCCTGCAGGGCGAGGCCATCGACATCCGCGGGCCCTACCCGGCGGACACGGTTTTCGGGCGGGCCCTGGCAGGTGAGTTCGACGCCGTGGTGGCACCCTACCACGACGTGGGCATGGCCCCGTTCAAGACTGTCGCGTTCGGAGGCGGGGTGAACGTGACCCTGGGACTTCCCTTCCCTCGCACCTCCCCCGATCACGGCACGGCGTTCGACCTGGTGGGCACGGGCCGCGCAGACCCCACATCCACCCTTCAGGCGCTTCGCCTGGCCGCCCGACTGGCCGCCTCCCGCGGCAGGGGGAAGGCGTTTTGACACTCATCTCGGGAGCGTCTACGATGTTCGTCGTTTCTTCGGCCGCCCACCCGTCCTCGCCGTGATCGAGCTCACTCGTGTTTCCAAGGAGTACCCGCGCCGCGGCGCGGCGCTTCGCGACGTCTCCTTCCGCATCGGAAAAGGGGAGTTCGCGTTCCTGACGGGCCACTCCGGCTCCGGGAAATCCACTACGCTCCGCCTCATCCACATGGCGGAGAAGCCGTCCCACGGCCGCGTACGGGTCGGGGGGTACGACTCCGAACAGATCTCGCACCGGGAGCTCTGGAAGGTGCGCCGCCGAGTGGGTTTCGTGTTCCAAGACTTCCGTCTCCTTCCAGGGCGGACGGCCCAGGAGAACGTGGCGTTCGCCCTGGAGGTGGTGGGGACTCCCAAGAAGGCCATCGTCCCGAAGGCCCAGCGCCTCCTCTCCCAGGTGGGACTCGCCCCCAAGGCGGGAGCGCTGGTGAACGAGCTGTCCGGAGGCGAGCAGCAGCGAGTAGCGGTGGCCCGGGCGCTGGTGAACGAGCCCACGGTGCTCCTGGCCGACGAGCCCACGGGGAACCTGGATGAGCGCGCCACCCGCGGAATCGTGGACCTGTTCTTCGAGCTGAACGCCATGGGGATGGCGGTCCTCATGGCCACCCACGACCTGGAGCTCATTCGGCGCCGTCCGGGAACCCGGGTCCTGGAGCTGGACGAGGGACGGCTGGTCCTCGACTCCGCCGCGCCCTCGGCCGTCGATGGGGACGCCCAGGGGGGCCGCCCCGAATCACGGGAGGCCACCTCGTGAGCTACGCCGTCCGGGAAGCCATGGCGGCCTTCCGCCGCGCCCCGGTCCTGACCGGGCTCGCCTCCGCCATGGTGGGCCTGGCGCTCTACGTCCTGGGGCTTTTCGGCCTGGTTGCCCACAACCTTCGCGCGTCCCTTGTGCTCCTGGAGGAGCGGGTCGAGGTGGTGGCGTACCTCCGGGACGACGTCCGCACGGACGAGATCGAGCTCGCGGTGGGTGACTTGAGGCAGCTCCCCGAGGTACAGGGTGTCGAGTACGTCTCAAAGAGCCAGGCGTTTGAGAACGCGCGAGCCGAGTTCCCGGACTTTGAGCAGGTGTTCGCGGACATGGAGGTGAACCCCCTCCCAGCGTCCCTCCAGGTGCAGCTCCGGGATGGCTCCCGCACCGAGGAGAGCGTGGCGCGAATCGCACAGGTGGCGAGCTCCTTCCCCTTCGTGGAGGAGGTGGCTTACGGCGAGGAGTGGGTGCAGCGGCTCTTCACGCTTCGACGCATCGGGGCCGTGACCGCGGCTATCGTGGGAATCGCTTTCGCCGTCGTGGCCGCGCTCATCATCGGCACCGCGCTCCGCATCGCCATCTTCGCCCGGAGAGACGAGATCTACATCATGCGCCTGGTGGGGGCGAAGGACGGGTTCGTCCGCCGTCCGTTCCTCCTGGAGGGCGCCCTGGCCGGTCTTCTGGGAGGGGCCTTGGCGCTCGCCCTCACCTGGGCGACCTATCGCGGGGTCGACTCCTTCCTCTTCGCCATCGAGTGGATTCCGGCGACCTGGGCTTCGGCGGGTGTGGGTGCGGGGATGGTCTTCGGCGTGTTGGCCAGCAGCCTGGCCGTGCGGAGGCACCTGCGGGAGGTCACGTGACGAGGCGACTCCTCCCGACCGCGGCGTCGCTGGCCTGGCTCCTCGCGGGCCTGTGGGCCGGCGCGCCCTCCCCCGCCCACGGCCAGGACACCCTCACGGTCCAGATCCGCCAGAGTCAGCAACGGCTCGAGGAGATCCGGGCGGAGCGCACCCGTTTGCAGCGTGCCATGGAGGACACCCGGGCTCGAGTGGAGAACGTCTCCGCCGAGCTACGTAACATCGAGCGACAGCTCAGCGCGTCTCGGGCCATCCTGGCGGAGCTGGAGCTGCAGACGGAGGTCACGGCGCAACGGGTGGACGCCTCCACCCGGGAGCTCATCATGACCCGGGAGCGGCTCAGCGAGAACGATGCGACGCTGAATCGCCGTCTGCGTGACCTCTACAAGATGGGCCCTCTGCACACCGTCCGGGTCCTCCTGGGCGCCTCCTCGTTCACCGACCTCCTCACGCGGTATCGCTACCTCCGCCTCATGGCCAACTACGACCGTGGCCTGGTGATCCAGAAGCAGGAGGAAGAGTTGGCGCTGGAACTCCTCAACCAGGAGCTGCAGCGCAGCCTGCGAGAGTTGGGGACGCTCCGGCAGACCAAGCTCTCGGAGGTCGTGGAGCTCCGCTCGGTGGAGGAGGACCGGCAGGCGACGCTCCAACGGTTCCGGGGCCAGGAGCGCGCGACGCGGACCCGGCTCGACGAGCTCGAGGCGGACATCGGACGTCTCACCGACCTGGTCTCGGACCTGGAGGAACGCCGGTTGGAGGAGGAGCGTCGGCGGGCCGCCGGCCCATCGCTCCTGTCCGCGTCCGACGCCGGGCGTCTCGACTGGCCGGTGGAGGGGGAGATCGCCTACCGCTTTGGACGTGAGCGGCGACCCAACGGAACGGTCCTGCGCTGGAACGGGCTGGGAATCCGGGCGACCCCCGGAACGCCGGTCCGTGCGGTTCGCGGCGGCACCGTCGTCCTCGCCGGGCCCTTCGAGGGGTACGGGCCCACGGTGATCCTGAGCCATGGTAGCGGGTTCTACACGCTCTACCTCTACCTGGAGGAAACCGGAGTCATCGAGGGTCGTCGGGTGGAAGCGGGACAGGTGGTGGGGACCGTGGGCGGTTCCGGGACCCCGGAGGGCCCGCATATCGAGTTCCAGATCCGGGCACCGAACGAGTCCGGCACGCCACAGGCCCAGGACCCGCTCCAGTGGTTGCGGCCCCTCCCGGGAGGCGGCTCGTGATGCACCCCCTCGTGGGTCACGGGGAGGTCCGCGCCGCTTTGAGCCGGGCCAGGGACCGGGCGACCCTCCCGGCGGCGCTTCTCGTCATGGGCCCCCGGGGTATCGGCAAGCAGCGGCTCGCCCTCTGGATCGCTCAACGCGTGCTCTGCGCGGAGCCCCGGGAAGGCGAGCCGTGCGGAGAGTGCAGGAACTGCCGGCGGGTGCTCCGGCTGGAGCACCCGGACCTCCACTGGTTCTTTCCGGTGGTGCGTCCCAAAGGCGTCAGCCCCGACAAGCTGGGCCAGGCACTGGAGGAGGCTCGGTACGAGCGCCTGGGTGAGATCCGGGAGTCTGCCGTCCGGAGCTCCCATTCCGACGAGCCCGCTGCCATCTACCTGGCGGCGGCCCAGGAGCTGCGGCGAAAGGCGGCGAGCCGCCCCGCGGAGTCGGGAGAGCAGCTCTTCATCATTGGAGACGCCGAGACCCTGGTCCCCCAGGAGTCGAGCCCGGAAGCGGCCAACGCCCTGCTCAAGCTCCTGGAGGAGCCTCCCTCCGACACCCGGTTCATCCTCACCTCCAGCGAGCCGGGCCGCCTCCTGGATACCATCCGGTCCCGCACCGTTTCACTGCACCTCTCCCCCCTTCCGGTGGACGAGGTCAGCCGCTTCCTGACCGAGCGGGGCGCCGATCCCGAAGCGGCCGGAAAAGCGGCTCGACTGTCCGGTGGAAGCATCGGCATGGCCCTGGGATTCCTTCCGGAGGAGGATGGGGAGCCCGGCCCCCTGGATGGGCTTCGTCGCCGGGCGTTCGAGATCCTCCGGGCCGGTCTGTCTCCGAACCCGGGCGATGGCTACGCCATGGCGCTCGGATTCAAGGTGAGCGGTGCCCGTGGGCTCGTGCCTCTCCTGGACTTCCTCGACATCTGGGTCCGGGACCTGGCGGCCACCGCGTCCGGTGCGACAGGGGAGGTGGTGAACCAGGATGCCCTGGGGTACCTCCGGGACGCCGTCGAGCGGTTACCCCTGCACCCGGCCGCGGTCAGCGAAGCCGTCGCCACCGTGGAGCGGGCCCGCAGGGAGGCTCGCGGAAATGTGAACCCTCAACTCATCGTGGCGGGACTCGTGGCCCGGCTGCAGCAGGTGCTCCTGGCCTCGCCCCTGGTGGGACAATCCTCATGAGCGAATCTCGCCCCACCCACCTGGACGAGAAGGGTGCCGCCAGGATGGTGGATGTCACGGAGAAGGAAGAGACCTCCCGCCGCGCCGTTGCGGAAGGCGCCCTGCGCATGCAGGCGGAGACGCTGGCCGCCCTGGTGGAGGGCCGGACGCCGAAGGGGGAAGCCCTGGCGGTGGCACGCATCGCCGGGATCCAGGCCGGGAAGCGGACGGACCAGCTCATCCCACTCTGCCACGCCCTTCCCGGTGCCTCGGTGACCGTGGAGCTGGAACCCGACGTGGATCTCCCGGGAGTCCGGGTCCGGGCCGAAGCCCGCTACCGTGGTCGGACCGGGGTGGAGATGGAGGCTCTGACCGCCGGGGCCGTGGCCCTCCTGACCCTGTACGACATGTGCAAGGCGATGGACCGGGGCATGGTCCTGGAGGAGATCCGTCTCGTCCGGAAGGAGGGAGGCCGGTCCGGAGTCTGGGAGGCGGACTGAGCTATCGACGCCGGGGCACCAGCGGTACGATCAGGCGCGTGCCGGGTCGCATCCTCCGCGGCTCCACCCTGGGGTTGGCCGCCTGAAGCTCCGCCGTCCGGATCCCGTACTGTTCGGCGATCTCGGACAACGTCTCCCCCGGGCTGACCACGTGCTCCGTCACGGTGACCCGCTCCTCGGGAGGGATGAGGGCGTACGCCTCCCGGAATGCCAGGGCCCGCCCCTCGGGGATGCGGAGGGTGGTCTCACGGCCTCTCGGGGTCACGCCCCGGATGAGCTGCGGGTTCAGCTCGCGAATCTCCTCCTCGGTGGCGCCTGCCGCTGAAGCCACCACGTCCAGCGTCGTGGCGTCGGGCACGGTGACCACGTCGAACACCAGGGGGTCCAGGGGGTCTCCCGGGTGGAGACCGTACCGCTCCGGCCGCTCGGCCAGGGTAGCCGCCGCGAGGAACTTCGGGACGAACTCCTGCGTCTCCCGGGGCAGATGGGGCCGGATGACCAGATAGAGCGAGTCCCCCAGGGGAGAGAGGGGCGCGTGCGTCCGGATCAGGCGTCCCACGCGGGAAGGGCCACCGTTGTACGCCGCCAGCGCCAGGAACCATGAACCGAAACGGCCGTGGAGCTCATGGAGGAAGTCCAGGGCCGCCGGTGTCGCCCGCATGGGATCCCGCCGCTCGTCCACGACTGCGTCCACCCGCATTCCCAGGCCCCGGGCCACCGGTGCCATGAACTGCCACAGCCCTGCGGCCGAAGCGCGGCTCACCGCTGCCGGCGAGTATCCACTCTCCACGATGGGGAGGTACCGGAGCGACGGGGGAAGGTCCCGCTCCTCCAGCAGGGAATCCACCAGCGGCGCGTAGCGGTTCATCCGCTCCAGGTAGGCGTTGAACCAGTCCCGCTGATGGATGCTGAACCGCTCGAGCCACTCGCCCAGGTCCTCCTGGATCTCCGGGTGCCGGCTCCATCGGGAATGGAGGATGGGGTCCAGCTCTTCGGCGGGTGGACGCTCCGGCGGAGTCCAACCCCAGTCCACGGGAAGCCCCGCCTCCGCTCTCGGAGGAGGATCCACCACCGGCAGTGGGTGGGCCACGGGCTCCGGAGAGATGGGGACCGAAGGCCCACAGGCTCCCACCAACGGGACGACTGCGACCAGCACCGGGAGAAGACGGAGGGGTCGCACGGTCCGTGACCGGCTCAGGCGGGCCGCGCCGCCCCGAGGACGGTGTCTACCGCGGTCAGCAGTCGATCCACGCTAGCGTCCGTAGCTCCCGCACCCATGAGGCCGATGCGCCAGAGCTTTCCGGCCGCGGCGCCCAGCCCTCCCCCGACTTCGATGTGGTGATCGAGAAGGAGCTGCTTTCGAAGTGGGCCCTCCTCGACCCCTTCGGGCAGGAGAGCCGACGTCAGCTGCGGCAGACGATGCCCTTCTTGGGCATACAACCGGAAGCCCCGGTCCACGAGCTCGGCTTTCAGGCGGTCACCCACACGCTGGTGCCGGGCATAGCGGGCCTGGAGCCCCTCTTCCGCGATGATCCGCAGCCCCTCGTGCAGCCCGTACATCATGTTGATGGGCGCCGTGTGGTGGTACTTCCGCTGCGCGCCCTCGCCCACGTAGTCGGCCAGGAGGCCAGCGTCCAGGTACCAGCTCTGGGAGGCCCGTTCCCGGGACCGGACGCGCCGTACCGCCTTCTCGGAGAAGGTGATGGGCCCCAGACCCGGGGGCACTCCGAGACACTTCTGGGTCCCGGAGTAGCACACGTCGATCCCGACGCGATCCACCTCCACGGGAATGCCGCCCAGCGCCGTCACCGCGTCTACCACCAGCAGGGTCTCAGTCCCGGCGACGGCCTTTCCGATCTCCTCCAGGGGCTGCCACACGCCGGTGGAGGTCTCGGCCAGCACCACCGCCACCAGGCGAGCGTGCGGGTGGGTCCGGAGCGCCTCCATCACCTGTCCGGGGTCCACGATCCGTCCCCACTCCGCCTCCACGGCCACCACCTCGGCTCCACACCGCCGCGCCATCTCCGCAAGCCTGCCGCCGAAGACACCGTTCACCCCCACGATGGCCGTGTCTCCCGGCTCGAGGAGGTTCACCATGGATGCCTCCTGCGCCGCGGATCCCGTGCCGGATACCGGAAAGGTCAACGCGTTGCTCGTGCCGAATACGGTCCGCAGGCCCTGGTTCACCTCGTCCATGATGGCCAGGAACTGAGGATCCAGGTGGCCCACCGTGGGGTGGGCCAGAGCCTGGAGAATCCGGCCGTCCACGGGAGAGGGGCCCGGACCCAGCAGGAGTCGAGGGGTGAGCTCATCGAGGTTCATTGTCTCTTCCTGTCTCTGGGGGGATCTCCGGCCCGACGCCGGTATCCCGCGTGCCGGCGTTCTCCCCGGTCCGCTGTCAAAGGTGGTAGTTGGGGGCTTCCCGGGTGATGGTGACGTCGTGCGGGTGGGACTCCCGCAGGCCGCCCATGGTGACCCGGATGAAGCGGCCGCGAGCGCGAAGCTCATCCAGGGAGCCGGCCCCCACGTAGCCCATGCCGCTCCGCAGTCCGCCGACCAGCTGATAGAGCGTGTCCGACACCGGGCCCTTGTACGGCACCCGGGCCTCGATCCCCTCGGGCACCAGCTTCCGCTTCTCCTGGCCTTCCTGGAAGTACCGGTCCGCCGATCCCTCCTCCATGGCGGAAAGGGACCCCATTCCACGCACCGTCTTGTACCGCCGGCCCTCCAGCAGGAACGACTCGCCGGGTGATTCGTCGGTTCCTGCGAACATGGAGCCCATCATCACCGAGTGGGCCCCGGCGGCGAGGGCTTTGACGATGTCGCCCGAGTAGCGGATCCCTCCGTCCGCGATGATGGGGACCGACCCGTCCACCCCGTCCACCGCATCCATGATGGCCGTCAACTGGGGCAGCCCCACCCCCGTGACGACACGGGTCGTACAGATCGACCCGGGGCCCACCCCGACTTTGACGGCGTCAACACCCCGCTCCACCAGGGCCTTCGCCGCCTCGGCCGTCCCTACGTTCCCGGCGATGAGCTGGGAATCGGGAAAGCGTTCCTTCGTCCGGGCCACCGCCTGCAGGACACCCTCGGAATGGCCATGGGCCGTATCGACCACCAGGACGTCCGCTCCCGCATCGAGGAGCGCCTGGGCACGGTCCAGATCGGTAGTGGAGGCTCCGATGGCCGCCCCGACCCGCAGCCGCCCGTGCTCGTCCTTGCAGGCGTTGGGGTACTGCCGGCGCTTGAAGATGTCCTTCACCGTGATGAGGCCGCGCAGCATCCCTTCCCCGTCCACCACCGGGAGCTTCTCGATCCGGTGGGTGTGCAGGACCCGCTCCGCTTCTTCGAGCGTGGTGCCCACCGGCACCGTGACCAGGCTCTGGCTGGTCATGACCACCTTGATCGGCTGGTCCAGGTTGGTCTCGAACTGGAGATCCCGGTTGGTGACGATCCCCACCAGCGTCCCATCCCTCTCCACGATGGGGACCCCGGAGATGGAGAACCGGGCCATGAGGGCATGGGCATCCCGGAGGGTGGCGTCCGCTCCCAGCGTGATGGGATTCAGGATCATCCCGCTCTCGGAGCGCTTGACCCGGTCGACCTCGTCCGCCTGCCGGTCCGGGGGCATGTTCTTGTGAATGATCCCCATGCCCCCCTCCCGGGCCATCTGGATCGCCATCCGGGACTCGGTCACCGTGTCCATGGCCGCCGACACCAGGGGGATGTTCAGGGATACCTCGCGGGTCAGGAGGGACCCGAGCTCCGTGTCCTTCGGATGGACCTCCGAGTGCCCCGGAATGAGCAGGACATCATCGAAGGTCAGGCCTTCCTTGAGGATGACGGCGCCGCTGGGGCGGGGCTCGGACGACATGGCGATACTCGTTGCTCGAGGGGATTCGTTCAGCGGTGACCCAAAGAGACGCGCCCGCTCCTCCACCGCGGCCAGGACCGCTGCTGGAGGAACGGGCGCAACCCGTGTTCGGCGTCACGGTGGGATTCCATGGGAAAGCCTATCCGGGGGCCCCGGAGGGGTCAAGAGCCCGGCTTCCGGGGCTTCCCGTGGGGCGTCCACTCCTCTCCGAATCCCACTTCATCGCGCGGGTCGAGCCCCTCGGAGGTCGGGGCTCGACGCCCTTCACCAGCCCCTCCTTCGCGCCGCGCCCCCGGTCCGGAACCGGGCCGGGCGGGGGATCCCCCCGAGGCTCTCGTAGTGCTCCCGCTGGCCGCGGATCCGGTACGGCTCGCGCCCGGTCCAACCCTCGGCGGCGGCGGCTCCACCCCCCCCCCGAGCTCGTCCAGGATCTGCTTCCCAGCGCTCGCCACGTCGGCCAGGACCCGATCGGCGGCGGCGATGAGCTGGAATGCCTCCCGGAGCGTCGCGGGGTTCATGGCCTTCTTTCGCATCTTGTCCTGCACGCCCTCGGCGAACTTCTGCAGCATGGACGGCTCGACATTGGCCGCCCGGGCGTACTTCGACTCCAGAAACTCGATGTAGTCCAGGACCTGGTAGATGTGAGCCTCTGGCAGACTCTCGATGCGCCGCATGAGCCGCTGTCTCAGGACCTCTTCCATGACCGTCCACTCCCTCTGGTGACACCTTCGGCGGCTGGAACCCGCCAGCCTTGTGCATGGGTTCTACTGGAACGAGCTTGCTCGCTCCGGGCTGCCCCTCTCCCATCCCGCACCCCGCCATGGCTTTTCTTCCGCTCCGACCCGTTCCTATCGGGGCCGACGCCCAGACCCGTTACGACGAATGGGTGCACGGTCTGGATCGGATGCTCGACGACCCCGACCTGGACCGGAACGCGTTCTGCCGACGGGTCCTGGAGGAAATCTACGCTCCACTCCTCCCAGACGGGGAAGCCGGCCGGCGGTCTCTGGTCCATGGGATCCTCCTGGACCAGTTGGATCCCCGCAACGTGACCACCGAACCTGAATACTACCGGGAGGTGGACCTCGAGCGATACCACCGGGTCAAGCCGCTCATCTGGCTCTGGGAGATGTTCGACCGAAGCCCCCTGGGTGAGAACGTGGCCATCGGAGTCCCCTTCCGCCGGATTCTCGCACGCCGGATCTTCAGGCGGTGTGGTCGGAACTTCAAAGCCTTCCACCAGGTGAAGGTCACGTTCGGCTACAACCTCGAGGTGGGCGATGACGTCGTGATCCACCGCCACGTCCTCCTGGATGACCGGGGCGGGATCGCGCTGGGCAACGGGGTTTCCGTCTCCGATTACGCCAACGTCTACTCCCACACGCACGACCTCGTGGACGGGCGCATCGTCTTCACGCCGAATACGGTGCTGGAGGACCGGGTGCGGGTGGCCTACCACGCCACCATCCTGGCGGGCACCACCGTGGCCCACGACTCCATGGTGGGCGCCAACTCCACCCTCACCAAGGACACCCAGCCGTTCGGGGTTTACGTGGGGAGTCCGGCGAAGAAGATCCGGGAGAAGCCCCCGGAGGGGGTGGCCCGCAGGCGGCTCGCCACCGGAGACCCGCTTCAGGACGAGGGCCCCCCTCCCCTCCGCCCCGAGGACCCGGAGCCGCCCCACCGGGACCCCGACGCCGACGACCCCGACGCCGAGCACCTGGGGGGAGAAGGGTCCGGCTGAGCCACCTCCAGGTTGCGGACCTAGCTGGACATCTGCGATACATCCACCGCGCCACAGACCTCCCTCAACCCTCCCCGCCATGCCCGCCGCCTCGGTTCGCCTCGCCCTCGTCCTGCTCGCCCCCCTGGCCCACGCCCTCTCCGTCGGCCCCGCCGCCGGCCAGATCGTGGCCAGCGAGCGGGCCACCCTCACCCAGACCATCACCGGGGTGGAGATCGAGATCGACTTCAGCCGACCGTCAGCCCGGAGCCGGGATCCCCTCTTCGGCGGCGTGGTGCCGTGGGGGGAGGTCTGGACGCCCGGAGCGAACAACAACACCACCATCCGGTTCAGCGACAGCGTCACCGTGAACGGGCATGACGTCCCGCCCGGGCTCTACGGCGTGTGGATCCAGGTCCTGGAGGACCAGCCCTGGCAGTTCGTCCTCCACTCGGACACGACCCTCTTCCACACCGAGCACCCCACCGTGGAGAGCGGATTCCTGAGCTTTCCGGTGGAGCGGGAGCGGGGCGAGGACTTCGTGGAGACCCTGACCCTGGACCTCCAGCGCCTCCGGGCCGACGGGGCCGTGCTCCAGCTGGCCTGGGGAACGAACCGGGTCCGGGTGCCCATCGGGGTCGACCCGGGATACGTCCTGACCGTTACCGCCGAGGAGGCGGCGCGGTACGTGGGGGAGTGGGTCATGGACCAGTCCGACAACATGCCGCCGGACGAGATGGTACAGCAGTGGATCTCCACCATGACGCCGGAGATGTCCAGCGCCGTGCTGGAAATGGTGGCCGTGGGCCGGGAGCCCTACAGCTTCACCATCGAGCATGACGACAAGGGTCAGCTCATCTACCGTGACCCGGTGGTGGCGCTCTGGTGGATGTCCGACATGGCGTCGGCCCAGGGGATCCTCCTGCCCCGGGCCGAGGGGATCTTCGACACCGGCGCCCTGCTCATGGGGGAGCTCGTGGCCGCCGAGGCCGACGGCCCCAGCGGCGGCTTCTGGGAGTTCGAATTCGACGGGAGCGGGCGGGCCGTTCGAATCCTCGGAAGGGCGAAGCAGGACGACCGGATCATCCTGCGGGCGGAACGAGCGGGAGGGAGTGGGCAGCGCTAGTCCGGCCGACCCACCACCGCCACCCGACCGTCGGCCTGGGCGATGAGCCACTCCTCTCCACGGACCGCGATCCCCACCGGCTGTTCGATCCCCGGGACGGCGTAGGCCTGCACCAACGTCCGGGCCGCCAGGTCCACCACCAGTACCGTGGAGTGGGCCGCGCTCACCAGGTGGAGCATCCCGTCCGCCACCACGGCACCGGTGACCACGTACTCCGCCAGCGACCGGTCGGGGGCGGTCAGCCGGAGGCCGGGTCCCAGCTCCGGGAGGAACTCCGACGAGAGCACCCAGTCCCTGCGGTCGAAGCGGGAGATCACCAGGCGCCGGTGCCGGGGGGACGGCACCGTCACGGTGATGAGCTCGCCGGCTTCCGGATCGTACGCCGCCGAGAGCGTGTACATCTGCCGCGCCCGGACCGTGGCCAGCCGGGAGCGCCGCACCTCGGTGACCCCGCCGGTGGTCCGAAGGAAGTGGCGCCACTCGTAGTCTTCGTCTGTGGCGGAATCCGGCCGCAGGAAGGCGTAGCTCTTGTTGGTGGAGACGGCGACCAGGGTGTCGCCTACGAAGGCGGCCCCGGCCAGGGGCGTGAGCTCCACGGCGAAGTGGCGGTCAAGCGTCACCGAGTGCTCCACCGTGGAAAGGGTCCGGTCCAGGACATGGACCCCGTGCCCCTGCGTGACCGCCAGGAACCGGTCCCCGTCGGGGTCGAAGACCAGGTCGGTGAGCTTGCCCTCCAGCGGTGCCCTGACTTCCTCCCAACGGAGGACGGAGCGGGTGGGTAGGTCGGCCAGCGGGCCGGCGGCGGGATCGGGATCGGCCTCCACCCAAGCCGGATCCGGCTCCGGGACCGCCCAGGAGCCCCGGAGGGAGATGGCGCCGTCCAGCTCGTCGTCGGGAAGCCAGACCCACCGCGCCGGATTCCAGGAGAAGCGCAGGGGATCCGCCTGGCCCATGAACGGGGGCGGCCCGGTGGTCATGAACGCCTGGAGGGCGTTGGCCGCGATGACCACGACGAAGAGCCCCGCGGCGAATCGCTCACTCGGCCGAAGCTCCCGGGGACCGGTCTCCACCGTCTCCTCCCGTAGAAGCACCAGGAGCCCCCCGAGCACGATGAGCACGACCCAGTGGATCACCCAGGCCCAGACATAGGTGTGGACGCCGAAGAAGGCGCCGGCGAACCCCTGGCCGATGTCCCGGGCCAGGTGGAGGGCCGAGTGGCGCGTGCCCATGAACACGCCCCACGTACCCAGGATCACCACGGCCCCCAGGTAGCGGGGACGGGGCCCGTACCGCAGCACGAAGAGCCCCGAGAGCGCCATCAGCGCCATGGAGTTGCGCTGCGCCCAGCAGAGGATGCAGGGCGACTCCCCGAAGCCGACCCCCAGGACCACCGACGCGCCCAGCGGGCCCGCCGTGAGGACGATCACCGCCCAGGTCAGCGCGGTGCGAAGCCGGCCCTCCGACACCCCCTTCACAGGTTCAACCGCGGGATGAGGGAGGTGTGGGTCCCGATGAGGAAGAGCACGGCCATGATGACGAAGCTCGCCACCAGGAGCCGGAAGGCCAGGCGCTCCCGCTCGGGGCGTCGCCAGACCAGCCAGGCCGCGGCCAGGACGATCAGGAAGTTCAGGAACTCCATGGCTGAACAGCCTCCCCGGATGGGTACCCGGTGCGCAGAATCACTGCACAGTAAGGGGTCCCCCCCGGTGGCGCATCGGTCCCCGAACGTCGCGCGATCAGCGGAGGCGAATGTGCCCGTCCATTTGCGACCAGGACTCGTAGGT
The DNA here is from genome assembly GCA_039586075.1 of Gemmatimonadota bacterium. Taxonomy (GTDB): domain Bacteria; phylum Gemmatimonadota; class Gemmatimonadetes; order Longimicrobiales; family Gaopeijiaceae; genus Gaopeijia. The sequence goes on along the minus strand of JBDHLC010000003.1, from coordinate 42,951 downwards.
GACCAGGCTCACCCCGCCATTCCAGGTGGCGTCCACCAGCTCCGCATTCTCGAACCGCCCTGTACCCCCGGTGGAGTGGACTTCCGCGGACCAGAGAACCCAGGGCGACGGAGGCGCCTCGAGGGACATCACCGTCGATTCGTACGCCACGAACAGATGATCTCCGTTCGCGGCCGTCAAAGTGAAGTCACCCAGCCCGGAGGCCCCCGAGGACGGATCTGACGGGTCCATGCGGAGGCATTCGGTCCCGCTGACCTGGACCTTCCCCATGTGGGTGACGTTCCCGGCTCCCTGGTAGATGGCCATCATGGGCAGCGTCTCGGGGCAGCGGCCTTCCGGGGCGGGAATCATGCCCACGAGCATCCCCACCGTGGTTCCGTGGAACGGTAGCGCCGGACGTGTCCCCGTGATGGCGGTGGGAATCGCACCGTTCGCGGCGGTGACCGCCGCCGCCAGGTCGTCCTGAGGCCCGGTGGGATCCACGTCGCTGCACGCAGCAAGGGTCAGGGCACACGCCGCCAACGACGCCACCCGCGTGGCATTCCGCGTCTTCATGGTGCCTCCTGCCAGTTGGGGACCGGACCCGGGCAGCCCCCCCTGGACCTCCGGCGTCCGACCCTTCACCCCCAATTCTGGGAACCGCCGGTCACATGGGGATCACACGAGACGCGCAGCATCCACTGCGGGCACCCAAAGTCGTTGCGCGATGGAGGGTTGCGCCTATGACTGGCGTGGGCGGCGCCCAGCCTCCGGGAGGCGTTGCGAATCTCAGCCCTTCGGATGCATGAACGCCCGGTAGGGAGCGTAGCCTCGGAGGGCCGACAGGTCCGGATCCGCGTGCAGGAGGGTGCCGAACACCATTCCCTGGGATAGCGAAGCCTGCAGCAGGGTCAAGGCGGCCTCGCGGTCTCCCAGGCGGGCGGCGATGGCAGCCCGCCCGAGGGTGTGCCTTCCGAACAGGTATTCGCTGCCCATCTCGAGAAGGAGAGCGGACCACCACTCCGCCTCCTGAGGGTCCCCGGACGCCGCGGCGATGGTACCGAGGAATCGGATTGGATCGGGGTCCGCGGGCGCCTCGGCGTGGAGCTCCTCGAATACCTCTCGGGCCTCTCCGTACCGTCCCTCCAGGTACTGCGCCTGTCCCCGCAGGAACCGGAGGTCCCGCGTGGCCCGCTCCGCCGGACTGAGGCAGTCGAGCCAAAGGTGGAAGCGATCGAGAACCTCCAGGGCACCTTCTTCGAACCCATGGGCCCTCAGCTCTTCCGCCGCCCGCACGAGAATCCACCCGGGATTCACCAGGGGGGTCCATCGGTGGCTCACACTCTCCCCGGCAACTTCCAGCGTTTCTGTGACCCGACCCGCGGCCGCCAGGGCGCGGATCTCGAACCACGCCATCTCCATGCGGTCCGGGTTCATGCGCCGCCCCTCCCGGGCCCACCGCAGCTCCTCTCGGTGCTCGCTCAGCAAGTGGTGGCTCTGGGTCGTCACGTCCCAGAAGGGCGCCCAGCCCACCGCTGAGGGACGGGTATGGTCCCACGAGGAGAGGATCTCCAGCGCCTCCAGGGGCCGATTCAGGTCCAGCGCCTTGTAGGCCGAGGCGAAATGCGCCGTACCCCCGGGCACGATGGCGGCCGCCTCCTTTACGGCCCGGTAGGCCCGGGCATGGTCGCCGCGGAGGGTGGCCTGAAGGAGGTCCAGCCGCAGACGGTCGTAGCGGGGAAGCTTGGCCCGGGAGGCCGCCACGATCCTCGCCACCGAGTCGGCGGCCCGGTAGTCCCCCCAGCCCCGGATGAGGGCAAAGCCCGCGATGACCAGCGGAGAGGTGAACTCCGGTGAGATCTCGTGGGCGCTCAAAAGATCCACAGCCGCACCGCGGTCGTCTCCGCGGATGAACTTCCCGAAGCCCTCCAGAAAGGCCAGGTATGCCGGGTACGACGGGGGGACCTCCGACGCGTCGAAGACCCCGTCGAGGCTCTCGTCGCGGGCCCGGGCCAGGAAGACCAGCACGCGCTGCCGCAGGACCTCCACCGCCTCGACTGGATCCGGCGACGACGTTCGCACCGGTCCCACGGTCTCCACCACCTCCCATCTCGGCGCCTCCAGGATCCGGAGATGGAATTCCAGCCCGTCACCGGCACGGTAGTAGGCCCCTGTCACCAGCGTCCCGGACCCGGTCTCCACCGCCGCCCGGCGGGCCGGGGACGAGACCTCGAGATCTGGCTCGCCATCTCGGGACGATGCCGCCCCCGGGAGGAGCTCCCGGGCCGGGACCGCATTGAGGAACTCCACCGATGCCAGTCCCTGGGCGATCCAGTCCGCCGCCAGGCTCCCGGTGTATTCCAGGGCCGGATCTCCCGTTCGGTTCTCCAGCGGGAAGACCAGGACCCGGTTCGGGTCCGCCGTCGGTGGGCTCGGGCCGTCGCTTCGCGCCCCACGGAGGAGCAATCCGGTAGGCACCGCCAGGAGCGCGACCGCTGCATATCGCCAGACGAAACGTCTTCTGGGAGGCTCGGCACGCCCCGGGAGCACCGGGCTCTCCCGACCCCCGTCTGGGCCGGTGACACCCGCCCGGATCCGCTCCACCAGCTCCACCGTCTCATCCAGGGGCTGGAGGGCCTCCGGCCTGAGGAGCCGTCGGTAGGCATCGTAGCGCTCCAGCGCTTCCTCCCTCTTCCCTGCCCACCCCAGGAGCTCGATGAGCCGGTGGTGGGCCTCGTCCTCCAGCGGGTCCAGCCGGACCCACTCCCGCGCCACCGTCAGCGCCTCTTCCAGACGCTCCTGTTCACCGAGGTCATCCAGCCGGGCTCGCCGGGCCTCCCGGTGCAGCCGGGAGAACCGCAGCCGCACCCGGTCCACCCATTGCTCGAACTCGGGCGTCCCCCGCAGGTGCCAACCTCCGAGGAACTCCCCACGGTAGGTCTTCACGGCCTCATCGATCCGCGCCTGTTCCACCGCGGCCTGGAAACTCACGGCGTCCACCAGCACACGGTCCGAAACCCGCAGCCGCTCCCCCTCCGACACGATCCAGTCGTCGCCCAGGTCGCGCCGGAGGAGGTACAGCGCCTGGTTCAACGCGTGTCGGGCTCGGTCCTGAGGCAGATGACCCCAGAGCACGCGCTGCACCATGTCCCGGCTCGCGGCGCGCTCCACCGCGAGGTAGACCAGGAGCGCGGCCCTGGTAGGCTGTTCGGAGATCCGGGCCAACTCCTTTTCACCCCGGTAGACCCGGAGCTCCCCCAGCGTCCGGATGCGGAGATCCATGACGGCACCGTTTTGGGAGTTCGGTCGTACCTAACGGTACCGATCGGGTCTCGAAGCGGCAACGCGGGCTCTGGGGGCGGAACCGACGTCGGGCGGCGGTTAGGCCGCTCGCTCCCCCTACACCTTCCCTTCGGCCTCGTACCGGTCCTTCAACGCCGCCACCACTGCGGGATCGGCCAGCGTCGTGGTATCTCCGACGGCCCTCCCTTCCGCGATATCCTTGAGCAGCCGGCGCATGATCTTCCCGGACCGGGTCTTCGGCAGGTCCGCGGTGAAGAGGATCGCTTCCGGACGGGCGATGGCGCCGATCTTCTCCACCACGTGCTCCTTGAGCTCGTCCGCCACCAGGTCGGTGGCCTGGATCCCCTCCTTGAGGGTGACGAAGGCCGCGATGGACTGTCCCTTCACTTCGTGGTGTTTCCCTACCACGGCGGCTTCGGCGACCCGCGAGTCGTCCACCAGGGCGCTCTCCACCTCCATGGTCCCGATGCGGTGGCCGGCGACGTTCAGGACGTCGTCCACCCGGCCGAGGATCCACAGGTACCCGTCCTCGTCACGCTTGGCCCCGTCGCCGGGGAAGTACACACCGTCCCACTTCGACCAGTACGTGTCACGGAACCTCTGGTCGTCGCCCCAGATGGTCCGGAGCATGGAGGGCCAGGGGCGGGTCACCGCCAGGTAGCCGGCGTCGACGTCTTCGCCGGCCTCGTTCATCAGCGTCGCCTGGATCCCCGGGAAGGGTCGGGTGGCCGATCCCGGCTTCGTCTCCGTCAGACCCGGGAGGGGCGTGATCATGATCCCGCCCGTCTCCGTCTGCCACCAGGTATCCACGATGGGACAGCGCTCCTTGCCGATGACGTGGTGGTACCACATCCACGCCTCGGGGTTGATGGGCTCACCCACCGTCCCCAGCAGGCGGAGCTGGCTGAGATCGTACTTGGCGGGCCACTGCTCTCCCCACCGCATGAAGGCACGGATGGCGGTGGGAGCGGTGTAGAAGACCGTGATGCCGTACTTCTCGCAGAGGTGCCAGAAGCGGCCTCGGTTGGGCCAATCCGGCGCCCCCTCGTACATGAACACCGTCGCACCGTTGGCCAGGGGCCCGTAGACGATGTACGAGTGCCCGGTCACCCAGCCCACGTCGGCGGTACACCAGTACCGGTCCTCCTCCTTGAGGTCGAACACCCACTTGGTAGTGGCGTAGACCTGGGTGAGGTAGCCACCGGTGGTGTGCACCACTCCCTTCGGCTTTCCGGTGGTGCCCGAGGTGTAGAGGATGTAAAGCGGGTCCTCCGCGTCCATGGACTCGCAGGGCACACCGCCCTCGATCTCTCGCATGAGCTCGTGGTACCAGAGGTCGCGCCCCGGGGCCATGCGCACTCCCAGCTCCCGGGCGAGGTGGCTGTCCCTCTCCACCACGATGCAGTGCTCGATGCAGGGAGTGTTCTCCATCGCGGCGTCGGCGTTGTTCTTCAGTGGAACCACCGACCCACGGCGGTACCCGCCGTCCGCCGTGATCAGGACCTTGGCCTCGGCGTCGTTGATTCGGTCCGCGAGGGAGTCCGGGCTGAAGCCTCCGAACACCACGGAGTGGATGGCGCCGATCCGGGTGCAGGCCAGCATGGCGATGGCGGCCTCGGGGATCATGGGCAGGTAGATGGCCACCCGGTCACCCTTCTCCACGCCGAGCTTCTTCAGCACATGGGCGAACTTCGCCACGCGGCGGTGGAGCCCGTAGTAGGTCATGACCCGGACGTCCCCCGGCTCACCCTCCCAGATGAGAGCCGCCTTGTTCCGTCGGTGGCTGTCGAGGTGCCGGTCCAGGCAGTTGTGGCACACGTTCAGCTTTCCGCCGATGAACCACTTCGCCTGCGGTGGGTCCCACTCCAGGACCTTCTCCCAGGGCTCGAACCAATCCAGCTCCCGGGCCCACTCGGCCCAGTAAGCCTCGAAGTCCGCATCGGCGCGGTCGTAGACCGCCGGGTCCGAGACGTGAGCCGCCTCCGCGAACTCCGGCGGAGGAGCGATTCGTCGGTCTTCGCTCAGGAGGGACTGGAGGGCGCCGGTCTCGTCACTCATGGGAGATCTCCTTCGGGCTTGTCGGTCTGCGGGTGGAGCGAGGCCAGACTAGGCCCTGCGAACGCCCCACGGCAAGAACGTCCTCGGTGTCAGCTCAGCCCCACTTCTCCATCCAGGTCCAACACGGACCGCGCCGCCGGATCCTGGAGGATCGACTCCACGGCCTTCACCACCGCGGCCGCCAGCGCCGAGACGGCGGATTCGCCCGCGTTCATCGCCGCCTTGGGGATCCGCAGCTTCACTCGGGCCTCGAGCTCCGCCTCAGAGGCGTCCTCCTCGGCCCGGGGCAGCCGCATCCGCAGCGTCACAGGTGTCTGGTACCCCTCCGGGAGATGCATACGTGCCAGCGCGGCCATCCGCGCCAGGGCATCCGGCACGGACTCCAGCTCCCACAACGGGCGAACGTCGGCCACCAGGCCCAGGTTCCCGGTGAGTCCCCGGGACGTCTCGTCCAGGTAGGCCTCCACCGATGCCGTCTCGAGGTCGGCCCGGTGAAAGAACAGGTAGGCGCTCCGGGTGGATTGACCCGCCCAGCGCCCTTCGAACTCGGTGCTCGAGGTCTTCTGGAGGCCCGAGAGGGACCAGCCCTGACCCTCCACCCCGTCACGGACCGCGTCGATGAGAGGCTCCAGGGTATCGATGGACGCGCGGCCTGGTGTCGCGGTCATGGTGCCCTTCCGGAACGGTCCATTCGGGTCCGGCTTTCCGGCCCGGGGAACGGTTGACGCCCCAAAGTGAAACTCCGTAGTCTCTCGCGGGTTACCAACTCGAACCCATTGGGACGCGAGGGTGTCCGAATGGGGTCGGGTCCTCCAAAAGTAACTCCCCAAGCCAGTACCATGTTCGACTCTCCCGATTCCTCGGAACGTGTCCTTCGGCAGGCCCTGGAGGCCAACGGGCAGCGCTTCACGGAGCAGCGCGCCGCGGTGTTCCGGTATCTTCACGCCACCGAGTCGCATCCGACGGCCGACGAGGTCTTTCTTCACGTGCGGGAAGAGGTGCCGGGGATCTCGCTGGCCACCGTCTACAAGAGCCTCGAGACATTGGTGGGCTGTGGGCTGGCGGTGAAGCTCACCTACGGGGACGGTTCCGCACGGTACGACGGGCGCACGGACGACCATCACCACCTGCGTTGCGTGGCATGCGGGACGGTCATGGACCTGCCCGGTCGTGCGGACGACCGGGAGGTGGCCAGGCTGGCCGCTTCGGCACAGGACTTCACGGTGACCGGATACCGCCTGGAGCTCACCGGCTACTGCGTCTCCTGCGCACCGGCCCAGACCCGCTCCCACCCCGCCTGATCTCGGCGCCTCCCGGTGAAGGGCACACCCACCCGCCGGGACGGCCTGCCTCCCCTTCCACGGTCCTTCCGGGGCCACGTGTTGGCCCCGCCGGCGTCTCTCTATGCCTGGGCGGGAGCCTCCGGCCCCTTCTGGCACACACCGCGGTCCGTGGTGCGCCCCCGGGACCGGGAGGATGTCTCATCCCTCCTCACATGGGCTTCCCTCCACGGGATCGCGTTGATTCCCCGAGGAGCGGGAACGGGGATGCCGGGGGGCAACGTGGGCCCGGAGCTCATCGTGGATCTCACCGGGCTCGACCACGTGGCACCGGTCTCCACGGAATCCGCCGGCTCACCGGCGGGGGAGCTTACGGCGGGCGCCGGGGCCGTGGCCCGGCGACTCCGCAACGGCGCACAGGAGAGCGGGTGGGACCTTCCCGCGCTCCCGTCCAGCGCCCGCTGGTGCACCCTGGGGGGAATGCTGGCCTGCAACGCCGCCGGGGCCCGGTCCTTTCGCCACGGAGCCGCGAGGGCATGGGTTCGCGAGGTGGAATGGGTGCGGGCGGACGGACGCGTGGAACGACTCGTCCGCGGGCGGCCCTCCGCTCCTGAGTGGGACGCCCTCACCCGCCGACTGCGGAGCCACCTCCCCACTCCGCTTCCCTGGCCCCGCGTGCGGAAGAACAGCTCGGGCTACGCCCTGGACGCATTCCTCGCCACGGGGGATCCGGTGGACCTGGCGGTGGGGAGCGAGGGGACGCTGGGACTCATCACCGAGGCCACGCTGGAGCTCGCTCGCCCGCCGGAATGCCGGGCGGTCATCCTCGTGGGGATCCCGGACTTCGACCGCCTCGAGTCGGTGGCCATGTCAGTGGAGTCCATCGCCCCCGTGGTGGCGTGCGAGTATTTCGGACGGCGCCTGGTGGAGCTGGGCGACCTGCGATCCCAGGCTCGCCTGCGCGGCCTCGCGCTGGACCGGGGGATGATCCTGGTGGAGGTGGCGGGCAGCCACACCCACGTGGCCACCGCACGCCGGGAGGTCGAGGAGCTGGCTGGGGACGGCGGGTACGTGACCGCCGACGAGCCCCGAGGCATGGATGAGCTGTGGGAATTTCGGCACGCGGCGAGCCCCACCATCGGGCGGGCCCTGGCGGATGGGCGGCGTTCGACGCAATTCATCGAGGACTCGGTGGTCCCCGTGGACCGCCTCGGAGACTACCTGCACGGACTAGAGGAGATTCTCGCTCGCCATGAGACCGATGCCGTGATCTTCGGCCACGCCGGCGACGGCAACCTGCACGTGAACCCGCTCTTGGACCTGCGGCACCCCCGGTGGCGGGATCGGGTGGAGCGCATCCTCCTGGCCACGGTGGAGCTCGTGGCGAATCTCGGCGGCACGCTGGCGGGAGAGCACGGGGATGGCCGACTGCGCAGCCCCTTCCTCCAGCGGGTCTTCGGGGCGGACGTCGCAGAGGCGTTCCGCGTGGTCAAGCACACTCTGGATCCCGATGGCATCCTGAATCCCGGGGTGAAGGTGCCTTTGCCGGAGGTCGAGCCTTTGGCGGGGCTGGGAGCGGCGCCCGCGTTCGCGTCCGGGTCGCAGGGACCGGAGCGGAAGGAGCGCGCTCACTGATGCGGCGGGCCGCATTGCCGCTGGCCGGGGCTCTCGCCCTCCTTCTGGCGGCTCCGGCGCCCCCCGGCGGACCGATCCTCCGGGGAGAGGACGAGCCCCCGTCTCCGTCGATCCTCGCCCTCCGTCGCCAGGTGGACCGGCTCCTCGGCCAGGGACGCTATGCTCGCGCCACCTGGGGTGTGCTGGCGGTGTCCCTGGACCGCGGCGACACCCTCCTGGCCCGCAACGCGGACCTCCCCATGCTTCCGGCGTCGAACCTCAAGGTGCTCACCTCCGCCGCAGCTCTGCACTACCTGGGGAGCGACTTCCGATTCGTGACCTACGTCGTGACGGAAGCACCGGTGGTGGACGGGGTGCTTCAGGGAGACCTGGTCCTGTACGGGACCGGGGACCCAGGAATCGCGGATCGATTCCACCGGCACCGATACGTTCCCTTCCAGGAGCTTGCCTTGCAGCTCCAGCAGGCGGGAATCCGTGAGGTGAGGGGGCGCGTCATGGGGGATGGCACCTTCCTGCAGGGACCACTCCTGGGGGAGGGTTGGGAGGCTCGGGACCTGAACGAGTGGTTCGCGGCGCCCTCGGGTGGCCTCTCCTTCAACGAGAACGTGGTGTCGGTGCGGATCCAGCCCGGCGCCGTGGACCGGCCACCCGAGATCAGCACGATCCCGGAGCACGTGGGGGTCCTGGTCGCCAACCAGGCTCGGACGGTTCGAGGGAGGGCCCGACAGCCGCTCTGGCTGCTGCGCGACGATCCCGGAGATCCCATCCGTGCCGTCGGTGAGATCAGCCTCTCGGGCCAGGACATCTGGCGACAGATGACCGTCCGGGATCCGGCGCTCGCCGCGGCCCACGCCTTCACCCACACCCTCCGCGAGGCGGGTATCTCGGTGGCGGGGTACCCGGGTTCCCTGACCCCGGTGGGATCGCCCCTGACGCGCCGACGGGTGTGGCGCTCCGGAGACCGGGTTCGGGTCCTGGCGACCTTCCATTCCCCGCCCCTTCGTGACTACCTGCGGGCCGTGAACCAACGAAGTCACAACCTCTACGCGGACCTGATCCTCAAGACCCTGGGGCGGCTCGCCGGGGACGAAGGCAGCTTCCGCGGCGGGGGCCAGGTGGTACAGCGCTTCGTCGAGGAGGAGGCGGGCGTCCCTCCTGGCCAGGTGGTGGTGATGGACGGCTCAGGACTGTCGGGAATGAACCGGGCGAGCCCCGGAGCGCTGGTGGCCACCGTCCGCCAGGTCCAGGAGAACGGAGAGTGGGAGGCTCTCTGGGAGAGTCTGCCCGAGGCGGGAACCCGTAGGCTCTTCCGCAGGATGTCCCGGACGGCGGCCGCAGGGAATCTACGAGCGAAGACCGGCACCATGGACCGTGTGTCCGCGCTCACCGGAATGGTGCGCACCGCAGATGGAGAGAGGGTCGTGTTCTCCATCGTCGGCAACGACCTCTACTCGGAGGTCGGTGCGAAGAGACTCGAGGACCAGGTCGGCGTCGCCCTGGCCGAGTGGCGCCGCTAGGCCGGAGCCGCCCTTCCTCGAGCGGAGCGGAGGCGTCGCCAGAGCTCGACGTGGGACATGGTCTCCAGCGTCCGCCGGGCGGTCCGCTCCGAGTTCCACCGGACGTCCTCCAACTCCACCGGCTCCGCGCCGTCCGCCGGGGTCATTACCAGGTGGAAAGGACCCTTGTAGTCCTGGCCGTCGTTGTGCCCCACGGTGGCGGTCCAGCTCTTGCCGTCTTCGTCCTTGAACTCGCGCATGGATTCCTCTCCCGCGGGCCCCCCGCCGGGGCCGCCGGATTCAAAGGGTCTTGGGGTCGGATCGCTCCAGGAGCTCCCGCAGGTCGTCGTCGCTCATCCGGTCCAGCTCCGCGGCTGCCGCTTCATGACCGGACGCATTGAGAGGCGCCTGCCGGATCTCCACTCCATCCGTCGTGGGGATGAAGAGTGCCACGATGGCGCCCCAGGACTCCCGCCCGGCCACCACCTCCCACTCGCCGCCGTCTCGATCCGCGAACCTTCGCACCGTGCTCCGAAGCTGTGGGGACGGGCGAATCCCGCCCCGTCGCGATTATAGGGAGGCGGGCAGCGCGGTTCCAGCCCGGACGGCCCCCGCGGCGTCACCCGTTGGGCGCACCCAGGATCAGCCTTCGAGCTGTTTGCGGTGGAGGACCTCGGGGAATTCGTAGACGATGACCCCGTCGTCGGTGATGTCCGAGCGGACCCGGAACCCGTCGTCCATCCCCACCAGGAGCTTCTCCGCCGCCGGGAGCGAGAGATTCAAGCTGGCAGCGACCTCGGTGACGGTGAGGGTACCGCCGCGGCCGTCCGCCAGGCGGAGGATCTCCCGCTGCATTCCCGTGGTCACGGCCTGCCTCCGTTCCTGGAGAGCCTTCCACCCCCAGAAGAAGGTCCCGGACCCTCCGGCTCCGATCACGCTTCCCACCACGATGAGGGCCGCTTCGAACTCCAGGAATCCCATCATGATCAGGAACGAGGCCAGGAGTACCATGGCGGACCCCAGGAATCGCCGCTTGCCCCCTCCCGAAGGAAGCCTCTTGGGTGCGGTGGGCCCGGGAAAGCTTTCCCGGGGCGACCCGGGTGCCAGCTCACGGCCGGAGTACTCCCACCCGAGCCCGCAGTTCGGGCAGATGCGGTGCTTGCGTCGCGCCAGCCAGTAGACGAGGCCCCCGATCCCGTACGTGAACAGGCTCACGCCGATGAGAAGGCCGACGTGTCCCGGGCGGCTGAAGTAGCTGATCCCCTCTCCCCGGTAGCTGCATCGGGGGCACCGCTGGAGGTCGGTGGGGATACGCGGGTCGCCGGCAGGTGTCACCCAAGCGGTGCCCTGGGCCGCACCACAGGTGGGACACCGGTCGGTGCCCGCAGCGAGTCGCTCTCCACAAGTGGCACAACGCATGAGTCGCTTGGTCAGGCTCCAATCGGGGTTTGGCGGCGCCGCGAGGACTCCGTCTCTAATCTACGACCATAGGGCGCGGAAGGATTCATTCGGCTCCCTCAGCCCCCCCTCCGCATCTCGACCAGGTCCAGGATCGGCGCGCCGGTCAGCGTCGAGGACCCGGTCCGGACCCGACCCACTACCGTGATCCGTTCCAGGGGGGCCAATCCGCCGGCCGCGCCCATCTGCTCCGGGGGGATGGCCACGTACACGAAGCGCGTGGCGTCCTCCCCCACCGGACGGGTCAGGAGGAAGGGCTCGCCCTCGTAGAAGTCGGTTCGCACCGCCTCCGCCTCCTCCAGGGAGACGAACTGGAGCTCCCAGGTGACGATCCGTCCCCGAGTCGCCTCCGGGCTTCCCAGGACGTCCTCCAACGTCAGCGTCAGTGGGGCTTCGCCCGCCTCCTCCTCGTCGGCGACAGCGCCTTGCGGGAGCCAGACCCATCCTTCCAGCCGCACGCGAGCCCAGTTCCCCTGGCGCGCCACCACCGCGAGCTCCGTCCCGGGCCGGAGAAGGGTGAGGGTGTCCCCGTCGGGCGCGCTGAACACCGGGGAGCTGCGGCCGGCTCGGAATATGGAGGCCGTCCCCGTGCCCGGGGACGGCCGTGGGACCCCCTCACCGGCGGTGGGAGTGGGGCCACTCCGGAACTCCACCGAGGGCGCCCACATCCAGGCCTGACGGCGCACCCGGATCCAACCCGGAGTCCGCTCAACCTCCTGGAGGAGCATTCCCTCTTCCAGTCGGCCCAGGACCTCACCGTTCGGTCGGGTACGCAGGTTCTCGCCATCGCCCACTCCGACCTGCAGATCGTACGAGCCGCCGTCCCGGGTCCGGAGGGACGCCTCCCACACCCATCCTTCCAGAACCACCTCGACCCATCGCCCCTGCTCCCGCACCACCATCAGGTCGGTTCCAGGGTCGAGCACGGCCACCACCACCCCGTTGGGCTCCGCCCGGAGGTTCTCCTGGACGGAGACCACGGCCTCGCGGGCCTGACCGGCCAGGGGCTGCACCATGGCCGCGAGGAGAGGCACGGCCAAGGGAGCGTATCGGGAAACGCGGAGTGCGGGAGCGTGTATCATCCGCTGGCTCTGAAGGCGAAGAGTCGGAGAACCCCTGAATCTGCCGGGTGCCAAAAGACGCGTCAATTCGCCATTTTCCGTGGCCCGGTGAAATTCGGCGCGCTACCTTCGCCGAATCCCACGTTCCCCGTTTCCATTGGACATGCTCCCTTTCCCCACTCTCCGGTCGCTGTGCGTCACGGTGGCGGCAGCGGCGCTGGTCGCTGCGCCGCTCCACGCCCAGTCCATCCCCTCGCCGTACCGGTTCATCGAGAAAGCCCAGGAGGGGGGGATCTTCGTTGGGTACTTCGACACGGATGCAGGGCGTTTCGGCTTCGGTCCGAAGTCCGCGGTCTACACCGGCATTCGGTACGGGCTCGAGCTGGCGGGGCCGCTGGGGCTCGAAGGCGTCGCGTCGGTAGTGCCCACCGACCGGGACGTGATCAACCCGGGCCGGGACGAGGGAGACCGGGTCGTAGACGTGGCCGAGGCCACGCTCCTCTTCGTGGAAGCTCGCCTGCGGTTCGCCCTCACCGGGCGGCGGACGTGGAATCGCCTGCAGCCCTTCGCCTCGGCCGGAATCGGACTGGGAATGGACGTCCAGGGGAGTCAGCGCGAGGACCAGCTTCTCCTGGAAGCGGACCGATTCGATTTCGGGACGAAGTTCGTGGGCTCGTTCGGCGCGGGAACGCGGGTCATTCTGGGTCGGAACTTCACTGTGCGGGTGGATGCGTCGGTCCTCTTGTATCAGCTCAGCACACCCAACGGGTTCGAGGACCCTGAGCGGGATCTCGGTAACGTCCCCGAGAGCGAGTGGGTGGCGGGTCGGGGCCTGACGCTGGGCCTTTCCTACCGGTTCTGATCCTTCGGATGGGCGACGACCGGTTTCCCAGTGAGCAGGCGGACTGGCTCGGCGTCGACGAGGCGCTGGGTCGCATCCTGTCGCGTGCCCACCCGCTCCCTCGTACCCATCGTCCCCTGAGCGCGGCGCTGGACCACGTCCTGGCGCAGGACGTCGTGGCCCCCGTCTCCCTCCCGCCCTGGGACAATGCGGCCATGGACGGCTATGCCCTGCGTAGCGCCGACATGACTCCATTCTCTCCCGGCCCGATCCGCCTCCCTGTGGCCGGATCCGTCATGGCCGGAGACCCTCTCCCGGACGCGCCGGCGCCAGGCTACGCGGTGCGGATCATGACCGGGGCCCCGGTGCCTCCTGGCCTCGACACCGTGGTCCGGGTGGAGGACACGGACCGAGAAGAGGACACCCCCGGCCACGTCCGCATTCTCCGTGATCGCGACCGCGGCTCGAATGTGCGCGCGGGCGGCGAGGACATGGCCCAGGGAGATCTCCTCCTCCCCGAGGGGATCCACATCACCCCGGGTCGGATCGCGATCCTCGCCTCGGCCGGGATGGACCCGGTTCCCGTCATTCCCCATCCGCACGTCGCCATCCTCCCCACCGGGGACGAGCTGCGCGTCCCAGCCGACTACGACGACGTTCGGTCGGGCCTCGCCATCCCCGAGAGCAACGGACCCGCCCTTGCCGCCGCGTGCCGGTCGTCTGCCGCGGCCGTGCCGCTGCTCCTGCCTCCGGTTCCGGATCGTCGAAGGGAGCTGGCGGCGGCCGTACACCGTGCCGCCGAGGAGGCGGACGTCCTGGTCACCACCGGTGGAGCCTCCATGGGAACCGCGGACCTGATGAAGGACGTGCTGGCGGAGATGGGGTTCGAGCTGGACTTCTGGCGCGTGACCATGCGACCCGGTAGCCCGGTCTCCTTCGGGCACCTGCCCCGTGACTCGCGTCGCCCGCTTCCCGTCTTCGGGCTCCCGGGCAATCCCGCCTCCGCCTTCGTCACCTTCCAGCTTCTGGTGCGGCCCTTCCTCCTCCGCCTGGCGGGGCGGACGGAGGTGCACCGGCCCGTGGTGGAGGCGCTGGCTGGGAGGACCTTCCAGGCTCACCCGGAGCGAACGCTCTTTCCCCGCGTGCTCCTCGAGGTGGACGACGCAGGGGGACTCGTGGCCGTCCCCACCGGCCCTCAGGGCTCGGGTCTGGTCCACAGCCTCGGACGCGCCCACGGCCTCGCCGTGGTCCCGGCTGGGCCGCCGTGCTCCGGCGGGACACCGATTCGGGTGATCCTTCTGGACGATGGTCCCGCGGGGATGGACCAGCCGGGTTACCTGGACGCCCTTCGCCGTCATGGGGATGCCTGACCGCAGTCTCCCGTATCGTGCGCGGACCCGACTTCCGGGCCTCACCGCCGCCCTGCTCCTGGCGCTCTCCGTTTCGGGCTGCGCCCTACCCCGCTGGCCCGTCCAGGGGCCTGTGACCTCCGCCTTCGGCGTCCGCTGGCGAGGGATGCTCCCGGAGATTCACCGGGGCGTGGACATCGGCGTGCCCTCCGGGACCGAGGTGCGGGCCATGGCGGGCGGACGGGTGCGGTTCGCCGGCATCCAGGGTGACTACGGGAATGTCGTCTGGTTGGAACATGGGGGGCGAGTGCTCACCGTGTACGCGCACCTCTCGGAGCTCCGGGTCGCCACCGGGCAGGAGATCCGGTCCGGCCAGGTCATCGCCCTGAGCGGCGCCTCCGGCAACGCCGGCGGGCCCCACCTGCACTTCGAGGTGTGGCGATGGGGCTCCCAGACCGATCCGGCGCCACTTCTCGGGGGATCCCCAGGGGGCGAATGAAGACGTGACCCGGGCGCCTCCGCACCCGGGCCACGATCCCACCTCTCCGATTCAGGGGAACCGGAGAGGGCGGCCTACCCTTCGGCCTTGAGCTTCCGGATCTCCTCCGTCAGGCGCGGCAGCACCTCGAACACGTCACCGACGATTCCGTAGTCCGCGACGCCGAAGATGGGTGCGTCCGGATCCTTGTTCACCGCGACGATGGTCTGGGACGTCCGCATCCCCGCCAGGTGCTGGATGGCTCCGGAGATGGCCATCGCCATGTACAGCTTCGGCGAGACCGTCTTCCCCGTCTGGCCCACCTGCTCTCCGTGGGGTCGCCATCCGGCGTCCACCACGGCCCGGGAGGCCCCCAGCGCCGCCACGTCGTTTCCGATGGCGTCGCGAAGCCCCTCCAGAACATGCCAGTTCTCGGGTCCCTTCATCCCACGGCCCCCGCTCACGATGACGGAAGCCTCAGAAACGTCCATGTCCCCTCCGGCGGCCTGGAACTCCACCACGTTCGAGGTCGCCACATCGGCCGGAGTCACGCCGGCATCCTCCACTGTGCCCGCGCCTCCCCGCTCCTGGGGAGCGAAGACGTTCGGGCGGAGCGAGGCCAGTGCCACCGCTCCACCGCTGGAGACGGTAGCGAAGGCCTTCCCAGCATAGACCGGACGGGTGAAGGCCAGGGCGCCGCCCTCCACCGACACGGCGGTCACGTCTCCTGCCAGCGGCACGTCCAGGAGCGCCGCGACCCGCGGCGCCAGGTCCTTGCCCTGCGCGGTGGCTCCGAAGAAGACCGCCGTGTATCCGCCGGCGGTCACCACGTCGGCCACGGCCCGGGCGTACCGCTCGGGCGCGTAGGAGCCGAAGCCTTCGTGCGACGCGAGCTTCACCACTTCCGCGCCGAAGGCGCCCAGGGAACCCGCATCCGCCGGGGACGAGCCGGACACGATCAGGGCGTGGGCCTGACCGCCCAACGCGGCGGCCGCCTCCGCGGCTGCGGAAACCACCTCACGCCCCACCCCACGGATGGTCCCGTCGCGCTGTTCCACTACTGCGAGAATGTTCGACATGGGATCTCCTAGAGAACCTTGGCTTCTTCGCGAAGGAGGCGCACCAACTCCGGCACTGCGTCGGGGCCCTCACCCAGGATCCTTCCCTCCGGACGGTCCGGGGGAAGCTCCAGCGACCGGACCGTCAGGCGCGACTCGGCCACCTGCGCGTCCTTCTGCTCCAGGGGCTTCCTCTTCGCGGCCATGATGCCCTTCAGGGATGCGAACCGGGGATCGAAGGTCCCCTTGGTGATGGTCAGTACCGCAGGGAGGGCCACCTCCACCTTCTCCATGCCGCCCTCCACCTCCCGGAGACAGACGGCCTTGCCGCCATCCACCTGGAAGTCCGATACGGCGGTGACGCAGGGGCGGCCCAGGAGTGTGGCCACCATGGGGCCCACCTGTTGCTGGTCGTCGTCCGCCGCCTTCACGCCGAAGAGGACCAGCGCATCGTCCCGTCCCTCGAGCTCCCCTTTCAGGGCCTTCGCCGTGGCGAGCCCGTCCATGGTCACGTCACCCTTGAGCAGGATGGCGGAATCGGCACCCATGGCGAGACCGGAACGAAGCTGTTCCACGGAGGCGTCGTCCCCGAACGAGAGAACGGTAACCTCTCCGTCTCCCTGTGCTTCACGGGTCCTCAGTGCGGCCTCGACGGCCATCTCGTCGTACGGGCTCACGATGTACTTCTTCACGCCGGCGGGATCGATCCCGACCCCGTCTCCGGCCACCTGCACGCGCGTCTCCGTGTCGGGAGTGCGCTTGAGACAAACGGTGATCTTCACGTGGGACTCCAAGCCTTCAATCCGTAAGGAAAAAGCGTCGAAATCTACCGTCGGGCATAGCTACCGGGAACCCCGGGGGCCGCTCCGTACGAGGTCGTTTGGGGCCGGAAACACCGCCGAATTCCGGTCTCCGGGTGGGGGTCTAGATGGTGAGCCCCAGCACCGCGAACCCGACCACGGCCACCGCACCGCCGGTGAGGGCGTAGGGCAGCTGCGTCCGCACGTGGTCGATGTGATCCGTGGCCGCCGCCATGGACGAGATGATGGTGGTGTCGGAGATGGGGGAGCAGTGGTCGCCGAAGATCCCCCCGGAAAGGGACGCGGCCACGAACGGGGCCAGGGGCAGCCCCAGCGTCATGGCCGCCGGCACGGCGATGGGCAGCATGATCCCGAAGGTCCCCCAGCTCGTTCCGGTGCTGAAGGCGATTCCGGCCGAGACCAGGAAGACCAGCGGAAGGAACAGAACCGGAGGGAGGACCCCGGCGGTGAGCTGCGCCACGTACGGCCCCGTTCCCAGCGCGTTCGCCACGTCCTTGAGAGCCAGGCTGAGAAGGAGGATCAGGGCCAGCGGGACCAGTCCCCCGGCGCCCTTCAGCGCCACCTTCATGAGCCGGTCCACGGTGGTGGCCCTGCGTCCGAGGAGGAGCACCCACGCCGCCCCGAGCCCGGCGAGCACCGCCCACAGCACGGAGGTGCTCCCGTCGCCCTCGACCAGGTTGCCGCCACCCGTGATGAGGAGCCCCAGGGGCATGGAGGCGACCATCACCACGATGGGAATGACCATGTCCATGGGATGGGGCTCGATATCGGGGTCGTTCTCCGCCTCCAGAATCGACTCGTCCATCATGGGGGTGGCCCCGGGCCAGAGGAGCTGCCCGTTCTTCGTGCGCTCCTCCGCCTTCTTCATGGGCCCGATGTTGAAGTCGAAGAGCACCACCACCAGGGTGAGCAGCACCGCGGCGATAGCATAGAAGTTCAGCGCGATGGACTGGATGAAGACCGCCAGGGCATTCTCCACGCCCAGCCCCCCCAGGATCCCCAGGTTGTAGGCCCCCCAGGCATTCAGGGGAATCAGGATGCACACGGGAGCCGAGGTGGAGTCGATGATGTACGCCAGCTTCTCCCTGGAGATGCGATACCGGTCCACCAACGGCCGGGCCACCGATCCCGCCACCAGGACGGTGATGTTCGACTCGATGAAGATGACCACCCCGGTAGCCCAGGCCAGGAGCTGGGCCCCCCGGCCGGTGGTCACCCACGACCGCCCCTCCAACCACCGGACGAAGCCCTTCACGCCTCCCGAGGCCTCCACCGTGGCGATGAGGGCTCCGATGACCAGTGTGAAGAGGAGCACCTTGGTCTCGCCTGGGTCGGTAAAGACGTCCACCGTGGCGTCGATGGACACCGCGAGACCCACGAGGGGATTCCACCCATTCAGGATGGTCCATCCGAGCCAGACGCCTCCGGCCAGCGACAGGTAGACCTGCCGGGTCCAGATGGCCAGCACGATGGCCGCCACCGGCGGAAGGACGGATATCCAGGTGGGGTCGGACATGGGCGAGAGTCAGGTTTGGAGATGGGAGGGCAGAGGGGAATCACCCGGATGGGCTCTACCCCGGGACACCCCGGAGCTTCCCTGGACGAAGAACCGAAGAGGCCATTCTGGGGCTTTTCGTACCCCGACGCGACCCGTGGCCCCAACCTCGCCCGGGGACACCGGCCACCCCGGCCGGAGTTCCAGGGGCGGATCTCGCAGGTCGTGTCCGTACAGAGCACCGGTCACCCCCAGGGCCTGCGCGAGTCGGCCGGGCCCGGCGGCCACCGGGCCGGAGGGCCCTCGGCGCGCCCGCATGACGTCGACGCCCGTGAGGGGCTCGAGCCCCCGAATGAGGACCGCCTGGCCCTCGCCCTCCGCACCGGTGACGACGTTCAGGCACCAGTGCACGCCGTAGCTCCGGTAGACGTAGGCCCGGCCGGCGGGGCCGAACATGGCCCGATTCCGGTCCGTGACGCCGCCACGGGTCGAGGCGTGCGAGGCGGGGTCCCCCGGCCCGAGGTAGGCTTCCACCTCGACGATCACACCCGAACAGGGCGCACCGCCGATGGTCGACACCAACCGGGCGCCCAACAGCTCCCTGGCGACCGTCACCGCGTCGCGGGAGAGGAATCCCTCGGGAAATGAAGAGCGGGGCTCCCGCCCCTCGTGCCACGGAAGCCCCGCCGTCATCTCCCTCGCCTTCAGGCTGCGGTCACCCGTTCGCCCGATCACCGCCACGGTTCGAGCGCCCGCCGCGCCGGCCGCGGCCACCTCTCCTGCCGCGCCCCGAGCGTCCCCGGCTCTCCTCTCCAGGCTCGCCGGACGTCTGTCGGCGCACGTCCGCCTCCCACCCGGCCAGGAGCTGTTCCGCGCGGTTGGGCGGCACGGTCTCCTTCACCGCCGCGGGGTTCTCGTGCAGGGTCCGGAAGGTGTCGGTCCCGAACCGGTCCACCACCTGCCGAGCGGTCTTCTCGCCGACGCCGCGGTAGTTGGTGAGGTAGCGCACCATCTTGTCCGGGTCGCGGGGAAGGGTGAGGTCGTCCAGGGACACCTCGGACAGGTCTATCGGCGCTTCCTCCTCACCCTCGCCGGGTTCGCTCGCCGAGGTAGCGGCCGGTCGTCCCTGTCCTTCGAACAGCGGGGGCGGCTCATCGTCTCCACGCCGGCGGGTCGTCCCTCCTCGGGGCCCCAGGCGCCGACCAGCGGCGTCGGGGGAAATGAGGTCCTCGGGGCTGAGCTCCTGGATCACCTCCTCGGGGGGCGCCTCGGGCGGCGCCTCCGAGGGGCCGTCACCTCCGCCCTGGTCCTCGGGGACGGGGGCCGTCTCGGTCGCGGGCGCCGCGTCCCGGACCTCGCCGCGTCGACGCTCGGTCCCCTCCCGCATCGAGACCTCGTAACTCCCGCCGTCCTGCTTGGTCAGGTCCACCACCTCCTGGTCGTGGGCCTGCCGGAGGAAGCGCGAGAACTTGCTGAATCCCAGCGTGCCCTCGTCGAAGTCCGACCGGATCTCCAGCATCCTCCGCTTCACATCCGAGTCCCGCACCGGATGACGGCCGTCCTCCTTCAACTCACGAAGGGAGCGGACCAGGAGGTCGTAGGCCGCCTGCAGGCCATCCTGTGACGGCGCCTCGTCCGCCGAGGTCTCGGCCGGTTCGTCCTCCGGCTTGGGGGTACCTTCGGCCTGGCGCGGCTCCTCGCGCTCCGCCGCCGGCTTCCGGTCCCGCCGGGACCGGCCGCGTCCCCGGTCGTCTTCGGTCCGGTCTCTCTTCTTCGAGGAGGAGCCGGACCCGCCGGAGGAGATCTCGTACTGCCCGTTGGGCATCTTCGTGAGACCGATGAGCCCGCGGGAGGCCGCCTCGGTCACGAACCGCGAGAACTTGCTGAAGCCGTAGCTCCCCTCGTCGAAGGTCCCGTCGATCTCGATCATCACCTGCTTCAGCCGGTCCGAGCGCATCACGTCGTCCCGGTCCCGCATCTTCTTCACCGCCTTCTCCACCAGGACCCACGGATCCATGGACTTCACGTCCGTCTCCGTCGTCTTGGTGAGGCCGGCCAGGTTGGTGTACGAGTAGTACTCGTCACAGTTCTGGACGAGGATATCGGAGCTCGACTCCTGGATCCCCACCCCGATGACGTACTTCCCGTACTCCTTGAGCTTGAGCACCAGCGAGGAGAAGTCGCTGTCCCCGGTCAGGAGGATGTAGGTGCCGATCTCGGGCCGGGTGAAGATGAGCTCCATCCCGTCGATGGCCATGCGGATGTCCGTGGCGTTCTTCTTCGAGCTCCCGTAGGCGGGCGCGAAGATGAGATCGATGGAGTTCTCCGACAGGGGAACGATGTACTGGGGATACCGCCGCCAATCCGCGTAGGCGCGCTGGACGGTGACCTTCCCCCGGATTACGTCGGACTGGAGGAGCTTCCTGAGGTCCTTCGACAGGTCACTGCGCATCCCCATGGTGACGTTGTCGAAGTCGATGAGCAGCGCCGCGTTGGGCGCCGTGGCTCCGCGAGGATCCGCACCGACGTGGGGTGCGCGGGTGTACTGGGTACTCATGTGTTCTCTACTCGTGGCGTTGTGAGTGCTTCGCCGCGAGACCTCCCTTTCCCTCTCCACCCTCGTCCCCCGGAGCGCAGGCGCCCAGGGAGAGTCGGCCGTGGGACGGGCCGGGAAGCCTCATGAGGCCGGCCCCTCGGGGCGGGCATCACAGGGGCCGGTCGTTCGACCGGCTCAGTACGGCTCCTGTTGCGTGTCCGGGTCAAGCGGGGGACGTGGAGCCGGACCGAACCATGCGAGCCAATTCGACCCGCCGGACCTTTCCGTCGCCGGTCCGGGGAAACTCGTCCAAGAATCGAACGAGGTCCGGAACCTTGAGCTCGCTCAGCGTCATCCGGCACCAATCCCGGATCTCCTGCTCGCTGACGATGGCGCCCTCCACCGGAACCACACACGCGCAAATGGCCTCCCCCAAGACAGGGTCTTGAGTCCCGACCACCGCGACCTCAAGTGCCGCCGGATGGGCGAGGATCCGATCCTCGACCTCCCGGGGGTACACATTGAAGCCAGACCGGATAATAACGTCCTTCTTGCGACCCACCAAATGGACGAACCCCTCTTCGTCCAGCATGGCGAGGTCTCCCGTATGAAAGAACCCGTCGGCGTCGAACGCCTGGGCTGTCTCCCGGGGCTGCCGGTAGTACCCCAGCATAACCCCCGGTCCACGGACGAGGAGCTCGCCCACGCTCTCCACCGGGAGGGGCTCCCCGTCCTCGACGACGCGGATCTCCGTGTCGGCCATGGGGCGGCCCACGGTGTACTGGCGTTTGGCTTCCGGGTCGTGGACGCGGGAGACGCAGGCACAGGAAGCCGTCTCGGTGAGGGAATAGCCCACCAGCAGGGTCGGACAGAGGGTGCCCTCCACCTTTCGGACCAACTCCTCGCGGACCGGCGCTCCGGCGACGAGTCCCAGGCGCAGGCTGCTGATGTCCCGAGGGCGGTCGGCCTGGGCCTTCAGCTGGGTCACGAACAGGGTCGGGATTCCGTACTGGACGGTGATCCGGTGAGCCTCGATCAGGTCGAGGAGCCGGTCGGCGTCCAGCGGATCCGCCAGGACCAGGGAAGAGCCGGCCAGCAGGCTCCCTAATAGTCCCGGACCCATGCCGAAGACGTGATAGAGGGCCGAGACCCCCGCCACCCGGTCCTCGGGAGTCAGCTCCAGCGCGTCGGCGATTCCGGCGGCGGAGTGGATCAGGTTGCCGTGGGAGAGAGAGACCGCTTTCGGCTTGCCGGTGGTACCGGAGGTATAGAACAGGGCGAACGGATCCCGGTCCGGCACGATGTCCGGGGTGGGGTAGTCTCTTCCCTGTCCAGCCGAGATCAGATCTTCCCACTGGAAGATCCGGTCATCGTACCAGAGCTCCTCGTCTCCCACCGTGACCAGGTACTGGAGCTCTGGGAGCTGCGGCATGAGCTCCTCGAAGAGCTCTAGGAACTCCACCTCGTCGTAGGTCTCGACGGTGACCGCCGCCACCGCTTCGGAGTGACGGAGCATGTAGTGCAGCTCCGAGGGGGTGAGCCTCGGGTCCAGGGGAACGATGAGGGCTCCCAGCTTGGCGGCGGCCAACATGGCGACCACGAATTCGGGGCACGGCGGCAGGAGAAGGGCGAGACGGTCGCCCGCCTCTACCCCAAGGCTGTGCAGTCCCGCCGCGAGCGCGTCGGCCTGCCCGTCCATCTCACCAAACGTGAGGCGACGACTCTCGTGCAGGATGAAGACCCGCTCGGGATCCGCGGTGGCTCTGTGCGTGAGCGCCGACCCCACCGTGAACCCCTTGTAGCGCTCGGTGAGCGCCATGAAACCTCCCGAATCGATGGATACTGCCGGGGAAAATAGACCCCCACCCCCACGGCGCAATCAGAAGACGTCCGTGCCCCCGGATGCGACGATCCGCTCCACCGGGATCCGGTGGGCCCACCCCCCTTCGGGCGAGGGCGCAACGCGCCCGGGCCGCTCCAGCAGGACCACCCGGACTTCCCCACTCCGCACCTTCTTGTCCGCCTTCAGGGCGTCGACGAAGACGCTCTCTCGGGGGATGGACGGGCGAAGCGGGAGTCCCAGCGACTCGAGCCAGCTCTCCAGTCGCTCGGTGGTCCCCACCTCGGTGATCCCGAGGGATTCTCCCAGCCGGGCTTCCCAGAGCATCCCCTGCGCCACCGCCGTTCCGTGGGGCAGGCGGTACCCATGCACGCGCTCCAGGGCATGCCCCACGGTGTGTCCGAAGTTCAGGACCTCGCGGATTCCCGCCTCGCGCTCGTCGGCGCTCACCACCCCGGCCTTGAGCTCCACGGAGCGATGGACCACCCTCTCCACGGCCTCCGAGTCCCCGGCGAAGACCCCCGCGGGGGCGCGGGCCACGGCGGCGCCGTACGCCTCGTCCAGGATGGCTCCGTGCTTGACCGCCTCCACCAGCCCCTGGGCCCGCTCGGGGCCGGGAAGCGTCGAGACCACGCCGGGGTCCACCACCACCAAGGCGGGGGGATGGAAGGCACCCACCAGATTCTTGCCCGCCTCGGTATCGACGCCCGTCTTCCCTCCCACGGACGCATCGATCATGCTCAGGAGCGAGGTGGGAACCTGCACCACCGGGATCCCCCGCATGTAGGTGGCGGCAACGAACCCGGCCAGGTCCCCCACCACTCCTCCGCCTACCGCCACGATCCCCGCGTCCCGTCCGAAGCCCGCGGCAAGGAGCCGGTCCGTGAGCTCTTCCCAGCGGCGCCGGGTCTTCTCCTCCTCACCCGCCGGTGTCTCGAAGAGCGACCCGTCCACACCCGCTCGGCGAAGCGCCTCGGAGACCCGCTGGCCGTGGAGAGGGCCGACGTTGGTGTCAGAGACCACCGCCCATCGCCTCACGCCCAGGTCCAGTCTTTCGAGCAGCTCGGGGAGGTCGCCGAGCAGGCCCTGGCCCAGCACAACCGAATAGTCTCGCCGGCCCCCGCCGGCGGTCACCGCGACCTCTCGGGAAGGGGTCATGAGCCCCCCGGGAGCCTGGTCATCCGCCCCCGTCCACCTCGGCGGACACCAGGAGCGGCTCCCCCACCACGAGAACCGCACCAGGATGCCCCCCGATCTCCCGCTCCTCGAGCGTGGCCTGCCGGGGAAGACGCTCGAGGGCGGGGCGCAGGGCGGAAACGAACCGGTCTCGGGCGCCCGGCTCGTCCCAGAGGGACACCCACGCCAGCGACAGGCCGCCGGAACCGGTCCGCACCAGGGCGTAGCGGTCTCCGCCCCACCCTCCCGCCGCGATGCCGGCTTCCATCCCCACGAGCTCCTCCAGCAGGATCTTGACCTCCAGCGCTCCAAGGCCATCGGAGTGGAGCAGGTCCCCCTCCTGCACCGTCACGCGCAGCGCCACGGGCTCGTCGGGGGGCTCGGAGAGGAACCGTGCCGGATCCAGGACCTGCTCGGTGGAGGTGGGAAGGAGGCTCTCGAGCCCCCCTCGGCGCGACGCCTGCTCACGCCACACCTCCAGGACGAACCCCGCGCCTTCCAGGTAGGGAAAGAGCATTCCCTCCTGGATGATCCGAGGAGCCCGGGCCAGCTCGGGGTACTGGTCCCGAGCCGTGGACAGTACGGCCCGCATCTGGTCCCCGAACCCGGGCACCTCCGTCAGGTCGACGTCCCGGCCCTGCAGCTGCTCCGTCATGTACTCGAGCATCACCAGGGTCGCATGTCCCTCGATGGCCGCCTGCGCGGCCGTGGCGCGGTCATTCCCGCGAGAGGGATCGGTGGCGGTCTCCAGGTCGGTCCACTGGTCCTGGACGGCGTGGACGAGCTCGTGCAGGAGGATGGGCTGAAGGGCCTCTGGCGACTGGTCCTCCATGACGAAAAGGGCCGTGGAGTCCGGATCGTAGAACCCCGCCACCTGCTCCTGGTAGACCGACAGGAGAAGCGCCCTGAGATCCACGTCGCGAGGCATGAGCCCCAGCAGCGCGTAGGCGTCGGTGAGGTGCTGGGCTCGCTCCTCGGGGAGCTCCTCGTCCAGCTTTGCCACCAGGTATCGCTGGAGCTCGTCCCGGGAGCGCCGCTCCACCCGGATCGGCTCCCGAAGCTCCAGCCCCGAGCGCTCCGCGAGCCCGGGGAGCATGGCAGCGGTCATCTCCCGCAGCCCGGCGTCCTGGGAGACCACGAGGGTGTCCGCCGGACGTTGGGGCGGATCCGGCATCTCTCCGCCGCAGGCCGCGAATCCCAGAGTCATGGCGGCCAGAAGGAGGGTGTGCACGTAGGGTGTCCTCGGGTGGTTGGTGGTTCCGGTTGATCTGTACCACTGCGGTGCGCTCGGGGGTCCGGTGGGACGATCCGCGCTCCCGCGTCCTGCGCTGGATCCTGCCACCGCTGGTGAGGGTACCCTAGCCCGGACTCCCGGGTGGAGGAAGGGGCGGAAAGGGAGAGGTTCCCCGGGCGTACACTCATGGAGAGCCGAGCGGACGGTTCGGACCTCGTCATCAACGTCCCCGGGGCGGCCGGGGCCATACTCATCTGGAGTGCCCTGTGCGCACGATTCCCTTCACGCTGGCAGCACTGGCGTTCGCCATCGCCCTGGCCCTTCCGGTGCACGGCCAGGAGCGGTCCTGGACCGTCTCCGTCTTCGCCGATGCCGGCGGGATCATTCCCATTCGGACGCTGGGGAAGAATGCGGGTGCCCTGCAGGAGCGACCCGAGGAGCAGGTCATCAGCGAGTTCGAGAACGCCATGACGTTGGGAGGTGGCGTCGAGGTGGGATTCCCCGCCTCCCAGATCCGGATCCGAGCCTCCTATCACACGACGCCGTCGGGAAGCGTCATCGGCCGCCTGGCGTTCTGTGGCGACCCGGACACGCCCCTGGTGACCGGGGGCGTGTGCCAGCAGGTCAACGCGGACGCGCGGCTCCACACCCTCGGAGCCGACCTCTCCTTCGTCCGTGGGTCTCCCGACTCCTGGCTCCGGCCCGTCATCTTCCTCGGCCTCGCCCTCCGGAAGTACGAGATCGGTGGCTTCGACTGTCCCTTCTCGGAAGACGCCGAGTACAACACCTGCGAACTCCTGGACGAGCTCTGGTCCGAAGAAGGAGGATTCGCGCCCACGCTCCGCTTCGGCGTGGGGTTCGACGCGGACCTCGGGCCGCTTCAGCTCCGGACCTCCGTGCTGGACAACGTGGGACGGTACCCCGGCGGTGCCGGGTCCGCCGACGGACACGCCCAGAACGACATCACCATCAGTGCCGGCCTCGCCGTGCGGGTATTCTGACGTCGACATGACCCTCTTCCCCCCCCGGATCCTCGCCTCCTGGACCCAGCTGCCGCTGTGCGGCCTGCTGGCCGTGGCGCTGGCGGCTCCCGGCCCGTTGGGGGCATCTCCGGCCCAGTCGCCGCCCACGGGTCAGGCGCCTGATCTCGAGGAGGTGCCGGACGGTGATTTCCTGAAGCTGGGGAGAGAGATCCTGGGACGGGAGGGTCCGGAGTCGGCGCTGGACTTCTGGGAGGAGGCCTGGACCGAGCTGGCCTCACGGGGGGTCCATGATCCCCGGGTCGGCGTCGCCGTAATGGAGGCAGCGGTCGCTCTTCCCGACAGCAGCCGCCGGTCCATGGCCTCGGAGCTCTTTCTCTGGAGCCTGACGGCACCCCTGGTGAGTGGTGGACGCGCCGAGTTGGAGGTGGAGCTGGGGCGGATCCAGCTTCTCCTTCACCAGGAGGACGCGGACCGGATGGAGTCGCTCCGGGGCGCACCCGATTCGACCCTGGCGCGGCGGATCAAACAGTTCTGGATCGAGCGGGACCCCACCCCCGCCACGCCGGAGAATGAACGCCTGCTGGAACACTGGGAACGCATCGTGCACGCCCGGAACGTCTTCACCTACGCGAGGCGCCCGCCCCTGGGAACCGACGAGCGGGGGCACGTCTACGTCCGGTACGGCGAGCCCGGTCGGGTGGTGCGGGGAAACCTGGGTGCCTCGGAGCACGAGCTGCAGATTCGTGTTCCCCGGGATCGGGAAGCCCGGATGCGACTGCGGCAGTACGATCCCAAGCCTCAGTACGAGGTCTGGGTCTACGACCGGCTGAACGAGTCCGACCTGACCTACTTCCTCTTCGGGAATCGCGACGGAACGGGTCCCTTCGAGCTGGTGGACGGAGTCCATGAGCTCATCCTGCCCTCGGCGCGGTCCGAGTCCACCGCCCGGTACACCCCGGGGGGTATCCCGGCCTCCTACTACCTCGAGCTCTTCTACTACCAGGAGCTCTCCAAGGTCGGAGGCTATTTCGGGAACCGGTTCTCGGAGCTGGACCAGCTGTGGAACAACTACACCTACCGCTCGAATCCCTATCGGGCCGCTGGAAGACGGCAGTCCCCCTCCGAGTCCGAGATCCACATGCTCACCGACCGGTACCGGCAGGAGGACGAGTTCTTCCCACCGGCGCCGCCCCTGCGGCCGGTGGATTCCGACTTCGAGGGACGCGCGCGGGACGAGCTGGTGGCCCAGGCCATGCGGGTTCTCTCAGACGACCGCACGCCGCTTCTCGTGGTGGTGGGCGCCTCCGCTCCCCGCCTGGCCGCCGAACCCCGGGGCGCCTACGAGGGACGCTTCGACGTGCCCGGGTGGATCATGCGGCATTCCCTGATCATCCGGGACAAGGACCTCGAAGAGGTGGGCCGCCTGGTGCAGCCGGTGCAGGCCCGGAAGGCCGACATCTCGTCGTTCGTCATCCGTCACGTACCGGAGCCGCTGCACCTCACCCTCACCGCCCAGACGCTGGTTGAAGACCCGGAGGTGGCGGAAGACACGCTGGTGACCAGCGACCGGCTTCCGGGGCAGGTTCACATCGTACCGGACTCGCCCCTGGAAACGGACGAGAGCCGTTTCGAGGTGAGCGACCTCCTCACTGGGACACTCGTTCCACCGGAGTTCCAGTTCGCCGGTCTGCCCTACCCGCTCCTTCCCGCTCGGCAGCTCTGGATCCAGGATGCGCTGCGGGTCTATCTGGAGATGTACGATATGGGAGGGGCGTTCGACGGCCGGGCCCGCCTGGACGCCCGGTTCACGGTGGTCCCGCTCCGCGAGGACGGAACCCGAGACAAGGACCGGACGCCGCTCACCCTGCAGGTGGAGCTCACGCCCCGGGCCGACGGACCCTACCGGGAGACCTTCGACATGCAGCTCCGGGACCAGCAGCCGGGGCGGTACCGCCTGGAGGTGGAAGTCCAGGACCAGGTCCGAGGCCAGCTGCGCCGCCGCACGGCTGACCTCGAGCTGGTCGGCTGAACCCCAGGGCGGCCCGGGTCTACCGCCGCATACCCGTTCGCAGCTCCAGCTCCATGTCGGTGAGCACCTCCCGGTACATGTCCACCGCCTCGCGGGGAATCGGAGCCGAGTGCCACTCGGCGTTCAGGTTCGTGCGGACCTGGTTCAGGATCTCGAAGGTGACCCGGTAGACCGCGCCGGAAGAAGACATGTCCATGGCCTCTTCCACCCTCCGGCCACGGATCACGATCTGATTCCGGGCCCCGGTCACGCCGCTGGACTCCTCGGCAGGGGTGGGCCGCCGGGGCATCCACTCGGATTCATACACGATCCGCTGCGGATCCAGCTGCTCCCGGTAGAGCGGGATCTGGTGGAGCCCCCAGACCTGGGCCCTCGTCTGGGCCAGGGGTTGCTGCAGGAGCCGTCCCATGTCGGAACGGAAGGAGGTGCTGGATCCCCCGCCCCCGGACGCGCACCCGGCGAGGGCGGCGGTGCCCAGGAGGGCGAAGAGCATGGGGATGGTCCGGAACTGGATGGAGCGAGTCATCATTCCTCGGGGTCGTTCAGGAGATGGATGTGCCGCAGGATAGGTACAAGAAGAGCGGGCCGCCACGGAACTCCGTGACGACCCGCCTCGTCCTGCTCGACTGCGATCAGGTCATGTGGACCTGACGCGCATCAGTGAGCGACGATTCCAGCCTTCGCGTCCTTCTGAATCCGCTCGTTGAACTTCTGGAGCGCCTCGGCCTTGACCTTCAGGGCCGCGGGGGACACGTCGGTCACGATGTTCGGCGCGGCGTTCCCCGCCGAACCACCGAAGGTGTAGATCTCCTCGAGGATGATCTCCAGCTCTCCACCCGGAACCGGCAGCTCCAGAGGAGTGCCCGGCACGAGGTTACCCCAGCCGCGGTCGTCGAAGAACTCTGTGGCCGGGCCGTAATGGAAGAGATCGATGCGCTTCTCGTACTTCAGCGCCTCGAGAAGGTCACCGCACTGGGAGGGGTTGAACTGCATCCGCGGGGTGCAGTTCGGAGCGGCATCACCCGGCGCCGCGAAGGGATCCAGGCCGCCGTTCGCCCGCGAGGCGTTGACGATGGCCATGGCACCCGCCTGGTCACCGGTCCGGTAGAGTCCCTCGGCGATGAGGAACTGCATCTCGTCCGCGGTCAGGTCCGGGTACTCACCCTCGAAGCTGTTCAGGTAGTCCCACTCCGCCGCCTTGTAATGCGAGTAGTGGTACGTACCCCGGGAGGCCGGGAAGGGCGACGTGCCCAGGAAGCTGTAGAGCGACCCGTTCTCGTCGTAGAGGTTCCCGTCGCCATCCGTGTCCGTCTGGCCGGTGACCCGGCTGTCGGTGGTGACGATGTTGATGGGCTGCCGCTCGGCGGTGGGAGTGGCGAGCCAGTCGGCGTAGGCGCCGGACTGGTCAGCGGGACCCACGTGCCGCACGTCCACGCGACCCCAGCCGGAGAACTGCCCGGCGTAGGTCTTGATCACCATCCAGGACCAGTTGTCCCCGTCGTCGAAGCCGCTGAAGCGCTCGTCGCCGGTGAAGCTGGCCTGGGCATCCGCGATGATCTGGGCCCACGGAAGCGCCTGGCGCTCCTCAGGGGTACGGGCCATCGCCGCCTGCATCCGGGCGCGGTAGCCCCGCAGGAACTTGATGGCGTAGTCCGAGTCCCACGAACCGTTGTATCCCACCCACTCGGACGGGATGGACAGGTCGTTGGCCTGGGCGATGGAGATGGCCTCGGCGATCTTGGCCAAGCCGGCGTCGAACACCGCCGTCGGCTCGGAGAACGCCTCTCCGTCCAGGGTGCTCAAGTCCACCGTCTCGTCCACGATGAAGGCCTTGTCGAACAGGACCCCCAGCCACATGTGGGCCAGGCCCTGCACCATCTTCCCCATGAAGACGGCGCGATCCGTGTCGGCGCCGTTCGGCCCGACCTCCAGGCCGTTCTGAATCGCCGCGAGGCCATCACTGGACGCGGAGATTCCCGCGTAGAGTCCGCTCCACGGGTCTTCCATCACGTAGGAGTAGGAATACGCGGGGCTGTTGTCGATGGACTTGCGGGGCTCCTCACCGAAGTCCCGCATTCCGAAGTTACCCCACGATGACGAGTGGGCATCGGCGGAAACCGACAGCGCCGGGCCGGGCGCCCAGATGTAGACGCCGCCCCAGAAGGTCTGGAACGAGCCGGCGATGAGGTTCTCCACGTCATTCGCCGTCGCCAGTGCTCGGTCCCGGTCGGACGCGTTGAGGTTGGTTACCTCCAGATCCGCGCACGCTGCCCCGGCAACGGCCAGCAATCCGGTGACTGCGAGGGTGCGAAAGAGTCTCATTGTGTTCTCCATAGAATGATCTTTGGCTCGGGACAGCGCCCGCCTCCTTTGGGATACCCGCTGGAGACGGGCGCTGACTAGTCCGAGACCCTAGAAGATGATCTCCAGGCTGGCCGTGAAGGTCCGGAAGTTCGGGTAGCCGAAGTTGTCGGCGGATCCCAGCACCTGCGAACCGACGCCACCGCCACCGCTCGACACCTCGGGATCGAAGCCCGAGTAGTCCGTGAAGGTGAGCAGGTTGCGCCCGATGAGGTTGACGTTCAGCCCGCTCACGCCCAGCCGACCGAACCAGGAGTCCACGAGGCCCTGGTCCATGGCGTAGCGCAGGGAGGCCTCGCGGATCTTCACGAAGGTCCCCTCCTCTACGAACCAACCCGAATTGGAGTTGGTGTTGTAGAGGATCGAGTAGTACTGCTGGGGCTTCTTGAGACCCTCGGCCTTCCCGCCCTGGTCCTGGTCGCCGGACCGGGCCTCCCGATACGCCCACTGCCGGGTCTGGTTGTAGATGTCCTGCCCGAAGCGCCCGTCCAGCAGCGTGTACAGGGACAGGTTCCGCCACCGGAAGGTGTTGGAGAGGCTGAGCTGGAAGTCCGGCGTGGTGTTTCCGAGCCGCTGGAAGTCACCGTTCTCCTCGGTCACCACCTCGACGGGCATGCCCCAGAGGTAGCTGGAGGAACCGCCGTCGTCCGTCACGTCCCCGGAGGTTCCCCAGAGATCGCCGGAAATGCCGTTGCGGTAGTCCGCGCCACCGGTCCAGACCAGGTGTCCGTCGTCGTTCAACTGGAACTGGCTGCAGTCGCTCCCGGCCGGGAGGTGGCTGCACTGCGAGGCGAACTGGCTTCCGTAGAAGGTTCCGAGAACCTCACCCTCGCGGATGTAGAAGAACCCGGTCCGGTATGCCGGAATGTTGAGCTCGGTGATCTCCTGCGAGGTGCGGTCGAAGTTGAACCGCGACGTCCAGGTGAAGTCCGGGTTGTCGACGAGGGCCGTCTCGACGAAGGCCTCCAAGGTGTTGCTCTCGAGCGTACCCGCGTTCACCCACTGCGAGCTGAAGCCCGCGGGCGAGAGGAGCGGTGCCCGCAGGAGCTGATCCTCGATGGTGGACCAGGCGTACGTGACACCCGTGTTCACCTTGTTGAACAGCACCATCTCGAGGCCGACTTCCTGCTCGGTGGACAGCTCCGGCTTGAGAAGGGCGTTCCCAAGGCTCACCGGGCGGATGGCTCCGCCGGTCACGCTGTACGTCTCGTACTGCGCGGAGAATCCAGGACGGCCACCGGCGGTCCCGATGGAGTACCGGAGCTTGAACTCGTTGATGTTGTCAACGGGCCACCAGTCCTCCTGGGCCATACGCCAGGCCCCGGAAGCACGGTAGTAGGTCTGCCAACGCTCGTCGGCTCCGAAGAGCGACGATCCGTCGCGGCGGACCAGCACGTCACCGACGTACTTACCCTGGTAGTCGAAGGAGGTGATGAAGAAGTACCCCTCGGAGAGCACGTCCGAGATGGACGAGTTGCCCGAGAAGCGCTCGGAGTCGGTGTTGCCGAGATCCGGCACGCCGAGGGCGAGGAAGTCACGACCGATGACGTTGAAGCTCTCAGAGTGCTGGTCCTCGAGGAGGTACCGCACCTTCGTCCGCGTGGTCAGGTCGCCGAACGCGTAGTTGAACGACGCCGTGATGGAGGCGTTCAGGTCGTTGGCGTGCGACTGCGACTTGGCGATGGATCCGTCGCCGAAGCCGGCCTCGGTCACACGACCCTCGGGGTCGATGTTGGTCTCCCAGAAGGAGGACTGGTCCAGGGAGAAGTTCCCGTCCAGCTCGAACCAGGAAAGAGGCGACCACGTGACGTTGGCGCTCCCCAGGAACCGCTGACGGGTGTCCCGGAGGTCGATGAGGTCCATCCGGTACAGGGGGTTCTCCTCCTGGGCCAGGGGATCCGGCCGCCAGGTGAAGCAGCCCTGCGCACCGCAGGGAGGCTGGTTGGCGGTGGAGGTGTCACGGGCCCGCAGGTCCGCGAACGGCGCCTGGAAGGTCAGGTCGAAGAACGGGCTTCCACCGATGTCCTCCTGCTCGGAGCGCGCGTAGTACGTGCTCACCGAAGCCGTGAGGTTGTCCAGGACCTGGTGGTCCAGGTTCAGCCGGAAGCCGTTCAGCTTGAAGCCGTCGTTCAGGTCGATGACGCCGGCCTCGGTCTGATGCGTGAAGGAGGCCCGGTAGTTGGTGGTCCCGGTGCGCCCCTCGGCGGCCACGTACCCGCTGTAGAACTGGCCCGGATCGAAGAACCGGTCGATGTGGTCGTAGAGCGGGTAGGGGTACTCACCGTCCTGGAACGCCGTGGCGGGCGAGGGCCCGTTCAGCGCCGGGTTCACGGGGTTGCAGTTGGCGCCGGTGGGATCCTGGATCGGGTTGCACTGGTTCCCGGAACCGTCATAGAAGTACCGGATGTCCACCACGTTGCCGTTGTTGTCCAGGATGTTCCCGCTGGCGTCCAAGGCGTACGCATGGTTCGTGGAGAGCGGGATCGACCCCTCCAGCTGGTTCAGCCCGTACTCGTTCCGGACCGTGATCCGGGACTGGTCGATGGAGAGCCCCGTTCCACGCTTGGTGCGGATCTGGACCACGCCGTTCTGAGCGCGCGAGCCGTAGAGCGACGCACCCGCCGCTCCCTTCACCAGCTCGATGGACTCCACGTCCAGCGACGCGATGTCGGCCAGCGTGTTGTCGGTGATGACGCCGTCCACGATGATCAGCGGATCCTGCGTCCCGGTGATGGTGGTGGGTCCCCGGAGCAGGATTCCGGCCTCGGAGCCGGGCTGTCCGGAACCCTTCACCACCGTGGCGCCGGCGACCTTACCCGTGATGAGCCCCTCGACGGAAGGCGCCGGGACGGCCATCTCGGTGAAGTCCACCCTCTCCACGGTGAAGGGCAGCTTCACCCGCGGGGTCTCACCCGCCACACCGGTCACCACCAGCTCCTGCAGACGAAGAGCGGTGGAGTTCAGGCGGAACTCCACGGCCGAAGCCTGGCCGGCCGACACCGTGACCTCCTGGGTCATGGAGTTGTAGCCGATGAGTTCCACCCGGACCTCGTGGGTCCCGGCGGGAATGTTGAGAAGCAGGAAGCGGCCCTGCGTATTCGTGAGCCCACCCATGTTCAGGGCAGGGATGAACACCTGGGCCGACTCGAGCGGCTGCCCAGATGTGACGTCCACTACCGTTCCGGTAATGGAGCCGGTCTGTGCCGCTACGGGTGCCGCGTCGGCGGCCACCCAGAGCGCCGCGGCTGCGGCGAGCGGCAGGAACTTACCCCAGAGTCTCATGGAGCTCCTCCTAAGGGGTTGGACAATACACGTGGGGTGGTCAACCCCGCGCATGGAACGAAACAGGTGTGGCGGCCCAGGATCTGGGCACACCACGGAGACGCCGGCGGAGGATTCTCCGGCCGGGGCGTCTCGGCACTAGTTGTGGAGGGTTGCGAACTTGTGTGGATTCAAATTGGTATCTCCCATGGGTCAATGTGACGCACCGCCCCGATTTGGACTGTGCAGAGTGGTAGTTAAGGGGTCGGTGACTTCCGTGTCAAGCTACGCAGGCGGGAGAAAATCCCCTATGAGAGTGAGGGGAACTCCCCCTCCCACCCGCGAGCGGCGTTTTGGCCCAGATCCTGCTCTCGGGTGTGCTCGCCAGACCGGTTGAGTCCCGCGATCCCCCGGCGCTACCTTCGCTCCATGACGAATCTCAAGAATCGGCTTCTCGAACTGTTCAAGGCCGTGGACCTGCGTCCCGTGGGCCTGGTGGCTCTCTTTCTTATTACGGGTGGGATCGGCGTCGCCCTGGGGACGTGGCAGAACGTCTGCGCCACCTGCCCCTCGGTGGCTCAGATCCGGACCTTCGAGACGCAGGAGACCAGCAAGCTGCTGGCGCACGACGGGCGCCTGATCGTGGAGATCGGGACCGAGCGTCGCACTCCGGTCTCCGTGGAAGCCATGCCGGAGTACGTCCCGCAGGCGGTGGTGGCCATCGAGGACAGGCGCTTCTACACGCACGGGGGATTCGACCCCCGGGGCTTCGCGCGAGCGGTCTGGGGTGTGCTCACGGGGCGGAACCTCGGCGGCGGGAGCACCATCACCCAGCAGCTCGCGCGGAACATGTTCGACGAGAACATCGGCTTCGAGCGGAGATACGTGCGGAAGCTTCGGGAGCTGCAGGTCGCCTTCGAGCTGGAGCGGTACTACACCAAGAACCAGATCCTGGAAGCGTACCTCAACGAGATCTACATGGGCGCGGGCCCGGTCTATGGGTTCCAGCAGGCCTCCCGGGCGTACCTGGGCAAGAACATCACCGAGGTGAACGTGGCGGAGGCGGCGCTCCTGGCTGCGATCCTGAACAATCCGGGCACGTACAACCCGTTGAGGCGCCCGGAGAACGCCCTCCGCCGCCGGAACCTGGTGCTCACCTCCATGGTCGGCTCGGGGTACATCTCGGAGGCCGAAGCGGAGTACTGGAAGGAGTGGCCACTCCCGGAAGAGGACCACTCCAGCGATTCGATCCACGGGGTAGCACCCTACTTCGAGGAATGGGTGCGGCAGACCCTGGACGACCGCTTCGGAGAGGAGCTCTACACCGGCGGGCTCCGGATCTACACCACGCTGGACATCGATATGCAGCGGGCGGCCCGGGAGTCCATGGACTGGGGGTGGAATCGCATCGAGGAGCTTCCCCACTTCGCGCACCCGAGGTACGCGGAATTCGACACGGTCCAGGCCTTCGAGGGGGGGGTCACCCCCTACCTCCAGGGAATGATGATCGTCCTGGACCCCCACACGGGGGCGGTGCGCTCCATGATCGGCGGCCGGGACTACGAACAGTCCAAGTTCGACCGGTCCCGGTTGGCCCGGCGCCAGGCCGGGTCGGCCTTCAAGCCGTTCGTCTACGCCTCGGCCATCGCCTCGGGAATTCCGGCCTCGCACATCATCGAGGATCAGCCGGTGGTCTACCCACAGCTGACCGGCGACGACTGGCGGCCGCGGAACTTCTCCGAGGAGTTCAGCGGCCCCATCACCCTCCGTGAGGCGCTCCGGCGGTCCATCAACATGGTGGCCATCAAGCTGGGGTGGGAGGAGGTGGGCATCGAGACGGTGGCCCAGACGGCCCGCCGTATGGGCATCCGGACGGAGATCGAACGATTTCCCTCCACTACCATCGGAGCCGCGGAGGTCAATCCCATCCAGATGGCGGAAGCCTACTCGGGCTTCGCCACCCTGGGCACCAGCGTGCGCCCGTACGGCATCGTGCGGGTGGAAAGCGCCGAAGGGGAGGTCTTGTGGGAGCCCCAACCCGAGCGCGCCCAGGTCCTGGATTCGCTGACCGCCCGGATCATGGTCGACCTCCTGCAGGACGCGGCCAACAACGGCACGGGAGTGAACCACCACACGGTGGGAGGGCTGCCCTGGGGGGAGGTTCCTACCGCCGGCAAGACGGGGACCACGAATGACGGGACCGACACCTGGTTCATGGGCTTCACGCCCAACCTCCAGGTGGCTCTCTGGTTCGGCATGGACCGGCCGGTTCCCATGGTGGACATCGAAGAGCCGCCCCACACGCAGGGCACCGGCGGAGGGTTCGCCGCACCGGTGTTCGGACGGTTCCTGAACCACGTGTACTACGGAAAGGACCAGGAGCTGGACGAGGAGTCGGGGGTGGTACGCAGTCCCGCTATGGAACCCATGCTCCCCATCCCGGCCGAGTGGCCCATGCTCCCGCAGCTGACGACCCGCGAGGTGGACTCCCGGTCGGGCAAGCTCTGGAGTCGGTGGTGCAGCGAAGAAAACCGCTACACCGAGCTGTACGTTCCGGGGACGGAGCCCACCGACGTGTGCGACGACTCGGGTGGGCGGTTCATTCGCATTCCCCGGCGATGAGCACCCACCCGCTCTTCACCTTCGACACGACGCACATGGCGCTTTGGGCGGAGGAGGTGGCTCAGGATTCCGGGATCCCGGCCGAAGTCGTCCCGGCGCCCCCGGAGGCCCGCGCCAAGTGCGGGCTCGCGGTGGCCACGCTGGAGAAGTTCGTGGACCGCCTCGCCGAGGCGCTCGGCGAGGCGGGAGTGGACTTCCACGCTCCGGGACGGGCCTGAACCCGGTCAGACACGTACGGGCCCAACGGGCCCGCTCACGGGTTCAGCGGGAGACGCGCTTGCGGGCGACCTGCACGGCTCCGTCCACGCGGTCCCGGACTTCGTCCGTGATGTACTCCAGACGGTCCTGCGCCGAGTCCCGCGCTCCCTGCGCCGCCTTCACAAGGCGCCGGCGCGTCTTCTTTCCCTTGGCGGGCGCCATGAGGAGCGCCACCCCGGCGCCCAGCACCGCACCCAGGGAGAGCCCAGCCACGAAACTGAGTACCTGGCCTTCGTGATCCTCGTACTCCACGCTCCACCTCCTGTGGATCTGCCGGTTCAGAATCCCGGACGCAGCTGTCGGGGACTCTCGGCCATGGCCGCCTCCACCGCGTCCGGGTGACGCGGTAGCATCCCCGAGAGAAGCTCGTAGCCGTCGGAGGTGACGAGCACGTCATCCTCGATCCGGATCCCGATCTCCTCCTCTGGAAGATACACTCCTGGCTCGATTGTGATCACCATCCCCTCGGCCAGGGGCGTGCCGTAGTCGCCCACGTCGTGCACGTCCATCCCGAGCCAGTGGCCGAGCCCGTGCACGAAGTAGCGCGAACAGGGATCGCCACCGCACAGGGCCCCGGCGTGGCGGTCCATGTAGTCCCGGGCGACGCGGGTCAGCTCCCCCAGCGTGGTGCCCGGCCGGACCTTGGCCAGGGCCGCCTCCTGGGCCCCCAGCACCAACTCGTACAGGGCCCGCTGACGAGGGGTGAAGGTGCCGCCCACCGGGACCGTGCGGGTGATGTCCGCGGAGTAGTACCCGAACTCCGCCCCCACGTCCATCACCACGAGGTCGCCAGTCTCCATCTCCCGCCGGCTCTTGTCGTAGTGAAGCACGGTGCTGTTCGGACCCGACCCGACGATGGAGGGGAAGCCCACCCGTTCGGCGCCTTCGCGCCTGAATCCGAACTCCACCACTGCCTCCAACTCGTACTCGTGCATCCCCGGCTCCAGGACGCGCCATCCCTCTCGCATGGCGGAGGCCGTGATTTCCACGGCACGCCGCAGGCGCCGTACCTCCTCTGCGTCCTTCACCAGGCGAAGCCGGGCCAGGAGAGGGGCGGGAGACTCGACCGGTCCAGCCCGATTCTCCAGCAGCACGTCGAGCATTTGTTCGTTGGACGGATGCCCCCGGGAAACCCAAAGCGTACCCCCGGGCGCGTTCGCCAGGTCACCGGGGAAGGACTCCGCCGGGAGCACGTCCGGGATTCCAGTTCGTGCGGCGGCCTCGTTACCGGGGCCCAACACCGGCCCGGTCCAGCGCTCCTCGCCGGGATCCCGCCGGGGAAGGTAGAGGCGGACGGCCCCGGGTCGGGGGACATTGAACACCAGCCAGGACTCACGGCTCTCGAGCCCCGTCAGGTAGAAGAAGTCGTTGTCCTGGCGGAAATCCGAGTCCTGTGGATAGTCCCCCTCGATGCTCCTGATCTGGGAGGACCCGAAGACCGCCGGAGCTCCGTTCAGCAGCTCCAGCAGGGCCGAGCGACGGGCCTCCAGCGCCTCTACCGGAACCGGACCCGCCGGGGAACCCCACTGGGCCGAGGCGTGAGCCAGCGCTCCCTGAGCAAGGATCGCGAAACCGGAGACGAGAAGGGGCCGCGCGGCGACGAGAACGATTCGGTACAGGGGAAGCCTCCGTTGGCCGGTCCCGGGAAGGGGGACATATTGGGTGCGTATTCGGTAGTAGGTATTCTACACCGCCTTGTCCAACCCTGGTAACCGACCCGGAGGTCCACCGAATGGAGGTTCGTCCCCTGCGTGAGGTCGCGCTCCCTGCAAAGGGATTCGCGGAGCTGCGTCGTTCCCTTCGGGACGAGGTCGGTGCCCTGGCCGCTGTCCATGGCCTGCACGCGGCCGGGTTCAGCGCCGGGGACGACCTCTTCCACGCGTTCGCACGGACCCTGGACACCGCGGTGCGGGAGGTTCCGGAGGACGAGCTCTGGGAACGGGTCGCTCGCTTCTTCAAGCAGAAGGGGTGGGGAACCCTGCGACACCGCTCCCTTCACCCGGGAATCGGGATCCTGGAGAGCGCGGACTGGGCCGAGGCGGTGCCCGGCGCCGAGAGCCAGCCGTCGTGCGCCTTCACCACGGGGGTGCTTTCGAACTTCCTCACCCTCGCGGCCGGTGGTCCGGTGGCGGTGCTGGAGGTGACGTGCTCGTCGCGGGGGGACGACGTGTGCGGCTTCGCCTTCGGTTCCGAGGCGGCGGTCCACGAACTGTACGGGCACCTCCTGGAGGGTGCCAGCCTGGACGACGCGCTGGCCCGGCTCTGAGCTCCCGGACGCAGCGGTGAGGGTCATGGGAATCGACTACGGGGAGAAGCGCGTCGGGCTGGCGGTGAGCGATCCGTCCGGGACGCTGGCCTCACCGCTGGATACCCTCCGGCGGCGCCGCGGAAAGCGGCCCCCCGTGCAGGCCCTGGTGGAGATCGCTCGGGAGCAGGGGGCGGAGCGAATCGTCCTGGGGCTTCCGCTCCCGCTCTCCGGAGAGGAAGACGACTGGTGCGCCGAAGTCCGAGAGTTGGGCGCCGCCCTGAGCGATCGATCCGGCATCCCCGTGGTCTTCGTGGACGAACGTTTCACGTCGAGACGGGCCGAGAGAGCCATCCGGTCGTCGGGGCTGAAGAAGTCCCAGCGCGAGCAGAAGGACCGGGTGGACGCTGGCGCGGCGGCGCTCATTCTCCAGTCGTACCTGGACGGAGCACCCACACGGTGAGACGCCTCTGGTCTCGCCCGGCCTTGCTGCTCACCGCGGCGGCGCTCGTCTCGTGCGGAGCCCCCTCCCAGGAGGACGGCGCGCCCATCGAGATGACGGTACCGGTCGGGGCCACCTTCCGGGTCGTGGTGGACTCCTTGGAGTCCCGGGGTCTGGTGGGAGCTCCCACGCTCTTCACCCTGTATGCGCGCGCGCGGGGGGCGGACCGCGAGGTTCGCGCCGGGCGGTACCGCTTCGGCTTCGCCGAGCCGTGGAGCGACATCCTGGACGCGCTCACACAGGGACGGATCCTCACCCGAGCCGTGACCGTTCCGGAGGGATGGACCCTGCGGGAGATGGCGCCGCGTATCGGAGAGATCTCCGGCGCCTCCGCGGATTCCGTGCTGGAGCTGCTTACCTCCGACTCCGTGGAGGTCCGGTTCGGTGTGCCCGGACCCGGCTTGGAGGGCTACCTCTTCCCCGACACCTACCGCTTCGCGGAGGGGATCGCTCCCGAGGAGGTGGTGCAGACCATGGCGGATGCCTACCGCGGGTTCTGGACTCCGGCCCGTCGTGCCCGCCTCGACTCCCTCGGGATGACCCGGCAAGAGGTGACGACACTGGCCAGCATCGTGCAGGCCGAGGCCGGGAACACCCAGGAGATGCCCCTCATCGCGGGTGTCTACCACAACCGCCTGCAGGCCGGGTGGCGTCTCGAGGCCGACCCGACCGTCCTGTACGCGTTGGGAGGCCCCAGGGATCGTCTCCTGTTCGCGGCCATCGATTCGGTGGCCGACAGCCCCTACAACACCTATCGCCAGGCGGGGCTCCCTCCCGGGCCCATCGGCGCCCCGGGGGCCGCGGCCCTGGACGCGGCCCTGAGCCCGGCCGACGTCTCGTACATGTTCTTCGTGGCCGGTCCCGACGGCGGGCACGTCTTCTCGACGACGCTCGCGGAGCACAACCGGGCCGTCGCGGACTACCGCAGGCGGCGGTCCCAGGCCGCGCGAGGCGACGGCGAGTCCGGACGCCCATAGTGGATTCCCGGCCCACCGCAGGGACCGCGCCTCCCTCCCGGGGCTCCCAGGCCGCGCAACCCGAGCCGGGCCGGTGACCCCGGACCTCGCCCAACGCCTCGCGCTCCTGGTGATCACTGACCCGGAGCTGGCGGCGGGGCGGTCCCTCCTCGGCGTAGTGGAAGAAGCCCTGGAGGGTGGATGTCGCGCTGTGCAGCTGC
The DNA here is from genome assembly GCA_039586075.1 of Gemmatimonadota bacterium. Lineage (GTDB taxonomy): Bacteria > Gemmatimonadota > Gemmatimonadetes > Longimicrobiales > Gaopeijiaceae > Gaopeijia. The sequence continues at coordinate 2,415 of JBDHLC010000003.1, read as the reverse complement.
GCCTCAAGGGTGCGTCGGCCCGCCAGCTCCTGACGACCGCGATGGCGTTCCGCCAGCTGACCCACCGCTACGGCGCGCTCCTGTTCGTGAACGACCGGGTGGATGTGGCGCTGGCCGCCGGGGCCGACGGGGTCCATCTGGGCCCCACGGACCTCCCGGTGGCCGCCGTCCGGGCGTGGGCCGGCCCCCGGATGCTGATCGGATACTCCACCGACGACCCGGAGGTGGCCCGAGCCACCGTGGAGGCGGGCGCCGACTACCTGGGATGCGGTGCGGTATTCGGAACCACCACGAAGGACGTGGGGAACGAGGCCATCGGGGTGCAACGGCTGGACGAGGTGGCCCGAGCCGTCCGGGTTCCCGTGGTGGGAATCGGTGGCATCACCCCGGACAACGCGCACCACGTGGCGCAGACCGCCGCGGCAGGAGTGGCCGTGGTGGGGGCGGTGATGTCCGCACCCGATCCCCGGCGCGCCTCAGAGCTCCTCCTGGCGCCGTTCCAGCGCGCCTGACCGAGCTTCACTCGCAGATCTCCCCGGTGCGGTCCGGCGTTCCTGGGGCTCCCGCCAACCCCGATCTACCAAGGATTTAGTTGACAACTGTAACGATCGCCCCAAATCTGAGTACTAATGATTTAGTTGACGTCGATTCCCCCCCGCCGTTCCACCGTCAGACCGGAATGCACATGGACATTCGCTTCACCGACCGGGAGATGGACATCATGCGGGTGCTCTGGCGCCTGGGACCGTCCACCGTCGCCGAGGTGCGCGAAGCGCTACCCGACGACCTGGCCTACAACACCGTCCTGACCATGCTCCGACTGATGGAGGAAAAGGGGCAGGTCCACCGCAGCGTCGAGGGGCGAGCCCACCGGTACCGCCCCGCCGTGGACCGGGACACGGCGGGCCGGAGCACGCTGCGGCGCATCGCCGATCGCCTCTTCGAGGGCTCAAGGGAGGCCCTGCTCCTGGGGCTGGTGGAGAGCGGCGAAGTCGAGGAGGACGAGCTCCGGCGCATGCGAGACCTGCTCGAGGAGCGGCTGCGGGGCGCGGAGGAGGAGCAATGACCGCCGCGTTGATGGTCTATTCGGTCCTTGTGGGATTCGTGCTGCTGGCCGGCGCCGGGGTGGCCGGGGCATTGCTCCGGCGATGGGGATATCCCGAGCGAGCGGCCTGGGCCGGGGCCCTTCTTGCGGCGTGCGTTCTGCCATGGGTACAGCCCTTCCTTCGCCTACGACTCCCCGGATGGGGGGGTGCTCCCATCCCCGCGAGTGTCGAAGGGCTCCTGGGTGTTCCCAGGATCGTCGCAGTGCCTGGTCCCGTCACGGACCCCGCCGCCGGGCCGTGGCTCGTGGCGGGGTGGCTCCTGGCATCCCTGGCTTGCCTGGCCTGGATCGCCGCAGGAGTAGTGCGACTCCGCCGCGCACGGCGGACCTCTCGCCCTCTTGCCCACTCCGGGCAACGGGTGTTCCTGACCGACGAGGTGGGCCCGGCGGTGACGGGCGTAGCGTCCACCGCCATTCTCCTGCCTCCGTGGTTCGGAGAGCTCCCGGCGTCTTCCCGCCGCTGGGTGCTTCGCCACGAGATCGCCCACGTGCGCGGGCGTGACCTTCTCCTCCAGCAGGCGGCGCTCATATCCCGCGTGCTCCTGCCGTGGAACCCTGCGGTGTGGATCCTCTCGCGGCGCCTCCTTCGTGCTCTCGAGACCGACTGCGACCGTCGTGTGCTGCGGCGGCGACCCGACCACCGGGGTTACGGAGAGACCCTTCTCGCCGTAGCCGCCCGAGCGCCCGCCCCGCTCCCCGCACTGGGGGCCTTCGGTGCACACCTATCTTCACTCGAACACCGGATTCGGACCATGACCATCCCACGACGACCCCTGACCCCGAAGCGCGTTCTCCTCCTGGTACTGGCCATACCCGCGGCGCTGGTGGTGGCGTGTGAGATGCCGACGCCCAGCCCCACGGCTCCGCTCCCGGATCCCGTGCCCGAAGAGGTGACCCCGGTTCGGGCCGATCAACTCAGGGCCGGTCCGGACTTCACCCCCTACACCGTGGCTCCCGACATCACCAATCGGGCCGAGGTGGTGGCGGAGTTGGAGCGCGCCTACCCCGAGGAGCTTCGGGAAGAGGGGATCGGAGGCACCGCGAACATCTGGTTCTTCATCAATGACGAGGGTGTGGTGGAAGACCTCCGGGTCCAGCGGTCATCCGGGCATCCCGACCTCGACGGAGCCGCGCTCCAGGTGGCCCGGGCCATACGGTTCACCCCCGCGCTGAACCGCGATGAGCCCGTGCCCGTGTGGGTGGCCTTCCCCATCACCTTCGCGGTGCGGTAAGCCCCGAACAAAAAAAAGCCCCCCCCGGCGGAATCCGTCGGGGGGGGCGAAGAGGAGGCTGGCGGCGACGTACTCTCC
>JBDHLC010000069.1:0-14863 GCA_039586075.1 Gemmatimonadota bacterium | reverse complement strand
TTCCTCTTCGAGCCGCGCCCCGGCACCCTCCTCCTGGGAGCGGCCCCGGAAGCGTTGGCGACCCTTCGGGACGGAATGGTGACGGCCACCGCGGTGGCGGGCTCCGTTCGTCGTGGGTCGGACGCGCGGGAGGACGAGCTACTCGCCCGCGAGCTCCTGGAGTCTCGCAAGGACCGCGCGGAGCACCACGCGGTCGTGGAGGACATGGTCACTCGGCTGGAGCCGCTCGCGAGCCCCGTGACGGTCCAGCCCCAGCCCCACATCCTGACGCTGGCCCGGATCCAGCACCTGGAGACCGAGATCGAGGCGCCGGCGCCCCCGGGGCTGTCGGTCCTGGAGCTGGTGGAGGCGCTTCACCCCACGCCGGCGGTCTGCGGCGTCCCCAGGGACGAGGCGCTGGCGTTCCTGCTGGCCGCCGAGCCGTTCCAGCGCGGCTGGTACGCCGGCCCCGTGGGGTGGTTCGACACCGAGGGCGAGGGGCACTTCGTCCCGGCCCTCCGTACCACCGTGGGAGACGGACGCAGCTGGCGCCTGTTCGCCGGGGCGGGGATCGTGGATGGATCCCGGCCTTCCATGGAGTGGGAGGAGACTGGGATCAAGTTCCTTCCCGTTCTCCGGGCCCTCGTGGACTCGGGTGCGGTACTGCACGGGGTGGGCTCGTGATGCGCGGAGCCGTGGCGTGAACGCAGCCAACCGTAATTCGCTGTGGGCCGGCGCCCTGGTGGAGGAGCTGGTCCGCTGTGGCCTTCGGGAGGTGTGCGTCGCCCCCGGGTCCCGGTCCACACCGCTGGTCCTCGCGGCGGCGGAGTCGAAGGAGCTGCGGGTCCGGGTCTTCCTGGATGAGCGATCGGCGGCGTTCTTCGCCCTGGGGGTGGGCAAGAGTAGCGACGTTCCGGCCGCCGTCATCACCACCTCCGGCACTGCCGTTGCGAATCTCCTGCCAGCGGTGGTGGAAGCCCATCAATCCGAGGCACCCCTCCTCCTGCTCACGGCGGACCGTCCCCACCACCTCCGCGACGCCGACGCGAACCAGGCCATCCGCCAGCCCGGGATCTTCGGCGACTTCGTGCGGGAGGCCTGGGACCTTCCCCAGCCCCTGGCCGACGCCGCCGCGCTTCGGCACCTGCGGGCGGTTGCGGTGCGTGCGATGGCGGCGGCGCTGGGTGACCCCGCCGGTCCTGTTCACCTGAACCTACCGTTCCGGAAGCCGCTGGAACCGACCCCCGTGGAAGGCGACGTGCCCTCGGATCTGGCCGAGCGCCACCCGGTGGCGGTGCAGGGAAGGGGTGGCGAGCGCAGAGCGCGGGCCAGTGATGAGGACCGGGAGCGGCTCGACCACCTCCTGGCTTCGTCGGAGAGGCCTCTGCTGGTGGCCGGGCCGGTGCCTCGCCCTCAGGACGTCGGTCCGGCGTTGATCCGGTTCGCGGCGGCCCGTGGCGTGCCGCTGCTCGCCGACCCCCTGTCCGGTGCACGGACCCAGCCCGATCGAGGCGCCACCCGGGTCGCGGCCTACGACCTCTTCCTTCGGGATGCCTCCGTCCGGGAGCGCCTCCGCCCGGACCTGGTGGTCCGAGTGGGTGCGGCCCCAACCTCCGCGGCGTTGAACCAGTGGCTCGAGTCGCTCCTGGACGTGCCGCAGGTGGTGGTGGACGCCGGGGCCCGGTGGAAGGACCACCTGAACGCCGCCTCCCACTACCTGCAGGTGGACCCCGAGGAGATTCTTCTGGAGCTGGGGATGGGGCACGAGCGTGCGGCTGGCGCTGGGTGGCGCAAGCGCTGGCGGTCGGTGGACCAGGCCGCCCGCGCGGGGGCACAGGGCGCTCCGGGACCCCGGCACGAAGGTCTGGTGGCGGCGGCGGTGGTAGCTCACACCCCGGCCGAGTGCGCCCTGTTCGTGTCCAGCTCCATGCCCATCCGCGACGTGGACGGGTTCGGGGGGGTCCGGGACGACGGCCTGGAGGTCTACGGCAACCGGGGAGCCAGCGGAATCGACGGGATCGTGTCCACCGCCGCAGGCGTGTCGGCGGGAACCGTACGTCGCACGGTGGCCCTGATGGGGGATCTGGCCTTCCTGCATGACGCCAACGGGCTCCTCGCGCTGCGCGAGCCCGGAGTCCAGGTCACCCTGGTGGTGGTGAACAACGACGGGGGTGGGATCTTTCACATGCTACCCGTTCGGGCGTACGATCCCCCCTTCGAGGAGCTCTTCGGCACGCCCCACGGACTGGACCTCGCGCACCTGGCCCGCCTCCACGGGATTCCCCATGAGCGGATCGAGGACCTCGAAGGGCTCGACGGGGTGCTGCAGGAGTCGCTGGCAGCCCCCGGCTCCCGGTTGGTGGAGGTCGTCACTCGCCGGGAAGCGAATCGGATCGGGCACGAGGCCGCCGTGTCGGCAGCCATCGCGGCGGCGAAGGACGCACTGGACAACTTCACGGAGTAGAGGCGTGGATCAGCCGGATTGGAAGACCGTCAAGGAATACGAGGACATCACCTACCGGAAGTCGGGAGGGGTGGCGCGCATCGCCTTCAACCGGCCCGAGGTACGGAACGCGTTCCGGCCGGAGACGCTCCTGGAGCTGCAGGACGCCTTCAAGGACGCGGGCGAGGACATCCACATCGGGGTCGTGCTCTTCACCGGGGAGGGCCCCGCCAAGGACGGGAAGTACGCCTTCTGCGCCGGTGGGGACCAGCGGGTCCGTGGGGATGCCGGGTACGTGGGCGGCTCGGGTGTGCCTCGCCTCAACGTGCTGGAGCTCCAGCGGTACATGCGGAGCATGCCCAAGCCCGTCATCGCTCTGGTGGCGGGGTACGCCATCGGCGGTGGGCACGTCCTGCACGTGGTCTGCGACCTGACCCTGGCGGCGGACAACGCGGTCTTCGGGCAGACCGGGCCCAAAGTGGGGAGCTTCGACGGGGGGTTCGGCGCCTCGTACCTGGCCAGTCACGTGGGCCAGAAGCGGGCGCGGGAGATCTGGTACCTGTGCCGTCAGTACAGCGCCCAGGAGGCCTTCGGCATGGGAATGGTGAACAAGGTCGTCCCCGTGGACCAGCTGGAAGCCGAGGGATGGGAGTGGGCCCAGGAGATCCTGGACAAGAGCCCCCTGGCGATCCGCCTGCTCAAGAGCAGCTTCAACGCGGCCGTGGACGGACAGGCCGGACTGCAGGAGTTGGCGGGCAACGCGACACTCCTCTTCTATATGACGGAGCAGGCGAAGAAGGCGAAGGACGCCTTCCTGAACAAGGAGAAGCCCAACTTCCGGGACGAGCCCTGGCTTCCCTGGTAGGCGAGCCGACCGTGGATTCCACCGTTCCTTGCCACCGGGCCCGAACGCTCCGCTCGTGGAGGCGGGCCGCATGACGACGGCGCAGGCATGGGTCCTGGCGGCGCGGCCCAAGACGCTTCCAGCGGCCGCGGCTCCCGTGCTGGTGGGGTCCGCGCTGGCGTGGCGCCTGGGTGGCTTCCGGCTTCTCCCCGCGCTGGCGGCCCTGGTGGGTGCGCTCCTGATCCAGGTGGCCACGAACCTGGCCAACGACTACTTCGATTTCGTGAAGGGGGCCGACACGGAGCACCGGGTGGGACCCACCCGGGTGACCCAGTCGGGGCTGCTCTCCCCCTCTTCCGTCCGAAACGGGATGGTCCTCACGCTGCTGGCGGCGTTCCTCGTCGGGGCCTACCTGGTCTCCGTGGCGGGCATGCCCATCGTCTGGATCGGACTGGCCTCGCTGGTTTGCGCCGTGGCGTACACCGGTGGACCGTTTCCCCTGGCCTATCACGGCCTGGGCGACCTGTTCGTCTTCGTCTTCTTCGGTCTGGTTGCGGTGGCGGGCACCGTCTACGTGCAGACGCTGGCCCTATCGTGGGAGGCGCTCTGGGCGGGTGCCGGAGTGGGCGCCGTGAGCACGGCCATCCTGGTGGTGAACAACCTCCGGGACATCGGAACCGACGAGCGGGTCGGCAAGCGGACGCTGGCCGTCCGGCTCGGAGTGTCCGGCACCCGGGTGGAGTACACCCTGCTCTGGTCCCTGGCGGTGGCGGTACCCATCTCCGGGATCGGGGTGTACCGCTGGCCTTCCACGGTCCTCCTGGCGGTCCTGGGGTTGGTGGTGGCGGGCAACGCCGTACGGGCGGTCTGGGAGTTCCGGGAGCCGGCAGAGCTGCTACCTGCCCTGCCGGCCACCGCGGCGGGACTGATGGTCTACGCCCTGGGGTTCTCGGTCGGGCTCGTCCTGGGCTGACCGTTCCCGGGGGCGGCACCCACTCGGCTGCGCCCCGTCGATCGCCCGGATCGGCCGTGCGACGAGCTAGGGAATCGAGCCCCCCCGACGACGACGCTGGATCCGCTCCCGCTGGGCGCCGGCGATCTCCACCAGGCGTCGGAGCTCCGCCAGGGGATCTTCGGCGTCATCCACCTGTAGCCGCAGCACCACGTCGTTGTTGAGCCAGACGCCGCCGTCCTCCTTGACGATGAGCATGGCGGCGGACTGCATTCCGCGCGTGTCCCCACCGGCGGCCTGGCCGGCGTCGAGGGCGGCCATGAGACGGAACGAGAGGTGCCCCTCCGTCTCGTTGAAGGCGCGCACCATCTCCTCCACCACGGCAGGGCCCGCGAGGATGTTGCCCTGCGCGGAGACGTGCACATCCATCCGATGTCCTGCCCAGGTGGAGGCGCGGGGACCGGTGTGGGTTGCGACGTTGCCCTGCGCGTCCATCACCGAGAACTGCCGTCCCTCCTTGGTCCACCCCACCGGATCCGGGTCTGGATCCCCGGCCAGTACCGTCTGGACCACCACCTCCGGGTCGTATCCCAGCCGGAGAAGCTCCATCGCCCGAGGCCCGTAGCTCACGTCGACGATGGCCTGGGTCGCCACGACGCCCACTCCGGCCTCGGCCCAGAGGACACCGTTGCCCACGGAGAACACCCGGGACTGGACCGCGCCCCCCACCTCTCCCGTCTCCGGGTCGTATCCCAGGATCGAGAAGGTGGCGACGGGTGGCCACCCGGTGGAGTCGACCCCGCGGTCGGGCACGACGTCCAACGGCAATGAGGCTTCGGTCTGGGCGGTAGCCGGGGAGACGCTCAACCCCAGGGTGAGCAGCACGGTCAGGGCGCTGACCCGGGACCCCGGTCGGGGGACGCGGCGACCGGGTCGTGTGAAGCAAAGGGGGCCAAACGAGCGCATGGGGACTCCGGGTTTCGGGACCTGTTCGCATGATACGCGATTCCATGCTCCATGCCCGACTCGCCCGGCGCAAGTCTTCCCACGTTCACCGTGGGGAAGTTCCCCACACAAGAATCGGCCGAAACCCGGTTTCACTTTCTACTTGCGCATCTGTCGCAGACCCTTTATTTGACAACGTTCACAGATTTTCCAGAAGCGGCGGGTGTGGGGGTCGACGTGCGGGGTGGCGCCGCTTCGCAAACCGGAGGAAAGAGCATGTACCGACTCCAGGTACGAAAGACGAGCTGGGCCGGCGCCCTGGGCGCCCTGGGCCTCGCCGTCGCCCTCTCCCCCCTGGCGCTCAGCGCCCAGACGGGGAACGTCACCGGGAGAGTCGTGGCCGCCACGACGGGGCAACCCGTCAACGGCGCACAGGTCTCCATCGAGGGGACCAGCCAAGGCTCTCTCACCAACTCGAATGGCCGTTATGTGATCACCCGCGTCCCCACGGGGACGGTGACGGTGCAGGTCGTTTCGGTTGGATACGCCACGCAGACGATGGAAGTCACCGTCGCCAGCGGGCAGACCGCGGTCGCCGACTTCGAGCTCCAAGTCTCTGCCGTGGCGCTGGACGAGATCGTGGTCACCGGGACGGCCGGGGCGGTGGAGCGCCGGAAGATCGGCGTGTCGCTCGCTTCGGTGGACGTCTCGGACATCACGGAGGCCCAGCCCATCACCGGGTTCGGACAGATTCTCGAGGGCCGGGTCCCCGGCCTTCGTTCCATCGGGACCGTGGGTGGTGTGGGTACCACCCGTGAGCTGCGTATCCGGGGTACGGACTCGTTCAGCCTCGGCCAGCGCCCCATCGTCTACATCGACGGCGTCCGCGTGGACGGCAGCGGTGGTGAGTGGGGCGGCGGCGTGAACGGCGGGTCGACCACCTGCTGCGCCTTCTCCGGCGGCGCCGGTGAGGACCGCCTCTCCGACCTCAACCCCGACGAGATCGACCGCGTCGAGGTCATCAAGGGCCCGGCGGCTGCCACGCTCTACGGCTCCGAGGCCTCCGGTGGCGTCATCCAGATCTTCACGAAGCGCGGACGCAACAACAGCCCAGCCAGCTTCAGCCTCACCTCCACGCTGGGGATCAACCGGCACCGGGAGAACTTCCCGACGCACGAGCGGAGCCGGCGGGAGATCACCGGGCCTGACGGGTTCGTGGCCTGGGATCCCAACGAGACCCTCATCGAGAACGGGCTGATCAACAGCTACGACCTCACCGTGGACGGCGGTGGTGAGAACATCACCTACTTCGTCTCCGGTGGATTCGCGTACGAGGAGGGATCAGTCAAGCCCAACGACCAGAAGCGCGGGAACCTGCGCGTGAACCTGAACTGGACCGTAGGGGACAACCTCACGGTGGGCGTGACCTCCGGATACGTCCGGAACCGGATCTACTCGCTCCAGTCCGGGAACAACTGGCTCGGGATCTACACCAACGCGCTCCTCTCCAACCCGCGGAACGCCACCGAGGAAGAGCCCTACGGCGGCGGGCTGGACGTGAACGTGGAGGACTCCCAGGCCATCGAGACCTATTCGGACACGGACCGCTGGACCGGGGCTGTGACGCTGAACTACAACATGCGGCCCAACTTCACCCACAAGGCCACCGTCGGCCTCGACGCGGTGAACGACCAGAAGACCCGCATCCTGCCCTTCGGCCGGTACTACACGTACATCGGCACGAACGGGGAGCGGAACATCGGCTACCGGAACACCCGGAAGTTCACGGCGGACTACCTGGGGAACCTGGACTACGACCTCGACGGGCTCTTCGGCGGTAGCTTCGCCTTCGGTGGTCAGGCCTACTGGGACGCCACCTCCACCTCCATGGCGACGGGTAAGGATTACGCCGGCTCCGGTGTGACCACCGTGGGTGGCGCCGCCCGGACCTTCGGCGGTGAGGAGTTCTTCGAGGAAGTCAACGTCGGGGCCTTCGCCCAGAACCGGTTCGACCTGGGTGATCTCTTCGTCACCCTGGCCGTTCGCGTCGACGGGAACAGCGCCTTCGGTGAGAACTACGGAGCCCAGTGGTATCCCAAGGCCGACATGGCGTACAACGTGCCGGTGGACATCCTTCCCAGCATGTTCAGCAACGTGAAGTTCCGGGCCGCGTACGGTCAGGCCGGTAAGGCGCCGGGCGCCTTCGACCAGTTCCGCACCTACTCGCCCAACACGGTCCTCGACGACGAGGCCGGTGTCGCGCCCCTCAACCCGGGGAACGCCGACCTGGAGCCGGAGAACAAGACCGAGATCGAGGCCGGATTCGACATCGGGATGTTCAACGGCCGGATCGGCATCGAGGCCACCTTCTACGACGCCCGGACCACCAACGCGCTCCTCGGCATCGCGCTGCCGCCCAGTGAGGGCTTCTCGTCGGCGCAGCTCCGGAACGTCGGTGAGATCCTGAACCGGGGCGTGGAGCTGTCGGTGAACGCCAGCCCCATCAACACCGCGGGCTTCCGCTGGAACACCGGCGTGAACTACGAGTGGACCAAGAACGAGATCCTCGACCTCGGTGAGACGGCGCAGCTGGACTCCTTGCCGGTCTACGCCGACGGGATCAAGACGGACGACGCGAACGCCAACACGCCGATCCGCTGGGAGAAGCACTACCGGCTCGGTGGACTGCGCGAGGGTTACCCGGTGGGGACGTTCGTCAGCCGCCGCATCGTGGGCTGGGACTCCGCCGAGCAGGAGCACGTCCGTACCACCTACTCCTCCTACCTGGGCAAGCTCTTCCCGGATCACCTGGCTTCGTGGAACAACGACTTCCAGCTTGGGCAGTCGCTCCGCATGAACGTCCAGTTCCGGGGTGAGTGGGGTGCCGTCATGGCGAACAGCGACCGCTCCTACGGGGTCCGCCAGTACGCCTACGACGAGTACAACAAGCACCTGGACGACAACCTGGACCCGACCCCCGCGGCGGACTCGGTGCTCAACTACATGCGGCTGGTGACGCCGGCGGACTCGCGTGATCACGTCCGCCTGCAGGAGGTCGCGCTGACCTACACCCTTCCGGAGAGTCTCACGAGCCGGATCGGCCTCCAGCGGTCCTCCATCACCCTGGCGGGATACAACCTCTACTGGTGGGACGACTGCAACTGCCCCGACCCGAACCAGCAGTACCAGGGCGGTGCCAGCTTCTCCACCAGCCCGTTCCTGGGGCTGCCGCAGCCCCGGCGGTTCCTCCTCTCCTTCAGAACCAGATTCTAGACCGGATGTCACGGGATAGAGCCAACCAAGAACACGACTGGAGGAAGAAGAGATGAGAATGACGAGATTCAAGTTGCTCACCGGCGCCCTTGCGGCCGTCGTAGGCGTTGCCGCCTGCGGCGACCTGCTCACCGTGCAGGACCCGCAGCGCTACACGGACGAGGACCTGAACAGCGCGCTGCAGGCCGTGGCGAACGGCGTGGAGGGTGCGGTTCACGAGGTGATCGACACCTGGGTGGTCTACCAGTCCCTGCTGGGGGATACCTACCAGCACACCGGGACCTGGAGTGGCTACGACGAGACGGACCACGGCCGGTTCCAGTACGGGACCAGCGCCATGGACGGCACCATGAACTCCCTCCTGCGGGCCCGTTGGTTCGCGGGTAGCGCGGAGGAGCGGCTGAACACGCAGCTGGAAGGCGCGGCGTCGAGCAGCCCGCTCATGGCCCAGGTGCACCTGGGTGACGCGCTGGCCGACCTGTACATCGGTCAGGCCTACTGCGAGGCGCCCGCGGCACCGGGCGGCGCCGCCGTGTCGGACACCGAGATCCTGCAGCAGGCGGTCACCAAGTTCACCAAGGCCATGGGCACGGCTCAGGCCGCGGGAACCGACGATTACTACAACGCGGCTCTGGCGGGACGGGCCCGCGCGAAGCTGCTTCTCGGCGATTACGCCGGGGCGGCCGCGGATGCCTCCGGCGTTCCGGACGGCTTCAGCTACGACGCCAAGTTCAACAACTCCAGCTCCAACTGGGTGGTGCTCGTGACCACGGCCACGTACAACAAGGCCGCCGGTCTCCGGGCGAAGTGGTGGGACCGCGTCGATGACGACGCGGGTGGTCCCACCTTCATGCACGACTACTACTACCCGGACGAGTACGACGAGCGGATTCCGGTGCACTTCGAGAATGGCGTGGCGACGGACAACATCACGCCGCACTACAGCCAGTGGAAGTACACTAGCGAGCCCTCCGACATCCCCATGGTCCACTCGGATGAGATGCGTCTCATCGAGGCCGAGTACGCCATGCGCCAGGGTGACCTTGCCGGCTTCATCGGCATTATCAACACCCTGCGGGGCAACGTTGGCCTGACCGCCATTCCGGAGCCGGCGGATGCCGCCGCGGCGCAGGACATTCTCCTGAACGAGCGGTTCGCGGAGCTGTACATGGAAGGTCAGCGGGCCACCGACCTGTACCGATTCGGCATCAACAAGCAGATCTTCGAGGAGATCAACGATCCGGAGACTCCGGCCTCCGGTCGGCCGGTCAAGTTCCCCATGAGCGACACCGAGGCGCTGAACAACCCGGAGATCGAGAATCTCCTGACCTCGCGCTGTCTGCCCGTGACCAGCTGAGCGATCAGCTGAAACGTTAGGACCCGAGGGGCGGTACCTATATCATGTAGGTGCCGCCCCTCCCCTTTTTGCCCGAATGGGCGCGTGGTGATGGACCGAACTCCCTTCCCCAGAGGCTGCTTGCGGCTGGCCCAGAGGCTCTCCGGCCTGATGGTGGCGGGTGGGCTGGCATTGCTCTCGCCGATGTTCGGCGCGCCGGCCCTCCATGGGCAGGGTCCCTCCAGCGCAGCCGTCTGGGGTCACGTGGTGGACGCGGAGAGCGGAGACGGGCTCCTGGATGCGGAGGTCTTCCTTGAGGGGACCCGCTTCCGGGTGGGCACGGACCGCCGCGGCCGCTTCCGACTCGACGGGTTGTCGGGGGGCACCTACGTCGTCGGCGTCTCCCGATTGGGATACCAGTCCCGGGCCGACACCCTCTTCGTGGGAGAGGGTGAGCTGGTGGAGGTGGTCCTCCCCATGGGCCGCACGCCCCTGGAGATCGAGGGCATCGAGGTAGAGGTGACCCGCCGCTCCTACCTGCTGGAGATGCGGGGCTTCTACGACCGGAGCATGCAGGGCTTCCGGGGCACCTTCTGGGATCGGGCGGCCATCGAAGAGCGGGATCCGCTGTTCGTGACGGACCTGCTCCGGAACATCCCCGGCGTGGAGGTCGTGGCCGGATCGCGCCTCATCATGAGCCAGAGCGTGAACTTCTACGACGGCGGACGCGGGTGCGAGCCCAGCCTCTGGCTCGACGGGATTCGGTCCGGCTGGCGGAACTACGACGACATCAAGCCGGACCACCTGGAGGGGTTGGAGGTCTACACGGGTGGTGGCGCTCCGGGGAAATACAACGACCTGTGCGGCACCGTGGTGATCTGGACTCGACTCCCCATGCGCCGGCGGTAACAGCTCGGATCGGTGCAGCCCAGGGCGTCACGCGGGGTCGTCTCACATGATCTCATGAGCCGATCCGAATCCCGTGGCCGCCCGCTCGGTCCTTTCTAGAGGCTCTGCAGGAACCGGATCAGGTCCGCCTGGGCGTCTTCGTCCAGTCCCAGGAACCGCTCCCGGGCACCGTCGGCCTCACCCCCATGCAGCTGGATTGCTGCGGTAGGGTTCTGCGCGCGCCCGTCGTGCAGGAAGACGCTCCTGTGACCGAGCCCCATGAGGGGGGCCGTGCGCCACTCGGACGGGGTGGATCCCGGGGCGCAAATGTCGGACAGGGCGGGTCCCATGTCGTGAAGCAGGAAGTCGGAGTACGCCCGAAAGGTCCGGAAGCTCAGGGCCGGAGACGGGTCCTGGCCGGTGGTCCAGGTGGGGACGTGGCAGTCCGTGCACCCCACGACGTCGAACAGCTGCCTTCCACGGGCCACCGCGGCACGTTCCTCGCGGGACTCGGGAAGCTGCGGCGAGGGCACCGCGAGAAACCGGATGTAGTCCGTGAGGGCGTCCAGGAAGGCCTGATCCACTTCCGGGTCCGGAGCAGGGTCAGCCTCTGCAGGGACCGGTTGCCCCGCCGGGAGCTCCTCGGCGGGGAGGCCCGCTTCATGCCGAACCGTCCGGCTTCACCGGTGGGGGTCGCTCCCAGCCGCCCGGAGATTCCGTCTCCGTCCCGGTCCTCGGGGTCCGCACGGGCGGACAGCGCATCCAGCGGGATAGCGTTCGCCAGACCCAGGCCGTACAGGGCCGGCGGCATCAGCTCCGTGACCCCCGTGGCCTCGGAGGAAAAACGCTCAGGCTCCAATCCGGCGGCTGAGGCCTGAGGCGTCACAGAGCTCTGGAGGAGATCCCCTCCCAGGTGGGCGAGGGGCGAGCATCCGGAGACCTCGTCGTACCGGGACATCTTCCGGACCGACTCCGCGCCGTGGCCCCCGCTGGTGGGCAGGTCGTGGCACGAGCTGCACTGCGTCTGATTGAAGAGGGGACCCAGACCTTCTTCCGGCGCGAAGGCCCGATTGAACTGCGCGCGCCCGACCTCGAACCGGCGGAGCTCGTCCGAGGAAAGGCCCGGGAGGGCCTCTCCGGGGCCCGCTTCCACCCGCAGGGTGTCCGGTCCGGCGCATCCCCCGAAGAGGAGCACTGGAGCCAGGACCAGCGGGGCGAGCCGGAACCCCAACGACGCCCCTCGGTTCCGCCGTGTGGACGACGAGCCGGAAGCCCCCCGGGGGCAGGCCCGTCCGGAGGGGAGGCGGGTCACTGCAGGCGTGGCTCGCGGAACTGGTACACGAACTGGATGGTCTCGCGGTCCTCTTCGGGGACGGCCGGGACTGGCAGCTCCCGAGTCTCGTTGGACCACGGATCCCCGTCCACGAAGGTCCGAAGCGTCACGGTGGTGGTGGTGGTGGCCGGGAAAACCTCCACGAAGTACCGGAGGGTCGACGTGAAGGGGTAGGTCTCGGACAGGGGAGGAGTCACCGTGGTCGTGTCGGCGCTCAGCACGCGCAGGACCTGGGGGCAGGGCTCGCCATTCGTCGGGTCGCAGGCCGGGTCGTCTTCGAAGCGGAACTCGGTGGAGGTCACCAGGACGATGTCGGTGCTGGCGGCCGCGTCGATCTCCACACGGAGTCGCTCGGGCTCACCCCCGAGTCCGAGTCCGTCGCAGGCGCCAAGCCCTGCGGCGAGAGCCAGGACGGCTCCCATGGTCCAATATCTCTGGTTGACTCCGCTCATTCGTCGTTCTCCCGGCAGGCTGAGGGTCCGCAGCTACGTTGCATGAGGGTACGGTCGGGGACAAGCACCGTTTCAGAAGCCTTATAGCCCCGACAGGAAGCCCAGGATCCTCGCGCGCTGTTCCGGGGAGAGGGCGAGGAACGCATCCCGCGAGGCCTCCCCCTCGCCTCCGTGGCCCTCGATGGCGGCGGTGAGGGTGGTGGCACGTCCGTCGTGCAGCAGGGTCCTGCGGTGTCGGAGGCCCCAGAGGGGAGCGGTCCTGTACTCGCCGGGATTCGCCTGCGGGGTGCACACGTCTCCATCGGCGTACCCCATGTCGTGCAGGAGGAGATCGGTGTAGGCCTCGAACACGACATCCGAGAGCGCGTCCTCGGGCGCGTCTTCCGTACGCAGCTCCGGCGTGTGGCAGTCGGCGCACCCGGTATCTTCGAACAGACGCCTGCCGGCTGCGACCTCCTCGGGGTCGACGCCGGCGTCGGGGCTGGGCGGTGCCAGGTATCGCACGAAGTCCGTGATGAGCGTCACCGCCTCCGGGGTCATCTCCGGATCCGGGAATGGGTCGACGTCCGCGGGCAGCGCCACTCCCGCGTGTGCCTCTTCGCTGGGGAAACGGGGGGACGTGAAGCCCAGCTCCAGGAGGAGCGCCTGCTCCACGAAGTCCTGAACGTCCGAGGCGTCCCCTTTACGGCCGAAGCGGACCATGGTGCCGTCGGGCCGCCGGGGAACGCGTCCGCTGATCCCGTCGCCGTCGGCGTCGGAGGGGTCTGCGCGGGCCACCAGGTCCGCCTCCGGGACCGCTTCCAGGAGTCCGAGCCCGAAGAGGGGTGGAGCGGTGACGTGGACCGACCCGTTCGCACGGTCGGGGATGGGCTCGGGCCCCAGGCCCCGGGCCTGGAGCATGGGCGTGACGCGCTGCTGGAGGTTGTCCCCCCCCGCCTCGGGAAGGGTGCTACACACACCCCCGTCGAAGCGGGACACCTTCAGGACGGGAATGCCGGCTCCGGCGCCTCCGGGGACGGGATCGTCGTGACAGCTCGAACAGCGCTCGGCGTTGAAGAGCGGACCGAGGCCCTCCTCCGGCGTGGCGATCCTTTCGAACAGGGCCCTCCCCAGGAGGAACCGTCCCCGTTCAGCCTCGGTGAGACCATCCAAGGGCTCCCCGAGCGGGACGGACGGAACCGGGCCTCCAGGGTCCCCGCATCCGGGGGCGACGCAGGCGATGACCAGGATCCCGATCCACCTCCGCCCGCGCGCGGCGGCTCGCCGCGAGCCCTGTCCCGACGCAGTCCTCATGGAGCCGACCCGCCCGCGCCCGCCGATCGGACCAGCTCGCGCGCCCGGTCGATGGCTCGGTTCATGGCCTCGGCGTCCCGGGACCACTCGAGCCTGGAGAGGAGCCACCAGCGGAGAACCGGTGGGACGGGAGGCGTGGCCTCTTGCCGGGACACCAGTCTCTCCATGTACCGACCCAGAGCGGCCCGGGCGGCCTCCTCGCCCCCGGACACCGGGACCGCCTCCCTCCAGAGCGCCACTTCCTCTCGCTGAAGCGAACCGAGCTCGGCCATTCGAGCCGAGTCCGGGCGGACTCCCCGCTGCCCGGCCGCCTGGATCCGGGCCTCCCGGGCCGCGAGCTGGCCCAGGGCCACCGCCACGTCGTCGTCGGAGCTCGTGGCGAGTCCCTTCCGCGCGAGAATGGGGAGAGAAGCCAGGTAGCGGGCGAGCACTTCGTCGCCGAGGGCGCCGCCCTCCCAGGCCAGGACCGGATCCCTTTCCCCCGCTCCGAGTCGGGGGAGGTCCGCCAGCTGCCGGGCTCGAGCGATGGCCTCGTCCGGAACCTCCAGGTCCAGTGCAGCCAGGGTCTCGAGGGTGGCACGATCGTCGCGCTGCTCCCGAAGGCGCTCCTGGAGGAGCTC
The DNA here is from genome assembly GCA_039586075.1 of Gemmatimonadota bacterium. Lineage (GTDB taxonomy): Bacteria > Gemmatimonadota > Gemmatimonadetes > Longimicrobiales > Gaopeijiaceae > Gaopeijia. The sequence goes on along the minus strand of JBDHLC010000069.1, from coordinate 505 downwards.
CCGGAACAGATCCGCCACGTCACCGAACCGTGGGCGGTAGAGGATGTGGTACCCCGCCGGGCTCTCCACCACGGCCGAGACCTGTCCCGGCAGGAGTTGGCCGCCCACGGTGCGGAGGGCCACGGGGAGCTCGTCCACGCGCATGAGACCCAGGAGGCCCGCCGCGTCGCGGGTGGCGTCGTCCTCGCTGCGGACCACCACCTGGGGCCAGCTCCGTCCGGACCGCAGGGAGTTGAGGATCTCCTGGGCGGTGCGGCGCTGGAGCGCGCGCTCCTCCGACGAGGTGGAGGTGTCCACGCGGCGGAGCACATGCGCGAAGAGGCGCAACGAATCCGAGTCGAAGACCCGCTGGGCCACCGCCGGGGTGGGGGGCTCGAACGGCCGCTCCGCCTCCAGGGCGGCGGCCAGGGTGGCCTGGCGGGTCTCCATCCAGAGGGAGGCCTCCGTGGCGTCGGCGCCCAGCAGGTCGCCACCACCCAGCTCGTAGCGGGCGACGCTGGCACGC
>JBDHLC010000119.1:0-3776 GCA_039586075.1 Gemmatimonadota bacterium | reverse complement strand
ATACCGGCCGCCCAGCCGACCATCGGGCGGGCCAGCCAGCGCCCCAGCGGACCACCGGAGCTCCACCCCCGTCGCCGCTGAAGGACCTCCGCGATCCCGATCAGGGGCACCGTGACGAGACAGATTCCGCCGATCCACGCCTTCGTCCAGTCCGGGAGCCCCAGAGGATCCATCAGCGCAGTCGCCACCGCGAATACGACGAGCCCGATGAGCCCCGCGACCCCGACCACCTGCCAGAGCGGGCGATCGTGGATCGACGGGGGGGCCGGTGCTCCCGCTTCCACCAAGGCGTCCCGCAGCGCCCCCGCCTCCGGGAAGCGGGCGTCAGGATCCTTGGCCAGCGTCCGGCCCACCGCCGACGCCACCACCACCGGCACCCCCGGGACGCGCCGGTCCAGCGGCTCCGGCTCCACCGCTACGTGCTGGCGCATCACACTCTGTACGCCCCCTTCGAAGGGGGGACGACCCGAGAGCATCTCGTAGAGCACACACCCCAGCGCATACTGGTCCGCCCGGGCGTCCACCGCCTCGTCTCCGGCGGCCTGCTCATGGCTCATGTACGAGGGGGTCCCAAGTGGGCTCCCAGCCTGCGTGAGCTGCCTGTCGTCGGCCTCCTTCAGGACACGGGCGATCCCGAAGTCCGCCAGCACCGCATGGTCGGCTTCCAGCAGCACGTTTGCCGGCTTCACGTCCCGGTGCACGATCCCCTGGGCATGAGCGAAGGCCAGGGCGTCGGCCAGCTCCACGCCGCTGCGCAGGACCTCATCCAGCGGCAGCGCGCCGGCCCGGTCCAGGCGATGGCGCAGCGTCTCGCCCTCCACGAAGGGCATTACGAAGTACAGGAAGCCCGCGTCTTCGCCCGAGTCGAAGAGAGGAAGAATGTGCGGATGGGCCAGGTTCGCGGTGGTGCGGATCTCCGACAGGAAGCGCTCGGCGCCCAGGGAGGCCGCCACTTCCGAGCGGAGCACCTTGAGGGCCACGGTGCGGTGGTGCCGGAGATCCCGCGCGCGGTAGACGGTTGCCATCCCGCCGCGGCCCACCTCGCCCTCGATGCGATAGCGACCCGCCAAGGCTTCGGCGAGCGAGGGAATGTCCGAACCTGCGGACATACTACTCCTCGCAGTCGTGGGGAACACGACGGGAGGGTGTAGCTGCAAGGTTAGCTGCGCGGACCGGTCCCGCAAGCAGATTCGAGACCCAGCCACTGCGTGTAAAGGCCAGCGGGTGAAGCGCAGCCCGGGCGCACTGCAGCCGGTCGGGTGGAGAGATCCCCCCCGTTCCATATTCCGCCGGCAGTGGCCCCGACCGCCGCATTTCACCCGTGTCCCCCTGCCTCTCCACCGCCGCCCACCCATGGACGTCGTCTCCCAGTTGAACCAGGCCCTGGCCGGCCGCTACCGCCTGGGCCCGGAGCTCGGTCGTGGCGGCATGGCCACGGTCTACCGCGCGCGGGATCTCCGGCACGGGCGCCCGGTGGCGGTGAAGGTCATGGAGGGGTCCGGCGATCGGGGCACGGCGGACGCGCGCTTCCAGCGGGAGATCCAGGTGGCGGCCCGCCTCAGCCATCCCCACATCCTCCCGCTCCACGACTCCGGGGAAGCCGACGGCCTCCGCTACTACGTGATGCCGTACGTGGCCGGTGAGACCCTTCGGGAGCGCCTGGAAGAGGGCGGGCCCATGCCGGTGGAGGAAGCCGTTCGCCTCTGTTCCGAGGTCGCCCAGGCGCTGGACTACGCCCACCGGACGGGGATCGTCCACCGCGACATCAAGCCGGAGAACGTCCTGCTCCACGAGGGCCACGCCCTGGTGGCCGACTTCGGGATCGCCAGCGCGCACAACACCGTGGAGGGCCCGGGACTGACCGTGGACGGAGCGGTCCTGGGAACGCCCGCCTACCTCAGCCCCGAACAGGTGAAGGGGGCCGCGGTGGACGGCCGGAGCGACCTCTACAGCCTGGCCTGCCTCCTGTACGAGTGCCTGTCGGGCTCGCTGCCCTTCACCGGGACCGCATTGGCCATGATGGCCCAGAGGCTGATCGGCGAGGCTCCCTCGGTGCGGAACGTCCGCGCCGACGTGCCGGAGGCCCTGGCCTCGGCGATCCGCCGGGCCATGGCGCCGGAGCCAGACGCCCGGTACGCCACCGGCGCCGACTTCGCCCAGGCCCTTCGAGAGCCGAGCCCGGCCCCGGCTGCGGCCGCGACCTCCTCGGAGCGTCCCTCGGTGGTGGTGCTCCCCTTCGCGAACCTCTCCTCGGACCCGGAGAACGAGTACTTCAGCGACGGGCTCACCGAGGAGATCATCGCGGACCTCTCCTCGGTGAAGGGCCTGAGCGTGATCTCCCGCACTTCCGCCATGCGGCTCAAGGGCACCGACAGGGACGTCCGCACCATCGGGCGGGAGCTGAGGGTGCGCTACGTGGTGGAGGGCGGGGTGCGGAGGGCGGGAGACCGGCTCCGCATCACGGCCCAGCTGGTGGACGCCGCGGCGGACGAGCCGGTCTGGAGCGAGCGTTTCAACGGGACCATGGAGGACGTCTTCGAGGTCCAGGAGCGGGTGGCCCGGGAGATCGTGGCGGCGCTGAACGTGACCCTGACCTCCGACGAGGACCGGCAGCTGGCGGCCCGGCCCATCGAGAACGTCAAGGCGTATGAGCTGTACCTGCAGGCCAGGCAGGAGCTCCGCCGCTACGGCCCCGGGATCGAACGTGGCCTGGCACTGTTGGCTCGGGCCCGGGAGATCGAGGGCGATACCATCCCGCTGCGGGCCCTGGAGGCGGTGGCCGAGGTGGAGCGGGTGCGTGCCGGCCTGGCCCCCGATCACTCGGGGCTGGACCGGGCCGAGCTCACGGCCCGGGCGATCCTGGAGGAGGATCCGGAGGGCGCCTACGCGGCCGCCCATGGGATCCTGGGGTTCGTGGCGTACGAGCGCGGGGACATCCTGAAGGCCATCCAGCACCTCGAGGCGTCGCTGGAGCGGGACCCGAACGACGTAGACCGCCTCTTCTTCCTCTCCGTCACGTTGTCAGGGTCGGGGCAGAGGGGGAAGTCGCTGGAGACGGCGGCCCGCATGGTGGCGTGCGACCCGCTGTCGTCCATGACCTGGATGTCCAACACCGCGGTCCGGTGGTTCGTGGGGAAGTACGCCGAGGCCCTGTCCAGCGGTCACCGGACCATGGAGCTGGACCCGGGCCACACCATGGCCCGCTGGACCCTGGCCTACACCCAGCTGCTGCTGGGGCAGACGGAGGCGGCGGCGCGGCATGTCCGGATTCTCCAGGATACGGCGCCCACCATGATCTACACCGGGCAGCTGGCGGGGATGGTGGCGGCGCTGGAGGGGCGGTCCGAGGAGGCCGTGGCCCACGTGGAGGGCACGCCGCCGCTGGACAGTCACCACGAGTTCCACCTGGCGGAGGTCTACGCCCTGGCCGGCGCCCACGACCGGGCGCTGGACCTCCTGGAGCACTCGGTGGTCTCCTTCCACCCGGCCCTCTACATCCGCGAGCTGTGCCCCTTCTTCGAGTCGCTGCGGGGCCACCCCCGGTTCGAGGCGTACGCCACCGAGGCGGAGGCGCGGACCCGGGCCGTGGCGCGGGCCCTGGGCTGAGCCCGGCGGTCGACCCGGTCGGCCTTCCGATCCGATCCTCAGGGGCTGGGGCGCGCTGACCCGCGGACGGATCCGTGGGTCTGAAGGGTGCTCCCGGACGTCGCGTATCCGACACGTACCCTCCCCACTTCTTGGGTCCATCATGTCATTCAGAATCTCGCGCGCCCTGC
>JBDHLC010000118.1:0-2545 GCA_039586075.1 Gemmatimonadota bacterium | reverse complement strand
CGGTTCATGTTCCGGGTCTCGGCCAGGTTGGCCATGTAGAAGTCCCGGTTGTTGTCGTGCCCGGCGTAGTGGTTGTAGAGGACCGGGATGTCGCCGCTGGAGCGGTTCAGGGGATCCGAGTTCCGCATGTACCAGTCCGCCACCAGGACATGGCCATCGGGGTTCGCGTGGGTGGCCAGAAGGACCACGTCGTCCAGGAACCGCAGCGTCTCCGGGTCCTCAAGGGAGACCATGTCGTAGACCAGTTGCATGAGCTGCTGGGCGCCCAGGACCTCCGTGGCATGGAGGCCGCCGTCGATCCAGATCACCGCCTTCCCTTCCGCAGCCAGGGCTCGGGCCTGGCTCTCGTCGACGCCGCGTGCGTGGGCGAGGGTGGACGAGATCTCCCGGTACCGGTCCAGGTTCGCCTGGTTCTCCGGGGAGGTGATGATCGCCTGCCACTGCGGCCGTCCCTGCGAGGTCTCGCCGATGGAGCGCAGAAGCATCCGGTCGGACTCGGAGGCCAGGACCTCCCAGTAGGCTGTGAGCTGGTCGTAGGTGGCGAGGTGGTAGTCGGCTCCGATCTCGAAGCCGAGGAAGGCCTCCGGGGTGGTGATGCCCGGCAGGCGCGCCCCTTCGACCTGAGCCGCCGCGGGCGTGACCGCCGTGGCCAGGGACAGCTGGAGGAGAGCGAGGGGAACGAAGAGGGCCAGGCGGGCCCTCGGGTGGGTCCGAAGACGGGAACGGGCCGGGAACATCGTCACTCCGGATTGAAGTCGCGGGTCAGCACCCGATTCTCATGTGTCGGCGGGGCGCCGGCAAGGCGCCCCGCCGTTCCATCCCCCCGACCCTAGGACCTCAACGGCCGTCCACCAGCACCGTCTTAAGGGGGGTGGGCGCCATCACCTTGAAGATGGGCACCAACGGCGGGCCTTCCGGTCCGCGCTGGAACTGGTTCGTCGCCATCTCCTGCCCCGGACGCGGGAGCCACGCGTCCATGGTGTTCCAGTACACCACGTTGTCGTCCGTCTCCACCTCGAGCATGTGGGCCACCAGCCGGCCCAGCATCTGGGCCGTGGAGACGACGTAGCTCCCCCGCGGGAGTTCGCGCGTGAGGGTCTGGACCTCCCCCACGGCCACCCGCGTGGCCGCCGCGTGGTTGTAGGCCCGCTCGTAGGTGACCTCACCCACCGTGTAGGCCTGAACCTCCAGCTCCACCGATTCCCGAAGCTCCTCCACCACGATGCCGTGGCGTCGGAGGAGCTCCACGGCATCCACCGCGTCCCGGGGCAGTATGTAGGCCCACGGGCGATCACGGAGTAGGGTCGCCACCGGCTTCTTCATGAGCCGGCCGTCCGTGATGACCCGGGTCTCCGGCGCCTCGCCGGCACGGATCGCCTGCATGATCTCCTCCCGGGAGCCGGCAGCGATCTCGTAGGTCACCGCCTCGTCCTCCGCCTCGTACTCCTGTTGCACGGCCACCTGGGCTCCCGCCTCCCGGCCCAGCGAGAGCGTGGCGAGACGAGCATCCCGGACGGTGCTCATGAGCTCATCGGCGTTCTCCGCCGACCACTCCATCACGGCCAGGTAGCCCAGGTAGCCCGCCCGCGCCCCGTCCTCCAGCGACTGGACCCCAGGCGCCTCGAACAGGATGGCGACGCTGTTGACGAATCCGCCGTAGTTGCGGCCGATTCGGGCCTGCCAGCCCCCGGTGGTCCACTCCTCTTCGTTGCCACGCTGGTAGTACCAGGACTTGTATCCCTCGTCTGCCAACGTCGCGTCGATGTGGGGGAAGATCCCGTCGTCGCACACGGCGGTGAGCGCCGGGTCCGGGTCGAAGGCCGAAGTGCACTGATAGTTCAGGTTGTAGGGAAACGAGCCGCCGTTGTGTCCGTCCACGAACAGGTGCGGCCGAAACGCCCCGATGAGGTTGCCGATGTACCCCTGGATGGAGGGGTGCTCGAGCTTCACGTAATCCCGATTCAGGTCGATTCCCCAGAGATTCCCCCGCTGCCCCCCTTCCGAGGCCTCGAAGCCGTCCGGATTGATCTGGGGCGCCACCACCACCACAAGGTCGTCCAGGAGCGCGTTGGCCTCCGTGCCCGGTGTGGCCATGTCCCGAAGGAGGACCAGCAGCCCCTCGCGGAAGGTGCGCTCGTCGCCGTGCACGTTGGCCGCCAGCACCAGGACGGGCCGCTCCAGTGTCCACGCCTCCCAGGGCTCACTGACCAGGGGGCGGGAGAAGACGGCGTAGGGAAGCTGTCGGCCGTCCCTCGTCTCGCCGTAGACCCCGAGGCGCATCTCCGGGGTGACCGCCCGGAGGGCCTCCAGGTACTCCCACATCTCGTCGTGCCGCGTGTGGCGGGAGAAGTCTGCGTCCTCCGCGGAGGTGGTGGGGTAGCCGTCGGGAACGGGCGACCATTGGGTCTGGGCGGAGAGGGGGGCGAGGCTGAGTAAGCCAGCCAGTGGCGCCAACCACAGTGAACTCAAGCGGAGGCAGTACATATTCGGAGCGCACATGAGCAGCGGGGGATTGTGCGGAGCGTGGCAAGTTGGCCTGCGACTT
>JBDHLC010000117.1:0-2559 GCA_039586075.1 Gemmatimonadota bacterium | reverse complement strand
GCGCTTCCTGGCCGAGATCCGCACCACGGCGAACCTCCAGCACCCCCACATCCTGGGGCTCCACGACTCCGGGGAGGCCGACGGCCTGCTCTTCTACGTCATGCCCTACGTGGCCGGGGAGTCCCTGCGGGAGCGCCTGGACCGGGAGCGGCAGTTCCCGGTGGAGGAGGCGGTGCGGATCGCCTCGTCCATCGCCGACGCGCTGGACTACGCGCACCGGCAGGGGGTGGTGCACCGGGACATCAAGCCGGCCAACATCCTGCTGCAGGACGGCAAGCCCGTGGTCTCCGACTTCGGCATCGCCCTGGCGGTGACCGGGGCGGGCGGCGGGCGCCTCACCGAGACGGGGCTGAGCCTGGGGACCCCGCACTACATGAGCCCCGAGCAGGCCACCGGCGACTCCCAGGTGGGGGCCGCGTCCGACGTCTACGCCCTGGGATGCGTGCTGTACGAGATGCTGGTGGGGGAGCCGCCCTACACGGGGAGCAGCCCCCAGTCGATCCTGGGGAAGATCCTCCAGGCCGACCCGGTCTCGGCGGCGGAGTCGCGGCGGTCCGTGCCCGCGAACGTGGACGCCGCCATCCGGCGGTGCCTGGAGAAAGTGCCGGCGGACCGCTTCGTCACGGCTCGGGACTTCGCGGCCGCTCTGGGGGACCCCAGCTTCCGCCACGGGACCCCGGCGCAGGCGGCGGCGGGATCAGGGCCGGCCACCGGTCGGTGGCTGGTGGCGGCTCTGGCCGTGCTGACCCTCGTGGCCTCGTCCGTGGCAGCGTGGAGCCTCACCCGTCCCTTGGCGCCCGAGGGCCCCATCCGATTCGTGGAGCCGCCGCCCCCTGGGGGGCGCCTCCTCACGGCCCCGCTCATCTCGCCCGACGGCCGGACCCTGGCCATGCACGTCCAGGAAGAGAACGGGGAGAGGCGCCTCTGGGTGCGGCCGCTGGAGGCCGAGGCCGCGCGCCCCCTGGAGGGCACCGAGGGCGTGATGGGATTCGCCTGGTCCCCGACCAGCACCGAGCTCGTGTACGGCGACCCCGCCGAGCTGCGGAGGGTGACCCTGGACGGCGCCGGGAACCGCCTCGTCGCGGTGATGCCGACGCTGGGCGTCGTCTGGACCCCGGAGGACGAGCTGATCGCGCTGTCGGTGGAGGGCGGGATCCTCCGAATCCCCGCCGCCGGTGGCACCGCCCGGAACCTCACCCAGGGCACCCAGTACCGGAGCCTCGACCTGGTGGAGGGGGGACGCCACCTCTTCCTGACCCAGTTCGGCGGGGAGACCGGAATTCACACCCTGGACCTGGAGACGGGGGAGGATCGCCTGCTGGTCCCCGGCGTCCAGTCGGACGTCCGCTACCTGCCCCCGGACCTCTTCCTCTACGCCCGGGGCCCCCTGGTGGTGGCGCAACGCTTCGATCCCGGGACCATGGACCTGGTGGGCGACCCCATGCCGGTGGCGCGGAACGTGGGGTCCTTCGCCACCAGCGGCTCCGGTGGTCTCTCCTTGCTGGCCGGAGGCCGGGGCAGCTCCCGAATCGTCTGGTTCGACCGGGAGGGGCAAAGTCTGGGCGAGGCGGCTCCCGAGGGCCGCTACACGGAAGTCTACCTCTCGCCGGACGGGTCCCGGATGATGTTCACCCGCGACGATCCGGACACCGGACGGGGCGATCTCTGGATCCAGCCCGTGGAGGGCGATGCGCCGCCGAGCCGCTTCACCACCGACCCGGACATGGACCACCTGGCCACCTTCTCCCCGGACGGGAGATCCGTGGCCTGGGAGACCCACAGCGAGGGAGAGCTGGTCATCGTGCGCAAGCCCGTGGACGGGCGCTCCGAACCCCAGCGGATCGGACGCTGGGGCCGGGCGGGGGGCACGTCGGACTGGTCGCCGGACGAGCGGCACCTCCTCTATCACTCCACCGACGAAGACGGGAGCACCAACCTGTGGCTGGTCCCCCTGGCCACCGACGGGGAGCCCTTTCCGCTGGTGGAGTCTCCGTTCAACCACGAGACGGGGCAGTTCTCGCCGGATGGCCGGTGGCTCGCCTACACCTCGGACGAGACGGGGCAGAGCGAGGTCTACCTGCAGCGCCTCGAAGGGACGCGCCTGGCCGGAGCGCCGATTCGCGTGTCCGACGCGGGAGGCCGGGAGCCGCTGTGGCGGCAGGACGGGGGCGAGCTGTTCTTCCTGTCCGGCGACGAGGTGATGGCGGTGGACACCCGCCTGAACCAGGAGGCGCCGGCCGGGACGCCCCGGACCCTGTTCGACCTCCGGGCCAGCGGGGCTCGCGGCCGCTTCCCGGGCATCCTCAACAACTACGCGGTCACGCCCGATGGCCAACGCATCCTGGCCCTCCTCCCGGCGGAAGGGGGGGAGCGGGAGTCGGCCACCGTGGTGCTGAACTGGGGGGTGGGGGCGGGGTCGGGCCGGTGAGGGACGAGGGGTGAGGGCAAACCCCACACCGGTCCCTACTCCAGGCTTCCAGGGATGGCCAGAGACCAGGCACTGCCCTAGGCTGGCAGGTGACCCTTGCGATGAGAAAGCCATGCCCGACCTCGAACACC
>JBDHLC010000028.1:0-38124 GCA_039586075.1 Gemmatimonadota bacterium | reverse complement strand
CCGGTGGACGCGAGCACAGGGGGCGGCGAATGGCCTGGGCGGCCTCCATCGTGCTGGCGCTGGGGGCGGGGTGGATGGCCAACACGCTGGTGCCGAGAAGGAGCAGCGACGGCCGGGTGCCCGGCGTCCAGTACCTCGCACCCACCCAGGGCCTGGAGGTGTCGGTTCCCACCGAGCCGTCGGGGGTGGCGGACGAGGCCCGCCTCTCCAAAGAGGGCCAGGTCTCGGAGAGTGTGCCGGAGGCGAGCGACACGGAGATGGGACGGGGGGAGGCCGCGGCGGATGCCTCCGGGGTTGAGATCCGGGATGCGGCCACCGCAGGGAGCGCGGCGCCCGCCGCCATGGGGTCCGCCAACGCAACCGAGCCGCAGCCCGTCTCGGCTCAGCCGGCGGGCGCGGCCGAGGAGGTTCAGAAGGTCACCCTTCCGGTGTCCGATACGAGCGCGGGGGTGGCTCGCCGGATCCGCGCGGATCTTAGGGACGAGTCGCCGCAAGCCCCGGTGCGGGAGCTCCGGGAAGCGGAAGCGCCACCCCGGGCTCTGAACGCCCTCGTGGTGGCTGCCGAGATGTCGACGCCCTCGTGGTGGCTGCCGAGATGTCGCCGGTCGCCCCACCCGAGGGTGCGCTTTCCGGCCTTCCCGTCCTGGCCGTGGAGTCGGTGAGCCTGTCGGGCGTGCTGCGGGTCCGGCAGGCGTTGGAGACCGGGGAACGAGTGGATGTGTACCTCCTGCGGGAGGGTCTGAGCCCCAGCATGCTTCCGGACCTGGAAGCGGGTGTGAACCAGCATGTGGCTCCGCTGAACGGAGGATGGCGCGTGATCCGGGGTCGGGTCCCGGTGGAGGTCTTGAGGGCGCTGGCGGGTCCGCCGGAGTAGGGCGGCTCCCCGGCCGACCGCTGGAGCTCGCCGCATCGCGGGCGAGGCGTCGGGCCGCGAGCCGCGAGACGGGTGGCCGACGCCAAGGCCCGGGGATATCATGGGGCCCGCCGCGGGGCGGGACCGGTGGAGTCCGGGCCCGGCCCGGAATGGAGCCCGACTCGTGCCGAGCTCCAGCTACCTGGACCCAGGCCCTCCCTGGACCGGAGTCGATCCGCCCGTGAACCAGCCGCTCCGCATCTCCGCCCCGCCGTTCGTTCCTCGGCGGCTGTTCGCACTGTGGGTCTCCGTGGTCCTGGTGCCGTCCCCGGCATGGTCGCAGGAGACGGGCAGCGCCCCCGTGGGGGCTGCGGCCCGCGCCACGACCCCCATCGTGGTGGACGGGCGACTCGACGAGGGCGCGTGGGCGTCGGCTTCCGGGCTGGCGGGGTTCACCCAGGCCGAGCCCTTCGAAGGACAGCCCGCCACCGAGGAGACCGTGGTGCGGGTGGTCTACGACGACGAGGCGCTCTACGTGGGCGCCTGGCTCCTGGACGCCGAGGTGCAGTCCCTGGTGTTCGGGGAAACCCGCCGGGACGCTGCCATGGAGGAGACGGACGCGGTCCTCTTCGTCCTGGACACCTACCTCGACCGGCAGAACGGCTACGTCTTCGGCACCACCCCGGCGGGAATCGAGTACGACGGGCAGGTGACCCGAGAGGGGCAGGGGGGATTCGGCGGCGCCCGCATGATGGCCGGCTCCATGGCCGGCGTGAACACCAACTGGGACGGGGCCTGGGAGGTGGCGACGTACCGGGACGGAGACGGGTGGTACGCCGAGTTCCGCATTCCCTTCACTACCCTGCGGTACGGACGCGGCGGCGAGCAGCGTTGGGGCTTCAACGTGGTGCGCCGGATCCGGAGGAAGAACGAGGAGGTCTTCTGGTCTCCCGTCCCCCGCCAGTTCGACCTATACCGAATCTCCATGGCGGGGACACTGGAGGGAATCCAGGCTCCCTTCCGGCGGTCTGCACAGGTGACGCCGTATGCCCTGGGGTCCAGCCGGTGGAACTATCTGGACGAGAGCGGGGAGGCGTTCCTGAACGGCGCCTCGGACCGCACCGGTGACTTCGAGGTGGGCGGCGACGCGAAGTTCACCTTGAGCCCGTCGCTCACGCTGGACGCCACCGTCAACACCGACTTCGCCCAGGTGGAGGTGGACGACCAGCAGGTGAACCTCACGCGGTTCCGACTGTTCTTCCCGGAGAAGCGTCCTTTCTTCCTGGAGAACGCCGGGACCTTCTCGGTCGGGACGCCCCAGTCGGTGGAGCTGTTCTTCTCGCGCCGCATCGGCATCGAAGACGGCTCCGAGGTTCCCATCGTCGGCGGGGGACGGCTCACGGGACGCCTGGCCGGCCTGAACGTCGGGGTCCTGAGCATCCAGACGGACGATGTGCCCGAGGTGGCGCCCGCCAACAATTTCGGCGCGGTACGGGCGTTCCGCGAATGGGAGAACAGGACGCGACTGGGCGGGACCTTCGTTTCACGACTGAACACCCAGGACGGCGACGACTACAACCTCACCTATGGGCTGGATGGGCGGCTGGGGATCGGTGAAGCCCTCACCTTCGATGGGTACGCCGCCCTCACCGAGACCCCCGACGGGCGCACCGAGGAGCACGCGGTCTCCCTGAGCGCCGAGTACACGAGCCGGGACTGGGACGGGGGCCTGGCCTTCCGGGAGGTGGGGGACGGCTTCAATCCCGAGGTGGGCTTCCTCGACCGAGGCGCCTATCGCTTCTACTCGGTGCGCCTGCTCCGCAAGTTCCGCTTCGACGGGGTGGAGTGGTTCCGAGAGCTGCGGCCCCACCTCACCCACCGGGAGTACCGGGACCTGGACGGGTCCATCGAGACCCGGCTCATCCACGTGGACTCCCACTTCGAGTTCTCCAACGGGGCCTTCTTCCAGCTCCCCGCCATCAACTTCACCCGAGAGGGCCTCAAGGAGCCGTTCGAGATCTCGCCGGGCGTGGTGGTGCCTCGGGGAACGTACGACAACGTCGAGTGGGGCTTCCGGTACAACACGAACCGGAGCGCCCTCCTCTCCCTGGAAGGACGGATCACCATCGGCGGGTTCTACTCGGGGAACCGGGCCGGGTCCGACGCCACCCTGAACGTTCGGCTCGGGGAGACGTTCGTCAGCGGCTTGCGGGTGGACTACAACGACGTGAACCTCCCTGAGGGGGACTTCCATACCACGCTTGTGGGCCTGAAGACGGCCTACTCCTTCACGCCGCGGATCTACCTGCAGTCGCTCCTGCAGTACAACGACCGCACCGACACCTTCAGCGCGAACCTGAGGTTCGGCTGGCTGAACACGGCCGGCACCGGACTCTTCATCGTGTACAACGACCTGCGGAACACGGAGGCCTTCGAGCGGGTTGGTATCCCCCGGGGCCCGCTGGATCGCACCCTGATCCTCAAGTTCACGAGGCAGTTCAACCTGGGAGGGTAGTCCCATTCACGTCCTGGTCACCGGCGCCACCGGGTACATCGGAGGACGCCTGGTTCCTCTTCTCCTGGCGGAGGGGCGCCGGGTGCGGGTCCTGGTGCGGGACGTGGAGCGTCTCTCGGATCGCCCGTGGTCCGATCGGGTGGAGAGGGTGGAGGGGAGCGTCCTGAATCCCGACGTGCTGCGCCGGGCGTTGGAGGGCATCGACGCGGCGTACTACCTGATCCACTCCATGTGCTCCGGCCCCGACTTCGCGCGTAGGGACCGCGAAGCCGCCTCGACCTTCGCAGACGCGGCGGGCCATCTGAAGCAGGTCATCTATCTGGGGGGCATCCTCCCCGACGAGACCACTGTCCAGAATTCAAAGCACCTGCGGTCGCGGGCGGAGGTGGGAGCGATCCTGCGGGAGCGCCTTCCCACCACGGAGTTCCGCGCCGGTCCCATCATCGGTTCCGGCTCCGCGTCGTTCGAGATGGTGCGGTACCTCACGGAACGGCTCCCGGTGATGGTGGCGCCCCGGTGGATTCAGAACGACGTCCAGCCCATCGCCATACGGAACGTCCTTGAGTACCTGACCGCGGCCCTGGGCCGGGAAGACGCGTTGGGGGTGATCGACGTCGGGGGAGAGGTCCTGACGTTCCGCGAGATGATGATGGGGTATGCCAAGGTCCGGGGACTCCCCAGGGTCATCATCCCTCTCCCCATCCTGGCACCGGGGCTCGCCGCGCTCTGGGTGGGTCTGGTGACGCCCATCCCGAACTGCCTCGCCGTCCCGCTGGTCCGGGGGATGGTGCGGCCCGTGGTAGGCGATCTCACCCGAGCACGCACGCTCTTTCCGGACATCGAGCCGATGGGGTACGCCGAAGCCGTGGAGCTGGCCCTGGCCCGCACCCGGAAGGAGGACGTGAAGACCCGGTGGAGCGACGCGTGGGGCCGGGAGGAGACCTTCGTCTTTCAGGACCGGGAGGGATTGGCCCGGGAGGTGCGGACCCGGATGGTGGACGCTCCTCCGGAAGCCGTATACCGCGCCTTCACCTCGTTGGGGGGTAAGAGGGGGTGGCTCGTCTGGCGCTGGGCCTGGGAAGCCCGAGGTTTGATCGACCAGCTGGTCGGGGGTCCCGGTCTCCGGCGGGGGAGACGGGATCCCACCGAGCTCCGGCGCGGGGACGCCGTGGACTTCTGGCGCGTGGAGGAGATCCAGGAGCCCCGGCTCCTGCGCTTGCAGGCCGAGATGAAGCTGCCGGGAAGGGCCTGGCTCCAGTTCGAGGCGGTGCCGCAGGGCCGGCAGACCCGATTGATCCAGGCGGCCCTCTTCGCGCCGCGCGGCTTTCTGGGATGGATCTACTGGTACAGCGTCTATCCCTTCCACCGCCTCATCTTCGATGCGTTGATCGACGCCGTGGCGAAGCTGTCGCAGGAAATGGCCGACCGGCCGCCTGATGAAGGGGACGGCTAAACAGCATCCGCTGCCGGTGAAGAGTCGGCGTTCGGCTCCGGATGCGGTCCGGAAGCGCTGGATTGCCCCCCATCGCAACTCCCGGTTCGGGCTGCGGAGGCAATCACGACGGCCGGGACCGGAGACCGTAAGTCTCACTCGAATATAGACTTATATACGAGGTCTATATCCTTCGGAGTAGACCGATTCCCAGCCGTAACGCCGGGCCTGTCCATCGAATTCCTTATTGTGGTCGAGGCCGGCCGCGCCCATTGCTCCCCCTGCGCTAAGGACGCGAGCGCACTGTTCAGGACGTGCCCTCATCGGGAGCAGCGACATGAATTCGACGTTCTTCGGATCCGCCACGCGGCGGCTCGTAGGTGTCTCCCTCGCGTGGGGGGGTGGCCTCCTCGGTCTCTCCCTGCTCGTGCCCAAGGCGGCGACCGCCGAGACCGAATCACCCCTCGCGATCGCCTCGTGCGTGCGGACGGTCAAGGCCGACGTGGTGGCACTGGACCAGGCATTCTTCTGGAACCGCCTGGGCGTGTACCAGCCGCATGGAATGATCTACGCACTGAGGCGGGATGTCGTGAGCTCCGACCCGGAGACCACGTCACTCAATCCGGGTAGCGTCCAACTCCGGCCCGGGAAACGTGCGCGCCCCCTGACGTTGCGAATGAACGCCGGCGACTGCCTGGAGATCCGGTTCGAGAATCTCCTCGCCGAGACTCCGGTGGACGGCCAGCAGCCGCACACCCGGGATGCGTCCATCCACGTCAACGGGATGCAGCTCGTGGGCGACATCGGGTCCGATGGGTCCAACGTTGGTACCAATCCGGTAAGTGGCCTCGTGGCGCCGGGCCAGACCCGGACGTACACCCTCTTCGCCGACAAGGAAGGCACCCACCTGATCTACAGCGCCGGAGCCATGACCGGGGGCGAGGGGAACAACAGCTCCATCGCGGCCGGCCTGTTCGGGGCCATCAACGTGGAACCGGAGGGCTCGGAGTGGTACCGGAGCCAGACGACCCGGGACGAGATGGACTGGGCCACGGTGGGCACGACGCCGGCCGGGCACCCCATCCTGGATTACGACGCCCAGTATCCCGCCGGCCATGAGTTCCAGGGGCTCCCGATCCTGAATATCCTGGATTCTGGCAACAACATCGTCCACGCGGACCTGAACGCGATCATCACGGGTCCCAACCGGTTGGCCGTGAACGAGCCGTACGTGAGCACGGTGAACCGCGACCGGACGCAACCGTTCCGGGAATTCACCGTCATCTTCCACGACGAGGTGGGGGCTCTGCAGGCCTTCCCCCAGTTCGAGGACGACGAGTGGCGGCACACGCTCCACAGCGTGAGGGACGCGTTCGCCATCAACTACGGCACGGGCGGAATCGGGGCCGAGATCCTGGCGAACCGGCTCGGGGTGGGTCCCATGTGGAACTGCAACGAGTGCAAGTACGAGGAGTTCTTCCTCTCGTCCTGGGTCGTGGGCGATCCGGCCATGGTGGTGGACGTTCCGGCCAACGTGGTGGACCCGGAGACCGGCGTGTTCGAGGGCCCCAAGGCCACGAAGGTGTTCTATCCGGATGACCCGTCCAACGTGTTCCACAGCTACCTGAACGACCACGTCAAGGTGAGGAACCTCCACGCGGGTCCGAAGGAGCACCACATCTTCCACCTGCACGCCCACCAGTGGCTCAACTCGCCGGACTCCGACAACTCCACCTACATGGACAGCCAGGCCATCGGTCCCGGCTCGGAGTACACCTACGAGATCAGCCACGACGGCGGCGGGAACCGGAACAAGACCCCGGGCGACGCCATCTTCCACTGCCACTTCTACCCCCACTTCGCACAGGGGATGTGGGCGCTGTGGAGGAACCACGACGTCTTCGAGCTCGGGACGAAGCTGGATGCCTACGGCAGGCCCGCGAACGAATATGGCAACCGGTCGCTGCCGGACGGCGAGATCGCGGCGGGAACTCCGATCCCGGGGGTGGTGCCCATTCCGGGATACGCCATGCCGCCCATGCCCACGGAGGAGTTCGCGGGCTACCCCTTCTACCTCCCGGGCGTGGCGGGCCACCGCCCGCCCACGGCGCCCATGGACCTCCTGGTGGACGGCGGTCTCCCGCGGCACGTGGTGGTGGACGACCAGACCACGCTCGACGGCACCCACCCCGTCTCCGGGAACCCGACCCTGGTGACTCCGGGATCGGCCGGTTCCGCGCACTCCACGCTGAACCCGCGGGACATGAGCAAGGAGAACGTCACCATGAACGTGCTGGAGCTCCCGGCGAACGGGACCGAGCGCGAGTGGTCGGCGATGAACTTCCACGCGACACCCACACATGAAACCTATGTGCAGCCTGCCCAGTTGACCGCGGGGCTGGAGGGGTGGATAGCCCAGGCCGGCGAGTTCTGGACCAGCGGCATCGCCCCGGCGCCTGGGGCCCCCTTCGCCGACCCGTGCGTGGCCGATGACATGACCACCGCGGTTGGCACACCCCGGGTCTACCAGAGCGCGGACATCCAGATCGACGCCAAGTTCAACAAGGCGGGGTGGCACATCCCGCAGCACCGCATGCGGGCCCTGGCTGAGGACGTGCCCGCCCTCCGGGACGGCAGCAAGGCGCCGGAGCCCCTGTTCTTCCGGGCCAACACCGGGGATTGCGTGGAATACCAGGAGACCAACCTGGTGCCGAAAGAGTACGAGATGGATGACTTCCAGGTGCGGACCCCCACGGACGTCATCGGGGCCCACATCCACCTGGTGAAGTTCGACGTCACCGCCTCCGACGGGTCCGCGAACGGGTACAACTACGAGGACGGCGCCCTGGCCCCAGGCGAGGTGGTGGAGCGGATCGAGGCCATCAACGCGTTCGGCGGGATCATTCGCAACGACGGCACGACCCCGGTGAACATGGCGTCGCCCACGCGCGACAACACTCTGGAACCCGAGCCCCACCCCTATTTCGGCCAGTTCGACGAGACCGGCGAGTGGCTCGGAGCGCGGACCAGCGTGCAGCGCTGGTACGTGGACGAGGTCCTGAACGCTCAGGGGGATGACCGCACCCTCCGCACGGTCTTCACCCACGACCACTATGGGCCCTCCACGCATCAGCAGGTGGGGCTCTATGCCAGCCTGGTGGCGGAGCCGAAGGGGTCGCAGTGGCGCGATCCGGACACCGGCGAGATGCTCGGTGAGCGCTGGGACGGCGGACCCACCAGCTGGAACGCGGACATCCTCACCGCGAACCCGGACGATTCCTACCGGGAGTTCCTCTTCCAGTCGGCGGACTTCGCGCTGGCCTACCCCGAAGGGAAGGGGGTGGACGAGGCCGGCCACGTGAAGGCCGACCCCGACTTTGCCATCAATCCGCCGGCCAAGAACGAGGTGGGGCTGCCCTTCCTCATGGCCCGGCCTCGGGTGTGCCCCAACGGCACCCTACCGCCCTGTCCGGAGGCCATCTCGGCCGACGACCCGGGCACCATGCTCGTGAACTACCGCAACGAGCCGCTGGCCCTGCGAATCCGGGATCCCAACACCAACACCCAGGCCGCAGGCCTGGCCGGGGACCTCTCGTACAGCTTCGCCTCGTGGGTGGAGCGGGCGGACCCGCGTTTCAACACCCAGCCCGACTTCTACGCCCCCCTCACCGCCGGGGTGGAGCCGGGCGATCCTTTCACTCCCCTCATGCGGGCCTACGAGGGGGACAAGATCCAGGTACGGTTCCAGAACGGCGCTCAGGAGGAAGGGCACAACTTCACCCTCCACGGGACGCGCTGGCTGTTCGAGCCGGCCTGGGCCGAGTCGGGGTACCGAAACGGTCAAATGTACGGGATCTCGGAGCACTTCGAGCTGATCCTCCCGTACGCGCCTTCGACGGAGGAGCTGCCCTTCAAGGACTACCTGTACCAGGCCGGCACCGCTACGGACGACCTGTGGAACGGGATGTGGGGCATCATGCGCACCTACGCCGGGCTGCGGGACGACCTGCCTCCGCTCCCGAACAACCCCGAGGGCGAGGCGCCACCGGTTCGGAACGGAAGGAACGACCAGCAGCTCCAGGGCGTGTGCCCGCTCCTGCCGGACCCGGCGAGAGGCGGCGGACGGCGCCAGCGCGAGGGCGCCGAGCCCTGGGAGCCCCAGAACCGTTACTTCAACATCGTGGCGGCCCTGGCCCGCGACATCCTGCCCGGCGGGACGCTGGTCTACAACGAGGCCCCGGGGAACGGCATGCCCGGCGAGACGCTGCACGACCCCACCGCCATGCTCTTCGTTCGGGCTGAAGACCTGGACGACGCCGGAAGGCTCAAGCCCGGCGTCCCGGTGGAGCCGCTGGTCCTTCGGGCCAATGCGGGCGACTGCCTCCGGGTCACCCTGGAGAACCGCCTCCCCATGGAGGAAGCGGGGCCCATGCCCGACCTGGACGGCTGGAATACGCTGCCCATGATCGTGGACGACTTCAACAACAATCAGATTCGCCCGTCGCGGCACGTGGGCCTGCATCCCCAGCTCGTCTCGTACGACATGGCGGACAGTGACGGCGCGAACGTGGGTTGGAACCCCGAGCAGACGGTGGCCCCGGGCCAGAGCCGGGAATACAAGTGGTACGCCGGCCACACCACCATCGATGCGAATGGCATCATGACGGCCAGTCCCATCGAGTTCGGTGCGACCTCCCTGATGTCGTCCGATCGCATCAAGCACGCCTCCAAGGGGGCCATCGGCGCGCTCATCATCGAGCCCCAGTACTCCACCTGGAAGACCGACTACGAGACGGGGACGGGGCAGATGCTCCGGGCCGCCGCCACGGTCCAGAAGCATGATGAGAACGGGAGCGAAGTGCCTGGTGGCGTATTCCGGGAGCTGGCCATCCAGTTCCAGAACGACGTGAATCTCCGCACCGGCGCCGGGGACGGCGTGGCGGTGGAGAACCTGGCGGAGGCCGAGGACTCCGAGGACTCGGGCCAGAAGGCGTTCAACTACCGGACGGAGCCCATGTGGAACCGCCTGGGGATCGACCCCGAGACCGGACTGGCGCAAACCAACGCCCGGACCGACCTGGGCGGCGTGCTGCACAACAACCAGACCGGACGGGACCCGGTGACGCCGATCCTGGAGGTGAGCCCCGGCACCGAGACCCGCCTGCGGGTGACGCAGTCCGGCGGCCACGCACGGAACCACGCGCTCATCGTGCACGGTCACTCGTGGCAGGAGCTCCCCTTCACACAGAACTCCACCGTCATCGGGGACAACCCGAAGAGCAATGAACAGGGTGTCCAGCACGGAATCGGCCCGGCCAGCCACTTCGACATCGTCCTCACGAATGGCGCAGGCGGGCTGTTCGGCATCGAAGGGGACTACCTGTACCGGGACATGGCCTCCTTCGCATTCGATGGCGGGATGTGGGGGATCCTCCGTGTGACGAATGGCGACACTGGTGGCGACACCGGTGGGAAGCAGAACGGCAAGAAGAAGAAAGGGAATTGATCTGCAGGAGAACGCGTCCCTCCTGCGATCGGGGTGCGGGTGGTCCGGCCTAGTGCCGGCCACCCCACCCACCTTCCTCCACCCGGCGGAAGCGAGCGGACGCGACGGACAAGAAGGCCACCTCGGTCCTCTCAGGGACGATGGGGTGAAGGACGCGAAAAATGAAACTGAATCTGAGTGCAATCAGCGCTGTCGTGGGGCTGGGCCTCGCCACCCTCCTGGTAGCCGGTGGGGGACTCGCGGTCTTTCAGGACGTGGGAGCCGCAGGCCCTTCATCCGAGGACCCGTGGCGGATCGTCCAGGACGGTGTGGCCGTCGAGCTGAGCGTGGCCGGTCCCTCCGGAGAGGATGCCCTGGTCGAAGGGCAGGACGCGGAATTCACGCTCGCCTTGACCGACGCAAAGACGGGCGAGCCGATCCCAGGCCTGACCCTGGCCGCCTGGGTGGACCGGGAGACCTCGCTCGAGGGCGATGCGCCGTTGGTGTGCCGTGAGCGCATCTCGTCGTATATCCAGGCCGACCTGAAGACGCGCCCCGTCCTGGACCTGAACAGCTACGTGGTCCTGGCTCTGAATGAAGGTCCCACGATCTCCGTCATCGACCCCTTCCTGGGGTTCGGGACCACGAACCTCTACGCCCGGGTGAACCTCCCCGGCGCGGGCGAGGACTGGGCCGTGGGACCGGACCAGCGCCACGTCTTCGTCACCCTCCCCGAGCTCGACCAGGTGGCCGTGGTGAGCACGGACACCTGGCGTGTGGAGAGTTCAGTGGACGTCGGGACGCACCCTCGACAGGTGGAGTTTCAGCCAGACGGACAGGGCGTATGGGTCCTGGACGGCGGGACGGCCCGGGGGGAAGCGGGGGTGACGGTGATCGATCCGTCCACCCTGACCGTGAAGGGTCGGATCCCCACCGGTGCGGGCAATCACACGCTCGCCTTCAGTGAGGACGGCGGGATCGCCTACGTCACGAACCTGGACGCGGGCACGGTCTCCGTCATCGACGTGGCCGCTCTGGCCAAGCTCGCCGACGTGGAGACGGGCCCCCGGCCGGCGGCGGTGTCCTACGCGTCTGAGGCACGGGCGGCGTACGTGGTGGACGAGGTGGACGGGTCGGTGACGGCCATCGACCGGGCAACCCACTCCATACGCATGCGGGTGGTGACCAACCCCGGACTCACGGCCGTCTCCTTCGATCCCATGATGGGCCGTTGGGGCATTGTCCTCAACACGCGAGAGAACCTGGCTCACATCGTGGACGGCATGCGCGACGAGATCGTGCACACCGTCGAGACTCCGGCGGGTCCCGACCAGATCTCCTTCACCCACAACTTCGCCTACATCCGGGCTTTGGGCTCCGCTGACGTCACGATGGTGCCCCTCTCGGCCCTGCGGGAAGGCTACTTCGACCAAGAGATGTGGCCATTCCCAGCCGGAGCGCTTCCGCCGGGCGCCTACAACGGGGCCGGGCCCGCAGCCGCCGTGGTGCCGTCCCCGGAGATGCACGATGCGGTCTACGTGGCGAACCCGGGCGAGGGGCGGATCTACGTCTACCACTACATGGAGGGGATGCCCACCCCGAGTGGGACGTTGAACAACTATGGCGAGAGGCCCCGGGCGGTGCTGACCGTGGGTCGAACGATCCACGAGGAGTCGGACGGGGTGTACCAAACCACCGTGAAGGCCCCCAACGCGGGAGAGTACGACTTCGTCTTCCTGCTCGAAGACCCCCGGATCATCCACTGCTTCGACTTCGACGTCCAGGCGGATCCGGACAAGTTGGCGGAGGACCGTCCGTTGGACCTGGAGCTGCGGTCCGTGGAAGGTGGAACCCGGGTGCCGGTGGGGGAAAAGGCCATCGTGACCTTCGAGCTGTGGGATCGGGCCACCGGCGAGATCAAGGCGGGAGTTCCGGACGTGCACGTCCTGCTCGCGTCCACTTCGGGCTGGCAGCGCCGTCTCCAGGCGGAGCGGCGAACCCGAGGGAACTACCGGATCGAGGTGGAGATTCCGGCGGCGGGCGTCCTTTACCTGTCCGTCGCGTCTCCATCCCTGGGGGTGGGATTCAATGAGCAGGCGCCGCTGATTCTCCACGCCGTCCCGGGGGGCTGATGTCTCCGGCGGATCTTGCCGCCGTCGAACGGCTGAGCCAAGTCCTCACGGCGGAATACCTGGAGGAGTTCCGCCTGCTTCCCATCGGGAGGCAGGGGGACTCCGTCCTGGTGGCGCACGCGGGTCCGCCCGATCCACAGGCCGTGGCGGAGGTGTCGGACGTCCTCGAGGCCCCGATCCAGCTCGTTCCACTTGCCGAGGAGGACCTCCTCGAGGCGGTGTGGCGCGTCTACGGGGAGGCTGGCAGCGCGGCCAAGCTTCTCGAAGCCCTCGAGGTGGGCGTCGTGTCGATGGAGGAACCCTCCGTCCACGACCTGGAGGGTCTCGCCAATCAGCCGCCGGTGGTCCGACTGGTGAACCTCCTGCTGTCGGAGGCCGTGGAGGCCCGGGCGAGCGACGTACACCTCGAAACCACCCGTTCCGGACTCGAGGTGCGGTACCGGATCGACGGGGTCTTGGAGGACGCCACCCATCCTCCGTCCGAGATGAGCGCGGCGGTCATCAGCCGGATCAAGGTCATGGCCGAGCTGGACATCGCGGAGCGGAGGGTTCCCCAGGACGGGCGCGTGCAGGCCCGGGTGGGCGGGCGAGACCTGGACATCCGCGTCAGCACCCTTCCTACCCTGCACGGAGAGAGCGTGGTGCTCCGGCTTCTGGACGCGACGCACCGCGAGATCGGGTTGGAGACCCTGGGCATGGGGTCGGATACCCGGCGAGCGCTGGAGGCACTTTCCGGGCGCAGCCAGGGGATGATCCTGGCCACCGGGCCCACGGGGAGCGGGAAGACCACGACGCTCTACTCCGTCCTGCAGAAGCTTGCCACCGGACGGGAGAAGGTAGTCTCGGTGGAGGATCCGGTGGAGTACGCCATGGAGCGAGTGACCCAGGTGCCGGTACAGGCCAAGGGCGGCGTCACCTTCGCGCGGGCGCTCCGCTCCATCCTTCGGCAGGACCCGGACGTGATCCTGGTGGGCGAGATGCGGGATCTGGAAACGGCAGGAATCTGCGTCCAGGCGGCGCTGACCGGGCACCTGGTCCTCTCGACGCTGCACACGAACGACGCACCCTCCGCCGTGACCCGGCTCGTGGAGTTGGGCGTACCGGACTATCTGGTCACGTCGACGGTGCACGCGGTGCTTGCCCAGCGACTGGTCCGAAAGGTGTGCGCCGATTGCGCGGAAGAGAGCTCGATCGGACCGGATGCGGCACGGGCCATGGCCGAATCCGGCCACGTGATGAGGACCGTGCTACGCGGGCGCGGGTGCGACACCTGCCGAGGGACCGGCTATCGGGGCCGCACTGGCCTGTACGAGCTGCTGGAGATGGACGACCAGATCCGGAAAGCCACCCTGGCGGCGCCGGACGCGGTGCGGATCCGCCGGGTCGCGGTGGAGCGGGGAATGCGGTCGCTCCGAGACGACGGATGGCGCCAGGTGGCGGACGGCTTGACCACACCGGAAGAGGTCCTGCGGGTGACGTGCCTGTGAATCGAGACGACGGAGATAAGACGATGACGCCTTCAACCATCCCGGCACCGAGCCGGATCCCCGACGCGCTTCGCCAGGCTGGGTTCACCCTCATCGAGGTCATGGTGGTGGTGGTGGTCCTGGGACTCCTTGCGGCCACCGTGGCCCCGAACGTGTTCAGCCACGTTGGTATGGCGAAGGAGGAATCCACCCGCTCGCAGATCGCCATGCTCGGGGCGGCCCTGGACGCGTACCGACTGGACAACGACCGGTATCCATCGGAGTCGCAGGGGCTCGAGGCGCTCTGGCGCGAGCCCCTTTCCGAGCCCGTGCCGCGGAACTGGCGGGGGCCCTACCTGCGAAAGGCGGTTCCGGTCGACGCGTGGGGGAACGCCTACGTCTACCGGATGCCTGGTCTGGAAGCTCCCTGGGGCTTCGACCTGGTGAGTCTGGGCGCGGACGGAAGGGAAGGAGGCACGGGCGAGGATGCCGACATCACCAGTTGGGATTGAAGCCGAATGAACTTCGTGTACGAGGCCGTCGCTCCTTCGGGGCGCACCTTCCGCGGAGTCGAAGCGGCGGCCTCCGAGGCCGCCCTGGAGCGGATTCTGCAAGACCGCGGGCTGCTTCCCGTCGCGATCTCGGTGGAAGCCGAACGGCGAAGCCGGGCCCCCCGAACGGGCCGGCGGCGGGCCAGCGTGGAGGGGGTTCGCTACCTGGCGACGCTGTTGGATGCGGGATTCCCCCTCGATCGGGCCCTGGACACTGTCGCCCGGTTGTCGGGCCATCCCACGGTGTCCCGGGTCTTCCGCGAGACGGGCGAAGCGGTTCGTGGTGGACAGACCCTCGCTGGTGCCATGTCCGCCCATCCCCGTGTGTTCCCTGGAATCGCCGTGGGGATGGTGGAGGCCGGTGAGCGGGGAGGCCGTCAGGCGGAGGCCCTGGGACGCCTGGCCGACTACCTCGACCGTGAAGAGGCCCTTCGCGGCCAGGTGGTGTCCGCCCTGGTCTATCCCGCTCTGATGGCGGTGGTGGGTGGGGCGGCCATCGCGGTGCTGGCCCTCTACGTGTTGCCCCGGTTCGTGCTCCTGCTCGAGGACGCGGGTGCGGGCCTGCCCCGGTCCACCGAGATGCTCATGGCCACGGGCGCCTTCCTGTCGTCACGGTGGCCGGTGCTCCTGGTGGCATGCATGGCGGGGTTCGGTACGGTACTGGCTTTTCGCCGGACTCCCGGGGGCCGGGTCGCCACGGACCGGTTTCTCGCACGCCTCCCGGTCCTCGGAGCGATCCGCCAGAACCTGGCCGCGACTCGTCTCGGACGGACCCTGGCAAGCCTGCTGGGCGCCGGGCTCCCGCTGGTCCAGGCCCTGGAGGTCGCGGAGCGCACCCTGGTGGATGCCGGTGCGGTGGAGGACGTGACGCGGGCCCGCGAGGAGGTGGTGACGGGAGGGACCCTCTCGTCGGCCCTGGGGAGAGCCGCTGCCTTTCCCTACCTGTTCCTGCAGATGGTCGCCTTGGGAGAGGAGAGCGGACGGTTGGAGGAAATGCTGGAGCGGGGCGCCCATACCTCCGAGGAGCAGCTCGAGCGATCACTGACTCGACTGGTGCGGCTCCTGGAGCCGGCGCTGATCGTCACCTTCGGAATCGTAGCCGGGTGGGTGGCCATGTCCCTACTCCAGGCGATCTACGGCATGCGAATCGAGGGATTCACACCATGAAGAAACGGGGTGAGGGCAGCGTCGAGGGAGCCAGGGGAGAGGTTCGACTCGGACTCACCATCGGCCACGACCGAATCATGGCCGTGCGACTTTCAACTCGCGGAGACACTGCACTCGCGCTGGAGGCGCCGCTGGCCTCGAAGCCGGTGCCCGGGACTCCCTGGACGGAGCTCGAGGAGGCGCTTCGAGGGCTCCTGGAGGAGTGCTGGGCCGCTCGCGCAGTCGCGGACGTGGCGATTCTCCCACCCCTCTCCCGGTCGAAGTGTGTGGACGTCCCCGCGGTGTCGGCTTCGCAGCTGGACCCGTTGATCAAGCGGAATCTCCGGCGCTACTTCGCGGTGCCGTTCCCCTCCCCTCTCTCTCGGGCCCGTCCCACGGCAACTCGCTCCGGGAAGGTGACCCGGGCCCTGGCCGTGTGCGCCGACGCGGGAGTCATTGCCGCCATTCACCATGCGGCGGAGGAGGCGGGGATCCGGATCGCGTCCATTACGGCCGGGCCGGTGGCCCTGGCAGAAGGCGTCCGGCGACGCCTCGTTCAGGGACGAGGGCGAGTGCTGGTGACCTGGGGAGCACGGGGATGGTCCGGAGCCATGGAGGTCGACGGCGGAGTTCCGCGGTGGCTGGAGGACTGGACCTCCCTGTCTGATTCGGCTCGGGCCGAAAGAACCGCCACGAGCCGCATGACCGGGGACGGTGCTGAACCCCCGATTCACACCGTGGTCCTCACCGAGCTGGGGCTCCACGACGCTGCGGTCGGCGGGGGGAATCCGACTGCGCCGCCTGGATCGGGGTCCGCCACGTCCCGGCACGACCCGTGGATTCTCACGGCGCTGGGTGCCGCAGTTCGGGGTCATCAGGCGCCCTCGCTCCTCCCGAGATCACGAGTCGCGGACCTGCGACGGGCTGCGTTGAGGCGCGCGCTGACCCTCTGGGCGTCGGCGGCGGCCCTGGTGGTGGCGGCCGCCGGGGTGCATGGGTACGGCCTGAAGCGTGAGCTGTCCGCCGTACAAGGCGCGCGGGAGTTCATCGCACCGCAGGTGTCCAGGGCATTGGAGATCCGCCGCACGGCCTATGCCGTGCAGGACAGGCTGGAGGCCCTGGACGGGATCGAGCGGGACACCCCCCGTTGGACGCCGGCGCTGGCGGCCCTGACCGAAGTCCTTCCGAGCTCCACCTATCTGGTTTCACTGAGCACCGACGGGCTCAGCGTGCGGCTCGGCGGCGTGACCCGGGCCACCGAGATCATCGCTCCCGAGCTCGAGGATTCGCCGTTCTTCCGCGACGTGCGGCTCATGAACGTGCGGGCCTCCTCCAGCCCGGGGGAGGAGGGAACCGAGTTCGATCTCTCACTCGCGCTGCAGGCTGCGGTGTCTCCTACTCCGGAAGGGGGGGGAGGTCAATGATGAGGCTCGATCTGTCCGTCCGGGACCGGCGGGCACTGACGTTGGGAGCGGCGGCTGCGGCCGTTTTGCTGGCGTTCAACTTCGTCGCCAAACCCAGCGTCACCGCATACCGCGAGCTCAGGAGCGCAGTCCAGGAGGAACGGGCCCTGTTGACACGAGAGATGGAGCTTCTGGAGTCCGTTCCCGCGCTTGCCGAGGGGATGGACGCGGGCGGAGATCGGCTCCTGTCGGCGGTGACGAGGATGTTCGCAGGGAATACCGACGGTCTCGCGTCGGCCTACCTTGCCGAGTACATCCAGGATTCCGCCCGTGCCAGCCGGACGCTCATTTCGAGGCTGGACCCGGCGGGGGCGGAGCCCGTGGGTCCCGGTCTGGAGGCGCTGTCCGCCGTGGTGCAGGGCGAGTCGGACCTGGAGGGGCTCCTCACCCTTCTGTACCGGCTGGAAGGCGGGGAGAAGCTCGTGCAGATCTCGGAGCTGAACATTCGCGCCTCCCGGGCGAACCGGGTCGCTCCGGCGGACATGGAGGTGATCTCCTTCGAGATGAAGGTCACAGGGTTCCAGCTCATCCCCTTCGACCCCAGCACGGCCCCTGGGGGCCCCATGGGAGGGGAATCATGATGGGGCCTCGTCCGTGGGACCCGGTGAGCCGGGCGGCACTCGGAGCCGCCGTGGCCGGTGTCCTGCTCGTCGTACTCTCCACGGTGGGGGCGTGGCTCATCGAACCCCTGCCGGAGGCCGGGAGTTCGGGGCCGCGCTTTCGGGTGGCGGAGGCCCCGATGCGAGACTCCCTGGTGACGGCGCGGGCGATCCGCACCGTGGCGGAGAACAACCCCTTCCGCCCCGACCGCCATCGTCCCGAGAAGCGATACCTGCCACCGGCGCAGCGCGTCACCGCGGCACAGCTTCCGCCCCGCCGCGCGGCTTTCGTGCCCGCCTTCATCCTGGAGGGAATCGCCTGGACTCCGGGCCGTCCCGGGGTGGCCATCATGGGAGTGGCGGGTCAGCCGGCCCGCCTGCTCCAGGTCGGGGAAGTGATCGAGTCCTTCCGCATCCGGACCATCGAGGAGACACGGGTCACGTTGGTCAGCCCGGACACCACGGTGGTTCTCACGCTTGACCCCTGGGCTGGCGACGCCGCCACATCTCCCAACAACCGAGGACGCATACGATGAGGCTCCGCTTTCGTCCATGGCTCGCCATCGGGCTCTGGATCATCTTCTCTCCCGCGCTGCTGGCGGGCCAGGAGCCCCAGACCGTGCAGGTGTCGGACTCCACCGTGACCTTCGACTTCCAGGAAACGGAGTTGAGACTCGTGCTCGGAGCTCTGGCGGAGATCGCCGGACTCAACGTGACTTTCGGACCTCTCCCGAACCGACGAGTCACCCTCCGCACCGGGGCGCCGGTTGCCATCCAGGATGTTCGGCCCATGCTCGAGTCGGTTGCGCGGGCCAACGGGGTGATTCTGGTCGAGGCCGCGGGGCTGATTCGCTTCGAGCCCGTCGAGCCGGTGGAGCCGCTGCCCGCCACCCCCGCTCGGCAGACCCAGTCCGCTTCCATTGAGGAGCGGCAGCTGTTCGTGCACCCGTTGAGCCACGCCACCGCGGAGCGGATGGTGCGTACGGTGGGGGCTCTTTTCGGTGTCGGAGGCTCCCGCGGGTTCGACGAGGGGATGAGCTCGCCCGCGACCCTGACGGGGCTGCTCCGGGAGCAGCGCGAGGCGCCGTTCATGGAGGAAGGCCTCGAGGGCGTCCCGGGGCAGGCAGGCGGCGGCATGGCCGTGGGACTGTCGCAGCCGGTGGACATGGTGCCCGACCCTCTCACCAACTCGGTCCTGGTGTTGGCTACTCCGGCGGACTTCGCCGTCATCGAGAGAGCCATCCAGCAGCTGGACGTACGCCCACTTCAGGTGCTCATCGAGGTCCTGATCGCGGAGGTGAGGCACAGTCGCGACTCCGACCTGGGGATCGACGTGAACGTGCCACTGCCGGAGGGCGACGAGTCGGGCACCACGTTTCAGCTCACCGGGTATTCCGCGGGGGACGTGGCCCTGCAGGTGCTGGGGATCGGGGGGATGAACGCGGACGTGGTGATCCGGGCCCTCGCGGCACAGGCGGACGTCAGGGTCGTTTCTCGGCCCGTGGTGTTGGCCCAGAACAACCGCGAGGCCCGAATCCTGGTGGGTG
This sequence comes from Gemmatimonadota bacterium, assembly GCA_039586075.1. Classification (GTDB taxonomy): domain Bacteria; phylum Gemmatimonadota; class Gemmatimonadetes; order Longimicrobiales; family Gaopeijiaceae; genus Gaopeijia. Next base: position 18,935 of record JBDHLC010000028.1, on the reverse strand, counting down.
ACCAGCGTCCGTTCATTCAGATGTTCCGGGCGCTTCCCACCGATGCGGCGGTGCGGGATCAGGTAGTGCAGTACCGGGACGTCGGTACCCAACTCACCATCCTTCCCACCATCAACACCGATGGCTATGTAAACCTCAGCATCGTGCAGGAGGTGAGCAACGCCACCGCCGAGACGCAGTTCGGCGCACCGGTCATCAATACCCGCGAGGTCGAGTCCGAGTTGACCGTGAGGGACGGCCAGACGGTGGTGCTGGGCGGGCTGGTGGACCACGTGGAGCAAGACACCAACACGGGCATTCCACTGCTGAAGGACATACCGCTTCTCGGAATGCTGTTTCGTTCCTCGGCAAAGAAGCGCTTCGCCAACGAGCTCCTTCTCATGGTGACACCCCACGTGATCCGGTCGGATGAAGACCTGGCGCGGTTGTCCGGGGGCCTTCGTGGTGCGCTCAAGGATGTCGACGAGGCGATCCGTAAACGGGATCTGGGCCTGGACACGCTGCGGGCGCCGCGAGTTCCCCCGGACACCTCGGGGACCGGATCCGAAGGACGGCTCCCGTGGTGACCATGCCCGCCCTCGCCGAGAAGTCACCGCCCGGTGGTGGGTATACACTGGTCGAGATGGTCGTGGTTCTTGCCGTCATGGCTCTGGCTGCGGCGGTGATCGCCCCCGGCCTCTTTCGCTCCGAGACGAGCGGCGGCGAGCGCGTGGTCCGCACCCTGACGGAGGTGTACGCCATGGCGAGAGAGGCCGCCGTGACCAGGGGCGGAGGCGCCCAGGTCTGGGTGAATGCGGACGAGGGGCGGTGGTTGGCCCTGGTGAGGTCCGGCGGCACCTCCCGCTGGGATACCCTGGGTTCGGGGTCTTTGCAGACGCCCGCGGTTCGACTGGAGTCGGGCGGGGAACGGTGGGCCATCGTCCGATTCGATGCGCGCGGACGGGCGGCGGGGCGGTCGGTAGGCGTGCGGGGACCGGAGGGTGTGGCCTTCCTCCGGCCGAATCACTGGACGGGGCGTCTGGATGTGGCGCGCAGGTGAGGGAGGATTCACCCTGATCGAGGCCCTGGTCGCCCTGGCGATCCTCGGCCTCGTGGTGGTGACCATGGCCGCAGGGACCTCCCAGGCGCTGCGGGTGGAGGCTAGGGCCCTGGACCACATGCGTGCGGCCACGCTGGCCGACGCGAAAATGAGCGAGATCGCCGCTCTCCCGCCGGCCGGCTTGGAGGCCTTCGCCGAGCCCAAGACGGGACGCTTCGCAGCGGGAAACGAGCGGTATTCCTGGAGTGCGCGGGTGTTGCCGGTGGAGGAGTCCGGCCACCTGCTCAGAGCGCTGGTCCGTGTGTCGTGGTTGGAGGGGGCCGTGGAGCTGTCCACCGTGATCCATCGCGAGCCCCGGCTCAGATCGGGCCGGACGCCGTGGGTGTCCCCGTGAACCGGCGTGGGGGGGGATTCACTCTGATGGAGCTGGTGGTTTCGCTGGTGGTAGGTGGGGTAGTGGTCACTGCGGCCCAGCAGGCTGTGCTCCTGGCCACCGACGCGAGGGATCGGGCCGAGGCCGCCCGGATGGAGGTGGCGCGCACCACCGGAGGCCGCGAGCTCCTTTCCACGTGGTTGCGTGCAGCGACCCTGAGGCCGACCGGTCTTCCATTCCGGGAGGATCACGAAGAGTCCTGGAACTCGGAGTCGGTGGGATTCCTGGTCGCCCACGGCGGCGTGCTGTACCCGGGCTCTCGCAGGATCCGGCTCTGGATTGAACGGGGCCCCAGGGGGAGCCGTGGTCTCATGGCGGCGGTGTCCCGCCGGCGTGGTGAGGTGGGTCCCCCGGATACCCTCCTGATCGAACCCACGGCGGAGCGCCTCAACGTCCGGTACTGGGGCCCCGTGGACGGAGCGGAGCGGTGGGTCGAGGAGTGGCCGACGCCGGACCGACTCCCCCTGGTTGTCGAGTTGGTACTGGGGACGACCCCGCGGATCAGGATCGGTCCGAATGGCGGGACGTCCCGCGACCTCCCTCCCCTCATGCGGCTCCCCATCCGGATCTCTCCCGCAGCGGCGTCCTGGTGAGCGTGATGGGGCAGAGGAGGGGGTTCGTTCTGGCCGCCGTACTCTGGCTGCTGGTGGCCGTGGGGGCCGCTTCTGCGTCCTTCCAGATCACGGCCCGGACGAATCGAGCGGGGGCGATCAACGTGGGGGCGGACGTCCGGGCCCGGTGGGCGGCGCGGGAGGGGCTGGCCCGGGTGCTCGACGCGGTGGAACGACTGGGAATGGGCCGGGGTGAGTGGGACCGGGCCGGTCTCGGTAGGGCGATCACTCTCGCCCCTTTGCCCGGGGACGTCGGGACCGAGATCACCGTCCGCATCGACGACGCGCGATCACGGCTGGACCTCAACCACGCCACGCCCCTGGAGCTCGGGAGCCTCCTCGGGGTCCTCCTCAAGGCCTCCGACCCCCCGCCGCTCCGACTGCGGGACCGGATCCTCGACTGGCGAGACCCGGACCAACGCCGCCGCCAGTTTGGCGCTGAGAATACCGACTACCGTGATCTCAACCGGCCCGGACGCGCCGGGGATGGGCCCTTCGAGTCGGTGGCGGAGTTGAGCGAAGTGCTTGGCGTCGACAGCGACCTCTTCGACCGGCTGGCTCCGTTCTTCACAGTAGGCGGAGACGGCCCGGTCAACGTGAACTCGGCGTCACCCCAGGTGTTGTCCGCCGTGATGGGAATCGACCCGGGGGATGCAGAGGTGGTGGCGCGGCGCGCTCGGTCACGCCCGTTCTCAAGCCTCTTCGAGATCCTGCGCGTTCTCCCTGCAGGAGCGGCGCAGGAACTTCAGCCGCGGGTCCTGGCTCTTCAGGATCGGCTGGTCTTTGGGCCAAGGGATCTGGAGGTCCACGTCGTGGCGACCGTTCCCGGGAGCGGGGTGGTGGCCCGAATCGATGCATCGATTCGACTGGTCCGATCCGGACTGTGGCAGTTCCGGAGCGTGTTGGAGTCGTAAGCCGGCGCTTCACGGGACCGTCCCATGATCGGGGCCAGGGCATCGACGGCCGTTCAGGCGAAACGCCAATCCTTCAATCTGATGCCCAACCCGGTGCGGCCTGAATCCTCCACGGCGCGGACGACACGGCCGGTCCCCGTGACCCGCTTCATCTGCCCCGGCAGTTCCGGAAAGAACACCTCCAGCGGTACGTCCACGCCGGGCTGAAATGCCCGATCCGACAGAACGAAAAGCCCCGTGGAACTGAGGTTCTTCGATTCGCATCGGGCTCCGTCCACGGTCACCACGAGCTCGAGCTCATAGCGGCGAGCGCCGCGGCGATCCGGTTGAAGAGGGTCCATGGTCTGGCAATATCCGCTAGGGGGATGGATTGCGCACTAGACAAGTTGCCATAGGACCGGCCTAGCACTTTCGTTTCGGGCACGGACTCCGGTCGGTGAAGAAAAGTTGGACTTGGCGGACAGACTGTTTCATTATGCCCATCCGTCATCGTCAACCACGTCAGGAATCATGCCAGACGGCCAACAGCAATACGAGACCGACGTTGCCAGGGATTGGGAGGGGTTGAGTCGATTCTTCGACTCCTCCGATGCACTGCTCGCGGTATTGGACTCCAACGGGTGTTTCCTCCGGGCGAACCGCCGGTGGGAGGCCGTCCTCGGGTACTCGGAGGCGACGCTGAGGGGCCGGTCCGCGGCCGACCTGGTGCACCCGGAAGATCGGCGGCACTGGGCCGCTAGCCCGGAGCCCGACACGGGCGCCGAGCCGGTGCACCTGAGGTGGTACACCCGGGAGGGGGGGGTCCGGTGGCTCAGCTGGTCCTGTCTTCCCGGCGGAGACCAGGGGGTGGTTCTCTGTGTCGGCCATGACGTGACGTCACGGGTGGAGCGCTGGGGAGGCGAGCCCGGCGTCCGCGAGGTGCCGCTCGCGTTGGTGGGGAACCGGGATGATCCCGCACGACAGATCGCCTGCACGGTGTGCGACTTCACGCGGTTCTTCCAGCTGTCCGACGACCTCATGGCCATCCTGGATGAGGACGGGCGCTTCGTCAGTGCGAACGCGACGTGGCAAAGACTCCTCGGACGTCGCTCGTCGGGTCTGCTCGGGCAGAAGTTCCTGGACGTCGTGGATCCTCCCGATCGGCCTGCGGCGCGGCAGTACTGGCTGGACGTCCTCACCCACCGCCGGGCGGGTGAGCTCTCAAGCCGGGTCCGGACCACGTGGGGGACGGCGCGCCCGATCCGGTGGCGAGCCGTCAGGGACCCCCACCTGGGAGTGGTCCATCTGGTGGGCCGGGATCGGGACGAATTGCTACAGGCACGGGATGAGGAGGAGCAGATCCGCGCCATCATCGAGAGCGTCCCGTACCCGATCTTCGCGCTCGACCGCGACTTCACCATCGCCCATGTGAATGCGGCGTCTCTCGAGACCTTCGGCTACATGCCGGCCGAGCTTCTCGGCGCGAGCATCGACATGATCGTGCCGGGATTCAGCGGCGTCGTGGGGCCGTCCCTTGGGGGTACCGAAACCTCCTCGCTCAGATTCGAGCGTGGCGGGCTACGAAAGGGGGGAGTCGGCATTCCGGTACGCGCTCTTGTCACGGTGCCCGGGCGTGGATCCGGTCGAGGCCCCACCGCGCTCGTAAAGGACCTCTCCCAGGAGCGGCTGGATCGGGCCAAGTCTCTGGACGAGGCGAGGGCGTTCGAGGCATCCGCGATCCACGTCCGCCTGGCGAACGACCTGCACGATGGGCTCTTGCAGTCGTTGACCGGTGCCTCCCTTCAGTTGGAGGTGATCCAGAGGATGCTCCAGCGCGACCCACGCCTGGCCGGGGAGCGTCTCGCTGCTTTGCAGGGTTCGCTGGTCGAGGAGCAGCGAGAACTCCGGTTCTTCGTGGATGAGTTCAAGTCCGGGGGCGAGGGTTGGGGGACGCACGACGCTCCCATCAAGTCGAGGCTCGAGAGGATGCTCGTCCGGGTGGAGCAGATCTGGGAGGTCCGTTCCAACCTGGTGGCGACTGTCGAGGTCGAGCCGTCCGTGGCCCGCGCTCACGAGATCCTGCGGATCGTGCACGAAGCGGCGGTGAACTCGATCCGGCACGGTCGTGCCACGGAGGTCTCGGTCTCCCTCGAGTGTGGGGCAGAGGGAACCGTCATCCAGGTGGCCGACAACGGATCCGGCTTCCCGTTCCATGGGCAGTTCGACCACGAAAAGCTCGTCGAGGGGCGTATGGGTCCTCGCAGACTGAAACACCGAATCATGGGCATCGGAGGGCGGATCGAGATCGAATCCTCCTCGGAGGGCGGGACCGTGACGGCAAGGCTGCCGGGCGAACAAGGAATCGCATGATCCGAGTCATCATCGCCGATGACCACCGTGTGGTGGTGGAAGGGCTTGCAGCACTGCTGAGCCTCGAGGAGGACATCGAGGTCGTGGCGACGTGCAACGACGGAGCCGAGCTCCTCGCGAGGCTTCCGGAAGTGGAGGCCGACGTCGTCCTCTTCGATCAGCGGATGCCGAACAGGACCGGGTTGGAGGTCCTGGGGGAGCTGAAGAGGACCGGTGCGGAGGTGGGCACCGCGCTGCTCGCGGGCACGCTGAGTGACGAGGAGGTTCTCCTCGCACTGCAATTGGGTGTCGAAGGGATCGTGCTGAAGGAGGATGCTTCGGAGACGATTCTGGAGTGCGTGCGCAGCGTCTACGGCGGAGAGCGGTGGTGGCCCGTGGAGTTGATGCAGCGGGCGCTGGAGACGGCGCTGCGTGCCGAGTCGGAGCGACGGAGCCTGGCGGAAGACCTGACTCCCCGGGAGCTCGAGATCGTGCGGCATGTCGCGGTGGGGGCCTCGAACAAACGAATCGCGAGGCTGCTGTCCATCTCCGAGGGGACGGTGAAGACCCATCTCCACTCCATCTTCAAGAAGGTCGGGGTCACGAACCGTGTGCAACTGACGCTCTTCGCTCGTGAGGAGGGCCTGTTCGAGGCCTCGGACTGACGCCACGGCGTCGGAACTGAACCGGGGTCCGTTCCCGATTCTGGATCCGCGCGAGCGGGGACCGGGCAGAAAGCCCGATCCCCGCTCCGTACTTCAGCGGCCGGTGCCGCTGCGGCATCCGCTATCGCAGCTGCACTCTGGTGCGGACCGTACCGCCCTTCTGGGAGTCGTACTCCACGATCATGGCGCCCGAGCCCCGGACGAGGTACTCGATGACCCGGGTGGTCCTCCCCGGAGCCCCGCTCCGGACCAGGATTCGGTCCAGCTCCGCCTGATCGACGCGGTCCGTGGGTCCCGGACGATGGATGTCCTGCACCCAACCGGCGGTGATGATCTCCACGTTCCCCTCCACCGAGAGGATGTCGGGCCGGACCACCCGGTTCTGGCGGGCCTTCTCGGTGATGGTGGGAATCAGGCGCTCATTCCGGATAGGCACGCGTACGCGCCATACGTCTCCGCTGACCCGCTCCACCGACGCCTCGCCCATGCTCATGAGGGGCATCTGGTCGGCGTGGTAGAGGGTGAAGGCCATGTTCCGATGGAAGAGCTCCATGCTCAAGAAGCGCGGATTGACCCGGCCACTGAGCTTCTTCCACCCACCCATCTCGACGTCCCCGTATTCCGGGTGGTCGAAGGGGGCCCACTCCACGTACTGATCCCCGAATTCCAGGAAGTCGTCGAAGAAGAATCGGGACCTCTGACCGGAGATGGGAGAGTCCGGATCCTGCTGCTGCTCCTGCAGGAGGGGCGAGTTGAAGTACTGCCCCCCGTTCCACAGCTCGTTGGAGAAGGAGACGATCCCGAGACCGTCGTTGGTCCAGTCGATGGAGCCGCCGTGGACGGTGTAGAGCCCCTGCCAGATCACGTAGTAGTTGTAGTACGGCAGGATCCGCTCCCCATTCTCGCCCAGCTCGTCGTACACCCGGATGTCGGCCGGCGGGTAATCGCCGTACCAGGCCATTCCCGGGCCCCGCAGGATCATCCCACCGGAGTTATGGAAGGACTGGAAGCCGGCGATGTTCGGACGGGTCATCATGAAGTCGTTGATGGCCCGCGCTTCAGGCAGCTGGAACGGATAGTCCATGGAGCCGCCCTGGATGTAGTTCGGCTGCCAGTCGGACCCGTAGTTCCGGTTGGGATCGTAGCCCCCAACCGGATCCTCGTTCACCCGCCCGTCCCCGTCGTTGTCCAGGCCTTCGGACCCGAGCAGGACCCAGTCGCCGACCTCCCCCGGGGGAACCGGCTCCATGATGCGCGGATCGTCATGGCTGATCCGGAAGTCCCCCTGGCCCGGGACGTACTTCCGGATCTGCTCGATGACCCCGTTCCCGTTGAGGTCGTCGGGCCCGTCCTCGTCGAAGAGGCCGTCCCCGTCCGAGTCCACCGGAATGTGCCCGGTGCGGGCGCCGGAGCCCGTGCCGTCCAGGAAGTAGTCCCGGCCGTCGGGATTCACGCTGGGGAGGAGGTAGAAGACCCGCTCGTCCACCATCCGCCGGACGTCGGGGATCCTGTCGTAGTTCTCCATGAGGTACCAGATGGTGTACAGCACCACCTCCGCCCCCTGGATCTCGTTCCCGTGGACGTTGGCCTCGATGAACATGGCGGCCTTGTCCAACTCTCCGCCGGTGGCCGGGTTGTTGATGGTCATGAGCCACATCTCCCGGCCGCCGTAGCTCTCGCCAAGCGACTGCAGGGAGAGGAACTCGGGCCAGGTCTCGGCCATGAGCTGCATCCACTCACCGATCTCGTCATGGTCCAGCCACCGGTCCCAGGTCAGGGGCAGGCGGTGCTCGGGGTCTGAGCCCCGCTGCTGCGCGGCGACCGAGGTCCAGGCCGGGGCGGCGAGGGTGAGGATGGCCGTGACGGCCAGTGTCGCGAAGGTACGCATCGTCCGTGGCCCCCTGTTGGGTGCCATGGCGCTCGTTCCGGCGATCATCGGTCACCTCCCAACCGCACGGTGGCGGTGTCGCTTCCACCCTTCTGGCTTCTCATCCGGATCTCCACCCGGTCTCCGGCGTTCCCTCGGATCACCCACGAGAAGGTGTGCCTCATGCCGGAACCCTCCAGTCGCTGCACGGTGGCCGACTTGTCGTCTCCGGTGACGATGTCATCGGGATCCACCTGGATCTGTACCGTCAACGGGTCCACCGCCCGGGCCACCACCCCGTGCTGCAGGGCCGAGGGGAAGTATCCGGCGTTCTCGATGGTGGCCTCCACGGTGAAGAGACCTCCACCATGCGCCGTCACCTCGGTGTCGACGAACCGGAGCCGTGGGAGCATTCCACCCAGGTGGGCCAGGAAGCGTCCGTGGCTCTCGCCCAGCTCTGCCAGCGCCTCCACCGGCGGGTTGGTGGTGACGTAAGGGCGGAAGCCGCCGATCTCCACCTCCCCCAGCGTGGGGTGGGTGTAGGGAGTCCAGTCCACGAAGGCGTCCACCCCCATTCCCTCCAGCCCGGTCAGGAACTGGAGGTCCAGCGGTCCGTTCCCGCCCCCGCGGGCCGGCGCGGCCTCACCCTCCTCCGAGGGCGCCGCAGGCATTCCCCAGCCGGGCGTGGAGAATGACGGGACGCCGAACTGGAAGTAGCCGAACTGAAAAAACGCTCCCTCGGGGTCCCGGTGGATCCCCACCGATTCGATCCCCGTCAGCTCCCGGTAGGCCTCGGACACGGTTGCGAAATAGTCCACGTCGCTCCGGTGGACCGTGGTGGACGGCCGTCGCCCGGCGTTGGGGTCGTTGTCCCGGCCGGGCTGGGCGCCACGGAGCCGCGGGCCTCCTCCGAAGAACCCGAACCCACCGCGCCCTCCTCCGGCGCGGAAGACCCCCACGTCGAATACGTCCTCCAGGGAGGCCGAGGCGTAGGCCGGAAGATCCAGGGTGCGCGCACCCGTCAGGCCGCCACGGGCGTCGGGGGGCGTCACCAGGTTGTCGGTGTGCCCGAAGGTGAGAATCGCCGCGATGTTCCGGTGCCCGACGACGAAATCCATCAGGGCCCGACTCTCCGGCTCGCTCACCATGTGCACCCCGGCGTCCGCCTCCCAGTAGGGGTAAGCGTGCTGGAAGTTGCGGTTCAGATCCACGCCTCCGGGAGCGTCCTCGTTGTAGAAGCCGTCCCCGTCGTCGTCCCGTCCTTCCCAGTAAAGGGCGTGAGTCCCGGCTTCGCCGGACGCGGGATCGGCCCGCTTCATGAGCCGAGGTGCGTCGGGGTGCACCATGAAGGCACCGGCGGGATCGGCGACGCGCATGACGGTTGCGACGCCGTCGCCGTTCAGGTCATCGGGTCCATCCTCGTCCACCCGCCCGTCGTTGTCGTCGTCGTAGCCGGCGGCGTTGGTGCGTCGATCCCAGCGGGTGGCGGCGAAGAAGGCCTCCGCTCCATCCGGGTTCAGGCGGGGGACCACGTAGACCACATTCTCGGCCAGGAGGCGGGTCGCTCCCTCGTCCTGACCATCCGCCTCCAGCAGGTACCGCATCGCTTCCACCGCCAGCGTGCTTCCCAGGAGGTGATCTCCCTCGAGGTTGCCCACCACCAGGACTCCGGGGCGGCTGTCCGCCGGATCCCCACCAGGACTCGCCAGTGTCACGAGCCAGATTGCACGTCCATCCCGGGACGTACCGATCTCCGCCAGGCTGGCCCGGTCCGACGAATTCGCCAGGGAACGAAGCTCACTACCGAGCTGTTCGTGGGTCCAGTAGCCCTGGGCGCTCGCCTGCGTGGCACCGAATCCAAGCGCCAGGGCGAGGACCAGCGGCGTCACGCGCCTTGCTCTCCGCACGATCCACTCCTTGTCGAGTGACAGGTTCAGGGTCGGTCCCGGAAACGGCACACCTCCCGGGCCCTTCAAGAAGAGGACCCGGGAGGTGCCGAACCTGTTGTGAGGCGGTGGCGTCGGGTGCGTGCGTGGCGTTCGGCGGACTATGTCAGGCGCTGCCCGGGCGCTGCACGGGTCCAGTCCAGGCTGAGTCCACCCGGGGCCACAGCATGGCTCGCATGCGGTCCACGGCGGACTGGAAGCCCGGCGTTTCCCTCACGGGGTCGAAGAGATCCGACTCGAGCACGCGGAGCTCGACCCCGGTGGGGGACTGATCGTAGGCGGCCTCGATCCAGCGAAGAGCCTCCTGGGCGTTGCCGGAGTACCCGTAGAAGACCGCCAGGTCCTCCGCTACGAGGACGGGCCTGAACGCTTCGGAGGGTGGGGCCGGGAAGTCGCTCGCCAGGCTCTCGACCATCCGCGTCGCCTCCTCAAGGTCCCCGCGGGCCCAGAGGCAGAGAGCCCGCGTGCCCTGGTGGGGTCCCAGGTCCATCTCCAGACACTGGTCGGCGCGGCCCAGGAGAACCAGGCTGCGTGCCTTGAGCACTCGTGGCAGCATGAGCGCGGGCTCGAGCTCCAGCGCCACGTCGGCGTACGTCACCGCGTCCTCGTGCCGCCCCACGTGGAACGCCTGATAGGCGACCGCGATCTGGCGGCCCGAGTGCATGGGATCCAGCTCGGCGCCCCGGACCACCTCGTCATATGCGCGTTGTAGATCCCCCTGAAGCGTGTGGATGCGAGCGGCCCAGCTCGGGACGGCCGGATTGTTGGGCTCCAGGCTCCGGGCCCGGTCGATGTCCGCGGCGGCCATGGCGGTGGGGGCGGCGGCCAGGGCCCGGAGGTAGCTCCTCGATGCGTATCCTTCCGCGACCTGCGGACTCTCTTCGATGCCCCTCGTGGCGAGAGCGTGCGCCAGTCCCGCCGCCGTGTATTCGTCGACGCCGACGTCGTACCGGTACGTGAGGGCCAGGGCGTAGGCCTGCGAGAGCTTCGCGTAGGCGGGCCCGTATCCGGGGTCTTGCTCGATGGACCGCCAGTAGAGGTCGATGGACCGCCGAACCTCCAGAGGGGTCCTGCGCCCCAGGAACTCGTTGGCGATCTGGTAGTCCCGGTACCCGGGCCCGGGGGCCGCCCGCTCCCGGAGCGCCAGTACCTCGCCCCCACCCACCAGCTGCGTGAACTCTTCTGCCACCTGCTGGGCGATCCGTGGTTGCTCGTCCAGCCAATCTCCCAGCCGGAGCTGGGTCCGCAGACCGGACAGCTGCCGCTCGTTCTCGTCGATGTATCCGATTCGGACCCCGACCCGGTCCTCCTGGAAGACCAGGTTCACCTGGATCAGGTACTCCACTCCCAGGGAGTCGAGAATCTCGCTGGCCGACAGCTGGGCGTCCTCCAGGACGCGGGCCGAGTAATAGGCCTTCGAGTCCAACCAGGGAACGGCGGCCAGGGTCAGGCTGATCTCGTTGGCCAGGGCGTCCCCGATTCCCTCGGCGTCGGCTTCGAGATTCCCACCCAGCACCTGGCCTTCCGGTGAAAGCACCGCTACCGAGGTGAGATACCCGTCACCCGCCGCCAGCTCGGGGGGGTCGTCTCCCGAGAGGGTCATCAGCGTGGGAACGGCCACGGCCAGAATGACGGCCGCCGCCGCCCCCATCTTCCACCCACGGCGCCCACCCGCCGGCGGGGCGACGGCAGTGGTGTCCGAAGTGGCCGGGTGCGGGGCCCCCGACCGCGACGCCCGACGGGCAGCCCGGAGGTCCTGCGCGAACTCCTCCACCGAGGGATAGCGGTCCTGGGGCACCTTCTGGAGCGACCGCCTCACCACCTGCTCGATGGCTTCCGGCACCGCCGGACGGAGGGTCCGCAGCGAGGGGATGGTCCCCGAGAGGTGGCGCGCCAGGGTGGAGCGGGCGGTCTTTCCGTGGAACGGGGGCTCCCCCGTGAGCATCTCGAAGAGGACGCAGCCCAGGGAGTACTGGTCCGCATGACCGTCCACGACTGTGGAGCCGGTAGCCTGTTCCGGCGCCATGTAGGCGACCGTCCCCAGGGTGTGTCCCTCCTCGGTCATGCGGGAGCCCGCGTCGCCGTGGGCCCGCGCGATGCCGAAGTCCGCCACCAGAGCGTGACCGTCCTGGAAGTGGATGTTGTCCGGCTTGACGTCCCGGTGGATCACGCCCATGCCGTGGGCATACTGCAGCGCCCGCGATACCTCCAGCGTGATCCGCACCGCGTCGTCCACCGGGAGCGCGCCGTGGTTGTTGATCCGGTCCGCCAGGGTATCGCCACCGATGAACGGCATCACGTAGTAGAGGGACTCCCCCACCTGGCCCGCCGCGAAGATGGGGACGATGTGGGGATGGGACAGCTTGGAGGTGAAGTCCACCTCCTGGAGGAATCGCTTCCGCCCCCCCTCGCTGAGCTTCGTATCCATGACCTTCAGGGCCACCAGCCGGTCCGGGTGGTCCTCCCGGGCCAGGTACACCCTGGACATCCCCCCTCGCGCGATCTCTCGCTGGACCTCGTACCGGTCCGGGAGAAGCCGCTGGAGTTCCTCGAGCGTGTACTGGGTCATGGCCGGGGCGGGGGGTCACATCCGATGGGGCTGTTGAGCGCGGGCTACTGCACGCCCGGTGCTGTCTCCCGCAGGATACGCCGAGGGGGAGTGGGGCGCGAGTGTGCTGCCCACCGTGGCTTGCACGGACGGACGGGGGAGGTCCGCGCTCACCCCTAGCTCACCGACGGATACTTCGCCGCGATGGCCCGGAGCCCTGCATCCAGGAACTCCCGGTCCAGCCAGCGGCCCCGCACCATGACGCCCGCCCTGCGGGTGAGGTGGTCCAGGTCGTCCAGGGGGTTGGCCTCCAGGAGCACCAGGTCGGCCCGCTGTCCCGGGGCCACCGTGCCGAAGGAGCCGTCCTGCTCCAACTCCTCCTCCACGTAGCGGCCCACGTTCCGCGTGCCGGAGACGAGGATCGTCCGGTTGTCGAGCCCCGCGGCGGACATGGCGTCCAGCTCCCGGTGGAGGGCGAACCCCGGGACGTTGAAGAGCTGCGGGGAGTCGGTGCCCATGAGGAGGAGGACGTCCTCCTCGCCGAGAATCCGGAGCATCCGATCCCGGGCCTCCAGAAACGCCTCGCGCGTGGCCGAGTCCAGGCGCGGCGTGCCTGCAGCCTGATTGCGCCATCCCTGCCTCTGCTGGGGTGAGACGTAGTTCATCTCCGGAAGCCGCAGCATGGCCTCGGCGTCGGGGCTGCCGTAGAGGTTCGCCCACAGGTACTGGGTCGGGACCACATAGGCGCCTCGGTCCCGGGTCATCCGGGCGAGGCGCCGCATGCGGCGTTCGTCCAGGCCGGCCACCATCTCATCCACGCTGGCGGGCGCTCCGCCCGCGGCGGCCTCCAGGTATCCGTCCATGTGGTCCACGGTGGAGATCCCCGTCTCCAGGGCGTGGACCAGCCCCACGTCCGCCGGGACGTGACCGCCGAAGGTGAGCCCCACCTCGTCTGCCACGTCCACCATCCGGTCCCACGTCTCCCGGGACACCCCCGGGTGGATCTTCATGAGGTCGTACCCCAGCTCCGCGGCGGCCCGCATCATGGCCTCGGCGGCCTCGGGGGTGGGGGCGCTGTTCCCGTTGATGGAGGGAGCTGCCGCGTAGAAGGCCGGACCCAGCATCTCGTGGGCCAGGAGCTCGTCCCGGAGCTCGATCTGGTAGGGTGAGCCCAGCATCCCCCGGATGGTGGTGATCCCGTTGGCCACGTAAAGGAACATGATGTCCTCCAGCACCCCCTCCGAGGGACGGCCCTGGGCCACGGGCGGGACGTGGGCGTGCATCTCCGCCAAACCCGGCATGAGGTACCGGCCTCCCCCGTCGATGACGGTGGCGCCCTGCGGCACCCGCACCGTGCCCGCCGGTCCCATGGCGGTGATCCGGTCCCCTTCCACCAGCACGGTCTGGTTCTCCAGCACGTCGGGACCGCCATCCATGGGAAGGACGGAGACATTCACGAAGACGAAGGTGCCGGGAGGTGCGTCCACGCCCTGCGCTTGGACCGCGAGGGGAACGAGTAGGAGGGCAGCGACGATCGCTGGAAGGAGGCGGTGGTAGGGTCGGACGAGGGACATGGGAAGCGGGGATGGAGGGTCGAGGCTTCGCGGACGGTGACGCCTTCCGCGCCGTCCGGCCCCTGCTCCCGGGCACGTGCCCGCGGGGTGGGGGGCCTCCTATACTATCCCTTTCGGACCGTGCGGGCCGACACACCCCTGGGATCGTCTCGCGCCTTCAGGGTTGCCAGTCTCCCATTTCAGGACGGCCATGAACACTGACGAAGAAGTCCTGGCTGCCGCTGCTGCGTGGCGAGCCTCGGGTATGGAGGTGGCTCTTGCCACCGTGGTTCGCACCTGGGGATCCGCGCCCCGGCCGGCTGGAAGCCACATGGCGGTGAACGGCTCCGGCGACTTCTGTGGCTCGGTCTCGGGGGGATGCGTGGAGACGGCGGTGGTGGACGCAGCCCTGGAGGTGATCCAGTCGGGAGAGGGCCGGCAGCTCAGCTTCGGTGTGACCGACGAGATGGCCTGGGGGGTGGGGCTCGCGTGCGGGGGAAAGGTAGCCATCTGGGTGGAGCGGGTCGCATGAGGGACGAGTTCCTCCGCCGACTGCTCCGGGAGCTGAAGAACGGGCGGCCCGTGGTGACCGCCACGCTTCTCCCCGAGGGGTCGCAGGCGCTCCTCCTCCCCCTGGAGTCGGATGGTGGCGAGGGCGCTCCCGGGTGGGATCCCGTGGAGGGGGGCACTCTTTTGGACGAGGCGCGGAAGGCCCTGCTGGAAGACCGCTCGGCCTCCATCACGTCCGAGGCCGGGACCGTCTTCCTCCGGCCCTACAACCCCCCGGTGCGGTTGGTGGTGGTGGGGGCCGTCCACATCACCATGCCCCTGGCACAGATGGCGAGTGCCGCCGGCATCGAATTGCACGTGGTGGATCCCCGCACGGCCTTCGCCACGGCGGAGCGGTTTCCCGGTGTGCGCCTCGTCGACCGCTGGCCGGAAGAGGCTCTCGAGGAGCTGCGCCCGAATCATCGAACGGCGGTGGTGACGCTCACACACGACGCCAAGCTCGACGACCCGGCACTCCGGGCGGCACTGGCCTCCCCGGCGTTCTACGTAGGGGCGCTCGGGAGCACCCGGACCCACGCGAAGCGTGTGACGCGCCTCCGGGAGGCCGGGGTCTCAGAGGAGGACATCGCTCGCGTCCGTGCCCCGGTGGGAATGGACATCGGAGCCCGGACCCCCGCCGAGATCGCGGTGGCGATCCTCGCCGAGCTGGTGGCACACCTCCGCGGTGCGGAGGCCTCGTGAAGCCCGACCGCGGGGACGCCCACTCCGAGGAGGAGATCCGGGGGTGGGTGGAGGAAGTAGGTACAGGTTAGCGGCTGGTGGGGAGCGGGCCGCTCGTCACCTGGGGACCCGCCGCTCCAGCTCTTCGAACCAGTTCTGGACCACGATCAGCCGCGGTTTCGACTCGTCGGTACGCTCGTGGCGCCGCACCATGAGGAAGCGCTGGTCGTCCGGTGTGACGTCGTAGAGCCCGCCGATCCAGCGGTAGAGGTTCGACTCGAAGCTGGATCCGATCTGGAAAAGCACCTGGCGGTTCGCCACACGGAATCCGCTGGAGGCGTCATAGGTCACGGAGATCAACCGGTGGTCGCCGTCCACGTAGAAGAGCTCTCGGCCATTGTGGGCCCACAGGGGCATGGTGCCCCCACCGGTGGAGATTTGCCACCGGCCGCGACCCACGTCGGGGAACGGCCGCACGAAGACCTCCTCCTGCCCCGTCTCCGTCGACACGTAGGCGATCCAGCGGCCATCGCGGGAGAGCTCGGGTCCCGTTTCCTCGGCGGGTCCCGCGGCAACGGGGAACATGACGGAATCCCGGCCCGGGCGGATCGCCGTGATGTCCCGTCCCCCCTGGGTGTTCCGGAACCCTCCGGCTCGCATGACCAGGTGCTCCCCGTCCAGGGACCAGAAGCCCTGTGCCAGGAACCCGTCCTGGGGCTCGAAGACCAGCTCGGCGTCGCCGAGCCCGTCGGCCGGCTTCTGCCAGGCGGCGTAGGTTCCGGTTCGATTCGAGACGAACGAGATCATCGTCCCGTCCGAGGACCAGCGAGGCTGGCGGTCCTCGGCCTCGTGGAAGGTGAATCGGGCCGGGGGGGCGCCGCCGATCTCCTTGACCCAGATGTCGTACCCGGCCTCGGTCCAGGCCCGGTACGCCAGGCGTCCGCCGTCCGGGGAAAGGCGCCAGCCCCGGTCAGCGTTGCCGGCGTCGAAGGTCCAGCCCGGCTCCACCGGCCGGGCCACCCCGGTCCGGTCCAGCCAGACGAACTCGTCCTCCGCGAAGGTCCCGGTCCAGTAGAGAAGGGTCCCGGTGGAGGAAATGGCGTAGAAGGGCCGACCTATCCCAGTCTGGACGACGTCCGGGATGACGGCGACCGGGGTACCCGTGGCCCGGGCGGTACCCGCGTCGAACGGGACGGCCATGAGCCCCCCGTCGGCTCCGTACACCAGATAGCCGTTGGAGGTGAGGTTCGCACCCGCCCCGTTGAGGACGTGGTGGACCTCCCCGCTGGACAGGTCCAGCGCCTCGATCCGGGTGGGGCCCCGGCCGGCCACGGTGTAGAGGAGCCACCGGCTTCCCGGGAGGACCAGGGGGTAGAGGTGGACCGTCCCCTCCTCGGGGGTGGTGAGGGGTTCCGCATCCCCGCCCTGTCGAGGGATCCGGGCGAGCCCTCCCCCGGGGGCGCCGAAGTACACCTGCCCGTCACTCCCCCAGTCCGGCTTCGTCATCCGGGCGGGCGCCAGCTCCCGCACGGGTCCGCCCTCCACCTGCGTAAACTGGAGCCGGCCCGCCTCCTGGCCTCCGGCGAAGAAGAGGATCTCGGTGCCGTCCGGGGAGATGGCGGCGGCGGCACCCGGGTCGGTGCCCGCTAGAGGGGTCCACTCCAGCTCGTCCCGCCGACGGACCCAGAGCTCCACCGCGTCGTCAGCACCCGGTTGGGACATGACGAAGATGGAGCCGTCGTCCGAGATGTCGATGCTCGACTGGGGGTCCCTCGCAGGCGGGATCTCGAGTGAGAAGACCTCCAGGGGGGCGTCGGAGGGAGCGCCATCGGACGACAGCAGCGACCACCCCAGCGCCGCCGCCAATAAGACGCTCAGGACCGCCAACCCCCGATTCACCCTCGCCGGTGCCGTTGCTCCGGGGGCCTCCGGGCCGTGGCGGAATCCCGGATCCTCCAACGCGCGAACCAGGTCCCCGAGATTGGCGAACCGATCCGCCGGGACCCGCTCCAGGCACTTCCGGATGGCGGCGTCCACGTTGGCGGGGACCGTGGGACGCTCGTCCCGGACCGAGACCGGTTCGGCGCTGATGATCCTCCCCAGGACCGCCTGCGCGGTGGAGCCGGAGTACGGCGGCTGTCCCGCGAGCATCTCGTAGAGGACGCATCCCAGGGAGAACGTGTCCGCCGCCGGTCCCACGGAGGCCTCTCCCGTGGCCTGCTCCGGGCTCATGTAGTAGGGCGTGCCGACGCTGAGTCCCGTCTCGGTGAGGCGGGCGCCGGCGCTGGCGCCCAGCGCCAGGGCGATCCCGAAGTCCCCCACCACGGGCTGCCCCCCCTGGAAGAGGATGTTCGCCGGCTTGATGTCCCGGTGCACGACGCCCCGCTGGTGCGCGTAGTCCAGCGCCGTGGCCACCGCGGCCGTGATGCGCACCGCCTCCTCCACCGGGAGTTGCCGGTCCCGGTCCAGGCGGTCCCGGAGGGACTCGCCCTCCAGGAGGGGCATGACGTAGAAGAGGAAGCCGTCGGCCTCCCCGGAGTCATAAAGCGGGAGGATGTGGGGATGCTGCAGGTTCGCCGTGGTCTCGATCTCGCCCAGGAAGCGAGCGGCTCCCACCACGGCCGCGAGTTCGGGATCCAGCACCTTCAGGGCCACCTGCCGGTTGTGCCTCAGGTCCCGAGCTCGGTACACCGTGGCCATCCCGCCGCGACCGAGCTCCGACTCGATGCGGTAGCGGCCGTCCAGCGCCGTGTTCAGACGGGGGAGGGTGTCGGACATGGATTCAGAGCGGCCCGGAGAGTGGTGGCGAATCCCCGGGGCATGTCGGTGCGTTCCCGGAGCTCCAGCGGCCCAAGATGGGAGGCGGTCCGCCGGCGCGCGAGGGGACGGCGCCCTCTCCATCCTCGCCCCCTGGCCTCACCGGTGGCCCTGTCTCCGGGATGCACGACGCCCCCCGTGCACTGAACACACGGGGGGCGTCGTGAACCCGGGCGGCGCGATCCGCCCGCTCCCTACTTGTAGAGGTACATGTTGTCGATGAAGACGGTGGTGGCCCCGGTGGGCTGACCCACGATGATGTACTGGGCCAGGTGGGCTCGCGCCGTGAGGCCGGTGAAATCGCTCAACGGGATGTCCAGCGACACCCACTCGCCGGTGGCCAGCGCCGGCGTGGTGGTGTCGTTGAAGTCGATCTGGTGCTCGGTGTCGTCGCCGCCGCCGAAGGCGCCGTCGGCCCCGAAGTCCACCAGCTTGATGGAGAACTGCGTCGCGTTGGGCGTCCAGACGTCCAAGCTGAAGTGGGTCATCTCCGTGGCGTCGATGGTGGCCGACGTGGTCTCGATCCCGTTGAAGTCCAGGTTCGTGTACTTCTTCACGTCGTCCCCGGCCACCTGGACCTCCGCGTAGTCGGCGGCGCTCCAGACGGTGTTCCAGCTGTCCACGGTGACGTCCGTGTACGCTCCGCTGAAGAGCGAGATGACGTTGGCCGCGTCCTGCGTCGGTGTGGGCGCCACGGTGGCGGGCTCAGTGGGGGCCGCGACGTCGTTGTAGAAGTAGAGGTTGTCGATAAAGACCGTGGTGGCCCCGGTGGGCTGGCCCACGATGATGTACTGAGCCAGGTGGGCCCGGGCAGCGAGTCCTGTGAAGTCACTGAGAGGAATGTCCAGCGACACCCACTGTCCGGTACCCAGCGCTGGCGTGGTTCCGGAGTTGAAGTCGATCTGGTGCTCGGTGTCGTCGCCGCCACCGAAGGCGCCGTCGGCGCCGAAGTCCACCAGCTTGATGGAGAACTGCGTGGCGTCG
>JBDHLC010000010.1:0-98433 GCA_039586075.1 Gemmatimonadota bacterium | reverse complement strand
CGTGCCGCCTTCGAGCACCTGGCGTCGACCCTGGAGGGGCTCACCGACGAGCAGCTGCACGCGCCGGTGAACGTCTTCGGCCGGGACACGAATGGGATCGGAGCGGTTCTCCTGCTGGTGACCCACTCCCACGAGCACCTGGGCCAGGCCATCGCCTACGCGCGCTCCAACGGGGTCACGCCGCCCTGGAGCAACTGACCTCGCGGCGGTGCCACCTGCTCGCGATCCCGGGGCCGGCGACGGATCTTCCGCCGCCGGCCCCGATCCGTTTCTCCACCTCCAACACCAGGCACCATCCCATGGCTCGTCTCCGTTCGCCCCTCGCACTCCTGGCCAGCCTGGTCGTCGGCGGCTGTTCCGTCTTCGGCGGCGATCCCGCGCCGACGCCGCCCGCTTCCCCGGCGGGACCCCAGGTCAGTGATCGCGCCCAGCGCGAGGGCCCCCGGCCCTTCGACCGCGTGGTTCCCGCCGACGCGGTCAGCGACCCGGGATTCATTACGGTCCATCGGGTCGATGAGGACTACTTCTTCCAGGTCCCACGGGATCTCCTGGAGCGGGACATCCTCCTCATCACCCGGATCGCGGGAGTCCCTGCGGGATTCGGTGGATTCCCTTCCGCCGGGATGAGCCTGGGCGAGCAGGTCATCCGCTTCGAGGAGCGCGGCGACCGACTCCTGCTGCGAAAAGTCTCCTTCCGGGCGGTGGCGGATGCGGGGGAGCCCATCTACCGGTCGGTGGTGAGCAACCACCTGCCCCCGGTCCTGGCGGCCTTCGACGTTGAAGCTCTCACCCCCGACTCGTCCGGTCTGGTGGTGGACGTGACGGACTTCTTCCAGGGGGACACGCCGGCCCTGAGTGGACTGAGCCAGGGTCAGCGCCGCGAGTACGGGGTCCGCCGTCTGGACCCGGCTCGGAGCTTCATCAGCCGCATGAGCGCCTACCCCGAGAACGTGGAAGTCCGACACACCCAGACGTTCGACGCCACCTCGCCTCCGGGCGACGCCGGCTCCGGCACCATCACCCTGGAGCTGAGCCAGTCGCTGGTGCTCCTTCCAGAGGAGCCCATGCGCGCCCGGTACGCCGATCCCAGGGTGGGGTACTTCTCCGTGGAGCGGATCAACTACGGTCTGGACGAGCAGAAGGCGGCCACCGAGGCCTTCATCCGCCGCTGGCGGCTGGAGCCGTCCGACCCGGAGTCGTACGCCCGGGGTGAGCTCGTTGAGCCGGTGGAGCCCATCACCTACTACCTCGACCCGGCCACGCCCCTGCGGTGGCGCGAGTATGTCCGCCAGGGTGTCGAAGATTGGAATGTGGCGTTCGAGGCCGCGGGATTCCGGAACGCCATCCGGGCCCTGGATCCACCGACGCCGGAAGAAGATCCCGAGTGGGATCCGGAGGACGTCCGATACTCCACCGTCCGATGGTCCGCGTCCACCGTGCGAAACGCCATGGGTCCCAGCGTCTCCGATCCCCGAACCGGGGAGATCATCGAGAGCGACATCGTCTGGTTCCACAACCACATGCGGTCGTACCGGAACCGCCTCATGCTGGAGACGGGCGCGGCGAATCCCCAGGCTCGTTCCCTGCAGCAGCCCGACGACCTCATGGGCGAAGCCATGCGGCAGGTCATCGCACACGAGATCGGCCACGCCCTGGGGCTTCCGCACAACATGATCTCCTCGTCGGCGTATCCGGTGGACTCCCTCCGGAACGCCGACTTCGCGCGACGGATGGGGGTGGCACCTTCGGTGATGGACTACGCTCGCCAGAACTACATCGCCCAGCCTGGGGACGGGCTCACCTCGCCCGACTTCATACGACAGATCGGTCCCTATGACCTCTACGCCATCGAGTGGGGGTACCGGGTGCTGGACACGCCGGACCCGGAAGGCGAGCGCCCCATCCTCCACGAGATGATCCTGGAGCGCGCCGACGATCCCATGTACCGGTACCTCCCACAGGGAGGGTTCGGCGGCATCGACCCCCGCGCGCAGACCGAGGACCTAGGAGCGGATCCGGTCCGGGCCAGCGGGTTCGGTGTCGAGAACCTGAAGGTGGCGGCTCGAAACCTCCCGCGTTGGACCTCAACCCCGGGCGAGGACTACGCGGACCTCGCCGAGCTCTACGGAGAGCTGTTGGGCCAGTGGTATCGGTACATGAACCACGTGGTGACGCTGGTGGGCGGTGCATACGTGGACCTCAAGTCCTCGGACCAGTCCGGCCCCGTGTTCGACGGCGTCCCTCGGGCGCGTCAGGAGGAGGCGTTGGCCTTCCTCGAGGCGCAGGTCTTCCGTACTCCGGCCTGGCTCCATTCCCGGGAGATCCTCGACCGCATCGGGCCGGTGGGCCAGGTACAAACCCTGGGCGCTCGCCAGGCGGCCATCCTCAACAGCCTCCTGGATCCGCGCCGACTGGTACGGATGTCCGAGATGGAGGTGCTGCAGCCGGAGGACGCCTGGCCCCTGGCCCAGTATCTTCCTGCCGTGCGATCCGCGGTGTTTGGAGACCTGGCCACGGTCTCGGCCATCGACGGATACCGCCGCGCGCTCCAGCGCTCGTTCCTCGAGCGAGTGGAGTATCTCATGACGGAGGAGCCGCCGAGCAACCCGTTCTTCGGCCCCGGAGTCGACGTGAGCCGATCCGACGTACGCCCCCTCCTGCGGGACGAGCTCCGGGCGCTGCGGGACGCGGCGGAACGGGGCGAGGCCCGCGTCCGGCACGAGATGACGCGGGTCCACCTGGCGGACCTGGTGGCACGAATCGACGAAATCCTGGAGGCCAACCGTGAGGACTGACCCCCGCTGCGGCGCCCGTGCCGCTCAGACCTTCGTGCTCCTGTGCGTCCTGGCCCTGGGGGCGTGTGGCGGCGGAGAACCCGACGTTCCCGTGGACGCCGCCCCGTCGTGGGCCACCGCCGACACCACGCAGCGGCTGGCAGTCCTGGTGGGCTTCGACGGACCCGAGGCGGTGATGTACGACCCGGAACAGGACGTCTACTTCGTCTCCAACTTCACCGGGGATTCCGGTGAGCGGGACGCCAATGGCTACGTCTCGCGAGTAGCCGCCGGAAACGGGCTCGTCCAGGAGCTCCGCTTCGCCAACGGAACCACCGAACATCCGTTCCATGCCGGGCGCGGCATGGCGTTGCAGGCGGACACGCTGTGGGTGGCGGACGTGGACGGCGTGCACGGATTCCATCGAGAGACCGGCGAGCAGCTCGTCTTCGTGGACATGAGGGCATTCGAGCCCGGGTTCCTGAACGACATCGCGGTGGGACCCGACGGGTCCGCCTACGTCACCGACACCGGCGCATCGGCGGTCTATCGGTTTCGGCCCGGCGATCCGATGGTGGCGACGGAGGGGGCTGATCTCGCGAGCCCCAACGGAATCCTCTGGGACGAACAGCGGCAGGCGTTCTGGCTCGCACCCTGGTCCGGCGGAAGCGACCTCCGCCTCTGGGATCCGGGCTCCGGGGAGGTCACGAGACCCTTCACCACGGACCCGGCGGAGCGGATGGACGGGCTCGTCTTCTGGGACGGTCACCTCCTGGTGGCCAGCCAGGCCGATTCCTCCATCCACGCGGTCTCGGACTCACGCAGCGGGCCCTACATTCCCACCCAGGGCCGGCCCGCGGACCTGGGCCTCGACACCCGCCGCGGCCGACTGGCCGTGCCCGAGGTGGCGCTGAATCAGGTGGAGATCTGGCAGCTTCCCGGCGCCCCCGGCGGGTGATGGCCCGCCAGGAGGCGTGTGAGGGAAGGTCGGGAGGACGCCCGGGCGATCTCGAAGCAGGTGATCGGCCCCGTCAACCGCCCCGGCCCGCGCCCCGCGTACGAGAGGGAAGGCTCGGGACCCCTTGGGTCAGAAGGCCAGCACCCGGGAGATGTTGAAGGCCAATCGCAACTCGTCTCCCTTGAACTCGTTGGCCGCTCCCGCCGGGTGCTGGGATGGGTTGAGCCGAACCGAGTTGGTCACGCCCACGCGGAAGAAGTGGCCTCCGGTCTCCAGTTCCACCGAGAGGGAGACGGGATCGTAGGGAAGCTCCTCGCTCTCGTCCGTCCAGGTCCACTCACCCACCAGGCTCACCATCTCCGTGAGATACACCTGACCGTGCAGGCCCACGGAAAGGAGCGATTCCTCGCCGTCCACGCGCACCAGGGGATTCGACAGGAACACGGGCACCACCCCCACCGCGACGCGATCCCCCAGGCCTGCGTTCAGGATCAGGCTGGCGTGGTACTGGGTGCTGCTCCCCTCCAGCCCTCCCACCTCCTTGTTCCACGCCATCCCGCCGGCCAGGGCGACCTGCAAGGGCAACGCCCCGCCCCGCTCCAACACGCGTACCCGGGCCTCGAGGTCCAGATTGTCGTCCAGGTTGCTCCGGGCCAGGCCGAGCATGACTCGGTCCGTGATCCCGTAGGCCAGACCGAGGCGGTAACGCACCGGACCGTCGAGTCCCAGGAAGGTCCCTTCGTCGGAGATGGCGGGGACGAACCGGTGCGAGATCTCGAAGAGGAACTCGCCCCCACCGGCGGTCACCGCCGTGGGCAGGTTGAGCCCGCGGGTGGCGTGGAACACGGTGGGACCCACCTCGGTGGCGGCGGAGCGGCGCTCCCATTGGGGTCGGTCCTGAGCCTGCAGCGCCGTGGTGGCGGCCATCAGCAGGATCATCGTGCCGGCGGCCGCCGGCAGTGGGCGTCGAGCAGTTCTCGTGCGGGACATGGGGTAGCCTCGTGGTGGGGTCATGACGCGACGGGCTCCAGCGTGAACTCCAGCTCGAGCCGGACCTCGGGGGCGAGCTTCATGAACATGATCCGGGGAATCTCGATGTCGTGGTCCTCGAGGCGGACCGGGAACGAGCACCGCACCCTGAACCGCTCCGCCACGGGGGTGGCTCGGCAGGACA
This sequence comes from Gemmatimonadota bacterium, assembly GCA_039586075.1. Taxonomy (GTDB): domain Bacteria; phylum Gemmatimonadota; class Gemmatimonadetes; order Longimicrobiales; family Gaopeijiaceae; genus Gaopeijia. The sequence goes on along the minus strand of JBDHLC010000010.1, from coordinate 93,527 downwards.
GGGAGAGTGGCCGGCTCACTCCGTGGACCGTGAAGTCCCCCCGGGCCGAGACAACGAAGCCATCTTCCGCTCCCCGGATCGCGTCCACGGTCGCGGAGAAGGTGGCGAATGGGTGCTCCTCCACCTCCAGGTAGTTGTCCCGCATGTGGCGGTTTCGGAGGCCGATCCCGGTATCCAGGGAAGCCAGGTCCACTTCGAAGTACATCTCCGTCCCGGCCAGACCGGTTGCCTCCCGAACGCCCGATCCGTCCAGCAGGACGTACCCGTCGATGGACTCGGTCACGCCCTCGAAATCATCCAGGGTGGCGGAGGAGATGAACACTACGCGGCGGGGAGCGTCCAGGTCCACGTGGTACTCCTGGCCCACCGCCGCCCATGGGGTCCACGAGGCGGCCGCCAGGGCGAGCCACGTCGGGACCCCCGCGATCCGGGTGTCCATCAGTTGTTCTTCGCGCCCTGGTCGATCCAGTTGCGGATATTCTTGACATCGATGGTGTCGAGGGCGCTCCCACCCACGGGCATCCGGCCACCGACGTTCTGGCGCCCCTCGATCTTGATGACCAGGTAGCTGGCCTGGGCATCTCCCGCGATGACTCGCGTGCCCGCCTCGGTGGTGGCCGGCACACCCACCAGCTCGGAGTGGCTGCTCCCGTCGGTCAGTCGCAGACCCGCTGCCTCGGCCGAGCCGTGGCAGGACGACGCGCTGCAGCCGCGCCGGTCGAAGATCTCCTGGATGTCGGACTGGAAGGAAGGATCGAGCTTGACCACGCGGTTGTCTCCCGAGTTCCCCCCATCCCCGCCCATATCGGGGCCGGTGGAGCTGTCTCCGCCGCAGGCGGCGAAGCTGAGCAGGACTGCCAGGACCATCCACGAGCGGGTCATGCGCGACCTCCCTTGCTTGACAGGATGACGTATGGAACTTGAACCGTTTACACGCTAAGTAAGAAAAATACCCAGTCCCGCCCGTGACGGGTCCGGTGCGGAGGGGAGGAAGAGGGAGGGGGTTCCTGCCTCAGGCCAAAGGGCCGGGAGAATCGTGGAGCTCGATGGTGCCCCCGCCTGCTTCGTGCGCCCGCTGCAAGGCACCGTCCGCGGCGTTCATGAAGTCGGACGGGGTGCGGATATCCCTCCCGAAGGTGGCCACTCCGCAGCTCACCGGGCATCCCGAGGCCTCGACGAATCCGGACAACGTTTGTTGGAGCCGGTCTGCGAAGACCAGCGCTCCGTGCCGGTTGCAGTCCACCAGGAGCACGGCGAACCGCCGGTCGGTAATACGAGTCACGCGGTCACTTCGGCGGGTACGGCGCAGGATGTCGTCCTCCAGCTGGGTCAGCGCGCCCCGCCGGCTATCGGGCAGGCCCAGTGGCTCGACCAGCACCAGCGAGAGCGGAATGCCGCGGTCAGCGAACCCGAAGGCGAACTCCAGGACGATATCGAAGTGTTCCGGCTTGCTCAGGTCGGCCATGATGCGCGGGGTTGGGGTCCGGAGAGAATAGGTGCCGGAGGGATCGGACCCGCAAGCACCGGGGTGGCTCCGGGCGGTGGGCAGGCGCACTTTCCCTGTTGCGCGGGCGCGCCCGCCGGACCCGGGCCTCCCGGCCTGCCCACACAATCCAGCGAACCGGAACGACCCATGACGAGTGGTGTTCTCCACGACGCGATCCGCCGTCTTGCGCGGAAGGGAGTCTCCCTGACCGCCCTCTTGCTGTTGTCCTTTGCCGCCCCGAGCGTGCGGGCCCAGGCGCCGTCCGGAATGACGGGCACCCTGGTCGTGCTGAACAAGCAGGGGGACGACGCGAGCTTCGTGGATCTCGCGTCGGGACGTATCGTGGCCACAGTGCCGACGGGAGTCGGGCCCCACGAGCTGGTGGTCTCCACCGACGGTCGCATCGCCGTGGGCACCGACTACGAGGGGGAATCGGCCTCGCTCACCGTGTTGAACATTCCGGGCACGAGGGTCGCCCGCACCATCGACCTCTCGCCCTACCGGCGTCCCCATGGGATCGCATTCCTCCCCGGGGACTCCATCGTGGCGGTCACGGTGGAGCAGGATCGTGCGGTACTCCTCGTTCGCGTCTCCGACGGGGAGATCACCGGCGTGATCTCAACGGAGGCGGACGGGTCCCACATGGTGGCGGCCACCGGCGACGGGGAGACGCTCTGGACCGGGGACATCGGCTCCAACACGGTGACCGAGCTGTCCCGATCCTCGTTGTCCCGCGTGCGGTCCCTCCAGGCGCCGGCCCAGCCCGAGGCCATCAACGTGACCCCCGGTGGGGATCGGGTCTTCGCCGGCAGCAACGCCACGGGGCGGGTCACGGTCTTCAACACCTCGGATGGCTCGAGCCGCACCGTGGCCGAAGGCTTCGGGTGGCCGTACCGGATGTTCCTCACCCCGGGGGTCGAACAGCTCATCGTACCGGATCTCCGGGGCGAGGTGCTTCGCTTCTTCCACGGCGCCACCTACGAGGAGCTGGGCCGAGTCCAGTTCCCGGGTGAGGCTCCGCAGGGCCTGACCCTCCACCCCGACGGGCGACACCTCTTCCTGTCCCTCTCCGCAGCCGGACGAGTCGCCATCGTCGACATCATGGAACGGACGGTGGCAGGGTATCTCCCGGCAGGATCCGGACCCGATGGAGTTGGGTTTTCCCCACTTACCGCCGTTCGGTGACGCACTAGATTGGGAGGTCCTTGGGCTCGGTCCGGAGACCGGCCCCGTCGATGCGACCGGTCCCTCCCCCGGCAGTCCGGGAGACAGAACCATGCTGCGATCACCCGCCGTCCTGGGAATCGCTTTCGTATTGAGCGCCTGTGCGACCTCGGCGCCGGGCCCCGTCAGTGACACGGGTCCCGCAGAGACCGTAGCCTCCACGGACGTCCAGCGCCCCCTCCACGAGCCGGGAACGGGCCTGCAGGGAGGCGACACCCTTCCGGTTCGGATGCACCAGGGGGAGATGCGGGGAGGAATGGGTGCCCGCATGGGAGCCGACAGCGCCGAGGCAGGCATGGGCCACGGGATGCATCACCGAGGCGAGGGGATGCAGGGCGGCCGTGGCGAGGGCATGCACCATCAGGGCCACGGGATGCAGGCCGGGCGCGGCGAGGGCATGCACCATCAGGGCCACGGGATGCAGGCCGGGCGCGGTGAGGGCATGCACCGGGGAGGGATGCAGGGACAGATGGGCGCCACCGCCCCGCGGGAAGTCCCGGAAGACCTTCAGGAAGGCGAGCGCATCTTCAAGGAGACCTGCTCCGTTTGCCACACCATGGACCCGCCCCCCAACCTGGCGCCCCCCATGAGCCACGTGGCCCGCCATCTCCGACAGGAGTTCGATGACGAGGACGCGGCCGTGGCGCACGTGGTCGGGTACCTGCCGGCTCCGGCCAGGGAGCGATCCATCCTGCCCGACATGCCCCACGAACGCTTCGGCCTCATGCCCCCACAGCCGCTTCCGACAGAGCTCCTGGAGGCGGTGGGCCGCTACGTCTGGTTCCTGGGCGGAGAGAGCTGACCCCGACGTCCCAGTCGAGCGCGCAGGCGCCGGCGGGCCCGGTCCCGGGCGGGGGAAGCTCCGACTCGGCACGCCTCGGTGGAGCTCCCGCTTAACGAATCCAGGCGCCGAGCGTCTGATCTAGCAAATCACTGTGGGCGCGCCACGACCGAGACCTGAACGAACAGGAGAACGAACCATGCGGACCCCTTCCCTTGCGGCAGCCGCTGCCGCCGCCGCCCTGGCCCTGGCCGCCTGTGACGACACTGGAACCGAGATCTCCACCGGGGACGACATCCTGAACGACGACGTGGCCGCTCTGGCGGCGGATGCCGTACAGGAGGACCTGGAGGTCATGAACGCGCTCCTCCCGGTCATGGGAGTCGCCTACGCGCCGGTGGCCTACAACGTCCTGGACTACACGCGCTCCCGAACCGTGTTGTTCTACGACGCCGACGGAGAGGAACAGCCGGCATTCGACCCCCTCACCACCGCCTCCATCCACACGATCCTGGAGATCTCCGGAGAGGCATCCGGCCAGGACTTCGAATGGTCGGTGGACCGCACCCGTGACATGTGGGTCACGGGCCTGGAGGGTGAGGAGACGCAGAGGACCTGGAACGGCACCGGTGCCGACGATCGAAGCCGGGCCAGGCTGGTCGAAGGCGAGGTGACCCGCACCTACGACATGAGCGGCACACTCCTCGTGGAGGACGTGGTGCGCGGCGTACCTCGAGCCGACAACCCGTGGCCCCTGTCGGGGACCATCACCCGAGACCTCACCATCGAGGTCACCAACGGCCCCAACGGGGACGAGACCATCACCCGACTGGTGGTCACCACCTTCGACGGGACCCGGTACGCCACCCTGACGGTGGACGGCGCAGAGTACCAGGTGGACCTCACGCAGCGGGGACGCGATAGGGTGCGCCGCCAGCACCACAGAGGCGGCTGATCAGAAAGGGCTCACAGACCCCCTCGGACCGCCGCGCAGCGGCGCCGCCCGCGGGAGGTCGAAGTGGCACAGGGCCGGTCCGGAGTTCCCGGGCCGGCCCTGTCTCGTCCGAGCCGGGCCTCCGTGCCTGGAACGGCCTTGGACGGTTGTGGACCCTGCCTCCCCCGTCCTAGTCTCCGGGCGCCCAACCCAACCCTGGAGGACCCATGCGCGCCCGGCTCCTGCTGGCCACTCTCGTCATCTCGCTTCCCGCCGCGCTGTCGGCCCAGTACGTCCCGGACCGTCGCAGCTGGGAGACCCGGGAGCCCGCCCGGGTCGGAATGGACGGGGAGCTCGTCCAGGAAGCGATTCGAATCCACCTCGCCAACGAGAGCACCGCGCCGAGAGACCAGGAGGAGGGACAGAACCAGTCCTTCGGACGGGAGCCCATGGGCTTCGGAATCGGCCCCTTTCGGGTCAGGGGCGCACCATCGGGCCTCATCATCCGTCACGGCTACATCGTGGCGGAGTGGGGAGACACCCGAAACGTCGAGATGACGCACAGCGTCACCAAGTCCTTCCTTTCGACGGTGGTGGGCCTCGCCTGGCAGGACGGACTGATCCGGGACCTTCACGAACCGGCCCGACTCTACATGGCTCCGGTGGACCTGCCCCCGGGCGATGGGGAGCCCGGCGTCGACCGCACGGGTTTCGGCGAGGTCGACCTGGCCACCCTCTTCAATACCGAGCACAACCGGAAGATCACCTGGGACCACCTCCTGCGGCAGACCAGCGACTGGGAGGGCACGCTCTGGGGGAAGCCGGACTGGGCCGACCGGCCGTCCCGGGACCCCTCGGAGTGGAGGACCCGGGAGCGTTTCGAGCCGGGATCCGCCTATGAGTACAACGACACCCGGGTGAACCTCCTGGCCCTGGTGGCCACTGGCGTCTGGCGGCGTCCCCTGCCCGCCGTGCTCCGGGAGCGCGTGATGGACCCCATCGGAGCGTCCCCCACCTGGCGATGGCACGGGTATGAGAACTCCTGGATCACCCTGGACGGGGCGCGGGTCCAGTCGGTGAGCGGAGGTGGTCACTGGGGCGGCGGCATGTTCCTGAGCGCCCGGGACCAGGCCCGCTTCGGACTCTTCACGCTGCGCAGGGGGAACTGGGGCGGAACCCAGCTCCTGGACGAAGCCTGGTTCGATCTGGCCACCACGCCCACGGGAGCTCAGCCGAACTACGGCTTCATGAACTACTTCCTGAACATCCCGGACGCGGACGGAAACAAGCGCTACCCCAACGCTCCCGACGCCGCCTATGCCCATCTGGGGAACGGGACCAACATGGTCTACGTGGATCCGGAGAACGACCTGGTGGTGGTGGCCCGCTGGATTCGCGGCAACGCCATCGACGAGTTCCTCGGGACCATCACGCGGGCGGTGCGGAACTAGGCGGCGCCCGTCCGGCAGCATGCGCGAAGGCCCCGGGGCGACCATCGCCCCGGGGCCTTCTTCCACCGAGCCGGGATCTCCGGCCGGATCACGGGAGCCCCCGCCTACTTGATGAGCAGCATGTCCCGGTAGGTGGGAACGGGCCACAGGTCGTCCGGCATGACCTTCTCGAGACGGTCCACGACAGCCCGGACCTCGTTCATGGCCGGGATGACGTTCTTCCGCATGTGCTCGGCCTTCGACTCGACCTCCTCTCCGCCCAGCTCCTCGTTCTGCTTGTCCAGCTCGGCGAGCGCCTCGGTGAGCTCGTCCACCAGCCCGGCCACCGTGCGCGCCGTGCTGACGATCCCCTTGACCTTCAGTCCGACGTCGTCGGCGCGCTCCGCCGTGTTGAGGAGCTCGGTCAGGTACCGGTTGGCCGCGGGCAGGAACATGGAATGGACCATGTGCGCGGCAGTCTCGCCCTCGATGTTGACGGTGCGGAAGTACTGCTCCACGAAGATCTCGTGGCGGCTCTCCAGCTCACGCTTCGACAGCACGGAGTACTTCTCGAACAGGGCGGCATTCTTCTCCGAGACCAGGTGCGGGAGGGCATCCATGGTGCTCTTCAGATTCAGGAGACCGCGGCGATCCGCTTCCTCCACCCACTCGTCGGAGTAGCCGTCTCCGTTGAAGATGATCCGCTTGAATCCCTTGACCTCCTCGGCCAGGAGCTCGGCAAGGGCCTCGTTCAGCTCCTTGCCGCCCTCGATGGCCGATTCCAGCGCCGTGACCATCTCATCGATGGACTCGGCCACGATGGTGTTGAGGATGGTGGCCGCGAAGGACACCGTCTGCGACGAGCCCAGGGCGCGGAACTCGAACTTGTTCCCGGTGAAGGCGAACGGGGAGGTGCGGTTCCGATCCCCGGCGTGCCTGGGGAGGCTCGGCAGCGTCTTCACGCCCAGACCCAGCAGGCCCGAGCGCAGCGAGTCCTTGGCGCTGCCAACCTTCTCGATCTGCTCGAAGATGTCCGTGAGCTGATCCCCAAGGAACACGCTGATGATGCTGGGCGGCGCCTCGTTGGCGCCCAGCCGGTGGTCGTTCCCGGCGTAGGCGATGGAGGCCCGGAGCAGGTCCTGGTGACGGTCCACCGCCCGCAGGACGGCGGAGCAGAAGAACAGGAACTGCATGTTGTCGTGGGGATTGTCTCCGGGCTCCAGCAGATTCTGGCTGTCGGTGCCGCACGACCAGTTGAGGTGCTTTCCGCTCCCGTTTACTCCCGCGAAGGGCTTCTCGTGCAGGATGCAGAGCAGCCCGTACCGCCGAGCCACGCGGCGCAGGGTGCTCATCATGAGCTGCTGGTGGTCCGCTGCCGTGTTGGCATCCTCGTACACGGGAGCCATCTCGTACTGGGCAGGCGCCACCTCGTTGTGCCGGGTCTTCACCGGCACGCCCAGCTTGTAGAGCTCCTCCTCCACCTCGTTCATGCAGTCCAGGACCCGCTCGGGGATGGAGCCGAAGTAGTGGTCGTCCATCTCCTGCCCCTTGGGGGGCTTGGCTCCGAACAGCGTCCGACCGGCGGTGATCAGGTCCGGCCGCCGGTACGCGAACTCCTCATCCACCAGGAAGAACTCCTGCTCCGGGCCCAGCGTGGCCCGGACGCGGACCGCCGGGGTGTCGAACAGGGCGAGGGCCCGGACGGCCTGGTCGTTCAGCGCCTGGATGGAGCGCAGAAGGGGTGTCTTCTGGTCCAGCGCCTCACCGGTCCAGGAGGCGAACGCCGTGGGGATGGCCAGGTAGGCCCCGCCGGGCCCCTCCATGAGGAACGCCGGGGAGGTCGGGTCCCAGGCGGTGTAGCCCCGGGCCTCGAAGGTCGCCCGCAGCCCACCTGAGGGGAACGACGAGGCGTCCGGCTCGCCCTGCACCAGCTCCGAAGCGCTGAATTCGTTGATGGCGCGGCCATCCGCGGTCGGGGAGAGGAAGGAGTCGTGCTTCTCCGCCGTGGCGCCCGTCAGCGGCTGGAACCAATGGGTGAAGTGGGTGGCACCCCGCTCCAGGGCCCAGTCCTTCATGGCTACGGCAACCGCTTCTGCCACGCCCGCATCGAGCTCCACTCCTTCCTCGAGAGTCTTGAGCAGGGCCCTATAGGCGACCTTCGGGAGGCGCGCCTGCATGCGGGCCAGCGAGAAGACGTTCAGTCCGAAGGTCTCCTCGATCTTCACACGCGTCTGGGTGCCGTCGGTGCGGGCAGGGGAGTCCTTCACGGCGCGCAGTGGATCGAAGCGCTGAGGAGTGGCGGTGCGGGTCATATCTCTCTCCGGTGGTGTTTGGGCGGGCGACGCGGGGGATTCTCGCCCTCGACGGACCACCGTTCAAGAGCGTCTTGCACTATATTGTATATCTCCTGTTAGCCTATTTTTATTTCTGTTATGATCGGCCGCAAAGAACCGCTCGACCGCTTGCGGGACTTCCTCCGGACCCCCGGCCCGGCACTCGCCTGGATCACAGGATCCCCGCGGGTGGGAACCACCTCCCTGGCCCGGTCGGGCACCCGCGACCTCGGGGCCGTGTGGCTCCGCGGCAGCTCTTTGCCAGCCGAGGTGGCGGGCCTCACCACGTCCGATTCCCTGCGGGAGCAGCTGGGCGATGCCGTGGTATCCACCGCCGCGGAAGACTCCGCCGCCCAGGACGGGCCGTGGGCTCGGCTCTTCGGGCTGCTTCGCGCCGCGTCCCGCCTCCCCCACCCCCCCATCCTGGTTCTCGACGGCGTGGATCCACTCCTCCAGGACCGCCGTTTCGTCCGCGGGTTGGAGGACTTCTGGTCGGACCTGCGGGCCCACGGTCGTCGGCAGCTCGTCGTCTTCACCGGCACGGGCCGGCACCTCCCTGAGGGATGGTCGCCCGGAGGAGATGGGCCGCGCCCCACCTGGGTGACGATCCCCCTGGCCCCCCTGCGGCTTCGGGAGGTCGCGGAGGTCGTGCCCGGCTGGTCCCCACTGGAGTGCGTAACCGTCCATGCTCTGGTGGGCGGCTTGCCGGACTTCTGGTCCCGCGTGGATCCGCGTCTGCGTCCGGAGACGAACCTGTGTCGGCTCCTTCTGGCTCCCCAGGGGCCGTGCCGCGGGCTGGTGGAAAGCCTCCTCCCGGCCCCGGTCCTGGACAACCCGCGGAGCCTTGCACTCCTACACGCTCTCGCGCGGGGCGCCGAATCCTGGGGCGATCTCCGGCGGGTCGCCGGTGTCTTCCGCTCCAGCAGCGAGTTGGGGCCTTATGTGAAGGGCCTTGTGCAGGCCGGCCTGGTACGGGCTGAGCGATCCCTGGACGCGAGCCCGCGCTCACGGAGCCGTCGGTACCGCCTGGTGCATCCCCTCCACGGGTTCTGGTTCGGCAGCGTCCTCCCTCGTCTCGCTGAGCTCGATGGGGGTGCCGTTCCCAGCCGGGTCCTCGCTGAGCGGATCGGCCCCGAGATCGATTCCGTGGTGGAGCGGTTCCTTCCGCCGCTGGTGCGCGACTTCCTGGTGCATCATGGAGCCGAGCGTTTTCCGGCGGCCGCCCGGGAGGCCGGGGCGGCATGGGGTGACGGGTACGACCTGGAGGTGGCCGCCACACTCCACTCGGGAGCCGTGGTTTACGGTCACGTCCACTGGACGGCTCCGCCGCCCTCCCAAGCCATGGACCACCTCGGGGAGGAGATCCGGTTGGCCCGCTACGGGTTCGGCCGCGAGGCGCGGCTCCGATTCCTGATGGTCCGGGAAGAGCCGCACCACGAGCTCGCACGGCGGTCCGCCCGAATCACCGGCGCGTCGTTGCTGAGTCCCGCGGACCTCGTGGGCCCGCGCTGATGGCGCCCGCCCCTATCTTTCGTCGCCTTCGCACCGACTCCATTCTCTCGCACCGAGCACCCACTCCGGAGTAGCCCATGCTCGACACCGATCAGATCGTGTTCCTCGTCCAGACCGCCCTTGCGAGCTGGGGGCTGAAGATCGTCGCCGCCCTTGCCATCGTGGTCTTCGGCCGGATCGTCGCCGGCCTGGTTCGCGCCGCCATGCGAAAGACCCTCACCCGGGCCGGTTTCGATGTCACCCTGACGCCGTTCATCTCCAACCTGGTCTACGCCGTCGTGATGGTGGGAGTGCTCTACGGCGCCGCCTCGGCACTGGGCATCCCCATGACCGGTTTCGTGGCCATCATCGGTGCCGCCGGCCTGGCCGTGGCCCTGGCCTTCCAGGGAACCCTGTCGAACTTCTCCAGCGGCGTCATGCTCCTCACCTTCCGCCCATTCAAGGTGGGGGACTTCGTGGACGCCGGAGGGGTCGCGGGCACCGTCCGGGAGATCGGCGTGTTCACAACCACGCTGGCCACGCCGGACAACGTCATGATCATCATGCCGAACTCGGCCATCGCCGGGCAGACCATCAAGAACTTCTCCGCCAACGAGACCCGCCGGGTCGACCTGGTGGTGGGGGTCGGGTACGACGACGACCTGAATCTGGCCATGGACGTCATGAACCGGGTCATCCGGGCGGACAGCCGGGTGCTCGAGGATCCCGCCCCCGTGGTGGCGGTGCACGAGATGGGGGCTTCGTCCATCGACTTCGTGGTTCGCCCCTGGTGCAACGCCGCGGACTACTGGAAGGTCAAGTGGGACCTCACCAAGGCGCTCAAGGAGGAGATCGAGGCCGCTGGACTCAACATCCCCTATCCGCAGCGAGACGTGCACCTCTATCGCCACGAGGCTTGAGCGAGGGCGGGTGGAGGCCCGCCCGCTGCGATGGAGTTCGGCGAGGTGAAGCGGACCGGGGCCCGCGGCCCCGGTCCGTTCGTCGTCAGTCCAGCTGCGAGGTGCAGTTGGGGCAGCGCGTCGCGGAGATGGGGATGTCCGTGGCGCAGAAGGAGCAGGCCTTGGTCGTGGGTGCCGCCGCGGGAGCCTCTTCCTTGGCCGTCATCCGGTTCATGCCCCGCACCAGCAGGAAGACGGCGAAGGCCACGATGAGGAAGGCGATGACGTTGTTCACGAACACGCCGTAGTTGATGGTCACCGCTCCCGCCGCCTGAGCGTCTGCCAGCGCGGCGTAGGGGCCGGCCATCTCGGGTCCGGGCTTGAGCACCATGAACAGGTTGCTGAAATCCACTCCACCCAGGAGCAGCCCCAGAGGCGGCATGAGCACGTCGTCCACCATGCTCTTCACGATGGTGCCGAACGCGCCACCGATGATGATACCGACGGCCATGTCCACCACGTTTCCACGCATGGCGAACTTCTTGAACTCGTTGATCATTCCACCACTCCTTTGACGAGGTCGGCGAGGAGGAAACCCCAGTTTCCGTCCATCAGAGGGACTCCCGGGCGAGGGCGTTAGTGTAGGCCCTGGTCTACGGGTCCGAAAGGAAGTCCGGGTCCCCTCAGGCCCCCTCGAGACGGCCTCTCCACCCTCTCCGGACGCCCCCGAGCGGGCCGCTGGCGACGCCCGCGCGGAGGAAGTCCCGCAACTACGCCATCCTCCTCCACGGCGGGTTGGTTACGCCCGCTCCGACCCCTAGAATGAACGCTCGCCCGAGCCACCCCGAGTGCCGAATCCGCCCGTGAGCTTCGTCCACCTCCACACACACTCCGAGTACTCGCTCCTCGACGGCGCCAACCGCATCACCGACCTGGTTCACCGGGCGAAGGAATACGAGATGCCGGCGTTGGCCCTCACGGACCACGGGTGTCTCTTCGGAGCCTGGACCTTCCAGAAGGCGGCGTGGGCCAACGACCTCAAGCCCATCATCGGGATGGAGGCCTACGTGGCCCCCGGCGACCGGAAGGATCGCACCCGGGGAGAAGGCGGTGGCAAGAACTACTACCACCTCGTCCTGATGGCGCGAGACCGGGTGGGGTACCGGAACCTGGTGAAGCTCTCCTCCATCGGGTACACGGAGGGCTTCTACTTCAAGCCCCGGGTGGACCGGGAGGTGCTGCGCGAGTACGGCGAGGGCCTGATCGTCTCGTCGGCGTGCCTCGCCGGGGAAGTCGCCCGGAGCCTCATGGCCGACGACTGGGACGCGGCGCGGGAAGCCGCCTCTTGGTACGCGGACGTCTTCAAGGACCGGTATTACCTGGAGGTGCAGGGCCACGACTCCGAGGGCCAGGAGGAGCTGAACCGAAAGATCATCACCCTGGGCGACGAGTTGGGCCTGCCGGTCATCGCCACCAACGACGCGCACTTCCTCAAGGCGGGGGATCACGAGGCCCACGACGTCCTCCTCTGCATCGGCCTGGGCAAGGATCGGGACGATCCCAACCGGATGCGCTACGACGACGGGCTCTATTTCAAGAGCGGCCCGGAGATGGCGGAACGGTTTCCGGACCACCCGGAGGTGCTGGAGAACACGCTCCGCATCGCCGACGAGGTCGACGTCAACTTCGACAGGCAGTACTACCTCCCGGAGTTCCCACTCCCCGAGAGCCACGCCGACGAGAACGATTACCTGGAGTTCCTCACCCGCCAGGGCGCGAAGGAACGGTATGGTGATCCCCTGCCGGAGACCGTCCAGGATCGGCTCGACTACGAGCTGGAGGTCATCCAGGGCACCGGGTACGCCGGGTACTTCCTCATTACCCAGGACTTCATACGCTGGGCCCGGGACAACGGCATCCCCGTAGGCCCCGGTCGAGGCTCCGCCGCCGGCTCACTGGTGGCCTACGCCCTGGGCATCACCAACCTGGACCCCCTCGCCTTCGACCTCCTCTTCGAGCGCTTCCTGAACCCCGAGCGGGTGTCCATGCCCGACGTGGACATCGACTTCTGCTTCGAGCGCCGGGGAGAGGTCATCGAGTACACCCGGGAGAAGTACGGCAAGGACGCGGTTGGGCAGATCATCACGTTCGGGACCATGAAGGCCCGGGCGGTGATCCGCGACGTAGGCCGTACTCTGGGCTTCGAGCCATCGGAGACCGACCGCATCGCCAAGCTGATCCCGAACGCGCCGGGCCAGAGCTTCACCGTGGCCGAGGCGGTGGAGAAGCTCAAGGAGGTGAAGGACCTCTACCGCCAGGACGAGCGCCATCGCCAGCTCTTCGACTACTCCATGACGCTGGAGGGGCTGTCCCGGCATTCCTCCGTCCACGCCGCCGGCGTGGTCATCGCCCCCGGCCCTCTGGACGAGTACGTGCCCGTTTGCGTCCAGACCGGGAAGAACGGAGGGGGAGACGACGCCATGGTCGTCACCCAGTACGACATGAACGGCCTCGAAGAGGCGGGCATGCTCAAGATGGACTTCCTGGGCCTCAAGACGCTCACCGTGATCCACGACGCCGTGGCCATGGTGAAGGCCCGGCTCGGGGCGCTGAAGCACCCCGACACGGGAGAGGTCTACGAGAGCATGGACGACGTGCCCCTGGACGACCCCGCGGTCTACCAGATGCTGGCTCGGGGCGGTACCAGCGGCGTGTTCCAGTTCGAGTCCGCGCTGGCCTCGGAGAAGTTGCGCTCCATGCGCTGCGACCGCTTCGAGGACCTGGTGGCCACCAATGCGCTGATTCGCCCTGGGCCGCTGGACTCGGGTATGACCGACGTCTACATCCGCCGGAAGGTCGGCCAGGAGGCGGTCCGGTACCCGCACCCCGACCTCGAGAAAGCGCTGGAGCCCACCTACGGGATCATCGTGTACCAGGAACAGGTGATGCGGATCGCCAACGTCCTGGCCGGCTTCTCCCTGGGGGAAGCGGACGTGCTCCGGAAGGCGGTGGGTAAGAAGAAGGCGGACCTCATCGCGGAACAGCTCGGCAAGTTCGTGGAGCAGGCCGTGGGGCGCGGCGTCGATGAGCGAGTGGCCCGGGAGCTGGCGGACCAGATCGAGACCTTCGGGCGGTACGGTTTCAACAAGTCCCACTCGGCCGCCTACTCCCTGGTCTCGTACCACACGGCCTGGCTCAAGGCGCACTACCCGGCGGAGTTCATGGCGGGCCTCCTGTCGTCGGTCCTGGACAAGACCGACGACGTGGTCAAGTACATCGCCGAGTGCCGGGACCTCCCCCGCTACGTCCCCAAGCTCGACGCCCCCGTCCAGGTACTTCCCCCCGACGTGAACGAGTCGGGATGGAAGTTCACCGCCATCGGTGGAACGCAGATCCGGTTCGGATTGGGCGCGGTGCGGGGCGTGGGATCCTCCGCCGTTAGCTCCATCCTGGCCGCCCGGGAGGACGGTCCCTTCGAGTCCCTCTTCGAATTCCTGGAGCGCATCGACGTCCGCGCGCTGAACAAGCGCGCCTGCGAAGCGCTCATCGCGGCCGGGGCGCTGGACGCCTTCGGTCATCGGTCCCAGCTCCTGGCCGGCCTCGATACGGCCTACCAGGAGGTGTTGGCCCGCCGAGCGGAGGAGGAGGCGGGCCAGGCTTCCCTCTTCGGAGGGGATCCCGGGAGCGGGGGGCTCGGACGGCAGACCCCGCCCCTGCCGAACGTGCCTCACTGGGAGGAGGCCGACCGCCTGAAGCGTGAGAAGGAGGCGCTGGGCTTCTTCATCTCCGGGCACCCCCTGGACCGGTTCCGCGACGTGGTGCAGGCCTTCGACCACGTGAACTCACGGTCCTTGCAGGACTGGGCCGGACAGAGGGTGGAGCTAGCCTGCGTCGTGACCGGCGTGGCCCGTCAGATCTCGAAGCGGGACAATTCCGAGTGGGGTAAGGTCACGGTGGAGGATTTCCATGGGACCGCCACCGTGCTGGCCTTCAAGGACGTCTGGCAGGCCTGCAAGGAGGCGCTCCAGACCGACGCGGTCATCCTCCTCCGCGGCCAGGTCAGCGGTCGAGAGCGGGACGAGGAGGATCCACCCATCTTCCTCGACGAGGTGCACCCGCTGGAGCAGCTCCCGGAGTCAGGGCTCCTGAGCCTGCAGATCGAGCTCCCGCTGGGTGCCGACTTCGGGGAGGCGGAGTTCGCTCACGCACGAGCCGTCCTGACCTCGCACCCGGGAGCCACTCCCGTGGAGGTCATGGTGGGGACGGATAATGGACAGCCGGCGCCCCGCCTCCGGTCCCGGACGCTCAACGTGGACGTCTCGAACGGGACGCTGGCAGAGCTCCGGGAGATCTTCGGGGCCGGCCGGATTCGCCTGGTGCGCCGCGGCGTCGGCTCGGAGGTCTGAGGACCCGTCCGGGCATCGCAGGCCACGGCACCCCTTCACCGCGTAACGGCGACTGGAGCCAGGCCCATCGGCAAGGATCCGGTCAACGCAAAAGCGTCGCCTCGGCGTGGGGTCTTCAGCCCAGTAGCCCCAGAACGGCCCCCATGACGCTGAAGGACACCACCATGTACCCGGCGTTGACCACGAAGTGGTCCAGCGGACGCTGCTCGAACAGGTAGACCACCCCGAAGGCGGTGGCCACCCACGCCGCCCCGACCAGGACACCGGCCAGGAGCCCGACGGCCAGCCCGGCATCCGACCCTATGAACATGGCCAGCACCACCGCCTGCACCCCTTGAAGCAGGAACGCGACGCCGAAGGTGCGCCCCATGTTCGCCTGCGCCACCTTCTCTTCCGTCATTCCGGCACCCGCCATCCACCGCTTCCCGAGCAGGGGGCCGTACCACACGGCACCCAGCACGAACGGAACCACCGTGGCCAGGAGCACCACCAGCCAGTTGAGCTCTCCCATCGCGCCGCCCATATCCATCACTCTCCCTCCGTCGTGGCCCGCCGCCGACTCCTACGGCCCGGCGCGCGTCGCAGCCCCAGTGTGGCGAGGCCGACCCGGGTGTCTCCAGGATTCCTTTCATCGTGCACCGTCTCTTCCGGGCCGAACCATAGCAGGAACTCCTTGCGGGCCGGGCCTGCGGAGGCTGATATTCGGTTTTTGTTCGGATGGCGTGCCATTCGCATCGCGGACCCGCTGGTGGGAGGGGCATCATGCCCGGTGTGGACTTGAAGCATGGGAATTTCAGCTGGGTGGATCTCGTCACGGATGATACCGAGGGAAGTGTCCGGTTCTACCAGGGCCTCTTCGGGTGGTCCCATTCCGTGGACCTGATGCCTCAGGGCCAGTATCACATGTTCCACCGTGACGAAAAGGTCCTGGCGGGAATGGTGGAGATGCCGCCCGCTCCGGAGGGCCAGCGCTTTCCTCCCGTCTGGATGTCCTACGTGCTCGTGGACGACGTGGACGCCGCGGCCGCTCGGTGTACGGAGCTCGGAGGGACGGTCCTCATGCCGTCCCGGGACATCACCGACGCCGGCCGCATGTGCATGATCCAGGACCCCACCGGCGGATCGCTGGGGCTGTGGCAGGCGCGTGGTTTCACGGGGGCCGATCTCTTCAACGAGCCGGGCGCGCTGGTGTGGAACGAGCTCGTGACCCGCGACGTGGACACGGCCCGGGCCTTCTACACGGACCTGCTGGGCTGGGGATGGGACCCCATGCCTCTGCCCGACGGCTCCACCTATCACGTCTGCAAGGTCGGGGACCGGCCCAACGGCGGAGTCATGGCCATGACCCACGACTGGCCCGAGGGTACGCCGCCCCACTGGGCCGTCTACCTCCAGGTGGACGACGTGGACGCCTCCCACGCCCGCGCGCTGGAGCTGGGTGCCACCCAGCACGTGGCGCCGCAGGACATCTCCGTTGGCCGGTTCTCGGTGGTGGGGGACCCGGCGGGGGCGGTCTTCACTCTCTTCCAGCCCGCGCCGCCCGGCGAGTGAGCCTCAGGGGGTAGGGACGGGTAGGAGCCGGACGCTCAGCCCGTCCCCGTCCGCCGTGAGGCGACCGATGGTGACCGGCAGGTCGAACCGCCGGGGCCCACAGCTCCCCGGGTTCACGTAGAGCACTCCGCCCCGCTCCTCCACCAGGGGGCGGTGGGTGTGGCCGTACACCACCACGTCGATGCCCGCGGCCGCCGGATCCAGGTCCAGGTCCTCGAGGATGTGAAGGAGATAGACCACCTTGCCGCCCACCTCCACCAGCTCGGTGAGGGGGAGGGCCGCACGCAGGGCGCCGTAGTCCGTGTTACCGCGAACCGCCTTCACGGGGGCAACGGCGTCCAGAGCCTCCAGGATACCGGCCTCTCCCACATCGCCGGCGTGGAGGATCAGGTCACATCCTTCCAGAAGCGGCAGCACACCCGGTCGTAGCAGACCATGGGTATCGGAGACCAATCCGATCTCGACCCCTCGCCCGTCCACCTCCACCGTGCGCGTCAGACCTCGCCGGCCGACGAGAGCGAATACCCGCGGCCGCGGATGGTGTGGACCAGCCTGGATCGCCCGCCCGCCTCGAGCTTACCTCGGAGATTCCCGAGGTGGACGTTGAGCACGCCCGTCCCGGGGTCGAAGGTGAGACCCCACACCATGTGGAGGAGCTCCTCCTTGGAGAAGATCCGCTTGGGCCGGAGCATGAGCGTCTCCAGGAGCTTGAACTCGATGTTGGTCAGGGGTATGTCCGCCCCTCCGCGCCGGACGACCCTCTTCACCCGGTCCAGCTGCAGGTCGTCCGCCCTGAGAATCGTCTGGGTCTCCATGCCGACCCGCCGCTTCAGCGCCCGGAGGTGTGCCTCCAGTTCACCGATGCGGAACGGCTTGGAAAGGTAGGCGTCGGCCCCCTCGGCAAGACCCTGGACCACGTCGGTCTCCTGGTCCCGGGCGGTGAGCATGAGGATGGGGGTGGTGATCCCCCGGTCCCGGAGGGCCCGGGCTACCTCGAAGCCATCGAGCCCGGGGAGAATGACGTCCAGGACGATGACATCGTAGGCCCGGGCGGAAGCCCGCTCCAACCCGTCTTCTCCGGTGAGCACCCCCTCCACGCTGTGCCCGGACTCCTCGAGCCCCTGACGTATGACCTCCACGACGTCCGGTTGGTCTTCGACGACGAGGATATCCAGGGGCAGGTCGCTCACACTCGGCTCCACGATGCTTCTCATGACTCCACGATCCGGGGGTTCAGGGGAATGTAGGGAGAGGCAGAGACTTGGCCACCCTTGCCGGGGAATCGAACGGAGACCCGGACCGAGGCGCCGCTGCGTCCCCGCGCCGGGAGCCCGTTGAAACCCCTTCGAATGAATGCCCGTATGGCCTGCAGAGCTTTCCCTCAGTAAGTGATACATCACGGAGTGAGAGATGGGTGAACGCATGACGGGTGGGGTCCTCCCCGGTACGGTGGACCTTTTGATCCTCAAGGCCCTGGCGAACGGCCCGCTGCACGGCTTCGGGGTCTCCCGCCTCCTTCGACAGCAGTCGGGTGGCGTGGTGGAGCTGCAGGATGCGGCGCTGTACCAGGCGCTCCACCGAATGGCCAGGCAGGGGCTCCTGGAGGCGGAGTGGGGGACGTCCGACACCAATCGACGGGCCAAGTTCTATCGCCTTACCGCGGCTGGCCGGAAGCAGCTCACTCGGGAGGAACGCTCGTTCCGGGCCTACGTGGAAGGCGTCCTGCGCATCCTGTCGCCGGAGTCGGGACGTGCCTGAACGGGATCCCGGGGGGGAACGCGTCCGCCGGACGTTTCGCCTCTCCGGCGGAACGGGAGGCAGGGCGCGGGACGAGGTCCGGGAGGAGCTGGAGCATCACCTCGAGCTGTGTACCCAGGAGCTGATGAATCAGGGGTGGTCGGCCGTAGATGCCCGGGCCGAGGCCCGCCGGCGTTTCGGCGATGTGGAGTTCACGACGGAATACTGCGCCCGGGAGACGGCCCGGGTCTACGCGGACGGGAGGCGGACGATGTGGCTGGATGACCTCACACAGGACCTCAAGTATGCGACCCGGACCCTCTTCCGGACGCCTACCTACACGCTGGTGGTGGTCCTCACGCTGGCAGCGGGAATCGCGGCGAACACCACGATCTTCTCGCTCATGAACCCGTATCTCTTCCGGCCTCTCCCATTCCCCGCGGCGGACGAGCTGGTGCAGCTCGGGGGGTACAACCCCCTGGACGGGTGGGACGGAGGACGGTTCTCCGCCCCGGAGATCGCCGATTTGCAGGAACGCTCCAGGGCGGTGGACGAGATCGGATTCTACTACTACGGCACCGCCAACCTCACCGGCGGAGACCGCGCCGAGCGCCACAACGTGGGGCGGATGTCCGGGAACATGTTCCGGATCCTCGGCACGCCTCCGCTCCTGGGCCGGTACCTGGCGTCGGGGGACGCCGGGCCCGGAGGCACCGAGGTGGTAGTGATGGGCGAGACGCTCTGGATGGACCGGTACGGAGGGGATCCGGATATCGTCGGGAGCGCCATCGAGCTGGACGGTAGGCCGCACACCGTGGTGGGGGTCATGCCCCGGGATTTCACCTTTCCCTTCGGCGGTCTGCACCTCTGGACGCCGGCACGGGACGACGCCGTCCAGACCGACCGGGCCCGGTCCGTCGCGCTGCCCGTGGCGCGCCTGAACGCGGGTTGGGATCGGGACCGCGCCGCCGCGGAGCTCACCGCGGTCCAGGCGGAACTCGGAATCCTCCACCCCGATGTGGACGGGCGATACAGCCGAGTGTCCGTCAAACCTCTCCGCGAGGCCCTGAACTTCGCATGGGACATCCTCCGGATTGCGTTCTACCTCCTGCTGGGAGCGGTGGTGTTCGTCCTTGTCATCGCGTGCGTGAATGTGGCGTCCCTCACACTCGCCCGAGCCAGCGCCCGGGCCCGGGAGGTGGCGGTACGCTCGGCGGTAGGCGCGGACCGCGGACGACTGGTCCGACAGCTCCTCACCGAGAGCTTCCTGTTGGCGGTGGTTGGAGGATCCCTGGGAATCCTCCTGGCGCACCTGGCCACCGGTGCCCTGAACGGGCTGATTCCGGAGGATCTGTATCGCATCGGGGACGTCACCGTGGACGGCCGGGTGCTGGCCTACTCCACCCTCATCACCCTGGCGACACCCCTCGTATTCGGCATGGCTCCCGCGCTGCGGGTGGCCCGGTCTCCCCTCGGGGCCACGCTCCGGACCGGGGGTGCGGCGGGGACCGGGCGCGAGGCCCTCTGGGGCCGACGTGCGCTGGTGGTGGTGGAGGTGGCTCTGGCCATCGTGCTGGTCACGGGTACTGGACTGATGATCCGGTCCCTGCGGGCGGTGAGCGCCGTAGAGCTCGGCTTCGACGCCGAGCGGCTGGTGAGCGCCACCGTGAGGCCGGGGGACCTGGACTACCCGGGAACCGACGAGCTCGCTGCCTACTTCACGGAGGCCAAGGCGCGGCTCGCCGCCCACCCGGGTGTGCAGGCCGTGGGGTCGGCCTCGCACATGCCTCTGAACAACGAGACGATCCTCATTCGGTACCAGCGACCGGACGCCGGTGGCGCGCCCTTCGAGGAGTGGCCGTCGGCTCTCACGAGCCTTGCCGACGGAGGATACTTCGAAGCCATGGGGATCCCCGTTCTCGAGGGACGTGCCTTCACGGCCACGGACGCCACCGAGGGGAGTCCGGTCATCGTATCCCGCACTCTGGCGGACCGGCTCTTCCCCGCCGGGGACGCGGTAGGCCAGACGCTCCAGTGGGGCCGTGACGAGGGCTCCACCTCAGCCACCATCGTGGGCGTGGTGGGGGAGGTCCGATTCGCGGACCTGACCTCCGTGGAGCGGCCGCACCTGTATCGTCCGTTGGACGGAACGGCCACCCGCCGACGCTTTCTCGTCATCCGCACCGGGGGCGATCCCTCGGCACTCATAGCGCCGGCGCGGGAGACGCTCCGTGACCTCGACGCGGACCTCCCCGCCGGGGTTCAGCAGGTGACGTCCATCGTGGACCAGAAGACCCTCCTCTGGAGCATGAGCTCCACCTTCCTGGGCATCTTCGGGCTGGTGGCGCTCCTCCTGGCGGCCCTGGGGATCTACGGGCTCATGTCGTTCTCTGTGGCCCAGCGTCATCGCGAGATGGGCCTGCGCATGGCGCTGGGCGCCGACGGCGCCGAGATCCGACGAAAGGTCGTGGGAGGTGGTGTGAAGCTGACCGCCGTGGGCATCGTGGCGGGAGTGGGACTCGCCATCCCCGCCGCGGGAGCGGTTCGGTCCGTCCTGTTCGGCGTGTCGGCGCTGGATCCGGTTACGCTCGTGGCCGTGGTGAGCGTGTTCGGCCTGGTGGCAGTGGTGGCCGCGGCCGTGCCCGCGTGGCGGGCCTCACGGGTGGACCCGCTACAGGTGCTCCGCAGCGAGTGAGAATCCGGAGCCCGGCGTTCGCGTCGCGACGCCGGGCTCCCGGATCACCCCTTCCGTCCCGCCAGCACCGCCGCCAGGCCCGCCAGGGCGGCCAGGAATCCAATTCCCACAGCCACCCACGGGATGGAGAGATCCCCCCCGCTCGCGCCGCCCGAGCCGATGTACAGGAAGGCCACCAGGCCCAGGACCGCCATCCCAAGCCCCAGCGCCAGAGCGAGAGCAACGCGGGGCGCCGGTGAATGGCCGCGCGTCATGTGGATAAGAGCCTGGCGAACCTCAGAGTCCGTGAGGCTGGGATTCCGCTGTCGGTATTCGTGCAGGGACGTCTCCAGCGCCCGAGCCAGATCCCGGGCTCGGGGAGAGATCTCCTCGCTCGGGGTCACGGTGATGGGTACGTAGGCCATTCCACCTCCCGGTGTGTCTTGGGTCGACTGGCGAAGGTGTCCGCCTCTGAAGATACTGCCATCCACGAATACGTGACCCCTGCACACCCGCTTCATCCCCCAGCCCGGCCACGCCCTTGTCTCTCGTCACCCCACGAACCGCTACCGCCTCGCCCCTCCTCGCCACAGGCCCTGCCGGGCCGGACCGGGGACGTCCCTCACCGGACCGGACCCGGAGTTCGAGAGCGGGACCGCTCTTCGGCGCCGCGCTCGTCACGCTCACGTTCGGCACCGCTCAACCTGGGGGCGCCCAGGCGACGTACCCGCGCCTGGCCGACTTCGACGACTTCGCTCAGTCCGTGCTGCGGACGTGGGGAGCCCCGGGGCTGGCCGTGGCCATTGTGAAAGACGGAGAAGTGATCCTGGAACAGGGATACGGCACGACCCTTTCCGGAGGTACCGAAGCCGTAGACGAGCACACCGTGTTCGCCATCGCCAGCACCACCAAGGCCTTCACGGCCGCCACGGTGGGAATGCTGGTGGACGAGGGAGTGGTGGAATGGGATGATCGGGTCATCGATCACCTTCCCGGCTTTCGGCTGGACGATCCCTGGGTCACCCGGGAGCTCACGGTGCGGGACCTCCTGAGCCATCGAAGCGGCCTGCCCCGGGGCGATCACCTCTGGTATCTCTCGCCGTTCGAACGGGACGAGGTGGTGGAGCGTGTCCAGCGACTGGAGCCGGCCTCCAGCCTCCGGAGCCGCTTCGGGTACCAGAACATCATGTTCATTACCGCGGGCGAGGTCGTGGAGGCGGTGTCCGGGACGTCCTGGGACGAATTCGTGGCTTCTCGGATCTTCCGGCCGCTGGGCATGTCCCGGACGAACACCTCCACCTCGCAGCTCGTGGGCCGGGACAACGTTGCGACTCCGCACGTAAGGCTGGACGGAGGCGTGGTCCCCATCTCGTGGCCCGACTTCGACAACGTGGGGGCCGCGGGCGCGGTGAACTCGTCCGTCCACGATCTCTCGAGTTGGCTCCGGGTCCAGCTGGCAATGGGGGCCATCGGCGGAAGCACCCTCTGGTCCGAGGAGACGGCCCGTGAGATGTGGGCGCCCAACACCGTGGTGCGGATGGGGCCGGAGTCGAGGCGGACGCACCCGGAGAGCCACCTTCAGTCGTACGGCCTGGGATGGTATCTCCAGGACTACCGGGGCCGGCTGGTGGTGCGTCACGGCGGCTCACTGGACGGCATGCGGGCGCACGTGGCGCTGGTGCCGGAAGAAGGGCTCGGTGTGGTGGCCCTCACCAACCTGAACGAGAGCCGGATTCCCGTTGCGGTGGTGTGGGAGGTCATCGACCGGTTCCTCGAGCCCCGAGATGCTCCCCGCGACTGGAATGCGGTCCTGTTCGCCGAGGCGGAGCGGCAGCGCGAGGTCAGCCGGAGCCGCCAGGCTGAGCGGGCGGAGGCGCGGGTCCGTGACACCCGACCCTCACACCCGGCAGGAGCCCACGCAGGCGTCTACCGGAGTCAGCTGAGCGGAGAGGTGCGGGTAGCCGACGAAGGCGGAGAGCTCTTGCTGTCGTACGGGCCCAACTACGTGGGGACGCTGGAGCACTGGCACTACGACACCTGGCAGGTCACCTGGAGGAACCGGAGCCTCGGCACGGACCTGGTGACCTTCCGCCTGGACGTGTCCGGACAGGTGGAATCCCTCATCCTCTCCGGGACCGA
This sequence comes from Gemmatimonadota bacterium, assembly GCA_039586075.1. Lineage (GTDB taxonomy): Bacteria > Gemmatimonadota > Gemmatimonadetes > Longimicrobiales > Gaopeijiaceae > Gaopeijia. The sequence goes on along the minus strand of JBDHLC010000010.1, from coordinate 70,442 downwards.
CAGCTTCCGGCGGGTGGCCGGCGAAGGGGAGGGCGGCGAGGGGGAACGCTAGCCCGATTCCTGGACCCACGCGAGCCACACCTCCGGCGCTTCCAGGTGTGGCAGGTGACCCGCGCCGGGGGCCACCGAAATCACCGCGTCTGGGAGGTGCGCGGCCATGTCCGCCGCCACGCGGCGGAACTTCGCGTCGTCCTCTCCCACCAGGATCCGCACCGGGATCCGCAGATCGGAGAGGTCGTCCCAGTACGACGGCTGGCTGCCTGTTCCGCCGCCGCGGAGCCAGGCCGCCATCCGGGCCGGATCCTGACCCGCCCGCATCCTCCGGGCGGACTCCCGCATCTCACCGGGCGACCGCGCCAGGCCCGCGAACAGCGGGAGCCCCAGCCACCAGTCCACGAAGCGCTCCGCGCCGTCCCGCTCCATCCGCCGGGCGCGAAGCTCGTCCTCCTCCTGCCGTCTCCGCCGCGCCCGGGCGTCCCGTATCCCGGGTGAGGCGCCCTCCAGCAGGAGCGCCCGCATGGGAACGCCCTCCACCGCGGCGGAAAGGGCGATGCGCCCCCCCATGGAGTATCCGACCCAGATGGCGGGCTTGCCGAACAACGATTCCTGGACGTTCGCCAGGTCCCGCGCGACCCGGGGCACGCGGTAGCGATGGGGGTCGGTGGATCCCGCGCTCCGCCCATGGCCTGGAAGGTCCACCGCCGTGACCTGCCTGCCGTGCAGCGCCTCCGGCAGGTCGCCCCACTCCTCGACTCCGCCCAGGAAGCCGTGGATGAGCAGAACGGGGATCCCCTCGCCGCCCCACTCCCGGACTCGGACGCCCTCGCCCGATGGCAGCGGCACGAGGCGGTCCCGATAGGGACTCACCAGTGCGTGCCCGTGACGTCGCCGCGTTCGTCGACGGAGTAGAACTCCAGGTCGGTCCCGGAGCGGAGCTTCACGAGGTAGAGGATCTGCCCGGTGTGCATGGAGAAGTGTTCCACCACGTGATAGATGGCCGCGAGGCCCGTGGTCTCCAGACCCTGAATGGTGCGCGGTGCGAGGAGCGTGTCCGGGTCCAGCTCGGACAGAACCTGGTCCGCGTCGGTCACCGAGGACATGAGCTCCGCGAAGGCCTCGCCCTTCGACATCCCGTCCCCTCGTTGGAACTCCGCCGCCCTTTCCCTGACGTCCGGCGCGCCTCCCAGACCGTGCACCATCCACTGCCGGATGTTCCCCGACAGGTGGAGGAGGAGATTGCCAATGCTGTTGGACGCCTCATTGGGACGCCACCAGAGGTCGCCGTCCGAGAGCGCGTCCAGAGCGATCCGGATCTTGGCCGGATACTCCCGCGCCAGGTATCGGCGGGACTCCGCCACGAAGGCAGCGAGCGGATGGGCCACGTGGGGCCTCAGAACGGCACGTCCAGGGCGCCGCAGAGGAAACGGAGGAACGGCCCTCCCGCGGTACACACCGACAGGAAACCGTCCACCAGGTCGGGGCGGGTCAGGAACGACTGGGAGACGGGGGCCAATGCGATGAAGTCCTTCCGCTTCAGGTCCTCCGCGAGAGGATGCTCGGGATCGAAGCCCCGAGGGGGCCGCTTCAGCGACTCGCCGCTCAGCTCGAACTGACTCTGGAAGTCCCCTCCCCCTACTGCGGTCCGCCACCCCTCGGGATCTTCCACAAGTCCCTCGCGGATCCTCTTCAGCGCCGGGCCCGAGGGATGCCAGGCACCGATTCCCACGAAGCAGTTTCGCGGCTCGATGTGCAGGTAGAGCCCCGGCGCGTGGGCATCCTTCCCCCGGGCGTGTCGAAACTGGATGCCGGCTGCGGTCTTGAAGGGACTCTTGTCCTTGGAGAACCGGACGTCCCGGTAGATTCGAAAGAGGGATCCACCCACCGGACGGGGGTCCGCGCGCAGGTGAGGGCTGACCTCGTGGAGGCGCTCGCCCACCCCTACGATGAAGTGGAGCGCCGGCTCCTTCACGTGGCCCTCGTACCGGTCCCGGTTCTCGTCGAACCAGTCGCGTCGGTTGTTGTCGGCGAGGTCCGAGAGGAACCGGAAGGTCTCGCGCGAGAACCGGGTCACCTCGCCACCCGCCTCAGTTCGGGATCGGCCCCGTCCCGGGCTTGCGGCCCTGGTTCGGGTGCTTCAGGTGACTCCAGGTCTCGCCACGGCGCAACATGTGGATGGTGCTGGGGGCCACGCTCATTCGCCGAGCCCACTCGGCTCCCGACGTACCCCACCGGTCCTTCTCCTCGTCCCAATCGTCCAGGACTTCTCGGGCCTGGGTCTCGGAAAGCTCGGCATGGGGCGACCGGGATCCCTGGAGCCAGACGTTGTGTCCGCCCCACCGCCCCGTCGTCTGTAGAGGACCGGGAAGCTTCTTTCCAGAGGTGCCCATGCAGTAGTGGCGCACCTGGTCCGGCGTGTAGTCCGGGTAGCTCCGTGCGATCTCTGCATAGGAGCGCCCCTCTTCCGCTAAGTCACGCCACTTCACTACGAGTGGCCCTGGAGGTCTGGCCATGATTTCCTGTCCCTCCCGGGACAGCTTCGGACATTGTACCCGCTCCCCACCCGGTACCCGCTCCCCACCCGGTACCCGCTCCCCACCCCGGCTGCCTATCTCCCGGACGGGGACCGGAAAGGAGCGCGTATCCTCTCATTTGAAGAATAGGGGAGGGACCCCGTCGGAGACAGGGCCATACCCCACCAGAATGAATCTTGTGGGGTCGGGCCATCCGCTCCCCATCGATCGAAGCCATGAACGACGGCGCGAACGGGACGTAAACCGCTCGCTACCGGGGACCGCCCCCACCCACCCGAGCCAGGAAATCATGGATCCGGGCCGCCAACCGCGGCCACGCCGGCGTCCAGGGCGCCACCAGCTCGAAGTGGCCCGCCTCCTCCATGGTGATCACCTCCACGGCGGCACCTGCCTCGGCGGCTCGTTCTCCGTAATTCGCCCCGTGGGCGGGCGGCACGATGGGGTCCAACGCCCCCAGGAGGATCAACTGAGGAGAGGGTGCAGGAGCGAGGGAAGCGGGGTCGGAAAGCCGGAACCGCTCCGATGCCGGATCCACGTCCCGGCCCAGGAAGTCCGGGACGATGGTAGGCCCGCAGCGGGTGTAGCGGGTGTAGTCCGCGAGATCCGCGATGGGCGCGAGCCCCAATGCGCCCTTCAGCGGCAGGGGATTGGTGCCCCGCAAGCGTGGACCCGCCTCGCCGTCCGCGGGAAGCCGCGCTCGGGAGCTCAGCCACAGTGCCAGGTGGCCTCCCGAAGAGTGCCCCGCCGCCACCACACGCGTCGTGTCGAGCGGATAGTCCCGGACCAGCTCCCGCAGATGATCGGTCCCGGCAGCCACGTCCTCCAGGATGGCGGGCCAGCCGCCGCCGTCCTGGTCGATCCGGCGGAACTCCAGGCTCCAGGTGGCCCACCCGGCTTGCGTCAGGGCCTCGCTGAACGGGTCCATGTAGGTGAGGTCGGCGATGGACAGCCAGCAGCCGCCGTGGAGCACCACCAGGACGGGGTGTGGACCCGGCCCCAGGGGGAGTCGCAGCTCTCCGAACTGGTGCTCCCCGGGGCCGTAGGGGATCCGGGCCAACGGAGGCGCCGTCGGGTGGTCCAGCAGCTCGCTCTGCATCCGGCCCCAGCTCAATGGCTCCTGAGCCGCGGATGGGGCCGCGCAGGCCACCGCTCCCACCGCCAGCAGGATCACGCCGCCCGGGCGCACCCGGCCCCTCACTGGCTCGCTCCCTTGAGACGGTGCCGGAAGCGCTGGCGGAACTTGGAGACCTTCGGCCCCACCACCACCTGGCAGTAGGGTTGGCTCGGGTTCGTACGGAAGTAGTTCTGGTGATGGTCTTCCGCCCTGTAGAACGTCTCCAGGGGCTCCACCTCGGTCACCAGCGGGTCCGCCCAGATCCCTTCCCGGGTGAGCTCGGCCATGACGCTCCGCGCCACTCGATCCTGCTCCGCATCGTGGGTCAGGATGATGGACCGGTACTGCGTGCCGACGTCGGCGCCCTGGCGGTCCTTGGTGGTGGGATCGTGGATGGCGAAGAAGATCCCGAGGATCTCGCGGTAGGGGATCAGGGCGGGATCGAAGGTCACCTGGACCACCTCGGCATGTCCGGTTCCGCCGCCGCAGACCTGGCGGTAGGTGGGATCCGGCACCTGGCCGCCCGCGTACCCGCTCACCACCGCCTCGACTCCCTCGACCTCCTGGAACACCGCTTCCAGGCACCAGAAGCACCCCCCGCCCAGGGTGGCGGTCTCACGAACTCCTTCCACTGTCCTCCCTCCCGTTGGCCGCTGCCGTCCAGTTGGATACCGTTGGGTGAACCCAGAAACCCCGACACCTCGCCGGAGGTCCGACGTGCTGGACATCCCCGACATCCGTGCCCGATTCCCGGCCCTCCAACGCGTGGAAGCCGGCTACCCCGCGGCCTACTTCGACGGACCGGGTGGCACCCAGGTGGTCCAGTCCGTCGTGGACGCCATGTCGGACTACCTCGTGCACCACAACGCCAACACGCACTGGGCCTACGCCACCAGCGCGGAGACCGACGCGCTCATCCTCCGGTCGCGGCAGGCCCTCGCCGACTTCCTGGCCTGCAGCCCCGCCGAGGTCGCCTTCGGCGCCAACATGACCACCCTCACCTTCCACTTCACCCGGGCGCTCGGCCGGGGCCTGGAAGAGGGCGACGAGGTGGTGGTGACGCGGCTGGACCACCAGGCCAACGTGGGGCCATGGCAGGCCCTGGCCCGGGAGCGGGGGATCACCATCCGCGAGGTCCCCTTCCGGCGCGAGGACGGGACGCTGGACCTCGACGCGCTCCGCGCCGCCATGGGTGAACGCACCCGTTGGGTGGCGGTGGGCGCCGCCTCCAACGCCCTGGGGACCATCACCCCCATGGGTCCCGTGGCGGAGATGGTGCGCGAGGCTGGAGCGCGCCTCTTCGTCGACGCGGTTCACTTCGCGCCCCACGAGCTCGTGGATGTCCAGGCCGTGGGCGCCGACGCCCTGGCGTGCTCACCGTACAAGTTCTACGGGCCCCACATGGGGGTCCTCTTCGTGCGGGAGGAGCTGCAACGCTCGCTGGACGTACCCCGCCTTGCACCCGCCGGGGACCAGCCGCCGGAGCTCCTGGAGACCGGCACGCTGAGCCACGAGGGAATCGTCGGTTCCGCGGCCGCAGTGGACTTCTTCGCCTCGCTGGGATCGGGGGTGGATCGCCGCGCGCGACTGGTCTCCGCCTTTGCCGCGCTTCACGCCCGGGGAGAGTCCCTGCTGGAACGGCTCTGGACCGGCCTGGAGTCCATGGACGGCGTGACCCTCTACGGTCCCCGGCCCGGATCGCCACGCACACCCACGGTGGGCTTCACGGTGGCGGGCCACCCGGCGGAGGCCGTGACGGCCCATCTCTCGGACCGCCACGGCATCTTCACCTCTCACGGTGATTTCTACGCCAGCACGGTGGTGGAGGACCTGGGGTTGGCTCCACACGGACTGGTCCGCGCGGGGTGCGCGTGCTATACCACCGAAGAGGAGATCGATCGGCTATTGGCCGGTGTGGCCGAGCTTCTCTGAACCCCTCTCTTCCAGGCGGCGCCGCCGGCGTCGGATCGAGCATACATGGGCGCCTCTCTCCCCACCTTCTACAGCTGTCTCAACTGCCCGGCGTACTGCTGTACCTATCCGCAGATCCCGGTGAAGGGAAAGGACATCCGGAGACTCGCGAAGCGATTCGGGATCTCCGTCGAGAAGGCCACGAGGAAGTTCACCAAGAAGGGTGAGGAGAAGGGCACGCGGGTCCTTCGCCACCGGGAGGACGAGATCTTCGACTCCGCATGCATCTTCCTGGACCCCGAGACCCGGGGGTGCACCATCTACGAGCATCGGCCGACTCCCTGCCGGGAGTACCCCGGGACGGTCCGGTGCGGCTACTACGACTTCCTCGCCTCCGAGCGGAACCGCCAGGAAGACGAGGATCTGGTGATCACCGCATGGGTGGCGGACGTGTGACCGTCTCGGGGAGCGCCCGCAGCGTGTCTCCCCCGGGCAACACCACGATCCCGCCCTCGGCCAGGACCAGCGAGGTGGGATCCCCGTAGTCGGCGGCACGCACGATGAGCCCGTCCTCCAACTCGATCAGGGTGACCCCGTCCACCCGGAACCACCTCAGGACCAGGGAGTCCGGGGAGGTGGGCGAGGGAGAGAGCCGCGTCCCATCGAGCACCCACTCCGCAGCCGCCATCCCGTCCCCCGAGTGGTAGGCGATCACCTCCAGGAAGACGGAGCCGTTCTGGGAGTGGAATCCCTCCATGAACTCGGCGATCTCCGGGAGGTCCCGGTATCGAGCCCCGCTGGTGAGGTCCTCGTAGACGGCCGTCGGATGGAAGAGGCTCTCGATGCCCGTGGCGTCTCCGGAGCGCCGGATCTCCATGAGCTCGATGATGCGGCGCTCCTCGACGCTCGCGGGAGACGGCTCCGGGCCGACACAGGCTCCGAGGCCGAGGGCGGCGACGGCCACCGCCACGGCCCCGGTCGGGCTTCGACGCGCCACCCACCACCCCACCGCCACCAGGAGCAGGACCCAGGGGAACCCCACCTCCACGCGACTCCGCTCGTCCAGCAGAGTCTCACCCTGAACCGACCGGATTCCCTTCATTCGCACCACTCCTGGAACGACCCACGCATCCCGGATCTCCACCGACCGCACGGGCTCGGGGGAGAGGAGATCGGGACCCTCGTAACGGACCCGCTCCACCCGGAGGGGGACGGACACCGTGGGGACCGTGGGGACCGCCGCCACCCCCACCAGCAGCGCCGTCCGCCACCACCGGCGCCGGCCCCAAGCCGCCGGTCGCGACATGTCCGTCCAGCACCACGCCGCTCCTGCGGCGATTCCCATCAGGACCCCGCCCGAGAGCAGCCAGGTGAACATGACGTCCGGGTTCTCCCTTCGGTCCGGGGGCTACCAACCCTGCCGGGTCCGCAGCTCGAGCACGTGAGCCACGTGGTGCCGCGAGTGCCAGGCGTACATGCCCAGGAGCTGGTTCAGATTCATGGACCCCATCTCCGGATGTCGCAGCGACCGGCCCCAGGCATCAGCAGGCAGGGAGCTCAACCACGACACCCAACGGTGGTGGAGCGCCTCCAGTAGGCGGAGGGACATCTCCGGGTCGCCATCCCGCGCCTCGGGCTGTTCGGCCCAGTCCTTCTCCTCGTAGGTCTGGATGGTGGGGCGGTCCTCGGTGACCGCCTTCTTGAATCGCACGTAGGCGTTCAGGTGGGAGTCGGGGAGGTGGTGGACCACCTGGCGGACGGTCCATCCCCCGGGCCGGTAGGGCGTATTCAGCTGTGTGTCCGTGAGTCCATCCAGGGCGGCACGCAGCCGCGAGGGGAGCTCCTCCAACACCCGGATCATCTCCCCGCGCTCGGCGGGCTTGAGCTCCGGGCGCAGCTCCGGCTGCCCGATGGGATACCGGAGCCATTCGTCGGTGGGGGTCATGGGACGGGTCCCGTGCGTTCAGTGGTTGAGGAGATCCGCGTACCGCTCCCGGTGCTCCGCATCGCCTCCGTTCGCCAGGTTGTCCCGGTCGGCTCTCATGAGGCGCATCGCCTCTCGGGCCTGCTGCGCCCGCGCCCGGTGATGCCGCAGGTCCCCTTCCGCCACCATCAGGTCCTTGCGGGCGGCCACCAGCTCAGCGACGTCCGCCTCCGGCGAGCTCTCCAGCACCCGTACCCGCTGCAGGAGCTGCCCAGCCCGCTCCGAGGCTTCGCGTGCCTCCGCCTCGTGGTGCTCCTGCCGCTGCCGGGCCCGGACCATTCCGTGGCGAAGGGCGTGCATCTCCGGGGTATGCGGGTTGAAGAACCGCCGCAGGTCCTGCAGAAGCCACTGAAGGAGCCACCTCATGGAACGGAGATTCCCAGCTCGGAGAAGATCTTCCCCGGGTGCTCGCATGCGGTTTCAGCGCGAAGGGTGCGGATCCGGGCGGTGAACCGGCGGCGCACGTTCACCTCCTCTTCCTCCCAACGTGCGTAGCCCGCGATGACGTCCACCACGAGCAGGCTCAGCGCCACCATCCCAAGCATCCGCGAGGCGGTCTTTCCCAGGACTCGCGCGGCGGAGCGCCGGCCCGTCGCGAGCGCCAGCGCTCGAAGGATCCGGTAGAGCTCCTGAAGCCCCAGGGCGATCTCTCCTGCCTGGACCATGGAGAGGAATCCAGCTACGGCGCGGTCCACGGCGCCGCGCTCTTCCCAGTCCAGGATGAAGTCCAGCCCCAACAGTCCGAGCCAGAAGCGGCGCCGGGCGAGGTGCAATTCCCGGTCCCGTTCCTCCACGGCGTCCTTCAGATCGCGTTTGAGCTGTTCGCAGGCGTCCATGGTCTCCGGTGCTGCCCCAGCCTTTTTCAGGCGGGGTTTCAATAGGAAAGGTTACAGCGACCCGGGATTTCATCCAGAGCTTTCTGCTCCGGCGGCCCACCCGCTCTCACTCCCGGACCTCCACTCCCTTTGACCGGTAGGCCTCCAGGACCTCGGCCCCGAAGCAACAGAAGATCACCTCACCGGGGTCGTCGTGGTAGGCGACATCGTCTCGGACCGTGGACACGGCCACCCGCGTGGCCTCCTCCAGGGGATAGCCGTAGATCCCCGTGCTGATGGCCGGGAACGCGACGCTATGGGCCCCGACCTCCCGGGCTCGACGTAGTGCCGCCCGGTACGCGGACGCCAGGGCCTCCTCCTCGCCCGACCCGCCCCCATTCCAGACCGGTCCCACGGCGTGGATGACCCAACGGGCCACCAAATCGAAGCCGGGGGTCACCCGGGCTTCCCCGGTGGGGCACGGCCCGGCCTCCCGGCACGCGCGAGCCAGCTCCGACCCCGCCGCGGCGTGGATCGCCCCACAGACACCGCCCCCGGGGGCGAGGGAGGTGTTCGCGGCGTTCACGATGGCATCCACCTCAAGCCGGGTGATGTCTCCCCGGACCGCCACGAGCCTCGTCATGTCAGGAGCCCTCCAGGAACCGGCGGACGTGCTCCATGAAGACATCCGGCCGTTCCAGGAACGCGAAGTGGCCCGCCTCCGGGACGCGGACCAGCTCCGCCTTCGGCAGGGCCGCCACCAGAGCCTCGCCCCCCAGGTCGGCTCCCGGCTCATCCACCCCGTACAGGATGAGAGCGGGCATCGGAAGCCCCCGCAGCCCGTCGTGGACGTCGAATTCGGCCAGGTCCACCATCATGGACCCGAACTGCCGGCTCCGCTGGAGGTAGTCCGCCGGAACGTACAGGGGCAGCTCGGACACCCGGTCCGGGTCGTGGAGCTGGAGCCGGAAGGAGTGCCGAAGGAAGCCGGCCAGCGCCTCCGGATCCCCGGCCTGTAGGTCCGGGTCCGCTCTCAGCCTCCTCGTCTCCTCGGCATGGGCCTCCGTCACCCGGCCCGCCACCCGTGCCTCCTCCTCCTGCCGGAGGCTGGAGCTGGCCGCCATGGGGCTCACCAGGACCAGGCCAGCGACCCGTTCGGGGTAGCTCAGCGCGTAGCGGAGGGCCAGGAAGGATCCCCACGAGTGGGCCAGGAGGGTCATCTCCTCCAGGTCCAGTGCGGCGCGAATCGCCTCCATGTCCGCCACCAGGGTGTCGGCGCGCACACTCTCCGGTGCCACCGTGCCGGCAGATCGGCCCGAAAGCCGCTGGTCGAAGAAGACGAGTCGGTGGTCGTCCGCCAGGGGCTCCAGGAATGGCACCAGGTAGCCCTGCTCGAGCAGCGGTCCGCCGTGCACCACCATCACCGCTGGGCCGCTGCCCATCTGCCGCACGTAGAGCTCCGTGCCGTTCACGGGAAGGAGTCCCTCCGTGAACCGGCTCCCCCCTTCCTCCTCACCCGCGCTTGCGGGAGGCTCACCGCCCCCGCAGGCCGTCAGGGCCAGGAGCAGAAGGGGCACGCCCCAGCGAGTCCGGGCCACTGCACGCCCGGCAGACGTCTTTCCGTTCCACCACATCGTCTTCACCATGGGCATCCCCCCGGGCGCCAGCCCTTCGCCCTACCCCCCGAATCCTCGAGAAAGCCGTCCGTCCGTCCGGCCGCCCCATCATAGGGCCCTCCCGGTCCGTGCGGTATCACGATGCCTGGCCCAGGCGGCCACACGGGGGCGGGGATCACGAATCGACGAGTGCCCCGATTCGCGCGCGTAGCCAACCCGTCACGTCGTAACGACTCTGTTACAGAGATGTCTTTGAATCACGCTATTCCCCCTGCACGTTTCCCCCAAAGACGGACATACACCTGACTGCCTGCTGAAGGATTCGAAATGAAGAAACTGCTGCTGGTCCTGGCGCTCCTGGCGCTGTGTGTTCCCGCCGATGCCCTGCTGGCCCAGACCGAGATCTCGGCGCGTGGCGCGAGCATCCGTATCGGAGGGCGGCTCCACGCCCAGTTCCAGTCTTCGTCCGTGGAAGACACGGAGGCGGACTTCTTCTTCCGACGCGCACGGCTCATCGCCGACGTGTCGGTCACGGACTTCTGGTCCGGCCGGGTCCAGGCGGACTTCGCCGGCGGGGGAGCCTCGCTCCAGGACGCCTATGTCCGGATGAACTTCGCGGACAACTTCCGGGTCTCCATGGGCCAGTTCAAGCGCGCCTTCGACCTGTTCGAGCTGGCCAGCTCCACGGAGCTGAGCATCATCGAGCGGGATGGTCGGGTGGCCGGGGTCAGCACGTGCGCCGGCGTCGGGCGGGTCTGCAGCTACGGCCGCTTCATCAGCAGCCTCGCCCTGGGCGGCCGTGACCAGGGCGTTCGGGTCGAGACCGGGATTGGACCCGTCTCGGTCCTGGCCAGCGTCACCAACGGCACGGGCGCCAACGCCTCCGACGAGAACGACCAGAAGTCCCTCTCCGGGCGGGTGACCTTCCAGGCCACCGACGACATCGCACTCTCCGCACAGTTCGCGCGCCACGACTTCGTCAACGGACTGGAAGACGAGTACGCCAACGGCTGGGGCCTGGACGCCGAGTACGGTGGCTTCCGCGAAGGTCTGCACGTGCAGGCCGCGGTGGCGGGAGGCGACAACTGGCGCATCCTGGACGCCGAGGGCGACCCCTCCACCTTCCTGGCCTGGCAGGCCGTGGGCGCCTACTACCTGCCCCTGGCCAGCGAGCGGTTCACCGCCTGGGAGCCCCTCTTCCGAATCAGCTCCGGAGACCCCAACACCGACGTGGACGACGACGCCGGCCTGGTGTTCACTCCCGGAGCCATGCTCTACATCCAGGGCCGGAACAAGATCGGGTTCAACGTGGACTTCTGGAGCCCGGAGACGGGTGACTCCGAGTGGAGCCTCAAGGTCCAGAGCTTCCTCTACTTCTGATCCCGTTTCGCCTTCGGGCGAGCCGGTCTCCGAGGGGGGTGCAGCGCGAGGCTGCACCCCCCTTATCTTTCACCTGTTGTCCCGAACCCCGTGAGCAACGAAGGGGGCTTAGCAGATGCGGCTGAGAATCCATCACGTCCTTTTCATGGGGTTCGTCGGCGCCATCGGAACGGTGGTCCTGGTCCTGGCCGCCCTGGTGGGAAGCCGCGTCCGTTCCGAGCTCCGGGAGACCTTCGAGGGAGAGCTCGGCCGTGAGCTGAATCTCACCGCCTCCATCCTCGTGGATGTGGCTCCCTCGGCGCTGGACTCGGCGGTCACCGCGGTCAGCCGCCAGCTGGGGCACCGGGTGTCCGTGATCGCCCCGGGTGGAGAAGTCCTGGCCGACTCCGACGTTCCCGCCGGCGAGCTGCCCAACGTCGAGAATCACGCCACCCGCCCGGAGGTGGTTGGGGCTCTTTCGGGTACCCGCAGCTTCGCCACGCGCACCAGCGCCACCGTGAACGATCCCTTCCTCTACGGGGCACAGCGGGCCACGGTGGCGGGGAGTGAGGCAGTCCTCCGCATCGCCGCTCCCCTCACGCGGGTGGACACCGCGGTGGGTCGCCTCCGGGGTCGGATCATCCTCACCGGCGTGGTGGCCATGGCCCCGGCCCTGGTCCTGGCCTGGATCCTGTCGATGATCCTGGCTCGCCCCATGGCGGATCTCGCCGACCAGGCCCGACTCCTGGCCGGGGGAGGCCTGGACCAGCGGGTCACCACCGGGCGCCGTGTCGCCGAGCTCGACAACCTCGCCAGCGCCTTCAACCGGCTCGGAGAGGAGCTACAGGAACGCATGCTGGAGCTGGCCGGGGAGAGGGACGAGATCCAGGCGGTCATCGACTCCCTGGACCAGGGGGTGCTCTCCCTCGACTCCGAGGCCCGCGTCGTGCGATGGAATCGCGCCGCGGCGGCTCTCCTGGACTTTCCCGCGGGCCTCCAGCCGCTCACCCCGGCCACCACGCTGGTCCGCCACGAGGCGCTGCGCGACGGGCTCGTGGCGGCCGCCGCCGGGAAGGACCTGCGGCTCGAGGTGCATCTCGGGGACCGTGAGCTCGTGATCTCCACCCATCCGCTCAGCTCCGGGGGCGGCGTGGCGGGGCTGCTCGACATATCGGAGATTCGCCGACTGGAGCGGATTCGACGGGACTTCGTGGCAAACGCCTCCCACGAGTTGAAGACGCCCCTGACGTCCATGCGGGGATTCGCGGAGACTCTGCTGGAAGACGATCCGGACTCGCAGACCCGCCGGACCTTCCTGGCGGCCATCCTCAACAACTCCATCCGCCTCCAGAACATGGTGGACGACCTCCTGGACCTCTCGCGACTGGAGTCCGGTGGCTGGGTGGCGGCACGGACCGACCTGGACATCCCGCGGATCGCCGAAGAAGCGTTCGAGCCTCTTCGGGATGCGGCGGATGCTGCTGGGTGCTCCTTCGAGGTTTCCGGGTCGGGCAGGGCGCTGGCGGATCCCGCCGGGCTCGTCCAGGTGTTCCGGAACCTCTACGAGAACGCCCTTCGACACACGGACCGGGGGGGATCCATCAGCGTCTCCATCCAGGACGAGCCCGAGATGGTGCACATACAGGTCTCGGACGACGGAGAGGGGATCCCCCTGAAGGCCCTCCCCCGGATCTTCGAGCGGTTCTACCGCGCCGACTCGTCCCGGGCCCGCGACCAGGGTGGAACCGGGCTTGGACTGGCCATCGTGCGCCACCTGGTGAGCAGCATGGGTGGCAGCGTCTGGGCGGACAGCGAGCTCGGGGTGGGAACCACCGTGCACTTCACCTTGCCCCAGGCTGAAGGCGGTCCCTGAACCTGGGTGTTACAGAGCTCATGCTCGCGTTACCGTCCCGCTACAATTCGATTACAGAACGGTTCCCATCCCTCCTTATGGTTCGATGCTCGGACGTCCCGCATGTGTCCTGACGTCCCTCTCAGGAGAACACGAGATGGAGAATCGCATGACCCGGTTTGGCGCGGCCGCCCTGGCCCTTGCCTTCCTCGCCGCCTGCGGAGGCGGTGACACCGACGGTCCGGACGCCGGCGCGGCCGGCCTCACCGGATCCATCGAGATCGATGGATCCAGCACCGTCTTCCCCGTCGCCGCGGCGGTGGCGGAGGAGTTCCAGATCGCCAACCCGGACACTCGGGTGACTGTGGCCTACTCCGGCACCGGTGGGGGCTTCCAGCGCTTCTGCGCCGGCGAGACCGACATGTCCAACGCCTCCCGCCCGATCCGGGATTCGGAGGCCCAGGCCTGTCACGACGCCGGGGTGGACTTCACGGAGCTGAACGTGGGGTGGGACGGTCTCTCGGTCCTCGCGAACCCGGACAACGAGTTCCTCCAGTGCCTCACGGTCGGCGAGCTCAACCAGATCTGGGAGCCCAACTCCACCGTGACCACCTGGCAGGACGTCCGGGACGAGTGGCCCGCCGAGGAGATCAGCCTCTACGGCCCCGGCACCGATTCCGGGACGTTCGACTACTTCACCGAGACCATCAACGGTGAGGGCGGCGCCTCCCGGGCCGACTACCAGGCCTCCGAGGACGACAACATCCTGGTGCAGGGGATCGCCGGCGATACCTACTCCCTCGGGTACTTCGGATACGCCTACTACGCCGAGAACTCCGACATCCTGAAGCTCGTGGCCGTCGACGGGGGTGAGGGATGCGTCCTCCCGTCGGACGAGACCATCCAGGACGGGACCTACGCGCCGCTCTCCCGGCCCCTGTACGTCTACGTGAGGCACTCGGCCCTGGAGCGGCCCGCGGTCCGGGCGTACGTCGAGTTCATGCTCGGGAACGCCACGGAGATCGTTCCGTCCACCGGGTACAGCGCCCTCTCCGCCGAGCAGTACGCGGAGCAGATGCGGGCCATCGCCGAGGCGGCTGGTGGCGCAAGCTGACCCCTCGCTGAGCCAGTCTCGCGCGGGCAATACGACCACCGCAGGGTCGGCGTCCATCGCCGGCCCTGCGGCGCTCGCGTCCCGGAGGAACCGGGACTTCAAGGAGCGGCTCATCGGGGCCGTTCTCTTCGTCTGTGCCGCGGTCTCCACCCTGGTTACGGTGGGGATCGTGGGCGTCCTCCTGGGAGAGAGCCTCCTCTTCTTCCGCGAGGTGTCCGTGGTGGACTTCCTCACGGACACGCGGTGGACCCCCCTCTTCCAGGACCCCCACTTCGGAATCCTGCCCCTGGCATCGGGGTCGTTCCTGGTGGCGGCGGGTGCCGCCCTCATCGCCATTCCGGTGGGCCTCCTCACCGCCATCTTCCTGAGTGAGTACGCGGGCCCGAGGCTCCGGGGGGCGCTCAAGCCCCTCCTGGAGATCCTGGCCGGGATTCCCACGGTGGTCTACGGCTACTTCGCCCTGACCTTCATCACCCCGATCCTCCGGTACTTCGTTCCCTCCACCGACGTGTTCAACGCCGCCGCCGGAGCCATCGTGGTGGGGATCATGATCATCCCCACGGTGGCCTCCCTGTCGGAGGACGCGCTGCGGGCGGTACCGGAGGCGCTTCGCCAGGGTGCGTACGGCCTGGGGGCCACGAAGATGGAGGTCGCCACCCGGGTGGTGGTGCCCGGCGCCCTCTCCGGGATCGTCGCCTCGTTCATCCTGGGGATCTCCCGGGCCATCGGGGAGACCATGGCGGTCACCATCGCTTCCGGGAACATGGCGAACCTCACGCTGAATCCCCTGGAGTCCATCCAGACCATGACGTCCTACATCGTCCAGGTCTCGAAGGGAGACACGCCGCACGGTACCATCGAGTACCAGACGCTCTTCGCGGTGGGACTCACCCTGTTCGTCATCACGCTGCTCATGAACGTCCTGAGCCAGTGGGTGCTGGCCCGGTTCCGGGAGGAGTACGAATGACCACTGAGCCCATGGGACGGGCGCCCGCCGCCTTTCACCGCCGGCGCCACCTGAAAGGCGCCGCCTTCGCCGTCTTCGCCTTGTTGGCCACGCTGGTGGGGGTGGTGGCACTCGGGATCCTCCTGGTCGACGTCACCATGGACGGGCTCTCGGCGGTGGACTGGGACTTCATTACCGCATTCGCCTCGCGGCTCCCGGAACGAGCGGGAATCAAGGCGGCCCTGGCCGGCTCCATCTGGATCCTGGGCCTCACGGCCCTCGTGGCGTTCCCCCTCTCGGTGGCTGCGGCCATCTACCTGGAGGAGTACGCCCCCAAGAACTGGTTCACGCGCCTCATCCAATTGAACATCGCCAACCTCGCCGGAGTCCCCTCCATCGTCTACGGCATCCTGGGACTCACCGTCTTCGTGCGGGCCATGGGGCTGGAACGAAGCATCATCTCCGGGGCGCTGACCCTCTCCATCCTCATCCTGCCCGTCATCGTCATGGCGGCGCAGGAAGCCATCCGCGCCGTCCCGAACTCCATACGGGAAGCGGCATACGGGCTGGGGGCCACCCGCTGGCAGGTGGTGCGGCACCAGGTGCTTCCCATGGCTATGCCGGGGATCCTGACCGGGACCATCCTCGCCCTTTCCCGGGCGGTGGGTGAGACGGCCCCCCTGATCATGGTGGGGGCCGTGGGATTCATCGCCTTCACGCCGTCGGGCCTCGGGGATCGCTTCACCGTCCTCCCCTTGCAGATCTATGACTGGATCTCCCGGCCCCAGGACGAGTTCCACGCCCTGGCGGCTGCAGGGATCATTGTCCTCCTGGCCCTCCTGCTTACCATGAACGCAGCCGCCATCATCCTCCGGAACCGATACCAGAAGCGGCTCTGACACCATGGCGACGACTCACGACATCGACACCGAGGGCCGGGCCCCGGCCCTCGAGGCCCGCTCCCTCTCCGTCTATTACGGCTCCAAGCAGGCGGTGAAGGAGGTGGACCTGGTGGTGCCCGCCAACAAGGTGGTGGCCCTCATCGGTCCCTCCGGGTGCGGAAAGAGCACCCTCCTGCGCTGCTTCAACCGGATGAACGATCTGGTCAGCGCCGCTCGAATCGAGGGGCAGGTCGACTTCCACGGAAAGAACCTCTACGACGAGGACGTGGACCCGGTGGAGGTCCGCCGGCGCATCGGCATGGTCTTCCAGAAGCCGAATCCGTTTCCCAAGTCCATCTACGACAACGTGGCCTTCGGCCCGCGGGTGAACGGCTTCAAGGGGGACCTGGACGGCCTCGTGGAGCACTCCCTCCGTCAGGCGGCGATCTGGGACGAGATCCACGATCGGCTGGGTGACTCGGCCTACGCCCTCTCGGGGGGCCAGCAGCAGCGGCTCTGTATCGCCCGGACCCTGGCCGTGAAGCCCGAGATCGTCCTCATGGACGAGCCGGCCTCGGCGCTCGACCCCATCGCCACCCAGCGCATCGAGGAGCTGATCTACGAGCTCAAGAAGGACTACACCATCGTAATCGTCACCCACAACATGCAGCAGGCGGCCCGAATCTCGGACTACACCGCCTTCCTCTACATGGGCGAACTCATCGAGTACGGTCCCACCGATTTGATCTTCACCAATCCGTCGGAGGAGCGGACCGAGGCCTACGTCACCGGGAGGTTCGGATGAACATGGAAGGCAATCCCAAGCGGCACTTCCACGAGGAGCTCGACGGGCTGCAGGAGCTCCTGCTCACCATGGCCGGGAAGGTGGAGCAGGCCGTGGCCCGGGCGCTCGAGGCGGTGGAGGAGGCAGACACGAAGGTGGCCGCCGACCTTCGCGCCGCCGACAGCGAGATCGACGAGATGGAGACGGTGGTGGACGAGCGGGTGCAGGAGCTGCTCGCCCTCCATCAACCCATGGCCTCCGATCTACGCCTGATCATCACCGTCCTCAAGGTGGCCAACGACATCGAGCGCGTTGCGGATCACGCGGTGAACATCGCGCGAGCGGTCCGTCGCATGCGGAAGGCGTCTCCGCCGCCGGAGCTCCGGGAGCTGGCGGAGATGGGGGACGTGGCGCGGGAGATGCTCTCCGACGCCCTGGCGGCCTTCGTGGCCCGCGACCCGGGCTCGGCCATGCGGGTCCGGGCAACGGACGACAAGGTGGACTCCCTCCGGAAGTCCCTCTTCCGGATCATGGTCACCTACATGCTGGAAGACCCCCGCAACATCGGCGGCGGCCTCGAGGTGCTCCTCATCTCGCAGAACATCGAGCGCATCGCCGACCTGGCCACCAACATCGCCGAGGACGTCGTGTTTCTGGTGGAGGGCCGGGAGGGGATCCGGGACATGAAGAACTGGGCGGACCACGACGCCGACGGGGCGGACGACGAGCAGAGCTGACGACTCCGTTCATGGCCCGGGAGATCCCGCTCCCTGAGGGTGCAGCCGGTCAGAAGATCGCCTTCAGGGATTGAGCCTCTGCCCCCACCCCCTCCCCCGTCACGATCCGACGGTGGTAGTCCATCTGCCCCAGGTGGTACGCCAGGTGGGTGGCCAGGTGGAGGAGGAAGCGTCCGGTGCGTACCCGGCCCATGGGAAACTCGCCGGGGAAGGTCTCGTGGAGTCGCGTGTCGTCCATCTCCCCCAGGACTCCCTCCACGGCTCTCGCCGTGGCGTCCAGCCTGGCGAGCAGCTCCTTCCGGGGTAGGTCCCGATCTCCGAACTCCCCTTCCCGGTCCCGCACGTACTGCGCGCCTCCCAGGACCGCGCCCAGGAAGTGGTGGAGGTTTCCCGCCATGTGCAAGGCCAGCGTCCCCGCGGAGTTCGGAACCCCCGGCGGCATGGCCCAGATGTCCTTCTCGTCCCGATAGGCCAGAAGCTCCCGCTTCACCGCCTCCAGGTCCCGGAGCAGAATCGTCCTAAGGTCGTCCACCGTCATGGTTCTTCTCCTCCTACGAGATCCGGATCGTCAGATCCACTGGGGTCTCTCCACCGTCCGCTCGTTCACCGCATCCCCCGTGTTCCGCGTGGAGGCGGGCTCCAGGAGGAGGAGGTGGACCTCCTCGCGAGCCACGGGCTTGTGCTCCACGCCTCGGGGAACGATGAAGAACTCGCCTTCCCGAAGCGTGACGACTCGCTCCCGCAGGTGCAACTCCAGTTCACCCGACAGCACCAGGAACAGTTCGTCCTCGTCCGGGTGCCGATGCCAGATGAAGTCGCCCAGGAGCTTGGCCAGCTTCACATGCTGTCCATTGAGCTCCCCCACGATCCGGGGCATCCAGTGATCCGAGAAGAGAGAGAGCTTCTCGGCGAGGTTGACCACATCCTGCTGAGGCATGGCGGGCTCCCGGCGCCTATCCTGCGGCGCCCTCAGGGTTCCAGGTCCCGGACCAGGACCACCCGGTCCATCCCCGGAGCGTAGCCGTCGGGCTCCGTGGAAACCACCGAGAAGCCCATCTTCACGAAGAACCCCGCCGTCGCGGGGATGGTCTCGAGCCGCGCGGCACGAAACGAGGGGTCTTGTCGCATGAGATCCAGGCGGGCGTCCAGGAGCCTCCGACCCAGCCCCTGACCGTGTCGGCTCCGATGGACCATCCCCCAGCAGAGGCTGCCCAGGCCGTCCCCCTCGTCCGCCACACCGCCGAAGCCGACGATCCGGCCTGGGGGTCCCTCCAGGACCAGGAGCGGACCCGGGGGATCATCCAGGAATGCGCGAAAGTCCCGACGCTCCTCTGGACGGAAGAACTCCGGGACATTGGAGTCGAAGATCTCGAGGCAGCCGCCCCGGTCCCCCGACCGGTAGGCGCGAACCCTCACCTTCGCTCCCTCCTCACCCCCGGCACGGGTGCCCCCTCCGGACCTCCACGGCTACCAGTATCCCCGCATCCAGCGGCGATCGACCCCCACGAAGCTCCCGGACTCGGGGTCCATCACCACGCGCAACCAGCCGATCTCCGGAGAGCCGAAGGTCTCCAGCCGAGTGAGGTTCGACAGGGGCTCGCCCGATGGGCCGGCCAGCGGCTGGTCCACCCGCTGCCGGTGGGAGTCCCCGTGGACGTAGAGCACCGGACCGGGAAACGCGCCAACCTCCTGGACGAGCCGCTCCCTCAGCCGCTCGTGGCCGCGGCGAGCCTCGGCGCGTCGCCGAAAGATGTTGGCATGACCGATCAGGACCACTCCGGTAGCCTCCACCTCCCGGGCATGGCGGAACGTCTCCTCCAGCCACGCCAGCACCGCCTGGGTGCGCTCCTCCACCTCGGCGTCGTGCGCCTCGTTTCGCCCCTCGAAGTCGTCCAACGCATTGGACGAGCCCACCGTGTGCAGCGTGGCGAAGACGATCCCCTCACGCTCCCATCGGGCATGTTCCGGATACCCCGCGAACGCCGGGTCCTTCGCCTGGGTGGTCAGGGGCATCGGGTTGCCACCCAAGCTGGTCCCCGGACGGGAGTAGAAAACGGTCCGAAGCGCGTCGAGGCGCTCCAGCGGATCGTGCCGGCCCTCCCTCCGGCCGTAACAATCCACCCACTCGTTGTCCCCGGGGATATAGACCACCGGGTGGGGCAGGCCGTTCATCTCGTCAAGGCGCCGGCGGTACAGCTCGTCCGAACAGGGCGCCCAGAGGAAGTCGCCCACGTGGACGAAGAAGGTCAGGTCGGCCGCCGCCGCATCTTCCAGGGTCCGTCGCCAGGGACCGTTCTCCCACGGGTAGTACGGGCCGTCCCCGAAGATCCCGAACGCGAAGTACTCCGGAGCCACCGGCTCCAGCGGCGGCGGGCCGCAGGCGCCGGCGGACGTCGCCAGGCCCATGGCCAGCACCATACCGAGCACACCGCCCGGCCCGCGGCGGCACGGCCCCGAGAACCGAGCCTCCCGCGTCCCGTCGGAGCCGTAGTCCGCCCAGCGGGTCGACACCTCCGACCTCACCTCTGGTTGGCGTGCCATGCTTCGAGCACCTCCCCCTCGTGGTCTGATGAAGGACGGTGGCTCAGAGCCTTAGAGACAGCTCCAACGTCACCACCCGATACACGTAGAATGCGTCGAATCTTGCCGGACCGACCCGGGTCCACGCCATGAGCCCCACGAACGGGAGAACCGGAAGGTCCCTGGCCACCGAGAGCATCCGCTCGTCGTACCCGGTCACCAATCCGGCCCGATAGCCGACGCCCGTCCCGAGGGCCCGCCAGGCGAGGCTGCCCCACACCCGCTCGACGCCCGCGCTGAAGGCCCGCTCCCCGTACGAGTTGACGAAGGTAGCGGCGAAGTACCCCCGCCACTGCACCCCGTACCCTCGCGTCTCCTCTATCCGGGGAAAGGAAACGGCATGCGGATGGAGGGTCCATACCCCACCGATGACCCGCTGGCGTGGGGACGGCCGGCCCAGGATCCGGAATCCCGCATCCTGCCCGAATTCCCCTCTCACGGTGTCTGGCGCGACGGCAGCGGGCCCAACATCACCCCCGGGACCCGGAGCGGGTGGCTCCTGGGCTCCCAGCGCGGCCGACGCCATGGCGGCCAGTCCGCTCACCCAGGACAGCACGGTGGAGGCGGACGATCGAGCCCGATTCGGTGTCCCGGGCGGGGTCACTGCCGGACGCGAGTCAGCGGTTCCCGCCCGGAGCCGAGCCGGTCTCGGCGGGGCGCCCCCCGGTCTCGAGGTAGGCGGCGAAGTCGTCGGGCAGATCGCTCTCCCGGATCGCGTGGGTGGCGGCCGCGACGTCGTAGTCCACGCGCCGGAATTCCACCTCCACCTCGTCCGGCCCCAGTGCCAGCAGGACGTAGCCCGCCCTCCAGTCCCCATCCTTGGGTCGACCGACCGATCCCGTGTTCACGAACCGGATCCCGTCCACCACCCGGTGCCAGGGCTTGTGCGTATGCCCGAACGCGATCACGTCGCCCGCGCGGGCCCGCAGGTGGTCGGCCATCTTCCTGCAGAAGTCGTCCGACCGGTCCTCGGTCCAGTAGACGGTGTTCAGGACGGGATTGCCATGCACCAGGCGCAGGGTCGGGCCCGAGACGTGTCCTCCCAGCGGTCGCACGTCGAGGCGGAAGGGGAGAGCGGCGAGCCAGGCCTTGGTCCGCGCCGACGTGTGCTCCAGTGTCCAGGCGAAGGAGAGGTGGGACAGCTCCGCCTGCCGGGGATCCTCGTACTGGCATCCACAGTGGTCGTAATGGGTCGCCACCGTGGAATCGTAGTTCCCCGCCACACCCGGTATGCGACGCTCGCGCAGGAGATCCACCACCTCGTTGGGCCAGGGGGCGTAGCCTACCAGGTCCCCCAGGTGGTAGACGGCGCCGACCTCCTCGGCCTCCACGGCGTCGAGGACCGAGGTGAGCGCCGGGAGGTTCCCGTGCACGTCACTGATGAGGGCGATCTTCATGGTGTCCTGGTGATTCGGGATCCGCGGGCGCCGGAAGGAATCTCCGTGGCGCAGAGATCCGGGTCCAGCGCGGGCCCGCCCTCCCGCACCTCGTCGGCAAACCAACGCCGCTGCAGCCAGAAGGCCACGTGGACCAGTCCCAGCAGGACCGGGACCTCCACCAGCGGGCCGATGACGGCGGCGAACGCGGCACCGTGGGCGATCCCGAACGTCCCCACCGCGACCGCGATGGCCAGCTCGAAGTTGTTGCTCGCTGCGGTGAAGCTCACCGACACCGTCTTCGAATAGTCGGCCCCCACCGCACGTCCCATGGCGAAGCTCACGAGGAACATGGCAACGAAGTAGAGGAGTAGCGGAACAGCGATCCGTGCCACACCCACCGGCGTCCGCAGGATGGCCTCACCCTGGATGGAGAACATCACGACGATGGTGAAGAGGAGCGCGATGAGCGTCAGGGGCGAGATACGCGGAATGAACTCACGCGAATACCACTCCTTGCCCCGCCGGCGCACCAGGAGAAACCTCGTGGCCATTCCGGCCAGGAACGGGATCCCCAGGTAGATGAAGACGCTCTTCGCGATCTCCCCCATGGTGATGTCGACGGCGACCCCCTCCAGGCCCAGCCACTGGGGGAGGTAGGTGATGAAGAACCACGCGTAGACGCTGTAGAAGAGGACCTGGAAGACGGAGTTGAAGGCCACGAGCCCCGCGGCGTAGTCGTTGTCTCCGTCCGCCAGCTCGTTCCAGACGATGACCATGGCGATGCACCGGGCGAGCCCGATGAGGATCAGGCCCACCATGTACTCGGGGTAGTCACGGAGGAAGATCACCGCGAGCCCGAACATGAGCACCGGCCCGATGACCCAGTTCTGGACGAGGGAGAGCGCGAGGATTCGCCAGTTCCGGAAGACGTCCCCCAGCTCCTCGTAACGGACCTTCGCCAGTGGCGGGTACATCATGAGGATCAGCCCCGCCGCGATGGGCAGGGACGTGGTGCCGATCTGGGTGCGTTCGTTCAGCGCCTGGACTCCCTCCGACCAGAGGGCACCCAGCGCGACTCCCGCCCCCATGGCCAGGAAGATCCAGACCGTGAGATACCGGTCCAGGAAGGACAGTCGCGACCGCAGCGCCGGCGACGTGGGGTCGACCCCGTGGGTCACCTGGCTCATGCGTGCGAATCCGGCTTCCGGGCCCGCACGAACGCGGACATGAACTTCCCATCCACGGCATCCGCCACCGCGGCCACGTCGAGTCCAGCCTCTTCCAGGAAAGCCCGGGCGTCTGCCACCCGGTAGACCCGGGTGGGCTCCAGCGAGATCTCCTGGAAGCCGGCCTCCTGCAGCTTCGTGTGGAACGCGTCCTGGGAGAGGGCCCCTGCTACGCACCCCACCCAGAGCTCCAGACTCCGACGCATGGCCGGGGGGATGTCGTCGTCGGTGCTCACCACGTCCGAGACGGCGAAGCGGCCGCCCGGCTTCAGGACCCGATACGCCTCGGACAGAACCCGGTCCTTGTCCGCGGACAGATTGATGACACAGTTGGACACGATGACGTCCACCGAGTCGTCCGGCAGGGGAATGGACTCGATCTCCCCCTTCAGGAACTCGACGTTCTCCGCGCCCGCCTCCCTCGCGTTGGCTCGGGCCAGTGCCAGCATCTCGTCGGTCATGTCCAGACCGTAGACGTGCCCGGCAGGGCCCACGCGCCGGGCGGACAGCAGGACGTCGATCCCGCCGCCGCTCCCCAGGTCCAGGACCACCTCACCCGGCTGCAGCTCCGCCAGCGCCGTGGGGTTCCCGCACCCCAGGGAGGCCAGTACGGCCTTCTCGGGAAGGCTCTCGGAGGTGACTCGGTCGTACAGGTCTCGGGTGATGGGATCGGCCAAGCCGCCGTCCGCCTTCGTCGAGCAGCCACATCCGCAGCTCCCCTGCTCGCCACCCTGCACCTTCAGCGCCGCCAGCCCATACCGCTCTCGCACCTTCGCTCGAATCGGGTCACTCATTGGTCGCTCTTTCCTCCGGGACGGTCCTGGCGAGGCGGAGCGGGCTCGGTACGCCGGAGCCCTCGCTCCCTCCCCACGCGAGGTCCATCAAGTATCGTTGATGTGTGCGGTCAAAAAAAATCCGAGGTCACCCACAACAGCCTCCTCCGCCACCCCCGGACCAGGCCTCCTCCCCCGAGGTGCCCAGGTCTCCCAGCACGCTCCGCATCTCCTCCAGGGCCTCGGGGACCAGCCGGTAGTAGACCCAGCGGCCATCGCGGCGATCCTGCACCACTCCCGCGTCCTTGAGCTTCTTCAGGTGGAAAGACAGCCTCGACTGGGCCGCGTCCAGCTCCGTCTGCAGCTCACAGACGCACCGCTCTCCGGACGACAGGAGCCGGACGATGGAAAGGCGGGTCTCCTCCGCAACGGCCTGGAAGCGCTGCAGGAGGAGGGTGTCGGGCGTGGAGGCGGACAGTTCAGGGGACATGCCGTAGAGAATACATCAACTGATGTTGATGTGTCAAGCGCCCGGGACCCCGGCGCTCAGCCGGTGCATCGATAGCGGCTTCCTTCCACTCTGCCCGTGCCGTCGAACCAGGCCACCAGCTCCACCTCCCCGTCCATCCAGAGGTCCTCGATGAACAGGACCCGGCTGGCCACCTTCGGCTGCCCCGGGGCGCCCGTGGGGACGATATCACCCAGAACGGCGACGCCTCCGGCCTCCGGGCCGCTTCGGGACGCGTATGCCTCGAAACGAGCCAGGACGGTTTCCAGCGCCATTCCTTCCTCCACGGCCACGGAGAGCCGTGCGAGGGGATGGTACTCGCAGCGGTAGGCTGGGGAGCCCAGGAACGACAGGGCCGGGGCCGCCGCCCAGGCCAGGCCACCCAACACGAGGAGTGGGTTCATGCCCCATGGCTGCTGCAAGGCACGGTCCAGAAACGTGGGGCGGCCACTACCCGGCTTTCCCCCGGGGTCCCAGGTACTCCCGCCGGAACTGCGGGTGGGCCGCCGCCTCGGAGGGCGATCCCAACCAGTGGGTCGTCCCGGCCACCACCCACATGACCTGGTCGGCTACGTCGAACAGCTCCTCCACGTCGTGACCCGATACCACCACGGCGCACCCCGCATCCCGCAGGCCTCGAAGACCGGCGGCAATGAGGGGGCGATCCCGAGGGGCGACGCCGGAGAAGGGCTCGTCCATGAGGAGGCACACCGGCCGGCGCAGCAGGGCCATGGCCAGCGACGCGCGCTGCCGCTCGCCACCGGAGATCTGGTGCGGCCGGCGGCCGAGGAACTCGGCGAGGCGCATGCGGGCCACCACCTCCTCCATCCGGTCCCCTCCGCCGAAGGTCCGCACCACCGCGTCGAGGTGATCCCCCACCGTGAAATGGGACGTAAGGGCGGATTCCTGGGCGGAGAAGAAGAGGCCCTCCCTCGCCATACGAAAGAGCCGCGGCCGTTCCACGAAGTCGCCCCGCCAGAAGATTCGCCCGTACCCGGCGCCCACTCGCCCCACCGAGATCCGGAGCATGGTGGTCTTCCCGCTGCCGTTCCGCCCCATGAGGGCCGTGATCTCCCCCGCCACCGCCCGGAACGAAGCGGACTTGAGGACCGTGGTGCGCCAGTACGACTTGCCGAGGCCGTCCACCTCCAGCACCGCCGTGCCCGGCTGGGGCCGCTCCAGCTCCGCCCCACCACGCATCCCGCCACCCATCCCCGGACCCGACACCAGGATCGGAGCGAAGCCACCGGCGCCCTCCGCCTCCAGGAGGGGGCTGGGGATCAGGGCCTCCGCCACCATCGGCAGGGGGAGTGCCCAGGCCACCGCCTCCCGAAGCGGGATGCCCAGGTTCCCCAACAGGATGTCCTCCCAGCGACGCCGCGTGTACAGGACCACTCCCACCGCCACCATCACGAGCAGGCCCAGAGTGGCACGGGTGTTGAGGAAGACCATACCGGTGAAGGCGGCGGTGAACCGGATGGCCCACCACACCAGGATCCCTCGGCGCAGGTAGGCGTTGCGGAGCCGGGGCAGTCGACCGAGCCGGATCACGCTTCAGCTACCTCCGCCATGGACTCCTCGCGGGCCCTGGCTCGGCGGTGATGGTGGCCATGGGGGCTCCCGGCCGGAGAGTGACTCCGGTCCTTGCCATGATGGCTCCTGCCCGCCAAGGCTCTACCCTGGCGTCTACGCCATCGTAGGTACCCATGGGAGAAAGGGCCGCACCGGAGATCCGGGGCGGCCCTTTCGTCATCGGACGGTGTGCCAGGACTCAGACCAGCGTCACATTCTCCGCCGCCGGGCCCTTGGCGCCCTCGACGATCTCGAACTCCACCTGGGCGCCTTCGGGAAGGCTCCGGAAGCCGTCGCCCTGGATGGCGCTGAAGTGGACGAAGCAGTCCTTGCTGCCGTCCTCCGGCGTGATGAATCCGAAGCCCTTCTCGTCACTGAACCACTTCACGGTTCCTCTGATACGCATCTCGCGCTCCTAGTGTGGTGCAAGTCGGAGCCACGATGAGACGTACCGCCCGACTGCTACGGAGTGCGCGGCACACCCGCGCGGTGTGTGGCCGCCCGCGGCCACGCAAGAAACAAGGGGACGAACTCGAGGACCGAACCGCGGCCGTTCGGCGAACGATGCGGCCGCCCTCGGGACTGCCGGCAGATTTGCGTCTACCGGTGCCCATGTCAACGAAAATCTATGGCGGTGATCGCCACCGAAGAGGGATTGGTCTCCTCCAGCCACCACGGACTCTTCTCGGATTCGGGATCCGAAGGCGAGGGAAGGCTCGACGAACCTCCGGGACAAAAAAAAGGGACCGGCCCCCGAAGGAGCCGGCCCCGTATCGACGCTGAACGTCGCAGCCGGATCAGGCCCGGGTCACGTTCTCCGCCGCCGGACCCTTCGGCCCGTCCACGATGTCGAACTCCACCTGCTCACCCTCGGCAAGGCTCTTGAAGCCGTCCATCTGGATGGCGCTGTGGTGGACGAAGCAATCCTTGCTACCGTCCTCCGGCGTGATGAATCCGAAACCCTTCTGATCGTTGAACCACTTCACGGTTCCCTTGGTACGCATCAATGCGCTCCTGTGCTGTGCAAGTCGGAGCCACGATGATACGTACTTCCCGACTGCTACATGTGCGCGGCAACCCCCGCGCGTAGGCGTGACCAACCGCGGTCACATTAAAAAAGGGGCGGCGATCACCAGGAACGAGATCGTCGCCCTCACAGCTCGTGAGCTTCCCTGTGTTTCTGTGGAAGACTGCGATCAGTATCGCGGTATTTCGCCGTTTCGTCAACGCCCGAAGCGGCATTCCCGGGTCTTCGGGCTGGGTTCCTCAGCCATCGGAGCCCGGCTCCTGCGGACCACCTTCCCGGCTCGCCACCACGCCATGGTAGGTCATCATGGCCACCGCGATGGCCGAGAGCCCGGCCGCCAGGAATGCCACGGGCACGAAGAGTGTCCCGAAGAAGTCGTGGTCCGTCACCCAGGCGGCCACGAAGGTCGCCAGTGCCACCAGCGAGGCCCCCAGGGCGGTCTGCCACACTTCCAGGGCGTAGGGCGGCGGCCAGGCCATGGATGCCCGGGCCCGCTGGCGGTGGAGAGGCCACACCAGGACAGACCACGGAAGGATCACGAGAAAGGCAAGAAACCGGAGCGAGATGCCCAGCAGGACCGCCGCGAACATGGCGCCCGCCCACAGGATCGGCTCCAGGGGCCGTGCGGCCGGCACGGAAGCCTCAGGCCCCGGCGGGGGAATCGGATCCCAGCCGACCCTCTCGCGCCCAAAGGAAGAGGGGGAACGCGCAAGAGAGCCCGATGGTGCACGTCACAAGGGGATACACCCACCACCGGCTCATCTCCAGGCGACGAACCTCGCGGAACGACCAGAGCAGGAAGACCGCCGCGCTGAGCGTGAGGTCCCCGGTGAGTCCCCGGGGGGCCGGGTCGGTGAGGAGCTGCTCCATCCACACGTCGATCCCCGCGCCTTCCAGGATCAGGGAGCCGAAGAGGAGGTAGGGGACGATGCCCCCTACGATGGCCAGGACCAGGTAGAGTCTGCGCATTGTCCTATCCGTACGAGACGCCGTGCACGAAGTAGAGGGCGTTCAGAGCCATCGTGAACACGGGATCGAAGAGAAGGTCGAATACCTGCCAGGCCAGGAAGATCCCCAGCAGGCCCAGGCCGGGGTTCGACCAGAGGAATGACTGATACCGGGGAACCAGCCGATCCGGGAGCCCCAATACCAGTGCGGCGCTTCCGTCCAATGGGGGGACCGGAAGCAGGTTGAAGAGCATCAGCAGGAGGTTGAGCGCGAAGATGGTCCCCAGGAAGTACCCCACCGCGTCCCAGGGACCCCCCACACCGGCCGCCGACGCCGTGACGTCGGCGAAGGAGATGGACTCGGGGGCCAGGAAGACTCCCGCGGAGAGTCCCACGTTGATGAGGATCCCCGCCACCAGCACCAGGAGGAGGTTCGCCCCTGGCCCCGCCAGCGCCATCCACGCCGCTCGGCGGGGATGGCGCTGGGCCCAACGCACGTCGTAGGGCGCGCTGGCGAACCCCAGGGGCCACCCGGAGACCAGGACGGAGATCACGGGGAGGATCACCATCCCCACCGGCTCACGTCGGATATGGGGGACTGGATCCAACGTCACCTGGCCACCCTCGTACGCGGTGGGATCGCCCCCCCTCAGCGCCGCCCAGGCGTGGGCCGCCTCGTGGAGCGTAGTGGAGAAGAGGAAGACCACGTAGAAGACGAATCCGTCCACCAGGTCAGGCATGGGCACTCAGCGAGCGAAGTTCCACTGCGGGAGGCGTGCCTCCGTCCGGGACTCCATCACCGCGCGAGCGCGCGCCACCACGTCGGCGTGCTCGGCGGCCACGTCCCGGGTCTCTCCTGGATCCGCCTCCAGGTCGTAGAGCTCGATGGGCACGTTGGGATCATCGTGGCCCCCCAGCCGCACCGCCTTCCACCGCCCCATGCGAACGGCCTGAGCGCCATTCCACAGTCCGTGGTACTCCCAGTACAGGGCGTCGTGCTCCGCCTGCTGGCTCTCGCCCAGCAGCGTGGGAAGGAAGGACACGCCGTCGATTCCCTGGGGCGGATCCACGCCCACCAGCTCGGCGAAGGTCGGCATCATGTCCCAGAAGGCGGACACGTGATCGCTGACGGCGCCGGCCTCGATGTGGCCGGGCCACCGCGCGATGAGCGGAACGCGGACTCCTCCCTCGTACACCGAACCCTTGAGCCCACGGAGCCCACCCGTGCTCTCGAAATACGCGGCGTCCACGCCTCCGGTGTAGGTGGTGCCGTTGTCGCTGGTGAAGAAGACCAGCGTGTTCTCGTCCAGCCCGAGCTCCTGGAGCTTGTCCATGATCCGCCCGATGTGGGCGTCCATGCGCGTGATCATCCCGGCGTAGGCGGAGAACGGCCTCTGATGCGGGAGGTAGCCCCGGTCGCCGAGGTAAGGCTCCTCGTCGAACGCCCCCTCGTACTCCACAAGCGACGAGTCCGGCACCTGCAGGGCCACGTGAGGAACCGTGAACGGGAGGTAGAGGAAGAAGCGCTCGTCCTGGTGCCGCTCCAGGAAGGCCAGGGCGTCGTCCGCCATGACGTCCAGGGAGTACTCGTTCCCCTGGTACTGCTCGTACTGCGACGGGTCGGTGGGATCGTCCCCCTGGAAGCGCTGATGGGGGGAGAAGTAGGGGTTGTCCAGCTCCACCCTCTCCCCGTTCCGCCACAGGTGCGTGGGGTAGAAGTTGTGGGCCAGCTGCTGATCCAGGTACCCGAAGAAGTAGTCGAAGCCCTGAAAGCGCGGTTGCCCGGTGGAGAGACGCCCACCCAAGCCCCACTTCCCGATGGCGCCCGTGACGTACCCCGACTCCTGCAGGAGGGACCCGATGGTGTAGGTCCCCGAGTCCAGCGGCATCTGCCCCAGCTCCTCCGGGTCCGGGTATCCCCCCACTTCGAAGTTGTCACGAATCTGCCCGTGACCCGTGTGGAGCCCGGTCAGGAGGGTACCGCGGGAGGGGGCGCAGACCGGGCTCCCCGCGTAGTGCTGCGTGAACACCATCCCCTCCACCGCCATCCGGTCCAGGTTCGGGGTCCGGATCTTCGACTGCCCGTAGGCACCCAGCTCGGCGTACCCGAGGTCGTCCGCCAACATGTAGATGATGTTCGGCGGCGACGCCTCCGGCTCGGGTGAGCACCCCCATCCCAGGGTGCCCAGCATGAGGGTCGTCGTGATCTTCGCTCTGATGTTCACGCACCATCTCCTTCTTGGCCCACGTCTGCTCGCAAGGATAGGTCCGACCACGCTGGCGCGCGAACCGCCGCCGGGCCCCCGGACGGATGGGTTCTGGGGCGCCCGCGAGAGTGCTGCGGCCACGCCACGGAAGAGAAGTCCCACACCGGAAAAGAATTTCCTTGCACCGGGTCTCCTGGCGCTTTGAGCTTTGATCAGGCGGGTGCGCGACCTGAAACGACCGGAA
Source organism: Gemmatimonadota bacterium (assembly GCA_039586075.1). Classification (GTDB taxonomy): domain Bacteria; phylum Gemmatimonadota; class Gemmatimonadetes; order Longimicrobiales; family Gaopeijiaceae; genus Gaopeijia. The sequence continues at coordinate 40,335 of JBDHLC010000010.1, read as the reverse complement.
CGCCCCTGCCGGAGGTCCCGCCTCCAGGATCGATTCCCGGGGTCCGACGCCCCGCCAGCGTTACGTAGGAGCCGTAGGCATGAGCACCCATATTCCCCGCGCGCCGTCCTGCAAGACGGCCATTCTAGCCGGTCTGGCCCTGGTCCTGATCTCCGCGTGCGGGGACCCGGTCACGAGCCCGGACGAGGCGGGCCCCAATGCCCCACCGGCCGCCTTCAGCCACGGGGAGTACACGAGCTCCGAAGGGATCTACCGGATCCCCTACGCCGATGGGACGGTGGTCACCGTCACCCGCGACCACCATGATCACACGCCGCCCGACCGCATCGACATGGTAGGGAGCGAGGCCGGGTCCGAGATCGTGGCCGCCGCCGCGGGCACCATCCGGGGCATCGTGGACCGGCACGGGAACGACGACGATGCCGGCGACGGCCTCTCCGCCAACGGATCCCAGGCCCACGACGATTCTGCGGAGCACGGCTGCACCGACGACGAAGCGGTCATGGGATCCTGCTCCGACTACAACAACTACGTCTGGATCGAGCACCCCAACGGCGAGTGGACCAAGTACACCCATCTCGCCACCGGAAGCGTCACGGGGAACGAGTGGACGGTGGGGGACTGGATCGAGGCTGGGGAAGTGATCGGCATCGAGAGCGACGTGGGGGCCGCCTCCGGTCCCCATCTCCATTTCGAGGTCGGGGTTCCGGCGGACCCGGATGACTCCATGCCCTTCAGCCATCTGGGCGGCTTCATGGTGCCGGACTTCGGGGAGAACGTGGTGCCCCGTACCTGCCACATCCTGGAGCTGGAGTACCTGTCTGGCGAGGAGTACACCGCGAACCCGTGCCAGCACGAGCCACCCACGGCCGACGCCGGGGGTCCCTACGAGGTGGACGAGGGCTACACGGTGCCGCTGGATGGGTCGGGAAGCGCCGATCCCGAGGGGCTCCCGCTCACCTTCGCCTGGACCCCGGCCTGGCTCATGGACGATCCCTCGCTGGAGCAGCCCCTGTTCCGCGGTGTGGACGACGGCGTGGTGGACGTGACCCTCACCGTGTACGACCAGGTGGAGGCCCTCTCCGCAGAGGCGGGAACGTCGGTGAGGGTCCTGAACGTCGCGCCCGACGTCTGGGTCGCAGAAGACCAGGTGACGGAGATCGTGGAAGGGCAGACCCTGCAGGTGGCTGCCCTGTTCGCCGACCCGGGGATCCACGACGCCCCCTTCACCGCCGTGGTCCAGTGCCACGACGTGGAGGGCTACGAGGCATCGGTGGAAGGTGTGGTGAACGTCACCCGCGGAGACGGTGGGTTGCAGGGCATCGTGACGGCGGAGTGCCCCCTGGGAGATACCAGTCGGCGCGCGGATCTTCCGGCGGGGACCTTCGCCGTCACCATCACCGTCACGGACAAGGATGGAGGAGCGGGGAGCGCTTCCTTCGACGTCACCGTCCTCAACCAGGCGCCGGCCGCTCTTATGGACCTGAGCGGCGCCACGGTGGTGAACGGGATGCCCACCTTCCTCCTTTCCGCCGGCGAGACGGTGGGCCTTTCAGCTCAGGTGACCGACCCCGGCAGCGATGACCTCCTGCTCCTGTGGGACTGGGCGGACGGCGACACCGACGCAGCCACCTACCTGCTGGACGAGCCCAACGCGGATCCTTTCCCCAGCCCGACCGTGGATCCCCGGGACATCCTGGATGCGCAGGACCACCGGTTCTCCAGGGCGTGTTTCTACACCGTGATGCTCAACGCCACGGACGACGACGGAGGGAGCGGGAGCGCCACCGCCGACTTCGTGGTGACCGGAACCGCGGGTCGGGTGCGTGGAGCCGGTTACTGGATGACCCACTACCGTGGGAATCAGCGGAACGGGTTGGATGCGGGGACGCTGGGGTGCTACCTCGGCATCGTGCGCCACATGTCCGCCGTCTTCGACGAAGAGCGCCTGGGCACCGACAGCTTCGAGTCGGCCGCCGACGTCCTCTGGACGAACGACAGCCGGGGCCGGATGTACCACTTGATGGACCGGCAGCTCTTCACGGCATGGCTGAATTTCTCCAACGGCGCCTTCGGTTGGAGCGACCTGGTGGACACCGACGGCGACGGAACGGGGGACACCCCCTTCTCCGAAGTCGTCACCTCTGCCGAGGAGGTCCGGCTGGATCCAGAGGCCACCCGGCAGGATCTCGAGGAGCAGAAGGACATCCTCGAGAACATCAACGGCACGGACGGGGACTGAGCTCACGGCCGGCCGTGAGCCCCGGTCCCGCCCAGGCAGGCGGGGCCGGGGTCTCTTTTCTCTTAGCGCTCTATCCGATCCAGGCGGCGGTATAGAGGAGGATCGCCCCGGCGGGGTACCGGATGCTCTCCCTGGGCATGAGCACCACGATGACCTCCGCCAGCTCGATGGGCAGGACGTCTCCCCACTCGCGGGCCATCCGGACGTCGTTCAGGTACACCGGCGCACACTGCCCCCGAATGCGAAAGCACGGTCCGTCGGCGGTGTAGGCCACCACCAGACCCGGGACGGACGACCAGCGAAGGAGGTCCGGCAATCCGTTCCCCCGGACCACCTGGCGCACGATGTCGGCCCGGTGGATGGGCTTCACGCGCAACGACGCCGGGCTCAAACCAATGAAGTGCCGGAGCGAACGCTCCAGCTCCATCCTGCGCTCCACGGTGACCTCGATCCCCGCGATGGGGATCGGTACCCGGCGAACCAGGATGTCCAGTTCGTACGGTTCTGGCCGCTCGGTGATGGCCAGGAGGTGGGACCGGAAGACATCGATGCCGAATCCCTCGGCCACCAGGTGATAGTCGCCGCCACCGGGAACGCGTAGCACATACCGCCCCACCGAGTCGGACAGGGCCGCCGCGCGCTGTCTCCCGTCGCGGTCCTGGACGGCCACCAACACCGCCGGGACCGGCCTCCCGTCGGCCTCGTCCATCACCGTGCCCTGGATGACCTGCGCTTGGAGCTGGACCGGCCCGCCGCCCGCGGAGAGGCCTGCCAGCAGGACAAGGGAGACGATGGCGCGATGCAAGGTCAGCCGCCTCCTCCATCATCCATCCGCTGGTGGATCCCCAGGAAGGCCAGGAGCTCACTCTTGCGCGGATGGGACCGCAGCCAATCCCGGATCTCCGTGATGCGGGAAAGGTCCGCCTCGTCCAGCTGCCGCTTCCACTGCTCCTCCTCTCGAGCTTTACGCGCGGCCTCCCGCAGCTGCCACTCCCACTCCTCGGAGAGTATCTCGCCAAGCCGCGCCTGCAGGCCGAGCTCACCCAATTCGCTCCACTCTCCCTGGTCCAACCAGACTCCGGCGCACGTACGGCACTGGTCGATATAGAAGCTCGGTTCGCGCGTCACGCGAAAGCGGGCCATGAAGTGTCCGTCGTCCGGGCAGTGTCGAAGCCCCGCCCGCTCCTCCGCAACCGGGCTGGCGGGGAGGTCCGAAGCCACCACCTTCTTCGCGGGTCGCCGGGCCATCCAGCGCCAGTAATCCACGGCGCGCAACCAGGCTCCTCCACATCCGTCACACTGGATGGCCGATGGACCGCTCTCGCCCAACTCGAGCCGATGGTCCAATTGGCCGCCGCATGCCGGGCACTTCATGGTGGTGCGCCCCCCCCGCCGGACGTGGTGAGTCACGGATCGGTGGGTCCAAGGCCGACGGCCTCGAACGTCCCGTCACACACCCTACCCTAAACGCCGTCGACCGGTCGCGCAGCAGTCCCGTGCCCGGGAGTGAAGATCTCCTCCCTTGATGCCGGTCCCGCCGCACGTTCATGGGTGGACCTTCCACCCCCGCGGTCCGTACCGAGCCGGCTCACCGGCTCAAGGCGTTTCCAGCGTCGAATCGCGCGGATCGCCGCCGAGTCTCGGCAGAGTCCTCACTCGTCACCGGAGTCCCTCGATGTCGCTTTCCAGGACCCTGGTCCCTATCTCGATTCTCTTCCTCGCCTGTGCTCCGACAGATGATGAGGCCGCGGTGCAGGAAGCGCCCGCTGAGCCGGCTGCCGAGACTTCGGTCACGTCCGAAGATCCCATCGCCCTGGCCATGAGCGCGGCCCCTGAGGGGATCGCGGCCGGCGCCACCATCATGCAGTTCAATGCGGCCGGCGAGCTCGAGGAGCTACGTGCCGGAACGAACGGCTGGCTCTGTCTCCCGGACGAGAATCCGGCGGGACCCGGGGACAACCCCATCTGCCTGGATGCCGCGTGGCAGGCCTGGTTCGCCGCGTTCCAGGCCGGTGAGACCCCCCAGATCGCCGGGATCGGCATGTCCTACATGCTCCAGGGGGGTCCGGCCGCCAGCAACGCCGACCCCTTCGCCATGGAGCCACCGGAGGGTGCCGACTGGTTGTGGGATGGTCCGCACATCATGGTCATCGCCCCGGATCCCGCCATGTTCGACGCCTTCCCCACCGAGCACGGCGCCGGTGGCCCGTATGTAATGTGGGCCGGAACGCCCTACGCCCACCTTATGGTGCCCACCACGGTGGAGTAGGCACCTCGGGAGGTTCCCGGTCGGTCCAGGCCGCGGTTCCCACTCTCGTCGTCCGACGGGAGTGGAAACCGTATGGCCCCCACACGGCTCTTCTCCATATCTTGGGAGCCGGACGCGCAGCCTTCTACGACCGGTACCGAGAACTCCCTCCATGCCGAAACAGCCCTGGGTCGATCACTACGAGACACTCCAGCTCAGCCCCTCCGCGGATCGCGAGACCATCGAGCGTGTCTATCGACTCCTGGCGAAGCGGTACCACCCGGACAACGACGTCACCGGGGATGCGGACCTCTTCAACGAGGTCCGCACGGCCTACGAGTGCCTCTCCGATCCCGATACCCGGGCGGCCTACGACGCGAGCTATGACCGGGAGCGGAGTGAGCAGTGGCAGGTCTTCAAGCAGGAGACCGCCGGGGAAGACCGAAACCAAGATCAGCGGCTCTTCCACGCGGTCCTGTCGCTGCTGTACATCCAGCGGCGCCGGGACCCGGACAACGCAGGGCTGGCCCCGTCCCACATGGAGCGGATGCTCGCCGTTCCCCGCGAGCACCTCGACTTCCCGCTGTGGTACCTGAAGAAGCGCGAGTATATCGAGACCCTGGAGACGGGCCTGCTCGCCATCACCGTGGACGGCATCGACAAGCTCGGATCCGGCGAGCTGTCCCTTCCGGCCGACCGCCTTCTACCCGACGCCTCCGTGGTGCGGCGAGGCGAGGGCGATTCGTCGGGCCCCCACGCCCTGCCTGACCGGACCTAGACCGGCTGAAGCGGGAACGCACGCCGGCGGAGGGAGCAGGCGCGCCCGGCGGGAGTGCCGGATGGTGGTGGGCCCCGGTCTGTCAGTTCATGGAGGGGTCGTAGGGCATTCGCGCCAGGACCCGGTACTCCGGCCCTTTCCGCTCCAGCACGCGGCTCCAGAGGAGGTCGGGGGAGTCGGTGAACACGTCGTCGGCCCGGGCCGGGTCGACGATCCAGGTGTCCGCGGCCATCTCCGCCTCGAGCTGGCCCGGTGCCCACCCCGAATACCCGGCGAACACGCGGGCCCGGAGGATGCGGGGCCCCAGCTTGTCCGGGACGTCCCCCACGAGGAAGCCCACGGACCCGAAGGCCAGCACGTCAGCCAACTGCGGATCGTCGAGCTCGGCAAGCAGGACGGGGCTCGCCCGCTGGACGGGGCCGCCCTCATAGAGGGGGTCGTTCGGGGGAACCAGCTCACTCAGCGCCGGGACGGTCTGTCGGACCGTGACGTTCAGGGCGCGGTTGAGTACGACCCCCACGGCCCCGTCTGCGTTGTGCTCACCGACGAGCACCACCGTGTGGCGGAAGTTCGGGTCGTACAAGCCGCCGCTGGAGATCAGCAGACGGCCGCGAAGGCTCTCCATGGAGTCTCCTGGTCGGGCCGTTTCGGCATGGAATGCCACCTCATCCGAACGTAGGCCACGCCACCCGGCGCTGCCAGGAATGCGTCCCTGCCCACGCTGCTACCCCGGGGGCTCCGCCGAACCATGGGAATCCAGGGCGTCTCCCGCGGGGCGCCACCTGCGTGCGGCCCACAGGCCGGCCAACAGGAGGATGGACACCAGGAGCGACACGAAGTCCAGCGCCCCCATCTGGTCGGTGACGCTCAGGACGGCGTTCGCCACGAACAGGACCATGGCCGCGCCATCGACGGTGTCATGGCCGCGAAGGATGAACTGGCCGGCCGCCGCGAGCGCCAGGCCATTGGCGATCATAAGCGCCGCCATGGCGGTAGCCTCCTGCGGGGAAAGACCCCCGCCCCCTGCGGGCCAGGACCGCACGCCCCCGTACACCCAGAACAGGGCCCAGGCCCAGGCCAGCGCGCGGAGGGCTAGAACGAATGGTGGGCGCGACACGATGACCGTCCTTGCGAGGGATGTCATGGGAATGTCGTTCACCGGACGGTACGTCGGCAGGAAGCTGGCCGCGAGGGTTGGGGCGCTCAGCCGTCATCCGTCACCACCGAGCGCAGGAAGGGACCAGCGTGGCTTCTCGCGGACCGCGCTATTTCACCCAGTACCCGGAGACCCGCCAGACCCCGTCGTCATCCAGCTGGGGCACGACGGTCTCCTCTCCATGTGCCTTGTGCTCGAAACGGGTGTCGTACTTCAGGATCACGTAGTGTCCGTCGGGGGCCCCGGGAAGCTCGGTGTGATACTCGGCTGACCGGAAGGACCGCTCCACCGCCCGTCCCACGGAGTCCTGGACCCTCTCGAGGGAGGACCCCCAGTCCCGCGGCCCGACGGCCTTCCGAAAGGAAGTGGACGCCTCACGCCACGAACCCTCGGCGTCTCCCCGGTCGATGGCCGACAGCCACGCCTCCGCGGCCGTCCGGGCCGCCTCCCCCGCCTCGATGGCGTCCATCTCGGCACTCCTCCAGTTCAGTGGTGTTGCCCCTCGCCCGCTTCTGCAGCGTGGGCGCGTGCCGAAGCCGTCGCACGTCCTACGATGGCCGGCGCCACCTGGATCAGTCCGTCGTTGGTCAACGCGTCCACCATGAAGAGGGCGAAGTCCGTCCGGCGGGTCCGATTGCTCTCGAGAATGGGATCGCCCACGTGGTGACTCCACACCGGTAGACCCTGGCTATCCCCTTCCTCCAGGTCGCTGCCGCGCACCACGGTCCACTTCCTGTCGCTGGCGAAGATCCGCCGGCAGGCCTCCACCTGGTCGTCCAGATCCACTACGCGCGCAGATCGGGCAAGCCACCCGATGACGGGCACCAGCCACCGTAGCTTCCAGGAGTACCGGTCCTGTCCGTCCCGGCTGATGTGCCAGCCGCAGGAGAAGACCAGACGTGCGTCGGGCTCCGCGTGATCCAGCACGGCCTGCGCGGTTCCCGTGGAATAGCCGTCGACACCCCACGGGACCAGAACCGTCAGCACGCCGTCGCACCCGCTCACGGCCTTCCGGATGACGTCCGGGTCGTTGGTGGGCCCGGGGACGATTGCAATGCGATCCTCGAATTCGCGGAGCTTCTCGACGCTCTGGGCACGGCACACCCCCACGACGTCGTATCCCCGGTCCAGGGCGTGTTGGATCATGTATCGACCCAGCTTCCCCGAGGCTCCCACGATGCAGACCTTCATGATCCGTCCCCTTCCCTCGAGGCGAATCCGGGTGCTGCCCCGGCCGCCACTCGGCTCCCGCACCGGAGGGCGGGAGCCCGGCCAGAAGCGAGGCTCACCGCATCGATCCACATTGGCGTCCGCGACGCCCGCACGCGCTACCCGCCCGGCCTTCGCAGGCTCGGAACGTAGATCGCCACAGCCTGGCCGGTCCGGTTGGCCGTGGTCCCGAGGATGGCTTGCGCCACCCGGGCCCCGGTTCCCGGCGCCTCCAGGTCTCCGAGAATGATGGCATTGGCCCCGAGCTTCCCGGCCTCCTCCCGCATCTTGTTCAGCAGGTCGGCGTTGTTGAACAGATCCGCGTCGCCCTCCGCATCGAGAATGGCCACGCGGGTGTGCTCGGGAATCGTGTCCCCGGGCATGTAGACGTAGACGTCGTCCCTGGGGACGGGGGCGGCCTGGAAGGACCGGTCGAGAACCGTCTTGCCGACGGACACGCACGCGGCCAACAGGAGACTCCCTAGAAGGGCGGTGGCGAGACCGCCCGATGCTCTCAACGACATATCAATGACCTCGGACCCCCGGGAGGTGGCGGGGTGAGCTTCCGGTGAACCATGGGATTGTGGCGCCGGGGGCGCTCGGGGCTCCGTCTCCCACTGCAACCCACCGCCCTACACGTTGGAGGGCCATGCAAGTCGGTGCCCGGGCCACCCTGCTCATGCTACAGCGCACTACCGGGGACGACAACGTCGGCACGCCTCCGCTGGCGCGGATCGCCCAGCCTGGTTCCACGCCGCGGCTTCCGCCCGCCACCTCCCTCTCGGACCTGGACAGGCCTCGGGCGGGATCCACGGCAGTGTCAGCTCATCTTGGCCTGGACCACGACCTCCACGTCGGCGCAATCGTCCGGCGAAGAGACCGGGATGCGGAACCCCGTTCCCTCGGCGTATCGACGCGCCCCGTCGATGAGCTCCAGGGTCCCGGCGGAGAGCTCCTCCCGCCTCACCAGGCCCAGGGCTCGATCTCCCAGCACCACGCCCACCAGGAAGGCTCCGGACTGCGGGATCAGGTACAGGACGGTCCGCTTCTTCTGGCGCAGGCGGCAGTTCCATCCGTACTTGGCGCCGGAGAAGCTCCATTCCTCCGTGAGCGGGCCGTAGGCCGCCCGCATGCGCGTGACCAGCTCCGTCCAGGTGTCCCAGGACGCACCGAGTTCCTCCTCCAGCATCGCCGGAGTCGGCTCCGACGCCTTGTCGATGAACACGCTCAGCGCCATTCCACCTCCCCATTACTGGTCTGGCGCCGGTGGCTCCCGGGCACCGCGCTCGACTAGGGCAATCCGTGCCCGCCCACCGGCTCCGTCTCGTGTCGCTCGCTGAATCCCGCGATCAGGGGCCGGCCCCTGTCGATGGCGGCGCGAACACCAGGCAGGCCGAGGGAAGCCTCGTGACGCGCCCGGTTCTCCCACACCTCCGTCACCCAGATGTCGTCTTGTGACGTGGGATCCTTCGCGACGACATAGCTGTGACAGCCCGGCATGCCGGCCGTTCCTTCGAGGAGGATCTGGACCAACTCCTCCCTGCGGCCAGGCGCGGCCGTGATTTTACCGATCAGTCCATACATGGTTGCACATTCGAATTGAGGTTCAGTCCTCGCCGGACCCCACCGCGGCGACCAGGGCCGCCAGGACCCGCCGCTCGGACTCGGCACTGTCCAGGATCCGGTCCGCCACCGTCTCGATTTCTTCCACGGGGATCTCGCCGGCGGTGTACTGGATCCGCAGGCGCTCCGCCGCTCCCAGCGCCTCTCCCACCTCCAGCGCCTGGCGCAGGACGTCGCGCCCGATCCCTGCGATGGCCCGCTGGGCGTCCAGCGTGACGTCCTCGGCTCGCTGGCTCAGCGCCGCCAGGCGGCGAGATTCCTCCACGTCCCGCTGGGAGTGCTCCAGCGCCGAGAGCTTCGCCTCGCAGGAATTGAAGAAGTCCAGGAGGATCTGGCTTCGAGCGTCCAACTCGTCCAGTGCGGCCCGGAACTTCCCGGACAGCTGTCGGGCGATGTCCAGGTGTTCGTGCACCCTGGGTTGGGCCGGATCCTGGGTGCCCCGCTCTTCCCAGTACGCCTGCGAGCGCCTCGCCTCCTGGTAGGCCTCCTCCAAGGGCGCCCTGGCGCGGCCCCATTCCGAGCCGGGGCCCAGGAGGCGGGCGCGCTGGGTCGAGAGGTCCCGGCGGAACTGGTCCGCGATGGCTCCGAACAGCTCCCAGGGCCGGTGGCGCACGATCCGCTCGAACTCCTCGAACGCACGCCGCCGGTAGCGCTCGTATCCCAACACCCCCAGGACCATGGTCAGGACGGCCACGAGCACCGCGCCCAGGGAACCGTAGAGATTCAGGCCCCCGAGGCCGACGAAGAGGGAGAGCATCCCCAGCGCGAAGAAGGCGCTGGGGCGATCGACGGCCGGGCCGGCGTGGAGCTCGGGTGCGTAGCGCTCCACCAGCCCGCCCACATCGGGCACCAGGAGAGGCTCCGGCGTTTCGAGTGGCTCTTGCGACATCGGCGGCCTTCCGGCATTGCGGCGGGCGAGGACCCGACGGTGGGCCCAGCCCTTCTCAGGCTATCATGCGCTGCAGTCCGGCGCCGCGCCAACGAGGGCCGATCCACCCGGTCCGCGGTCCTCGGCACCGCCAAGGAGATTAGGGCTCCCGGCCTTCCGCGTCATGGAGCAGGCGGCGGCGTCCCTCCTCCGCCTCCCGCTGATCGGCGCGGGCCTGCACGGCTCGCCACGACTCGATTCCCGTGACGAAGACCGAGGCCACCACCGCGATCTCCGGTCCGAAGTCCATCCCCAGCCCCAGGATCGGAAGCAGGGCGGCCGGAGAGAGCCCCAGCACCGCGAAGAGCGAGTGCCGCCGGGACTGTCGCTGCGACTCCGCGATCTGCGCGTCATACTCCGCCAGACGGATCTCTCGGGATTTGGCTGCCCTGGCGCCGGGACGTGAGAGCTCGCTCATGGCTTGGGGAGAGTCGCCTTCACGGAAGTCCGGGCGACACGGTCACGCCGTGACCCCGTCATCGCCGCTGCCGCGGTACCGGCACAGGCAGTAGGTGAAGGGCTGGATCCCACCCGAAGGGGTGTGATGGACCTCTCTTCGTGACCGCACGAGCTCGAAGCCTTCGCCGAACGCACCGTGCAGCTCGTCCGGGCTGTACCGGACGACGGGAAGCCCGCTACACCGCTCCGGCCCGTCGGCGGCGAAGGTGGCCACGAGCACCAATCCCCCGGGGCGAACGACCCGGCGAACCTCCCGTACGTAGCGGGCCCGGTCCGATAGCTCGGTCAGAAAATGAAATACGGCACGGTCGTGCCAGAGAGCGATGGACGCCGCGGCGACGGGAAGATTCAGAACGTCGGCCACGACCCATGAGGCCTGGTCCGATTCGGGGCCCATCCTTCGGCGTGCGTGGGACAGACCATTGAACGAGACGTCCAGCACCGTCACCGCCCGGTAGCCCGCCCGGGTGAGGTCGTCCACCAGCGTGGATGCTCCCCCGCCCACATCGAGAATCCGCGCCGAGCGATCGACCACCACCTCACGAATCAGCGCCTCCGAGAGGGTCGCGTGACGCTGGTACCAGCTCACCTGTTCGGGGAGCTTTGTGCCGTACACCGTGTTCCAGTGACTCTTCCGATCCATCCGTCGATCCGCTCAGGACGCAAAGAAGCCGGACGCTCGCATCCCATGATGCGGCGCCGGGTATCGGGGCGCCATCGGCGCGGCCTCCGGACGGACCGGTGGATGGGCGCTGGATCGGGTCAGGGGTTGGTGGCTCGAGGATCCGTCCCGAGCTCCAGGACCGGAAGCGTCCGCTCGGAACCCAGGACCGGGGCCGGAGCCTCGCCGCGGTACACCGCGCCCAGGTGCTCGTAGAAGGCGCGGGCGTTGGGATCCGACTCCACCCTCAGGCGCTCGATCCCGAGCTCACGGGCACCGGCCAGGGCCTCACCCATCAGGGCGCGACCGATGCCCTGCCCCTGAAGGCTCGGATCCACCCAGAGGTGCTCGATCTCTCCCGAGCGCTCCTCCAGCGCGCACGAGAACGCGACGACCCCTGCGATCTGCTCCCCTCGGGCCGCTACCAGAACCGTACAACGCTCGAAGGTGTCGTTGGTGAAGCGGAGGTCTTCCTCCCAGGCTCGAATCCAGGCATCGGGATACGGCCAGCTCGCCTTCGCGCGCCGGGCCAGCGCGCTCAGCGCGTCCGCCTCGGAAGGGAGCCCCCTTCGAATCTCGAGTCTCACCCGTCCGCTCTACCGCTGACGCATGCCGTCACCTCTCGCGGGCTACCTGCGCTCACTCCCACCGTCACAAGGCAGGCCCTCCGAAGTACAACATGTTCCGAGCTCCTGATCGAGCCATGGCGATGTCCAGGAACCCGTCCTCGTCCAGGTCGCCCACGGAGAACCCGTAGGCGGAACCCTCGGCGTCACCGAAGGGGACCGGAACGAAGGTCTCGGTACCGTCGTTGAAGTAGACGACGGGCCTCGCTTCAACGTACCCCACAATGATGTCCGTGCGACCGTTCCGATCCAGGTCGGCCGTGGCGATGGCGTAGGGCCGAGCCGAGGATCCCCCGAGCCCCTCGGCCGGGGAAAAGGTCTCGTCGGAGCGTCCCCAGAAGATGGCGGGACCCGTGCGTTCATCGATGACCGCCAGGTCCACCACGCCGTCCCCGTTCAGGTCCGCGGGAGCCGCGCTTCGGATCGTGGCGTCCGGTGGTCCGAACGGTCGACGCTGGTGGAAGCCGCCGCTCCCATCGTTGAGGTAGATGAAGCTCTGACCGCCATCCCGGTGCGGGACCACCAGATCGGGAGATCCGTCGTGGTTCACGTCCGCCGGAGTAATGGTGGTGGCGGATCCTTCGGCGAAGGCCACGCACTCGTCCCGGAACCGGCCACCCTCCGCTCCAAAGCAGATGAAGCTCGGACCGGAGTCCGCCCCGTAGCGGTTGGCCAGGACCACGTCCGGGAGGGCATCCCCATCCAGGTCCACCACGCGGATGTGTCGGGTGGACCATTCCCCTCGGCCGAACGTGGAGCCGATCTCGAAGCGTCCGGTCCCGTCGTTCAGGTGGACGAGCTTGGCATCCGGATCATCATTGCTGACCACCACATCCAGGTCCCCATCGCCGTCCATGTCCACCAGCACCCCGGAGTAGGACCGGTCGGGAGCGCCCCCCAGGAGATAGGCGGGCTGGAAGGAGCCGGCTCCATCCCCGGTGAGGACCAGGTTGTCGAGCGGCCAGTGGCGGCCCTTCACCAGGACGATGTCCAGGTGCCCGTCGGCGTTCACGTCTCCGATGCTGACGTTGGCCGAGGTCGCAGCGGAATCCTCGAGCTCGAGTTGACGGTCGAAGCTCCTGGAGCCGCGTGGCTGCGATCCGTCCGGCGCGCACCCCAGCGACAGCACGGTCACGCACAGGCACGTCCCCAGGGCTCGAGCCCACCGGTGATGCCGGGTCATGTGAGCACAGCAGCGCTCTACCCGCCTGTGCCGCCGGCTTTGGTGCCCGGTAGACCTGCAGCGGGCGAGGGTCCGGAGCGGCGGCGCTCGCTTGGCCGAAGTTCCAGCCGAATCCCGATTCATCTCGGGCACCTCACGGGGTCTGAGTGGATGGGATGCGTCCCACGATGTCAGGATGTATATGCGGGCCTCCGATCGAAGTGCCAGGGCACGCGGGAGCGCGATTCCGGGAATGCGAGCCTGGTCGACAGGTCAGCCCGAGGCCTGTTCATTCAGGAGCGACTCGATCTCCAGCCGATATCGTCGGACCTTCCTCTGGGTGATGAAGCCCACGACGCCGAACCCCGCACTCATGAGCCCGGAGAGGACGGCCCAGTACATCCCTCGGGGGAGGAACAGCAGGTTGAGAGGCCACGCGCCGACCACCATGGCGCCCCAGAACCACGGATCCCGACGGCTCCGCTTCACCATCAGGGCGAGCTGGCTCTCGGCCTCGGCCCGCTGAACCGGCGTGAGGGTCCGCTTCATGGGTCCCGTCACGCTCCCGGCGCTTCAAGCCGGATTCTGCGGTCCGTCGATGGGGTGCATGTCCAGACCCAGGCTGTCGAAGTACCGGATCCGGTTGGGGATGGTCTCCTCGATCACGGACCGAAGCGATCCGGAGATCCGGTCCGGCCGGAAACGCACAGCCACGTAGGGCACGATGCTCTCCGCGATGTCCTCCCGGTTCGGGAAGTCCCGCGCGTACGTGGAGATGAATGTGGGATCCGCGTCCTGGGCGGCAAGCCACCCCGGCGCTGCCCGGTGCGCTGCGTCCAGGGAAGTGTGCGCAGCCTCGTGGAGCAGCGTTTCCTCGAGGATGCCCTCGGCGACGTAGAGGTCGGCCTGACCCACGTGGATCAGGATGTTCCGGTTTCCCCCGCCGAACGGCTCCACGCCCGAGTGGATCCAGACCGTCTCCACGTCCACCCGAAGGGCCGTGGGCAGTCTGCCGATGGCCTCGGCGTACAGCTCGGCCAGGACCTGGCTCGCGGCTTCGGTGATGAACTCCGGGTTGACCTGGATCTCCATCGCCAGGCCGTCGTCGAAGGTCGCGTCGAACAGGAACGCCTCCGCCGTGATCCAATCGGCGACCCTGCGGTCGAACATCCTCCGGGAAGCCTGCCCGGCGAACCGCACGCCGGTGAACGCCGTAGGATCCGACTCCGAGATGATGTCCGGATCGATGAAGATGGTCCCCGAGAAGGGCGGCTCGGGGGGGAGCGGGCTGCGGTCCGCGGGGCCATCGGCTCCGCCGCAGGCCGTCAGGAGGATTGCGACGGCGAAGGGAGCGAGATCGGAATTCTTCATGGACGGGAGAGGCTCGAGCGCCGCCGGCCGTGACCGACCGGGCCGGCGGTCAGTAGATGGTCTCGGTCTCTGGATCCAGCGAGTAGCGCTTCTCGAAGTCGTCGACGAACGACGCACTCAAGAAAGGCCGGAGGATGGGCCAGCTGGTTCGGTAGAACGGGAGCTCGAACATCCCCTTGGCCCCGAAGTCGAGGGCGCCTTCGTCCACGGTCCCGGCCCGTACCTCCCGCAGGAGCTGCTCGTACAGGTTCGTGATGGAGACCAGGTATAGGTCCAGAAGCACGCGGTCGTCGGGATCGAAGGCCCTGCGCTCCTCACCCTCGATGGCCCTCCTAAGGGCGCTTCGGAACGCGGGATGCGTCCCGAACGACGCGTTGAGCATGTTCAGGTCACTGTTCGGCGTGCGCGACGCCTCCGCGCGCGCCAGGCGGTTCGTGTCACGGACTTGGCGGCTCAGGTAGAGCAGCGAGATGACCACCGCGATGGCTGCGGCGAGCTCCGCCACCGCTCCCAGCATATCCCAGTTCATGGACCCGGCTCCGGCTCCTGCGAGGGTGAACGACCATCCGTGGGTGCGACGACCTCCGGTCTGCGCCGAGGCGAGCACCACGAGACGCGACCAGGGGACCAGAGGGTGGAAGGAACGAGCCACACTAAGACGGACGGGATCGAATGTCACCAATCCCGGACCCGGCTCGCGCATGCTGGCTCGACGCCGGAAGGCTCCCGCACCATGTTGTGGACCCATGACCCTCTCCGATGAATCCCCGGCCCGAGACTCCTCCGCCACATCCCTCGCCGTCCGGGTCCTGGTTGGGTTGGTGGCGGGCCTTGCGCTGGGCGTAGCCCTTTCGCCAGCCGAGTCGGGGCTCGCGGCAACGGTGGTGAGCGCCATCGAGCCGTTGGGCGCCCTGTGGGTGAACGCCATCCGGATGACCGTGATCCCCCTCCTTGTTGCGCTCCTGGTCGCGGGGATCGCGTCGGCGGGCACCCGCACGGTGGCCCGTGTCGGGGGACAGACCGTCGCCTGGTTCGTGGGGCTGGTTGCGGGCTCGGCCGCGCTGGGGGCGATCCTGTCGCTTCCCCTCCTGAGACTGCTCGGCGCCGGCGCCGCTCAGGTCACCGAGTTCTCGTCCGGCTCTTCCGCCGCGGATGCGACCCTTCCCCCGTTCCGGGATTGGTTCGTGGGCCTCCTTCCGGCCAATCCGGTGGCGGCCGCGGCAGACGGGGACGTGCTTCCCCTGGTTCTCTTCAGCGTCCTCTTCGGTCTCGCCGCCACGCGGCTACCGGCCGAGTCACGGGAGAAGATCATCGGAGCGGCGCAGGCGGTGGGCGATGCGATTTTCGTCATGATCGGCTGGATCCTGGCCGTCGCCCCGGTGGGGGTCTTCGCCCTTGCCCTCGGCCTCGCGGCCCGCACCGGAGCGTCCCTGGTGGGCGCGGTCGCCGCGTTCGTCGTGACGGCATCCATCCTGGTCACCCTCGTGACCCTTCTTCTCTACCCGCTCGTGGCGTTCTTCAGCCGGTCCTCGGCTCGCGACTTCGCCCGGGCAGCGGCTCCCGTCCAGGCCGTGGGCTTCAGCACCCGGTCCTCGCTGGCCACCCTTCCCGTCCTGATGGAGGAGGCCGGCCGGACGCTTCGTTTGAGGCCGGAGGTGGTGGGCCTCACGCTTCCCGCCGCCGTCTCGGTGTTCAAGTACACGTCCCCCGTTGCCCGCATCACCGGGACATTCTTCGTGGCAAGCGTTTTCGGCGTCCACCTGGGTCCGGCCGAGACCGCGGTCCTGGTGGCCGGGCTGGGAGCCCTCTCCTTCTACTCCCCCGGAATTCCCAGCGGGGGGCTGTTCGTCATGGCGCCCCTGTACCAGGCCTTCGGGCTCCCACTGGAGGGGATCGGCATCCTCATCGCCCTCGACATCGTGCCGGACATGTTCATTACCGCTGGAAACGTCACCGCGGACCTCGCGGTGGCGGCCCTGGTGGACGGGCGCTCCTGAGGGATCCCCTCCCGGGACCACGTCAGGGCTGGGCGATCACAGGCCGGTAGACCCAGAAGAACCCGACCATCCAAGCGAGTGACACGGCGGCGAAGGGCCCATGGAAGGCCCGTCGCTCGGTTCGGATCGCGACGACCGACCCCAGCAACAGAAAGGTCCGCATCACCGCGTACCCGATTCCGATGTCCAGCAGGTGATCCATGCCCTTCGCTGCGGTATCGGCCAGGTCGATGAGGATCAGCCCGATCAATCCGCCGAAGAACCAACGCCGGAGCGAGAGAAAGTACGTGCCGAAGTCGGTGACCCGGTCCAGATCACTGGGGATCAGGATGACGCACATGAGATACATGGCCACCGCATACGCCACGAGGAACACGAAGATGATCAGGCTCCACTCGAACTCGGTGGTCCACGCGTAGCTGTACCACCAGAAGAGGACGATCCAGGTGAAGACGTGCACCACCCACAGCAGGTGGATCCAGTCCACACGGACGGGAGCACCGTGGCCCGCCAGGCGATGAACGACGCGTCCCACGCCGGCCAGGATGTGGGTCATTGCCAGCCCAAGCACGATGGCCGGAGGGATCATGACGTACTCGAAGAGGCTCATATCCCACCTGATCGGAAGGCCGCAGTGGCCATGAGGCGATGCGCGAACGGAGCTACATGATGAGGGACTCGGGAGTGAGATGCGAGCCAATCACACGGTGATTCACTGGGTCGTCCGCCCAGGAAGGGAACTCGCCCGTACCCGGAATCTCGGTGCCCGGCCGATGGCGAAGCGAAAATCCTTGCAGCACTTTGTACTGCAGAGTACATTGTATCATGTCACGTGAACCCACCAAAACTGGCGCGTCACAACCGGTCGTGACGGTCGTGCTGCCGGGGGAGACGCGGTCATGAGGAAGAGCACCATCGCAGGCATGGCGGTCGCCGCCCTGCTCGTGGTCCTGTCCGTCACGGGAAGCCGGCGAGAGCTGGAGCCGGAGGTCGCTGCCGCCGCGGAGGACTCCCCTGTGAGGAGCCCCTCCACCGTAGCCCTTCAGGGCGGCCTGCTCTATGGCCGTGTCGTCACCGACGACGGCACCACCTACCAGGGGCGCCTGCGTTGGGGCGGCGACGAGGAGGCGTTGTGGGGCAACCACTTCAACGGACGCAAGGCGGAGAACCCGTGGGCCGAGTACGTGCCGCCTGGGCAGCTGCCGGTTGAACGTTCCTCGGTGACGGTGTTCGGTATCAAGATTCCGGGTCTGAAGCGCCCCGTGGACCTCAGTCGGCCGTTCCTGGCCCACTTCGGAGACATTGAACGCATCGAGCCGCGGGGCCGAGATCTGCGGGTCACGCTGAAGAGCGGTGCGGAGTTTCACCTCGACCGGTACGCCGCGGACGATCTGGCGGATGGTGTCCGGGTATGGGACGAGAACCACGGTGTCCTGGACATCGGAGAGTGGCGGATCCGCAGCATCGAGTTCCTGGATCCCCCCCTGCTCGACGGCATCGTTCGACCGCTCCACGGTACGGTGCAAACGGTACAGGGCGCCTTCACCGGCTTCGTCCAGTGGGATCGGGAGCTGTGCCTCGGCTCCGATGAGCTCGTCGGTCGCACGGCCGAGGGCGAGCTCCGCATACCTTTCGACCGCATTCGCGCCATCGCGCGTCTCTCGCACGACAGCTCCCGCGTGACCCTCCATGACGGCCGGGCGATGGTCCTCTCCGGAGATCGCCGGGTGGGCGAGGGGAACCGCGGCCTGTACGTCGACGACCCGCGCTACGGACGAGTCCTGGTCTCGTGGGACGCCTTCGAGAGCGTCGAGTTCAGCCCGGGTGAGCCGGGCCCCACCTACCGCGAGTTCCCACCGGGCCGCCCTCTCACCGGTAGCGTCATAACCCGGTCCGGACGACGGCTCGTCGGCCGCCTGGTCTACGACCTGGACGAGAGTGAGACCACCGAGACGCTCGATGCCCCCTTCCAGGGCGTCGACTACTTGATCCCCTTCGGTCGCGTCGCCTCCATCGTCCTCCCCGGCCTCGACATGGCCGGAGCCCGGCCAGCCCGGGTCACCCTCGTTGGCGGCGAAGAGCTCCCGCTGGAGCTTACGGGCGACCTCGGCCAGGGTAACGCCGGGGTTCTGGTCTTCTCAGGCGACCAGGAGCGCCCAGAGTACGTGCCCTGGTCCGAGGTCCAACGGGTGGACTTCGACGGTCCGGAGGTTGAAGCCCTGTCGGACGCGCCTGACTGACCGACCCGCCTCACCGACAGACGCCGACGCCCGCGTCAGTCCGGTCCCCCTGGCTCGAGGAGTGAACGCAGCTCCCCGACCAACGCCGTGGTTATTCGCCGATCCCGAATCTCTACGGCGCCGATCACGACGGCGACCACGACACACGAGATGGCCCACGCGATGCTCATGCCGAAGATGGGGTATTGGACCGCGCTGGCCACCAGCACCGCGGCTAGCATCCTCCAGGGGTCCAATCGCAGCTTCCGCTCCGCGGCGGTGAGCTGGTCCTCGACCTCGAGTCGCTGGAGCGGCGTGAGTCCCGTCCCCACAGGTCCACCCTCCGTCATGGACGGCCAGGCGAGATGTGGCAGCCGCTCTCGGACCCGTCGGAGGCCCGCGTGCCGGGCGGGGTCCCGCGCAGGTAGATGAACCAGTAGATGGCCGCCACCAGCAAGGTACCTCCGACGATATTGCCCAGTGTCACCGGGATCAGGTTGTGGACAAACCCGGACATCGTCAGCGCATCCACGGGAATGCCAGCCGCCGCCGCGGATGCCGACAGACCCGCGTTGGCGTTGAGGAGCAGGGCGAAGGGGATGAAGTACATGTTGGCGACACTGTGTTCGAAGCCCAGGGCCACGAAGGCGGTGATGGGCCAGATGATGGCGAGGATCTTGTCCGTGCCGCTGCGCCCCGACTGGCACAGCCACACGGCCAGGCACACCAGGGCGTTGCAGAGAACGCCCCGGGCGAACGCGTCGCCGAACGCGATCTGTGTCTTCGCCGCCGTGATCCGCATCGCCAGCAGCCCCGCAGAGTTCCCCCGAGAGCCCAGGTGCCGGTCCAGTAGACGAGAACGGCGGTACCAAGCGACCCCACGAGGTTTCCGGTGAAGACCAGGAGCCAGCTTCGAAGCAGGAGGCGGGTGGAGATGAAGCGGCTCGCCCATGCCATGGCAACCAGGTTGTTGCCGGTGAAGAGCTCCGCCCCCGCGACAACCACGAGTATCAGGCCGAGCGAGAAGGTGATTCCACCAATGACCCTCGTCGGGCCGAGGCCCAGGCCGCTATCGGTCATGGCCAGGGTCGCGAAGGCCGCCCCCACGCCGATGAAGGCGCCGGCCAGCACAGAAAGGGCCATGGTGCTGGAGAACGACAGCCGGGCCTTGGCTACCCCCAGATCCAGAACCCTGCCGGCGATCTCCTCGGGTGAGTAGGCGTCAATGAAGTGACGCCGTGATGGGTCCGCCATGGCTCGAACTCTCCCCTGCGAGTCCACGCTCGGGTGCGGGACTCAGCTGGCGGGTCTGGAGAACGAGACCGCTGAGGACATACCGAAAGGTCTCCAACGGGCGGTCGCTGCGAAAGCCGTTATCGGGAGTCGCGCTCCCCCAGTCCGCGCCGGACCGCCCATGCACCGAGCCCCGCCAGCCCTCCGACGATGGGGTGTTCCAGGACCAGGCCCACACTGGATCCGAGGAACAGGAACCAGAGCCAGTTCAGGTCACGGCGGGGGGATGGCGGGGGACTGCTGTTCATGGATTCGCTGTCGGAACTCATGGGCTCACCGAACCCCCTGGGTCGAATGGAAGGAACGCCGGGGCGGCCTGGCAGCCGTCGAGGGCGGACCGCGCTCGGCTATGTGTAGCGATCGGCCAGGCTTCAAGCGAGGTGCCGTGCGACCACCGCTTCCCTCCAATCTCCTCGGCGTCCCGCCATATCGACTTGCGTACCTGCGCCCCGCCGGCGGTAACGTAGGGATCCTATGGCACCCCCCCGCGCCTGACCACGGGGTGTCAATTCCGCCAAGGGGAGGGTCCACCCTCATGACCGACACGCCGGATTGGCGCGAGATCGTCGCATCGGCGCTGGATTGGGAACAGGCACACGTCAGCCTCGACCGGGCGGTCGAGGACCTTCCGAGGGAGCTCCGCGGTCACCGGCCCCACGGCGTGCCGCACTC
Source organism: Gemmatimonadota bacterium (assembly GCA_039586075.1). Taxonomy (GTDB): domain Bacteria; phylum Gemmatimonadota; class Gemmatimonadetes; order Longimicrobiales; family Gaopeijiaceae; genus Gaopeijia. Next base: position 19,691 of record JBDHLC010000010.1, on the reverse strand, counting down.
CATCTGGCAGGAGCTCGAGCACATCCGCATCGCGCAGCACGACCTGCTCGACTTCTGCCGGAACCCCGACTACTCGCACGCGCTCCGCTGGCCCGAGGACTACTGGCCCAGGGCGCCCGAGCCACCGAGCGCGGAGGCGTGGGACGACTGCCTGAGCGCGATCCGGCGCGAACGCGACGAACTCAAGCGATGGACCACGACCGCCGACATCGATCTCACACTTGAGATCCCGTGGGGGAGCGGTCAGACCTACCTGCGGACGGTGCTCGTCGCCGCCGATCACGCCGCCTACCACGTAGGTCAGATCGTGATGATCCGGAAGCTCCTAAGGGCGTGGGGCTGAGGGAGCATCCACTCCGCGTCAGGCGCCGCCAGCCTTCAACAGGGTCAGCAGCATCTTGAAGGGTGGACCACCGTCCAACGCGTGAGGTACCGAAGCCGGAAGGTACAGAGCCTCGCCGATTCCCACGACATGGCCCACGCCCCCCACCGTCACCTCCGCGCTCCCCTCGAGCACCAGTATCACGGCGTCGTTCGGATTCGTGTGCTCCCCAAGGCCTCCTCCCTCCGCGAAGGCGAAGAGCGTCTGTGACCCTCCCTCGTTTCGGAAGATCACTCGGCTGACCACGGAACCAGGCTGATACTCCACCAGGTCCTCGAGTCGAACGGGTGATGTGATCGGGAAATCCATGGTTCCTCCATCCATTTCGAGTCTGGGGGACGCTCCGTGGCCGGGTTGCCAGCGCGAGAGACTGGGGACGCTAGCCCGTCGAGATCGCGGGGTTGGTGAGGATGGTATCCAGCACGACCAGGAGCATGACAAGGGGTGCAAGGAGCGCGTGTACCCGCTGGCTCTTGGAGGACGCCAGGATCACGCAAATCACCAACATGGGGATCCCCGAGAGGTTCGCCGGGTGGAGGATGCGATACCCGAATATGAGGGGGGGCACGAAGGTGCCCACCACCGTACCGGCGATCACCAGGCTCCAGAGCAGGGGGGACTGACGGTAGTAGTACTCCTCCAGCGCCGCGTTCTCGGCTCGGGCTGGAAACAGGAGGTGCGCGATCAGAAACAGGATCACCGGAGGGGTCAGGACGGTCAGCACGGCCACGAAGGTGATCTCCCCCACCCCCTCCATGTCCCAGAGCTCCCACCACTGCTGGAGGAGGGCGAAGAACACCCCGAACTGAAAGAGAGTGTGGATCCAGTAGAACCGGACTCCCTCTCGGGCACGGAGAAGGTTGGCCCATCCCGTCAGGATCTCCGTGATCCCGAGTCCGATGACCACGGACACCAGGATCATGAGAAACTCGAAGAGTCCCATATCAGATCACCTCTTTCGCTGGTGAGCAGTGAGCGGTGGGGCCGCCGTACAGGGGGCATGGGGCCCACCAACCTCTCGAAGTAGATGAGCGGTGACCCGTTGGGGCACCGACGCCGCAGGTCCTCCTATCGGGTGGCGATGAATGCATCGATGTCGGTCAGAATTTCATCGACACCGGTCCGGAGGTTCCGGTTCTCGTTTATCACGATGCGAAGGAGGTGCAGGGCCCGCGCGAGAGCGTTCTCGATGGCGAAGTCGGTCAGCACCGCCCCGGGTCGCAGGGGAAACGACGTCGCGTAGTCCGGGGCGCCCCAGCCGGGCGGTACGGGTGAGCGTTGACTGGCCAGGGCTCTCAGCTGTTCCAGAGCCTCCTCGTACATCCCCTCCGTGGCGATGTGGTCTTCCCGGGCGGCGGGCCAGGCACTGAGGCGCCCTCGCAGCTCGCCGTTCGGCAACGTCGAGATGTCTCCACTCGCCAGGAGGTTCGACAGCACGCCCCGTGGGACGTCGGTGGACGTGAACCTGACTTCTGCCCACAGCTCGTAGAAAGCCTCCTGCGCGGAATCCCCCGGCTCCGGCCCCATGAGCGCCAGCAGGGCCTCCAGAGTCCCGGCCGTGCTCTCGTGGACGGCCCGGGCCCGGGCCAACTCCGCCTGTGCCCCGGCGAACTCGGAACGGACCGCCAGTACCACCTCGTGGAAGCGGTTCCGCTCCACACGCTGGCCCCACCAGGCCTCCAGGGAAAAGGCCAGCAGAATGCTGGCTGTGATCACCAGCAGCTCAATGAGAACACGCTTCAAACGGGCCGGTTCGTGTGACATGGCTGAGTCGGTCGTCTCCTGTCCAGAGACTGCGGGACTGTTCTGCTCACCCCAAGGGAACCGAGGTCCTACGGGGATCGCCCGGGTATATCCGTGCCCACACCGCGGTGCCCACCACGGTGCTCACCACGCAGTAGATCAACGCCGAGACACGAGCCCAGGTCCTGCCGGTCAGAATCCCCTTGCCGAACAGATAACAAACGAAGGACGCCACGAAAGCCATCCCGAACACGGAAGGGCTTCCCAGGACCCGTAGCGCTCTCCCCCAGTAGTCCCCGAGGAGGTCCGGACCCGCAAGCGAGTAGGGGAGAGCAACGATCATCCCGAGGACTCCCCCTGCCTTCCAGTACCATCCGATGACCGTCACAGCGGTGGGCCTATCCATCACCACGTTCCCTCATGCTCGCGACACCCGACGGGAGGAAGCGGACGATGCGTGACGACGGGCCGCCCATCCAGCGGCCGGACGCGTTCGGGCTTCCACAGCGGTTGAGGATATGGACCGTGCGGGATGCGCGCGAGCGGGTGGTGATCTGCCCCGAGGGCAATGCCTCGTCAGGCCAGCCCTGGGCCGGCGGCCCAAGAGCTGAGATCGGCGGCGCCGGTCCGGAACCGTTATGGTCGGGCATGACCTGGTTCACCTCTGCGCGCGAACGACGCCTCTGGAGATGGGCTCTCCTGATCCTCGCCGCCATCCTTACCGGCGCCGTCCTGGCTGGGTCGCTCGTGGGAGTCCTGTCGTCCGAGATCTGGCTCGGGTTCTTCTTCGCCGGGGGCTTCGCGCTGGCCGTGATCGCGATTCTCGGGCTGGCCTTCGACCGAGCGGAGCGACGACCCCTCTGGATCACTCTGGGCGTCCTGGTGGCGCTCGCGATGATCCCCGTGCGCTCGGGCCTCCCCGCCATCGAACGCACCCACCTCTTCGAGTTCGGGCTGCTCGCCGTGGTGCTGTACGAAGCACTCACCGAGCGCCGCAAGCAGAGTGGCCGCGGACCTCTACCTGGGCTCACAGCCATCTGCCTGGCGACCGGTATCGGTTGGCTGGACGAGGCTCTTCAGGGCTGGGTGCCCGGTCGCGTGTACGATCTCCGCGACGTGGGGGTCAACGCCCTCGCCGCCCTGGTGGCGGTGTCCGTGCTTGCCGCCGTTCGGTGGGGGCGGAGCGTTTTCGACTAGCCCCAACGGAGGAGCCGCCATGGCGAGGGATGCAGGCACCCTCCTGCCGGCGGAAGACTACGGGTTCAGTCAACGCTTTGGATGGAGCCAGGACCGATTCGGGGTGTCGAGACCTAGTCGAGGCTTCTGGTCGCGATTCCCGGCCCATGGAGCGCGTGCTGCAAGGCGGCTGGGTCCATCATGGCGCCGCGGTCGGCGGGTCCGTATCCTCCCGCCTCACTCCGTCGACCCCAGCCCCTCGCGAAGCAGGAGTACCCCATGACCAGACCGTCCCCCGCCGCGTTGCACCACACCTGCTTCGTCGTCCACGACCTGGAAGTGGCTGCCCGCGCCCTGTCGGATTCACTCGGCATCGGGCCCTGGAATGTCTGGACCATCGAGCCGGAGCGGTCCACAGTCCGCGGTGTGGAGCAACCGTTCTCGTTTCGTGTCGCACTCGCTGAGATCGGCGGAGGCACCTACGAGCTCATCACGCCGCACACCGGGAAGAGCGTCTACGACGAACACCTCGAGAAGTTCGGAAATGGCTTCCACCACACCGGCGTGGTCTACCCGACCATGGAGGCCGTGCGCGAAGCCAAGGCGGCCTTGCTCGGCGATGGCCGAACGCTGCTCCAGGAGGGTAGCGCAGGGGACGTGTTCGACTTCTCGTACTTCGACTTCCCGGAAATCGGGAGTCCCATCGAGGTGCTCTTCCTGGACGCGGGGAAGCTGCCACCGCCCGAAGCGGTGATATGATTCGGCGGGAGCGCCCCCGCGCCAGACAGCCGGCGTCTACTCCGATCCCAACGCCTCCACCGGATGGAGGCTGGTCGCCCGTCGGGCCGGCGTCACGAGCACTCCGAACAGATCACCCCAAGAACGGCCCGCACGCGCCCCGAAGTGGGCTCCTCGAAAGAGGGGACGCGTGCCTTGCCGGGTCTGAACGAGCCCTCCTTCGAGAACGGTCACGCTCTCCAACGACTCGTCTCCCGGAACCCTCACGAGATCCCCGACCCACTCCCCGGTCTCATCGAAGGCGGACACCCGCGTCGTGTCCCGCTTCAGGGCGAACCCGTTCGTGTTCTCCGACGGTTGGTCACTGACGAGCGTGCGGGACTCCACGTATCCCTCCCCGATGGGAATCGACCGATCGACGCGGTGATCCGCTGCCTGCTGGCTCTTCGTCTCCGGCGCGCACCACCATGCCGAGCCGGGTGGGGCGTAGCAAGGCGAGGACTCCGGACCCACCTGGTCCTTGCATTGGCCGGCATCGCTTGGACGGAGCTCCTGCCCGCCATCCCTCAACCACCCGTCACGCGGTTGCGCTGGGAGGCGCTCGCCTCGACGATGGCGGTCAGTGGCCGGACACACCCGTCTCATGGAGCCTGACATGGATGCAGGACTGTTGAACTCATGGCTTGGGATCGTCGCCAACCTCGGGGTGGTCGTGGGCTTGGTCCTGGTGGCTCTCCAGATCAGACAGAACACTCAGATCACCAAGGCGCAGGTCGCGAACGACTGGTTTCTCGCGGACATGCAGTTGGAGCTCGCGATGATGGGCGAGAACCCGGCTTTCGCCTGGACCAAGGCTATCGTTGCGCCAGACGACCTGGACCCCCATGAGGCGGCGGTACTGGATCGGTATTTCAACTTCGGACTGGTCCAGATCCAACGTCTCCAGAAGATGCACGAACTGGGGGTGGCCGACGCCGAGTGGATGGAGCGAGCCAGCTACCTGAGCTGGCACCTGGGCAACGAGGTGGGTCGACGGTGGTGGAGCCATTTCCGGGGAGGATTCCCCGAAGAGTTCGCCGGGATGGTGGATGGCATCCTCGAGGCGGCCGACGAGGGTCGGAACGCGGCGGCGCTGCAAGCGCTGCGGGGCGGTCCCCGACCGGCCGATGGGCCATGACGCACCCAAGCGGAGATTCCCGAACGATCCTGGGACTCCGTTGATCCGCCAGAATCCGACGCCCCCTCGGGTCAGCTCGGCCCCGACGCTTTCGGGAACCCCGCCCGATCCCGGACCATAGGAACCGGGGCTCCGCTCTGCGCGAAATCACCGGCGCGGAACAGCGGGACCACGTCGTACCCGGACCCCGATCGAAAGCCCGGCCTCTGGCTATCTCCGAACGGATGATCTGAGAAGGGGCCCTCCGCGAACGCTGACCTCGACGGCCTCCCAGTCATCTCCGGACCTCGCGCACCCCACTGCAAGGCCAATGAAGCCACCGGCCACCCCCCCTAAGAGGCTGCCGATCCCGGCGAATTCATCGAGCGTCGCTACACCAACGAGGGTCCCGGCGCCGAGCCCGATCCAAAACCCTCCGAACATCCCCTTCATGGTCCTGTCCACATAGCCGTTGCTTCGCTCCCAGCTCGTGATATCGCTGTACGCCAGTGTTCGCGGCGCACCGGACCGTCCCGTCACACGGAGTGAATCGGGAGTGAGGGATGTGAGCTGGCCAACTACAGTCGGCAGCCCCTCACGGGTGCGCAGTCGAACTCGCTCGCCGAGCAGTTCGAAGGGCACGGTGTCCTGAGCCACGAGCGAGGCCGGGAGAGCCCCGGCCAGGCCCCCGGTGGCTAGCGCGCCGACCAAGACTACATCGCGGATTCTCAGTTGTCGCCTCACCACTGGAGCATGGAGATCCGATCACAGACCCGACCACGGGCTCAGCCCCCCTCACGTCGGGGGCCCAAGATGCGCGGCTCCGGGCCCGGATCGCAAAGAAGAGCTCGGGCATCCCGCACCGGACCCCGTAGCGTCACGGCCAGTAAGGTCGCGGCTGTCCAGGTCCAGGAGATCACTCCTGGAACTTGATGGAGAGTCCCATTATCAGCGCGGCCGTGGAGACCGCCGCGCTGTCGGAGGCGTGCTTCGCGTTCATGTCGTGGATCACCGGCCAGGTGACGCCCTCGATGGGATCCCCGGCTCCGAGGGTCTTGGCTTGGTCCACCTCGATGGGGTAGACGGAGGCAACGTGGTGTACCACGACCCCACCGGCCGGCCGTCCCCCAGGACGGGGGTAGTTCAGTGAGTCTCGTCCAGCGCTTCCCCACCGTCGGCCAGGGCTCGCGCACCCAGTAGGATTCGTTCTGCCAGTGCTCCGGCTCGGTGACTCGTGACCAACTCCAATGCTCGAGGAGGGTGAGCACGTCGGTGATGGAAGACGCGCTCCAACGGATTGGGTTTTCGCCTGGGCCCCCGGATCGGTCGCGCCCATGGGAGGCGCACCCCGGACGGGGCTACGCGGCAGCTGGAGGTCGCCTTAGCCAGGATTCCGCCGAGCGCGGGACGACCAGTGGATGGCGACGATCTTCCAGGAATCGGCACCTCTGACGAGAACGACGAGCTCCGCCCCCTGCGAGTTGACCTCGCGCTCGCCCATCCTCCCTTCCGTGACGCTCGTGGAATGGGCCCACGCCACGTCGCCCGAGACTCGGACGCTGATCTCCCCCCGCTGCCTCGGGACCGCGGCGAAGCGCATGTCCCCGGCGAGATGGCCTGACCGGTAGTGGCCCTTATCCTCGATGCCACCGCTCTCGAGAATCACCACGTCGTCGGCGAGGTAGCTCAGTGCCTGAGTGGAGTCACCCGAGGCGAGTGCGGAGTGGAAGGCCTCGATGACCGCGATGACCTCGGCGTCGGGCCCGGATTGGGCCGCGACCGGAGCCGGGCCGAGGGCACCGACTGCAAACAGGGTGAGAAGAGCGAACCGCGTTGGGGCGACTCGAGCGTCATTGAGCCAGGGCATGGCGACCACCAGGAGGGAGGGGAATTCCTGTCGACGGCTTTCGACTTCTGGTACGCGAAGATAGTGCCCGTATCGGACTGCGACGTGCAAGCGGAGTCCCCCGGCCCGGCAAGGCCGCCCCCTCCGCAACGACTCTTCGTTGGGCCGCCGATACTCGCGACTATTCGATTTCGAACCGCGTCTTGAAGTACGCCGCGAAGTCGGGACCTAGCGATGTCTCGAAGATCTCACCCCAGCGGGCCCTCAGCCACGGGCGCCTATAGAATGCGGAGGCACCGGCCATCGCCTCGAAGATGTCCTCTTCCAGCACACCGAGTTGGACCTGAATAAAGCGGGCCTCGTATGCCCTGAGAGCCGTGAGATACAGTAGCGTAAGCCGCTGGTTCTCCTCCGGTGTGAACTCGTCCGGCGTAGCCCCCTGGGACGTTCGGGTGAGAAGGGCCGGAAGGACGTCGTCCGTCGACCAGGCGGTCAGGAACTCCACGGACTGTGAGCTGAGCTCCTGGATCGCCGCAGCCTTTACGGCAGCGGTATTCTGTCGGAGTTCGTATCCCACGAAGGCCAATGAGATCACCACACCCACGGCCGAGAGAGTGGTGGCGAGACGCTTTGCAGTGGCTGACTCTCCGCTCAATGAGACTCCATGTCTGCTGGTGGAAGGGCCCGTGCGGCGACCTGACGGCTCTGGATTCCAAGTGGGCGCACGATAGGTGACACGCGCGACATGCGCACTACGTGAGCGGATCTGCGTTGCTCGGAAACGCTGGTGAGACTGCACCCACCATGCGCACGTTTGGGTGTCGACCCCCTCTGGATGAAGTCGCGGTTCGCTGGCTTCGATCGAACAGCCGCCCTGTCATCTCGCTGTGAAGGCCCTCCCGCCCATGTACTCTGTGAATCGCCGCGCCTGGCTCTCCATGGGGAGCGGCACCGTTGAAGGGTCGCTCGGGTCGGGTCCCAAGCCCCAGGTGTCACTCCCGTTGACGCCGGACGACTGTCCGGCCCGCGCAATGTCGTATCAGGGGACCTACGACAATGGACCCCGACAGATGCGGGTCTCCGGGACTCTGCTCCTATCCGCCGACTGGTGCGAACCCTTGTTGGATGTGCCGCACAGCATGGTGCTGCAACGGGATTAGTAACCGCCCGAGCAGTAGCGTGGAGGGGGCAGCCCGGCGAGTCGACCAGGCGTTCCCGCAGGCGCATCTGAACGGCCGTGCGCGCGCCTGCTACTCATTCACAACCGGGCTCGGGCAGGAGTCTCGAGTAGTCCACGGCAAACTCGTCCGAGAACTCCGATTGATGGGCGCACCACCATTGCACCGCGCCCGGAGACACCGCCGCGTGGCTACGCCATGCCTCCCGCTGGCGCACGAACTCGGTGGGATCGTAGAGGTCCGTGCGGAACTGGTAATGGACGTTCTCCCAGTACCTGAAGAGTCCGCGTGTGAAAGCCTCGTAGCGATATCGCTCCTCTACCGACAGATCCTCGCCCAGGTCTCCGCGACGCCGGATGCTGGCGAGCTCCGGGTTCTCGGAGATCGACCTCATGAAGTCGACGAAACCCGCTGAGACTTCGTGACGGGTCTGGGCTTGTACGGCCGTCAGGTTTTGTCTCAGCTCCAGGGTGACCAGCACGATCCCCGCCAACACGCCGAGGTTCGCAGCCAACGTGAGCCAACGATGCAGGTTCTCGTTCTTCACAAAGGACCGCCGTGGAAGACGCTCACTCAAAGGATTCCGCGATTCTGGTGCGCGGCCAACTTGCCGAACCGGAGCGCTGACCTGCAAGGCGAACGGCGGAGCCTTGAGCGACGTCGGCGTGGGCCCGACTCGGGCGGCTTGCCTCCCACCGTATCGATCTGGACCTTTGCAGCCCGGCGGAGCCGCTGATTCTCCTGCTCGAGCTCCTTGAGCCGCTTCGCCTGATCCATCGTCATCCCACCGTACTCCCGGCGCCAACGGTAGTAGGTGTGCTCTGTCACCCCCAGCTCCTTGCACACCTCGCGCACCGTGCGGCCGTCCGCCAACTCAACCTCGGCCTTCCTCAGGTAGTTGATGATCGGCGCGGGCGTCTTGTTCTTTCTCGCTGCCATTCTCTCTCCCCTCCTGTCTCGATCACGGTCCAGAATCTCAGACTGGTCCTGGTCTCGTTTCAGGGGGGCAGGACACGAATGAACGCGTTATCGATCAGATCGTGCCACTCTTCGGCCCCACTCCCTCCACACGCCGCGTAGCGACAATCCGTAAGGAGGAGTGAAGAGACGAGGCCCCCCCTCTCGGAGGTCGTCCAGCCACCCGAATGGTCCCTGAGCAAACAGGGCTAGGGACGCCGTGGGAACGGCGCCTCGAATACCAACGGGCGTGGCAACGGCAGGACGTGATACTCGCGTCCTTCGTGGGAAAGAAAGGGAGCCTCCGACGTGATAGGGATGCTGTCTAACGTCTCGGAATTCTGCTGCCGCACCATCCATGCCGACCCGGAGCGCGAGCCGCCAGCCGAGTGCTGCGGAGCTCGCAGCCTACCCGGTCAGCAGCAATTCCTTGTTAGAGAGCCACACCTACCGATCCAACTCACCTTCAATCAAGGCAATGATCTCGCCGACTCGAACAAGGAGCGCTTCAACCTGCCCGGCGTGACCGGCTGCAGCCCTTTCCGTCAGACGTACTGCGCTCCGTTGCGATGGACCAAGGAGAGCCCCGGGTGGAAAGCTCAGGACGAGTGAGACGAGACTCTGTCTTCCACGGTCCCACGAGTTGGCAGTCAAGCGCGCCTCTTCAGTGCGGTCGGTCCAACCTGCCAATGCCTTCCGAAGCTCGGAGTTGTGAATGAGCCGGAGTTCGCCACCGTCGATGAGGCTTCGTAACGCTCCTGTCACCGGATCGAAGCGCGCGTCATCCTGGGCTGCGAGGAGAAGCGCGTGTACCGAGTCGGCGGGTAGCGGAAGCTCACCCAGCATCGCGCCGGCCCACAGCGCCGCTGCCATCTTCGCCTTTCGGTTGCTCTCAATGTCTCGAAGGAGGATGGCCTCGTTCTCCCTGAACTCCTCGAGGAGGTCCCGCAAGACTTCCTGCTCCCGGATCCGGTCCGCTCTGGCTGCCCAGGCGGCGTCGCCGGCCAACGCAAGGAGGACGCCGACGACGATCACGACGAGTCCAGCGAACGCCTCCCGCAGCTTCTGCATAGTCGGTCCCAGAGGAATCTCCCGCATGGCTCAGTGGCTTTCTAACGGCCTGGAATTCTGTTGGGCGACTACAATGCTCGCCCCGAGATGCGAGGTGCAAGCCGAGTAGCTCAGGACCACTCTGCCTACCGGGTCAACAGCAATTCCTTGTTACGCATCCTCTGGGCCGACTACGGGTGCCCCGGTGCAGCCGCTCGGGCAGCCCGGCCAATCATCACCCCGATAGGCACCGGTTAGCGAACCCACCAAGTGAGCTATTCGGAAGAGCAACGCCTGAATCGGCCTCGGCATGAGCCGGACATCTTGTGTCTCGCGATGCCGTCGCATTACGTGCGCCATGTAGACGGGCGAAGGACGTCCCGCTGGACCGGCATTCACGATCTCAAAAACAGCCTGGAGATAGCGATCCAGATCAACGACCGGTCGAGCGTAGCCGACAAACTCGAGAGGCTCGTCTCCCTCGTTCCACCACCGGTGAGCCGAGCCAAGAGGAAGGGTGGCGGTTTCACCCGGCCCCGCCTCGATCCGCTGCCCGTCGACGACCGCAGTCAGACGCCCCCGCTTCACCTTGCCCTCCTCATGCTCTTTCAGGTGGACGTGAAGAGGAGGACCCTCGCTCTTGGGAGGGAGTGAGCCGCGGAGTTCCAAACACATCTCGCCGTCGATTAGCATGCGACGCAGCTCGAGGCGTTCACCCGTGTGGCGATTCTCAAGAACTAAGGGCTCAGACATGCGGCATTGAGGAAGACGCCCAACGGACTCGCGATTCTGCTGCCGGACCTGCCTGCGCACAACTCCGAAGCGCTACCCGACGACTCCGAATGGCTTCCCCGGACAGCGGCAATCGTTTGTTGGGAAGCCGGGCGCACCTCGTCCTCGTCCCCGATCACGACCCGCCCGATCTGTCTTCAGATGGTCGGACGCCCGCACCTTCCTCGACCAACCAGACTCTATTGGCTTGAAGGGGTCCCATATGGTCGACCTGGCCAGACGGCCACCGGACGATGAGTGAATCGACAGACTCCGCAGTGGAGAGGCCGAAGTGGACCAGCAGCTGATTCTGACTCCCGTAGCCGGTGGTCGGAACGTTCCACCGGGTGAGCCAACGGGCCTCTCCCTCAATCCTGGCCCGGACCCTTACCTTTGCGCCCCAGCCGAATCTGTTCGGTGAAGCAGAACGAAGCTGGAACCCGATCCAGGCCAGGTCGCCCAGGTCGCTGGTTGTGTTACGGTAGAGTCGATTCAGCTGATCGCTACTTCCCCAGTTCGCAACAAAGACATCGAGATCACCATCTCCGTCGTAGTCGGCCCAGGCGGTTCCCGCCGAAGTGTCGGCATGCTCGGCAAAGGTACCCCGGAGCTCCCTGCGAAACTGCCCGCCTTCATTCACGTAGAAGAAGTTCCGCATGTCCGGGCCATACGTGCCATTCGCCACGAAGAGATCCAGATCACCGTCTAGGTCGTAGTCCCCCCAGGCATGACCCTTCGAGGCTCCTCCTCTATCCGTTGCGATGCGATCGGCCCCAACTGGCTCGAGAACGCCGCCTCCGGTGTTGCGATAGAGAACGTTGAACGTGTCGAAGTTCGCGACGAAGAGATCCTGATCCCCATCCCCATCGAAATCAGCCCAGGAGAGACCGTAGGTGTAGCCAACATCCTGAACGATGTGGGAGGCGCTGCCTTCCTGCTCGAAGACCAGGCCTCCCCAGTTCCAGAAGAGGTCATTTGGCTCGCGGGCGTTGCCAACGTAAAGGTCGGGGAAGCCATCATCGTTGGGATCGCCCCACGCACACGCCCTGCCCGCCTTGCTGGCCAGTGCGAATGGCGTGTCCTTCACTTCCTCAAACGAGCCCCCACCCAGATTCCGGAGAAGGGAGTTCCCGGTCTCCGCGCCATACCCTACCAGGAATACGTCCAACCATCCGTCACCATCGACGTCGGCCCAACAAGCCATGGTGTGACTCTTCCTCCGGACCAGAGGCCCTTCCCTGACCGCGAGCAAACCGCTGGACCCGCGATTCTCGAACAGGAGATCCGGTTCGTCTCCACGGGTAACGATGTGCAGATCGAGGTCACCGTCACCGTCATAGTCCACCCAACTCACCCCCTCGGCTCGACCTCGAGCCGCAGCGACGCTTCCCAACGGCGAGACGCCCGGATCCGACGCCTTGATGAAGAACGATTCAGGATGCTCAGAAGCCGACTCCCCGCGTGCAGATGACTCTCGCCAGTCGTCGCGACGCCCCTTGGATATGTTGAGGTAGAATGCATTCCACTGACCGGCGGTGTTGGAAGTCACCAGATCGGGATCGCCGTCACCGTCAAAGTCCGCCCAGCCAACACCTCGGGTGGCTCCACCGTCCGAGGAAATGCGCCCGTCCCAAACAGGGACGAGAATCGGTTGACTTTCGTTGCGCGATGGGGGTTCCCCGGTTCCACATGCGAAACAGGCGGCGATCACGAGCCCGCCCAGCCCACCGCAGTGCACCCTATGCGTCCTCTGCACTGTCTCCTCTGGCCCCCGTATCGAACGGAACTCCGCGGCTTCCCGACGACTTTGGAATCCTGCTGAAGCACCCTAGTAACTGACGGCGAGCAAAGCGAGCTTCCCCTACGCTTCCGCGGACAGCAGCAATTCCCGGGTCGCTGGACAGTGCCTCAGCCACCACTCAACCAGACCGGCTGCACCCAAGCCAAGGCGCCATCGGAGCGTTGTACGCGTGCTCGGACGTATCCGTCGCCCGGACCCGGCTCGAAACAGGGTCCCTCAGACTCGTCGACCTCGAGAACCTCTCCGCGCGGTCCGATGAACTCAGTCCGGTAGCCATAGACCTCATACTCGTCGAGGAGAACGCAGAGCCCCTCGGAGGTCGCTCGGACATCTCTCAGTTGGACCCCCGTTGTGGCATAGAAGTCCCCCTGTCGGAGTGCGTCCAAGATCGCCGGACCCGTCAACTCCGAAGCCCGGACCATGATCCAAGCCGAGCCAGGATCGTGCGACTCGCGTCCAAAATCGTGTGCGTCATCCGCCGCCACGCCGTAGAGGATCCGCCCCGTCGTAAGAACCTCGTCCCAGATTCGGTCAGTCGAAGGGTGCCCGCTCCCCCCCATGAAGTCCGCACAGCAGACTTCGAACAAGCTCACGCCCCCTTCACTGATGTCGGCCGCTGTCAACGCACGGCTGAGTAGCCCGTTGGGGTGATTCAGGACTGCCACGCCGCCAGCCGAGCGGATCGCCTGAAGATTGCCTCTTATTGCCGTGGGAACGTCGGATCCACCTGAAGGAACAGGGGCCTCCAAGACGCCCAACGCATTGAGATGGACCGGCTGGCTCCCCACACGGTCAGTGACCTCGGCTCCAGGCAGGAGCAGGAACTCACCCGCAGTGTCGAATCGTGCCTTGAGGTCGGGCGTAACCGTCTGGAGATTGTGGTCAGTGACAAAGAGGAAAGCGTAGCCGTGGGTTCGATACCACTCGATCACTTCGGCGGGCGGGGAGGCTCCGTCAGACAGGTTGGTGTGTACGTGAACGTTGCCCTTCAGCCAGTGGGCCTGACCAGCGACCGGGTCGCCGCCGAGAAACAGGCCGATCAGCACTAGCAACCCTACACGTCCCATAATCTTCCCCTGTCCAGCGAACGACTTTGTGTTTCTGATGCGCCCCGAAGATGTCGACGGCGTGCGAAGCACGCGACCCATCAGTCCACAAGCGACCGCAGCAAGCGCTTCTCCGAACGCGGACCGCCGAGGGGAGACTGGCCGGGGTAACGAGGGTTCCTGCAAGAGCGCAGCCCCCGGGGTCGGGTACCGACGCAACCCGACGTCATCGAGCTTCCCGCCCGGGTTCTCGGCTTGAGGGACGCACGAGACTCGAGGGAAAGGAAGGGTCGAGTCGCCCAAGTCGGCGGATCGTGGACCGCGCTCAGTCTCGGCAGTTCTTGACGGAGAACCATCGAGAGTGGGCATACACTCTCGCGGAGAATCCCGAGCTCTCCGACCTCTTCAATGAGACGTGGGATCCAGACGACGGGCGAACGACAGAGCAACGCCAGGCCAGCTACCTGATGTTCGCGCTGATGCGCCACCTCGAGAACATCTTCCTTCGTGCCAGCGCTGTCTAACGGACCGGAATACTGCTGCCGCAGCCGATCGCTGACAAACCGCAGGCGCTACCCGACCTACCGACCTGCCGCCGCGGAAAGCAGCAATTCCCTGTTAGAGAGCGCTGCCCAAGAACCGTGCCCCCACTCAGGATCGGACGAGGCCTTCGTCCACTCACATCCCTGGGACACCTAGGACCTCGACCGGGCAATCGTCGACGTCGAGCGGAGCCGCCGCCTCCATGAGCGCGACGAGCTCGAGGCTCGTATTCGCCTGCACGGCCGGCCAGAAACACCGGAAGGCGACTGAGTCCCAAGCGATATTCGGCGTATTCCCGAATCCCATGGCCTCAATGTCCGTGGCGTCGAGAACGCCAAGGTCCACCTGACGTTGAAGAGTCTCCCATATGCGGAAGACGCCAAGCCAATTCCTGAATATCCGGTGCCAGTCCTCGGGAGACCACGACGCCATACTACTCGCATCGAACTGCTCTACGAAGAGGCGGACCTCCCACTCGTCTACGTCTAGATGCAAGCCGGCGGTGGCGATCCCGATCTCCTGGTAAGCCGCAGCCCGGGCCTGGGTCGTATTGGCCCGGATCTCAAATCCCACGAAGACGAGCGACGCCACCACACCGATTGCGGCAAGCGTCTCACTCAGAAGCCTCCACGACATCTGGCGTGGCCCCCTCTCAGGCGTTTGTCGCATCTCAACCGGCCAAGCGTGACGTGTACCCGAGCCCGACGGACAATCTTCGAGCGCTCTCTAACGGCTTTGCACTTCTACTGCGCGCCCGGTCAGTCGACCGAGCACACAGAGTGTGCGAACCGCGATCTTGCCGCGCCAGCAGCAAATGCGTGTTAGGAAGCAAGGCGGGCTTTCGGAGTCAATCAGCGGTCGGAGGCGTTGAGGTACGTGTTTTGCGCCTCGAAGTCTGCAACGAAGTCCGGGTGATAGCTGTTGCGAACAAGCGCCCACCAGCGGGTGAACCGGGACGCACGCATCAGCGGTATGCCTTGGAACCCGTAGCCAATCAGCGCCGACTCCTCTACGGACCCGTTCTGAACCTGCAGGTATACGTTCTCTACGTTTCGCAATACGCCGACCGCCAGTTGGATGACCATCCGTGCCTCCACCGAGGTCATCTCTTCTTCGGCTTCCCACTTCAGCAAGGCTTCCGTCAGCTCGGGCGAGGTCGCGAGCGCCAGGGTCCACTCACGCGACGCCGAAGCGAGGTCATTCCGCACGGTGGCCTCAATCGCCTTCGTGTTCTGCTGCAGTTCTACGGCCACGAAGGTTAGGGACAGGATGACACCCAGGGCGGCAAGAGCCTCCGTCCAACCGAGCCATCCTTTGGAGCGTGATTCGCTCAACTTGCCATCATCCGGTCACTGGTGGAGAAGTTCTGCTTTCTAACGATTTGGAATTCTGCTGCCGCACCTTAGTGGCCAACCGCGAGCGAAGCGAGCAGCCTCCCACCCATCCGCGGACAGCAGCAGCTCCGTGTAAGAACGCACCCCCCCTTCTCACTGAGCAGCCAAGTAGGTCTCCACCAGGGTTCGCAACTCCTGAGCCTGCTCTGCCATCTGGCGCCGTCGTCGAGCTTCGTTCCTTCGCATGACCACCAAGGTTTGCGCACCGGCGTAGACGCTCCGGTTTTCGAGAACCGCCTCAACTCCGGTGGGAAAAGCGTCTGAATCGAGCCCCTGGAGCATTAGCTGGATGGCACGCCGGAAGAACTCGAAGTCGCTTTGATTCCGCGCCTCGTGCTCCCGAGCGATCTCCAGATAGGCGACGATCCCGACACGTAGTGAATCTCCTCGAATCAAGGTCAGATCCCCGGTCGTTGACAGCGCCTGGGCCGTCGCAACGACCATCCGCGGAGACTCTCTCCAGCCGAAGGCAGCGAGGATCCAACGGTCGAGGGAGTCAGGCGGCGGGGGCACTGCTTCGTCGAATGATCCCACCAGGGCCTCGGCGGCAGCATCTCCTTCGCTCATATCCTCGCTGCTACGCGACACCAGGAGTTGCGTGCGCTCCAGATCAGAGAGGAGCTGGGTGAGATAGGCCGCCTCCCTCTCTTGGGATTGCCGTCCCTCCCACCATGATGTGGCGCCGAGCGCCACGATTACGCCCGTCACGACCACGAAGAACTCCGCCGCGAACCACCGGAGAGCACCCGAGGCATTCCTGCGAACCGGTTTCTTCGAGCCCATCGTCGCCCTCAACTAACCCTGACGCTGCGTTCCAACGACTTGCGATTCTGCTGCGCGTGCACCGAGCGCACAAGCGCGCAGCGCGCACCACACATCCGGCCCGCGAAAGCAGACGCTTGTTAGGTCGCTTCCTCGGTCGGACGTAGCCTACCCGCCGATTGTGCGGGCTAGGAACTCCACCATCCCCTCCCAGAGAGCTCCGGAGAAGAGCTCCATGGTGCAGTGCCCAGCGCCGTACGCGACCTCGAAGGTTGCATCGAGGTCGAGCCGCTCGTAGGCACCGAACAACTCATGTGCCTGGTTGATGGGCATCTGGGGGTCTTGGTCTCCGTGGATCAGCAGCAATGGTGGGTCCGTGGAGTCCACGTGGAAGACAGGACTCGCGTCCCTGGCTACCTCCGGCACGTCCGATGGCTGCCCGCCGATGAACAGGTCCAGTGCTGGTTGGCGCACACCCAATCCGCGTGGAGTGGACTGCGCGAGGATCGTCGTCAGATTCGATGCGCCAAAGTATGACACCACGGCCTGCACCTCCGATCAGACTCCCAGATAGTCGCCGATCGCGCCCTCCAGGACGCTGTCCCCAGCTGTCACAGCCACTAGCGCGGCCAAGTGCCCTCCAGACGAAACTCCGGCGAGCGCCATCATCTCGGCGGAGTACCCCAGACGACCGGCCTCTCCGCGAAGGAAGCGAAGCGCCGCCTCTATGTCGTGGACTTGGGCCGGGAAAGGCGCCTCTCCGGAAAGCCGGAAGTCCAGGCTCGCCACCGCGTAACCCGTGTCGCGGAGGGCCCGCGGGAACGGTTGGTCCTTGCTCCCACCCCGCCACGCGCCACCGTGCACCCATACGACAAGGGGCGCGATCGCCCCGTCGTCCGGGAGGTACACGTCCAGCAAGAGCTCTCGATCACCCACTGACCCATACACCACGTCGGCGTGATCCGGGGCGCGACGCTGCGCCTCCCCTATCTGGGGTGCCAGAAGAAACATCCCAACAGCCAACACAGCCAAAGTCGCGGACGGGCGTAGCGGAGCTGCGCTGTGTTTCATCTTCGACGCCTGGAAAGGAAGCGACCTAACGGCTTTGCGTTTCTACTGCGCGACGAAGATGCGGCCCGAGCGCCGCAGGCGCGAGCCGAAAGGTCGACCGCGACAGTGGCAAACGCTTGTTAGGTAGCCTCTTCCTCGTCGCCGAGCGATTCGCTGAGACGCACCACCAACGCCTCCAGGATCGGGTAGATGTCGTCGAAGACGGAGGAATAGTCTGTAATGGCCAGATGCTTGTTAATGACGATGCCCTTGAATTCGGGATCCTCCAGCACTGCGCCCCAGTCGGTGAGTGCCACGGGATCGATGATCCCATATCGATCGCGATAGTCTGGGAGCAGCCAATCGAGTTGGAGGTTTCGGATCGCCCATGGCTGGATGATCCTGTTCCACTGATCCAGCATCCAATCGTTCTTTGGCAAGGCCTCTACCTGCGACTTGAAGAAGGCGAGCTCTCGTTTGAGCTCGATGTCCTGGAGCAGCCGAATCCCACCAGAGCTCACCAGATCGTCATAGGCCGTGGAGACCGGATCATAGGTCGCGTATGAGAAGGCCAACCAAGTGAGCTCCACCATGGAGTCGGCCGGCGGCTCGGGACGCACACCCTCGACGATCTCGATCAAGGTGACCGTGCTCTCCCTCAGCGTATCCAACCGCGAGATGGTGGCGCGGAGTTCTAGCAGGTTGGTCTCGGTCTCGGCAAACAACGCGGCAAGGTGTTCGCGCTCCAGCACACGATCCTGCTTCTCGTCCCACCAGGAGTCGACCGTGAGCGCGATGATGACCCCGACAACGACGATGATCAGTTCACCGAAGGCTGTGCGCCAATTCATCAATCGTTGGATCTGCTGTCTCACCCGAGAATCCTCGCGGGGCTACCTAACGACTTCGGAATTCTGCTGCGCGACCAACTTGCTCACCCGCCGTTGTGAGGTGCAAGCCGAACAACGACGGATCTTCCCGCTCACCGCGTCAGCACCAATTCGTTGTTAGATGGCCGGCCCACACGAACGCAGGGGGGCGATGTCCTGAGATCACCCAGACGCCTCGGCATGGATGATCTCCAAGATTCGTTCCGTTCGGGAGCGGAGATCTTCCAGGTACCTGAGAATCCGAGTTTCGATCTGGCCAAGTTCGAATGCTAGCCCGAGGTAGGCATGGTCGCTGAAAAGCGGTTCGAAGTCGATGTGCGGATTCTGAGATTCGTAGTCGATCTCGGAATCGCCGAATGACTCGACTGTACCCAGATCTCTTGCCATCCGCGCGATGTGCACCGTGCGGGTCCCGAGAAGCGTGAACTCGGCCCGAAGTAGCTCCGCAAGCCCTTCGTCCTCGTAGCCATCACCGGCAGCGCCGGCGAAAGCCGCCAGCTCCGCCCTGAGTTCCTGGCTTTGAAGTAGACGCAGGTCTCCGGAACTCAACAACGCATCGTAAGCTCCGGTCACCGCCTCAAGGCGAGAGAACTGACGAATATGTCGAAACGCCCTGTAGGCTGAGTCCGCAGGAAGCATCGGGGCGTCGCCGCTGCCGATCGCCAATACTCGACTGAAGGATTGCAGTGCACGTCGCTGAAAACGCTCCGCATCCTGCAGGCGGAGAAGGTTCTCTTCGAAGTCCGCCTTCAGGGCAAGAAGTTGCGCTTGCTCTCGCTCTCGGGCCTGAACGTTCTCACGCCAGCTCTCGACCTGAAAAGCGATGAGCACACCGAAGACGATCACGACCAACTCAGCCAGCACGCGCGGCCCGAGCCTGCCCATTTCGCTCACGTTCGGTCTCTCTCCCATAAGGCTCTTCTGGCGTACCTTGAGGCCACCTAACGGCTCTGGAATTCTGCTGCAGCACCCGTTTGCACGCCAGCGCGCCGCGCGCGCTGCCTCCACAGCTTACATGCTGACAGCAGCAATTCCTTCTTAGAGCGCGCAGCCACTCCCGCTGTCGTCCGAAAACGACTTCAGAAGTCGAGGGTACTAGCGGGTCGGTTGCGGTCCTATGGTCACCACAATCGAATCGGCAAGAGCGATGAGTTCTTGCCCGTAGTACCCCCGGACCGCCTGGATGAAGCGCAGCTCTCCCACGAGAG
>JBDHLC010000068.1:0-12650 GCA_039586075.1 Gemmatimonadota bacterium | reverse complement strand
CGGCGGATGAGCCCTTCGGTGAGGTCGTAGACCCGCTTGGGGTGGTCCAGCGCCGCGATGGTCTCGCGGTTCTCGTCGTTCAGGTGGATCTCGTACCGGTCGAAGTTGGGGCGGCTGCCGAAGTCCGGCACGTCGTCCGCCGGGCGGCGGGGCGAGGCGTTGCCGAACAGGTCCAGGTCGGACCCGATCCCCACGTGCTCCACCCCCACCAGCCCCACGGCGTAGTCGAAGTGGTCCAGCACGTGCTCCACGGTCACGGGGGGCTGCTGGCGCACCATGAAGCGGATGAAGTTGATCCCCATGACGCCGCCGGTGGCCGCCATGGCCCGGATGGCCTCGTCCGTCTTGTTGCGCCGATGGCCCGGCGTCACGCCCCGCGGATTGGCGTGGGAGAAGACCACGGGACGGGTGGCGGCGTCCAGCGCGTCCAGGGTGGTGCGGTCGCCGCAGTGGGAGAGGTCCACCGCCATCCCCGCCTCCTCCATGGCCTGCAGGATCTCGTGTCCGAAGACGGTGAGCCCCCCGTCCTGGTGCTCCAGGAAGCCGGCGCCGATGAGGTTCTGGTAGTTGTAGGTGAGCTGGGACAGCCGCTGCCCCAGGGCGTAGAACTGCGCCACGTCGCCGGGCCGCCGGAAGTGGGTGGAGTCCTGGTAGGTGAGGATGACTCCCACCTTCCCCTCCTCCCGGGTCCGCTGGAAGTCGTCCGCCGAGTCGATGCGGGAGAAGCGGTGGCCGTTGGAGGCCAGGAACCCGTTCCACCGGGCCAGGTGCCGGACGGCGCCGTCGTACCCGCCGGGCCCGTGTCCCAGGGCGAAGGCGTCGATCCCCGACTCCCGGAAGACGAACCAATCCTCTTCGCTGAAGGCGTTTGGATCGTCCAGCCAGAGCTCGTCCTTCGGGGTGTCCCCGTCCCGGTAGTCGGCGAAGCGGAACTGCGAGAGGAGATCCACCACGGTGGACTCCCGCACCAGCCGGATGCACCGCTCCGAGTAGTCGTCGTCGAAGCCGGGGAAGAGCCGGTAGCGGCGCTTGAGCAGGTCGGGGGCCCCGATGGCGGCGAAGGCCATGGAGCGGAGGGCGGTGCGGCGGTCCATGCGGGAGGGCTCCGGTGGGAGGGGCTCGGAAGGGGCCAGAGTACGGACGCACCGGAGCGGCGGCTACCCCGGGAGGCCGGACCGGCGGACCGCAGGGGGCCCGGAGCGGGAGGCATCCCCGAGGCCGGGAGGAAGGGCGGGCCCGGCTTTCCCGTCCCGGGTGCCGGCGGCCACGATCCCGCGCCGCCGGCACCGGGTGAGTGCTACTGCTTCAGCGCCTTGGACGGGGGCGCGATGCGCACCTGGAAGGCGGCGTCCCGCAGGGCCAGCTGGCCCTGGCGGGCGTAGTCCAGCGCTTCACCCAGGATGCGCGTGGCCTCCTGCGGAGCGTGGAAGCCGGTGGAGTTCTCGGCCTCCACGAAGTCCAGGTAGAACTGGGCGCGACGCTGCATCTCCAGGGCGGTGGCCAGGCGCGCATCCGATGCGCCGCCCTCGCGGGCCGCCTCGATGTCGGCGATGAGCTCCATGAGGGCGTCCATGGCCTGGTTCCGCATGCGGAAGGTGTGGGCCTGGATCGTCTCGGCCCGGTCGATGATCTCGTCCTCGGGCAGGTTGTGGCAGCTCTGGCACGACGCCTGGACGTTCAGGAGCGGGCTCTGCACCTGGTGGTTCGACACCTTCTGCGCGCCCATGCGCTGGTAGGGCATGTGGCAGTCGGCGCACGCCACCCCGGAGCGGGCGTGGATCCCCTGGGTGAACATCTCGAACTCCGGGTGCTGGGCCTTCAGGGCCGCTGCCCCGGTCTGGGCGTGGGTCCAGTCCTTGAAGTTCGCCGCCTGGTAGTAGTCGTAGATGGCCTCTACCTCGAGCCCGTTGGCCCAGGGGTAGACCAGCCGTTTCTCGGCGCCCCGGAAGTAGTACTCCACGTGGCACTGGCCGCAGACGTAGGAGCGCATCTCCTGCCGGGTGGCGTCGCGATTCACGTCGTAGTCCGGGACGCCCTGGCCCGCCATGAGGGCCGCCATGCCCTCCATGAAGGCAGGGCGGGTGACCCGGAGCTCCATGGTCTCCGGATCGTGGCAGTCGATGCAGCCCACCGCGTACTCCAGATGGGTGCGCGCCTCCATGTAGGGCATCCCGTTCATGACCTCGAAGCCCCGGGTGAGGTCGCCGTCCCCCATCTCCCGCCACGCCACCACGGTGGAGGCGTGGCAGTTGGCGCAGGTGCCGGGCTGCCCCACCGCCTGACGCTCGGTGAAGGTCTGGTCCTCCAGCATGAAGGCGTGTCCCCGCTCCTCACGGAAGTCCCGGGAGAAGGCGTAGCCGGCCCACATGGTCTTGAGGCGCGGGTCCTCCTCGATCTTGGACTGCGCCACGATGCTGCGGGGGTCGGCGTCGGTGGGGGTGCGAGGCAGCGCCTCCGAACCCCCGAACCGGGTCCGTTCCTGGTCCACGGTCTTCAACCAGGTGTCGTACTGGTGCGGGAAGTTGCGGCCCCACACCGCCGGGTCCTCGGTGGCCTCGGTGACCTCCACCACCCGCACGAAGGGATCCCGTGCCTCGACCTTCCGCTCGAAGATGTTGGTGAGCAGGGCCAGCACCGCCACGGAGGCCACGGTGGCCGCAGCGGCCAGCCCCACGTACCAGGACATGCTGCGCTGTTTCTTCTCGGTATCGCTCATGGTTCGCTATCGGGTGTGGACGGCGCCCGGGGCGCCGGAGATGAGGATGGGGGGCCCGGAGCGGTGCCCCACGTCTCGGTGGCAGGTCACGCAGGTCCGGGGCTCGTCGCCGTGCAGGCCGTCCACGGCTACCGCCATGGCCTCGTGGCAGTCCCGGCAGGCAGCCTCCGTCACCCGCAGGTTGAAGTCCTTGATCCGGAGGTGCTCCGGGTAGTTCCCGGTGGTGAACGCCACCGAGTGGGCCCAGCCGTTCCGCGCCTTGGTCCAGTACTTCCCCAGCAGGTCGTGGGGCGCGTGGCAGTCGTTGCAGGTGGCCACGTTCCGGTGGCTGGATTGGAGCCAGCCGTCCAGCTGGTCTTGCATGACGTGGCAGTTGGCGCACGCGGCCGGGTCGTTGGTGAGGTAGGAGGCGCCCTGACCATAGACGAAGGTGAACCCGCCCGCTCCTACGGCGAGTCCCACTGTCACGGCCAGGAGCCCCGCTCCCAATCGCGTGGACGAACGCATTGTCGACCTCCCTAGAAGACCAGATCCAACATGACGTATGCGAAGGTCACGTCGTCGTCAATTCCCCGGACCGGACCCAGGGCGTCGCCGGCCAACACGACGGCCGTGCCGCCGCTGACCCGCAGGCCGTGGAAGAGAGACCGGGTGAGGGTGAGGTCGATCTCGGTGCCCAGGTCACCGGAGGACAGTCCCCCGTCCTCCGCCACGCTGAAGCGGTGTACATCCAGGTTCAGCCCCCAGTCGTCGGTGACCTGCAGGCGGCCCTTCACGGCCAGGTCCACCAGGCCCCGGCCGGCGGTGTGCGTCGGGATGTCCAGGAAGAGGTCGGCGTACCCGTAGAACTTGTGGTTGGTGGCGAAGAGCGTCTCGAACACCCCCACCTCGTCGGAGCCCGGCTCGGTGCCGGAGAGATAGTCGAGCCAAAGGGTGACGCCCGCGCGGCCGTCGGCGAATCCCCGGCCCGCGCGCGCGCCCAACAGGAAGGCGGAGACGTCCTGACCCGTGCGCTCGCCCGTCTGCCACGCGGCCTCCAGCCGGTAGTCGAATCCCCGGTCACGGGCCACGTAGCGGAGGCCGGCGGTCCACTGGTCGGTGTCCCCGGCGTCCAGCGCCGTCTCCTGGCGAAGGGCGAAGAGGTCCAGCGCCCGATCTTCGGCGGGCTTCCACACGCCGTACGCGCCCCAGAGCGTGGCGTCCACATCCCGGGCGGGAGAGGCCGACTCCCAGAGCTGGAATCCCAGCAGGTCCACCTGGAAGGCGTCGCTGGGCCGAAGCCGGAGACGGGCGCCGTCGAAGGAGCGACCCTGCTGGGTCCAGTTCACGGCCCCGATGAGGCGCTGTCCCCCGTAGGCCGCCTCCTGCCGGCCCACCCGGAGGGCGGCCAGAGACGTCTCGGCCCCCACCTCCAGCCATCCCTGGTGCAGGTCGAAGTTATCGGCCTGGTAGTCCCCCAGGGTGCTGGCTTCCTCTCCGAAGAAGCGGACGTCCTGGAATTGGATGAAGGCCTTCACCGGGCCGGTGGACTGCCAGGTGGCGGCGATGCGGGTCCGGAGCGTGGTCCAGGTCTGGCGCTCCCCCGTTGCGCTGGACGGATCCCGGTATTCGGTGCGGGGACGGACCTGGCCCGAGAGGGTGATGTCCTGGGCCAAACCCCATGCCGGGGTGAGCAGTGCGGCGGCGACCGCCAGGAGGACTCGCCTCGAGAGCGTACGCATAAAAATCCCATCTTTAAGTGTGAATTTAAGTCCCGCGAAATCTCGCATGGATTCCGTCCAAAGCCTGTCGGGAGCCATCGACCGGGGCTGTCGGGGAAACCCCGACTCGGGAGTCGCCGCGAGGAACGCCGGGCCGTCCGCCGCACGCCCCGGCGCTCCCCGACCCTCGACCGCTACTGCACCGTGAGCGTTCCCAGCGGGATCATGGTCGTGCCTTCCAGTCCCTGCGCCCACATGGTGGCGTACTGGTCGAGCCCCTTCTGGACCCCGCCGGAGGCCTCGGAGGTGGAGGTGGTCACCAGGAAGGCGTACAGCGTTCCGCCACTCGCCGGTGCCGTGACGGGAATGGTGACGCCCGTTTCGGTGCGGCCACCGGTGGCGTAGGCGCCGGGGGGGTCGAAGCGGTAGACGGCCAGGGGCACGTCGTCCACGCCGAGGGCCAGGGAGGTGGCGCAGGCCGCCCCGCCGTCCCGGCACCAGGTGGTGAAGTCCACCACCAGGTCGATGGCTTCACCGGGGCCCGCGGTGAGCGTTCCCAGGTCCGTGTCCCGCATATCCAGGTGGTAGCCCCGACGGACGTTCAGATCCAGGTGGGTCGTCTGGCCGGCCGTCACGACGGCGGTGTCCCCAGGCGTCGTGAGGTAGCGCTTGCCCACGACACCCACGGTGAACACCGCCCACGGCGCCGGATTGACCTCGAACGCGAACCCGCCGGCCGGCACCGTCTCCTCACCCTGGGGTCCCGTCCAGGTCCGGTACGTGGGGCTGCCCGCGGGGGCGTTCACCATGCGCATGCTCAGGTAGACGCTGTCCAGGGGGGTGACGCCGTCCACGTCGTAGAGGACGCCCTGCAGGATCCCCGGCACGGGCGGCGCGTCCGTGACGGTGAGGGTCACGGGAGCGCTGGTCTGCGTGCGGGCGCTGGCCAGGATGGTGGCGGTTCCCGGTCCCACGGCGGTCACGGTGGCCGCGCCTCCGGAGGTCTGCGGAGTCACGGCCACGACCCCCGGGTCGGAGGAGGTCCAGGTGAAGGTGGTGGTGTCGGCCACCGACGGGGTGACGGTGAGGGTGGCGGCGGTGCTCTCTCCGGTGTTCAGCGCCGGGTCTGCCACGGAGACGGCGATGGACTCTGGCACGCGCAGGAACGAGGCGTAGACCGTAATCCGCGGTGGCCGCGGATCGGGCAGGGTGACGGTGCACCGGAGCTCGGTCCCCGAGCACGCCCCCGACCAGCCGCCGAAGAGGTGTCCCGGGGCCGGCGCGGCCAGGAGGTCGAAGGTCCCGCCCATCCCGGCGTCCATGAACTCGTCGTCACAGTTGCCGCCCGAATGACTCGAGCCGTCTCTGACGAGGCACGAGATGCTTACCGGGGAGGTCTGGGAGGTGACGAGACCGTCTCCGTCCCCGCGCCCGATCACCAGCACCGATACCTCCCACCCCGGGGCGTTGGCCTGGGCGGTGCACCCCAGGGCCATCAGGCCGACGAGGAGCAGCAAGCGACGGTACCGGGCGGGGTTCCGTCGATGGGGGCTCTTCTTCTGCGTTTTCATGGGTCCGCTCCCGTTCGGTTTGGGTTCGCTGACGGACAACGCGAGAAAGCGGCTCGGGAGGGCTCACGGGGTGGAAGGCGGGCGGGACCCGGACATCCTCCGGGGCCGAAATCGCCCACCCCGGGAGGGGTCCGCCCGGGTCCCGTATTCTGGGTAGTGGGCGGGAGGCCCCCCCCCTAGATTGGCCCGAGGGGACGGGGGGAGCCGTGGGCACGGGCCCGACCCCTCTCTTCGCCACCAGGTTTTCAAACGAAGGACGGGACATGTCCGGACAGGGGGACGTCACCCGCCTCCTCTCGGAGCTCACGGCCGGCGACCGCTCGGTCCTGGATGAGCTCATGCCCCTGGTGTACGGCGAGCTCCACCGCCTGGCGCACCACGCCCTGGGCATCGAGCGCCCGGGTCACACCCTGAACACCACGGCGCTGGTCCACGAGGCCTACCTGAAGCTCGCCCGGGTGGAGCGGCTCACCTGGCGGGACCGCTCCCACTTCTTCGGGGTGTGCGCCCAGGCCATGCGGCGCATCCTGGTGGACTACGCCCTCATGCGGGGGGCGAAGAAGCGGGGGGCCGGTGCGCCCCACGTGCCCATCGACGACGTGGTGGCCGCCGCCCGGGAGCGGCCGGGAGACATCCTCTGGGTGAACGAGATCCTGGAGCGCCTGGAGGCCCTGGAGCCGCGGCACGCCCGGGTGGTGGAATGCCGGGTCTTCGGGGGGCTGGGGGTGACCGACACGGCGGAGGCGCTGGGGATCTCTCCAGCCACCGTGAAGCGGGACTGGGCGCTGGCCCGGGCCTGGCTGGCCCGGCAGGCCGAGGTGTCGCCGTGAATCCGGAGACGTGGCGCGAGGTCGAGCGCCTCTTCGCGGAGGCCCACCACCAGCCCCAGCGGGATCAGGAGGCGTGGGTTCGCGCCCGAGCCAGCACCGATCCCGTCGCCGACGAGGTCCTGGCCCTCCTGTCGGCGTCGGAGGGCACGGGGCTCTTCGACCCCCTGATCCACCGGCAGGACGCGCGGGAGGACGGTCCGGCCTCTCTGGAACCCGGCACCCGCGTGGGAGCGTGGGAGGTGCGGGAGGCGCTGGGCGAGGGCGGCATGGGAGCCGTCTACCGGGTGCACCGTGCAGACGGGGCGTTCGAGCAGGAAGCCGCGCTCAAGATCCTGGCCGGCGACCTCTCCCGGCCCGACGCCTGGGCCCGCTTCCTGGACGAGCGCCAGATCCTGGCTCGCCTCACCCACCCCCACATCGCCCGGCTCCTGGACGGGGGCGCCGCGGACGACGGCCGGCCCTACTTCGTCCTGGAGCGGGTGGAGGGGGTCCCGCTGGACGAGCACTGCGACCAGCGGCGACTGGCCGTGGGCGCGCGCCTGCGCCTGTTCGTGGACGTGTGCGAGGCGGTGCAGTACGCCCACCAGAACCTGGTGGTGCACCGGGACCTGAAGCCGGCGAACATCCTCGTGACCGAGGACGGGACCCCCCGGCTCCTGGACTTCGGGATCGCGAAGCTCCTGGATGAATACGCCCTGGGCGGCCCGGGCGAGAGCACCCGCATGGGGGTCCGGGCCCTGACGCCGGACTACGCCTCGCCGGAGCAGTTCCAGGGGCTCCCGGTCACGCCTGCCAGCGACGTGTATCAGCTGGGCCTGATCCTCTACGACCTGCTGGCCGGGCTCCGGCCGGCACCGCCACAAACGGCGGACGCCGGGGACGTGGCGGAGGCGGTGGAGCGCCGCGCCCGCACCCGCCCCTCCGACGCGGTGGCCCGGGAGTCCGATGCCGATCCGGGCGCCATGGCGCGGCGGGCCGAGGACCGGGGCGTCACCTCCGCGCGCCTTTCCCGGCGGCTCCGGGGCGACCTGGACGACATCGTGCTCAAGGCGCTCCGGCCCGAGCCGGAGAGCCGCTACGGCACGGCGGGCCAGCTGGCCGACGACGTGCGCAGGCACCTCGAGGGCCGGCCGGTGCGGGCCCGCCCCGACACCGTGGCGTACCGGGCGGGGAAGTTCCTGCGCCGGCACGGCGTAGGGGTGGCCACCACCGCGGCGGTCTTCCTCCTGGTAGCCGGATTCGCCGTGGGGATGCGGCGTCAGGCCCGGGCCACCGCCGTGGAACGGGACCGGGCCGAGGCCGTGGTCGACGTCCTGGTGGGGCTCTTCCAGAGCTCCGATCCCACGGTGACGCTGGGGGACACCGTCACGGTGCGGGAAGTGCTGGACCGGGGTGCGGTCCGGGTCCGGGAGGAGCTGGAAGACCAGCCCGCCGTGCAGGCCGCCCTGCTGGACGTCATGGGGAACGTCTACGACAACCTGGGACTCCTGGACCCGGCGGCGGAGCTGTACGGCGACGCCCTGGAGGTCCGACGGGGGCGCCTCCCGGACGACGACCCGGAGACCGCCTTCACCCTTCGCCGGCTCGGCATGCTGGAGACCCGCCGGGGGGACTTCGACACGGCGGCACCCCTCCTGGACGAGGCGCTGGAGCGGCTTCGCCGGGACGGGCGCCCGGGGACGTCCGAGTACGCCGAAGCCCTGAACGACCTGGGCTACGCATGGCAGGTCCAGGGCCGGCTGGAGCAGGCCGAGCCCCTTCTGGAGGAGGCGCTGGGCACGTACCGGACGCTTCCCGAATCCGACCCGGGCGAAGGGGTCACCCTCAACAACCTGGGGTGGCTTCGCCGGTCGTCCGGGGACCCGGATTCCGCCGAGGTCCTGTTCCGGGCCTCCATCGCGCTACGAGAGCGAGTCGCCGGGCCCGACCATCCCACGGTGGCCACCGCGCTGGAGGCGCTGGGCGGCGTCCTGGCCAGTCTCGGACGGTTCCCGGAGGCGGACAGCGCCCTCACACAGGCCTTCCGGATCCAGGAGCGGGTCCTTCCCCAGGATCATCCCACCCTGTCCGGACTCACCTACGACCGGGGTAACCTCCTGCGCCGACAGGGCCGCCCGGCGGAGGCGGAGCCGTTGCTGCGCGAGGCCCTGGCCAGCCGGCTGAGGGCCCTGGGCGAGGACCACTTTCTGGTGGCGGGCTCCCGTAACGGGCTGGCGCTCTTGATGCAGGACCTGGCGCGCTTCCAGGAGGCCGAGGCCCTGTTTCGACAGGCGTGGCTGGGGTACCGGGCCGGCTTCGGCCCCGAACACCCCAACCCGGCCATCGTGGAGCTGAACCTGGCCCGGCTCTTCCTGCGCACGGGGAGCCCGGAGGCCGAGGAGCGATTCGCCCACGCCCTGCCGGTGGTGCTGGCGGCCTATCCCGGAAACCGGGTCAACCTGGGCGACCTGGTCTCCCTGGGACTCCTTCGCTGTCGCGGCGGCCGGGTGGACGCGGGCCTCGCCGACTTTCAGAGCGCGGTGGAGGGGTTGGCCCCCACCGAAGGAGACCCCGCGCCGGACGACTACCTCCGGGCGCTGAACGCCCAGGGGAGCTGCCTGGCGGAGCACGGCCGCGCCGCCGAGGCCCGGACCGTCCTCACCCGGTCGCTGGACGCCTCCGCGGACCGCCCCGCCGACGATCCCTACCGGCGCTTCGCGCAGGAGCAGCTGGACGCGCTGGTGAGCGGGGGGCTCTGAGGAGGCGCCGCCATCCCGCCCGTCAGCGTCGCGGGGGGACCGTGCGCTCCGGCTCGGTGGCCCGGAGGGACCTCAGGTAGCTCCCCAGCGAGACCCCGTCGATGATGGCTGGTGCGCTGGACCCGGCCTCCCCACCAAAGGTGTAGATCGGGAGCCCCAGCTCCACCAGCACGGAGGCCGGGACGGGGAAGTGGAGGGGCGTGCCCGTCACCAGGTCTCCCCAACCCCGGTCGTCGAAATACGCCGTGCCCAGGCCGTAGTGGAAGAGCTCGATCCGCTTCTCGTACTTGAGCGCCTCCCACAGCCCGCCGCACTCCAGCCCGTCGGGCCGGGGCACGCACCGGTCCCCGCCGGGTGCGGCGGAGGCCGGGTCGGTGAACGCCGGGAGGTCGCCGTTCGCCCGGTAGGTATTCACCACCGCCATGGCCGAGGCGGGATCACCCAGGCGATACAGGGCCTCCGCCCGGAGGAACTCCAGCTCCTTCAACGGGAAGTCCACGTACTCGGCGGGGCCGTCCCGGAGTCCCCCCCACCGATGGTCCAGATAGTCCGACCCGTGGTAGGTGCCCCGGCTGGCAGGGAAGGGGTTCGGGGCGTAGTGGAGGTAGAGCCCGGTCTCGTCCCAGAGCGCGCCGTCGGCGTCGGTGTCCACCTGGCCGGTGATGCGGGCGTCGTCGGTGTCCAGGGGGAAGGGAAGGCGCTCGAAGGGGGGACGCGCCAGCCATTCGGCGAACTCGCTCCCGGCGTGGGCCGGACCCAGGGTGCGGAGGTCGGTGCGCGCCCACCCCGAATCCGAGGCGGCGTACGTCTTGTCCACGAAGGACCAGTAGTCGTCGATCTGGGAGGGGTCCCCCCAGACGGCCAGGGGCCGGGTGTGGGCCTGCTCCACCTCGGCCAGCACCGAGGACCAGTCCACCGCCGAACGCTCCTCCGGCGTACGGGGAACGGAGGCCAGGAACCGGGCCTTGAAGCCGTGGGCCAGCCCGGCCAGGTGGGCCCCGTCCCAGTCCCCCGGGGAGCCCGACTCCGCCAGCGCGATGGACCGGTCCAGACTGGCCAGCGCCGAGTCCAGCATCTCCTCGTACGACACGAAGCTCGCGTGGTCCGGGTCCACCGACTCGGAGATGAGGATGGTCTGGTCGAAGAGCTGCGCCAGCGTCCCCCGGGCCAGGCCCTGCACGAAAGCCCCAAAGGCCCGGAACCGCAGGGCGCGGTCTGGATCGTTCGCCGCGATGGTGCCGTCGTCCACCGCCCGGAGCCCCTTTCGGATGCGGAAGAGGGCCAGGTGCAGCTCGGTCCACGGAACCTCCAGCACCTTCCGGTAGGCCCACTCCGGGTCGTTCTCCAGGGCCACCCGGGGCTCCAGCCCCGACCCCTGCATTCCGCAGCAGGACCAGGCGGTGGTGTGGTCGTCGGCCATCATGCTCAGGGCGGGACCGGGGTACCAGTCGTGGTTCACCCACCACCATCGCCGGAAGGTGCCCGTCAGCGCGGCCTCCAGCAGGGCGCCGCTCTCCACCACCTGGGCCAGGACCGTGTCGGCGACCGCACCCTGCGTGGCCACCAGCCGGCCCTCTCCCAGCGACCGCGCCTCCACCAGCCCGTCCGAGGCCAGGGAGACCACGTCGGGATGGTCCGACGCCAGCAGGAGCGAGTCCGGCGAGAGGCGCCGGCGGGCCCCGAGGGCGTCGGCGATCTGGAAGACCGGCCGGGCCGTGTCTCCCACGGCCAGCAGCGCCGTCCGCGACACGCTGTCCACGGCGCTCATCACCTCCAGCCGCATCTGCAGCTCCGTGGGCTCCCACGGGACGACGCGCAGATGGAGGGTGTCCCGGTTCTCGAACCATCGGATGACCAGGTCCGTCTCTCCTTCGCTACGAGGAGTGACGACCGCGAAGGACCAGGCGTACCGGTCGTCCCACGTCTCGGACACGGAGGCCACCGCCCCGTCGCGGCTCTCGAAGCGGATCAGTCGCTGGGAGGCCGGAGTCCGCTCCACGTCGGGGGCGTTGGGATCGGTCACCAGTTGTGGCCACAGCAGGAAGCGGAAGTCCACGGGGACCACCAGGGTGTCGCCAACGGGATCGGGTAGGGTGGCGTGCCCCAGGACCCCGCCCCAGCGGACCCCCCACGCCCGGTCCACCTCGAGCCCCGTGCAGCTGTCCTCCGGCGCGTCCAAGCCCAGGGCCATCGCCAGGATGAGGTCGGCGTCCTCCGGGGTGATGGCGGGGGCGGACACGTCGCGGACCGGCCCCGGCTCGTCCCAGAGGAGCGGGTCCGGCGCCAGCAGGGTCCCGCCGCACGCCGCGTCCCCCCCGGGATCCACCTCGAACCCCGTGGGCACCGGCAAGCCCTGTACGTGGGCCAGCACCGCCAGGGCGTCCACCGCCGTGACACGGCCGTCCCCGTTCACGTCTCCCACCGTGAGGGGATCCGGCGCCTGGGCGGCGGTTGGCGCCGGCAGGCCCTGAACGGCGAGGCACGCCCCCGCCAGCACCCAGGGCCGGACCCGTCTCACGATCCCCCCCGCACCAGGTGGACCGTCCCGTCGGGAACGGTCTCCGCCAGGTCCGTGAAGGAGGCCGGCGCGACTCCGCCCACCAGCTCCTCCACGCTCAGGGTGACGTCTCCGTTCTCGATCCGGGAGCTCGTCCGGAGGGTCACTTCCAGGAACGCCGCATCACCCAGCCCGTCGGGAGTGGCTCCGGCGAAGTGGACGGTGTGCCCGACGACACGCACGGCCACCGGGGCGGGACCCACGACCCGCGCCGACTGCACCGAGACCACGCCGGGATCCACCTGCACCCACCCCTGGAAGGCCTGCACGTCCCGGGACTCCCCCACCCGGACGAAGTGGAGTCGGGCGGTGAGGTCGGTGGAGCCTTCGGCCGCGGAGGGGAAGACCAGGACCGGGTGGATTCCCGGGGGCAGCCGGTTCTGGAGGGACTCCAGGGTGGGCAGGGAGCCCAGGGGACCGGCCGGATCGTCACTGCACCCCACCCCCACCAGGAGTAGGGCCATCGACAGGGCTGCGACACGGCGGAACCCCATGGAGACGCCTCCTGCGATCCGGGGCCTGGGCATACCACGAACAT
>JBDHLC010000116.1:0-4832 GCA_039586075.1 Gemmatimonadota bacterium | reverse complement strand
GCCTCCCGGCTGCGACTTCAGATGGACGTGGTGGGGACCCTGGGGAACGTCCGGGAGATGATGCAGGTGGTTCTGACCCTCATCGGGGAAGAGCTGGAGGGCTGAGCCGGGCGGAGCCCGAATGGGGGAGTTTCCCCGCTTGCGGACCCATCGGCCCTCGGGCCATGGTCCCGGCGTGCCGCCCTCCCGGCACACGCCACACATCGGACCCGAACCCGCGATCAGGACTCCGACATGACGCCGTCCGTCCACCGCTCCGCTGCCCTCCTCCTGGCCCTGGCCCTTCTGCCCGTCCTGCCCGGACCGGCACCTCTGTCCGCCCAGGACGCGCCGTCCCTGGAATCGTCCCACCTCTCCTTCCTGAAGGCCCGCAATCTCGGCGGCGCCTTCATGAGCGGCCGCATCACCGAGGTGGTGGTGGATCCCACCGACGGGGTGTGGAAGACGGAGAACGCGGGGGTCACCTTCGCGCCCATCTTCGACCGGTACGGCTCGTACTCCATCGGCACCGTGGCCCTGGACCCCAACAACCCCAGCACCGTCTGGGTGGGGACCGGAGAGAACAACTCCCAGCGCTCCGTGCCCTACGGCGACGGGATCTACAAGTCGTTGGACGCGGGCCGCAGCTTCACCCGCATGGGGCTGGAGAGCTCCGAGCACATCGCCCGCATCCTGGTGGACCCCGGGGATTCGAACCGGGTCATCGTGGCGGCCCAGGGTCCCCTGTGGAGCGCCGGGGGGCAGCGGGGCGTCTACGTCACGGAGGACGGGGGTGAGACGTGGACCCGCACCCTGGAGGTGGACGAGCACACCGGGGCCACGGACCTGGTGATGGATCCCCGGAACCCGGACGTCCTGTACGCCGCCACCTACCAGCGAGCCCGGCGGGTCTGGACCCTCATCGACGGCGGGCCCGGATCGGGGATCTGGAAGTCCACCGACGGCGGGGCGACGTGGCGAAAGATCGAGTCGGGGATCCCCGGCGGGGACAAGGGCCGCATCGGCCTGGCCATCGCTCCGACCCGCCCGGACCGGATCTACGCCCTCATCGAGCTCCCGGACCGGGAAGGCGGCTTCTACGTCTCGGAGAACGGAGGCGAGAGCTGGTCCCGCCGGAGCAACGACGCCCCGGGCACGGGCCAGTACTACAACGAGATCTACGTGGACCTCCACAACCCCGACGTCGTTTACCTCATGGACACCTTCCTGCAGGTGACCCGGGACGGAGGGCGGAGCTTCCAGCAGTGGGGTGAGGCCAACAAGCACGTGGACAACCACGCCTGGTGGCAGGACCCGGCGGACCTGGACCACATGCTGGTGGGGGGCGACGGCGGGCTCTACGAGACCTTCGACGGGGGCCGGACCTTCCGCTACTTCCCCAACCTGCCCCTGGCCCAGTACTACAAGATCGCCGCGGGGCCCGGCGCCCCCTTCTACCGCGTCTACGGCGGCACCCAGGACAACGCCACCCACGGCGTCCCGGTCCGCACCATGAACACCCACGGGGTGCGTCCCGGCGACTGGTTCGTGACGGTCTTTGGGGACGGCTTCGGCCCGGCGGTGGACCCGGAGAACCCGGACATCGTCTACTCGCAGTCCCAGTACGGGAACCTGGTCCGCTACGACCACGCCTCCGGCGAGGCCGTGGGGATCAAGCCCCGGGAGAGCGAGGACGGCCCGCCCCTGGTCTGGAACTGGGACTCCCCCATCCTCATCTCGCCCCACGATCCGGCCCGGTTGTACTACGGGTCCCAGATCCTCTTCCGGAGCGATGACCGGGGGGACTCGTGGCGCGCCGTGTCGGGAGACCTGACCCGGGGCCTGGACCGGAATGCCCTGGAGATCATGGGCCGGGTGTGGAGCGTGGACGCCATCGCCAAGAACGCCTCCACCTCCCAGTACGGGAACCTCACCGCCGTCACCGAGTCGCCCCTGGTGGAGGGCCTCCTGTACACCGGCACCGACGACGGGCTGGTGCAGGTCACCGAGGACGGCGGCGCCACCTGGCGGCGCATCGAGTCCTTCCCCGGGGTGCCGGAGCTCACCTACGTGAACGACCTGGAGGCGTCGCTCCACGATCCCAACACCGTCTACGCCGCCTTCAACAACCACAAGCGGGGCGACTTCCGGCCCTACCTCCTGGTGAGCCGGGATCGGGGCCGGAGCTGGAGCTCCATCGCCGGCGACCTGCCGGAGCGCGGAAGCACCTACAGCGTGGTCCAGGACCACGTGGAGCCGGGCCTCCTTTTCGTGGGGACCGAGTTCGGCCTCTTCGCCACCTGGAACGAGGGCGGGCACTGGCAGAAGGTGGGCGCCGGCATCCCCACCATCGCCATGCGCGACCTGGTGATCCAGCGGGAGGAGAACGACCTGGTAGCCGGTTCCTTCGGACGGGGCTTCTGGATCCTGGAAGACTATACGCCACTTCGACATATGAGCGCGGAGGCGCTGGAACTTGACGCCGTCATCTTCCCCGTGGAGACGGCGCTGGCGTACCGGGAGGTCACGCCGCTGGGCGTGGGAGACTTCTATCCGGGAGACGCCGGCAAGGCCTTCCAGGGGGCGGACTTCTATGTGGAGGCCAACCCCCCCTTCGGCGCCACCTTCACCTATCACCTGAAGGAGGGTCTCCAGACCCGCCGTGCCGAGCGCCGGGCCGCCGAACGGGACTTGCAGAATGCCGGAGAGGACACCCCCTACCCCACCTGGGAGGAGCTCAGAGCCGAGGACCGGGAGGAGGACCCCGCCATCGTCCTCACCATCCGGGACGCCGACGGCCAGGTGGTGCGGCGCATCACCGGGCCCACCTCGTCCGGGGTGCACCGGGTGACCTGGGACCTGCGCTACCCCGGCTTCACTCCCGTCTCCGCCGGGACCTCCGGTGACGGGAACGGCCCCATGGTGGCGCCGGGGACCTTCACCGTGGAGCTGGCCGCCTTCCTTCCAGGTCCGGGCCGTGGGCGAGCACACCCTGCCCATGCCCGACCGCGAGGCGGTGCTGGCCTTCCAGCAACAGGCCGGAGAGGTGCAGCGGCAGGTCATGGGAGCCAACAGCGCCCTGCGGGAAGCCATGGGCCAGGTGGGGGCCATGAAGAACGCCGTCCTGCGGGACCCGGACGGCACGCCGGAGCTGCGGGCCGAGATCCGGGCGCTGGAGCTGCAGCTCATGGACGCCGACGCGGTCCTGAACGGAGATCCCACCCGGCCGCGCCGGCAAGAGCCCGCCATGCCCGGGATCGTGGACCGGGTGAACATCGCGGTGGGCGGATCCCTGGGGACCACCCACGGTCCCACCCAGACGCACCGGGAGCAGCTGGAGATCGCGCGGCGGCAGTGGAGCGCCTTCCGGGCGGAGGTGACGACCCTGGTGGAGGAGGCGGTACCGGCCATGGCGGCGCGCCTGGACGCCATGGGGATCCGGTGGACGACGGGGAGGGGGGTGCCGGGGGGACGGTAGGCGGTATCCCGGACGGCCTTGGGGGGCGTGAGCCCCCTCAGGCGTCCGGGAGCCCAGCCTTTCGCACGATCTCGCGGAAGCGGGGATCCTCCCGGATCGGATCCCATTTCGGCCAGATGTTCAGGACCATTATGTCACCGTCCCGGTCCCGGTAGGCCTGTTCGATGAACGCGATGGCTGTGTCCACCTCCCCGAGCGCCATGTGCACCTCGGCGAACGCGAGGGAGGGCACGTACCTGGTCTCCCGGCGCTCCTCGAGCTGCCGGAGCACTTCCAGCGCCTCGTCGCGTCGGCCCGCGTAGGCCAATGCGGCTCCCAGCCGGGGCAGCGCGCCCGTCGCGCCCCCCGCCTCCGGACCGGTGAGGGCCAGGGCCTGTCGAAAGGCCGCAATGGCCTCGTCATACCGGCCCGAATGGAGATACCCCTCCCCGAGATCGAGGTACGCCCGGGGGAAGTTGGGATGCTGCTCGAGGACCTCCAGCGAGGTCTCGATGACGCGCCTGAAGTCGCGCTGGGCGAAGTATACGACGGCGGGATGCTGTGCGACCCGGGGGGCCAGGGGGTCGGCCGCGCGCGCTAGGAACTCGTGCTCCATCGCCTCCTCGAACCGTCCGTGCACGTTCAGGTACCATGCGTACCACATATGTCCGACCGCGTCATCGGGGTCGAGCTCCAGCGCCCGGCGGAAGTGGGATTCCGCGCGCTCGAAGTCCAAATCATACACCATATTCACCCAGGCGAGGGCCGTGTGGGCGGAAGCTAGCGAGGGGTCCAGGTCCAATGCTCGGCTGGCCGCTTCCCGAGCGAGTGGCATGACCTCCCCCGTGCTGACGGGCGCATAGTAGGGCATGATGGAGTAGACGTGGGCCATGGCCGCGTGCGCCAGGGCGAAGTCCGGCTCAAGGTCGACGGCGGTCCGGAACCGCTCCAGAGCGCTGAGCGCGCCCTCCGCTGTATAGCGACTCCACTGGTACCGACCCTGGATGTAGGCTTCATAGGCGGCCGGGCTGACCGACCGGGAGGGTTCGGCGGACCGAGACGCCACCAGTTCGGCCGCGGCGCCAAGTTCAAGCGCCAAGGCCGCCACCACGTCGTTCACCATGGGGAGCAGGCTGGCGTCGGTGCTCTGAAACTGCCCGGACCACGCGACTCGCTCCTCCGGGCGGGTGCGAACCAGGCCGACACGGAGGCGAATGCTGTCCCTCACCCGGGTGAAGGACGCCTCGACCACCGCGTCCACTTCCAGCATATCCCCCGCCTCGGAGAGCGGTGCTGCGGACTCGGCGAAGCTCAGGGCGGACGTCCGTGACTTGAGGCTCACGTCGACGAGCAGGCCTCGAAGCTCGTCATCGATATCGTCCCGCAGGCTCGAGAC
>JBDHLC010000027.1:0-38714 GCA_039586075.1 Gemmatimonadota bacterium | reverse complement strand
TTGATCCCGCTCAGCGCGTGCGTCTCCACCTCGTCCGTGTAGAACACCTTCGACAGGTCGTTGAGCTGGATCAGTGAGTGGCCTTCGTTCGACATCGTCGTCCTCCCTCCCCTTGTGTTTGCTGGTACCCGGGCCGTGCCGTCAGCGGATCCGCACCCGGTCGAAGCCGTCGTACTGGGACATGTCCGAGAGAATCACCACGTCTCCCGGCGAGAGCCCTTCCCGGATCTCGATCTCGTTCACGGAGCTGGCGCCCAGCAGAACCGTGATCCGGTCCGCGTACGCGCCGTCCGGTGTCACCCTGAAGAGGCTGACACGTTGATTGGCCTGGCCGAACTGGGGTCGGCCCACGTAGACCACGTCCTCCAACCGCTCGATGATGACATTCCCGTCCACGCTCAGGTCCGGGCGGGCGCTGGCGGGGAGCGGCGTCGGGAGGCTCACATCGATGGTGACCGTACCCTGCCGCACCGCCGGGTCGATGCGCGTAACTCGGCCCTGGATGGTGTCCGACCGCGTATCCACCAGCGCGTTCTGCCCCACGACGATCTCCTGGGCCTGCGTCTGGGTGATCCGGATCTCGGCCTTCAGACGGCCGGGAACCACGATCCGGGCCAACTCCTGCCCCGAGAGGACGTACTGCCCCTCCTGGAGGGGATTGGCCACCGGCGACAGGATCCCGGCGTTCGGGGCCCGGACCACAAGCGACGCCAGCCGGTCCTGGTTGAACTCCACCTGGTCCTGGAGGCGCTCCACCTGGATCTGCTGGGCCGCGAGCTGGTCCGCCTGGCCTTCCTTCATCACCTGCAGACGGCGCTGCTCCAGGTCGAGGCGCGTCTCCAGCTCCACCACCGCCTCCCTGGTCCGCTCCAGCTCCGCCCGGGCCACCAGGTCCGGGTTGGTGTCGAAGAGCCGCTGGTTGGTCTGATAGTCCCGGCGCGCCTGGGAGACCTGGGCCGTGAGCGTGGCCACTGCGCCCTCTTGCTGGAGCTCCTGGGTCCGCAGGTTGCTACGGAGCTGCAGGAGTGCCGCCTGGGCCTGCGAGTGCTGAGTCTGGGCCTGCAGGAGCTGCATATTCACGTCGGGATTGGACATCTCGAGAATGATGTCCCCCGCCATGACATCCGTTCCCGGTAGGAGGTGAATCCGCTCCACGCGGCCGTTCGTCACGGCCGTAATGAATCGCGCGTCTTCAGGAACGAGCGTTCCGGGTCCACGGATCTGCCGGATCAGGGTCCCCTGCTTCACCGTATCCCGCCATACCACCGCCGCATCCACCGTGGGTGCCGCGGGGTCCAGCGAGCGGAAGAAGAGGGTCAGGGCCACAAGACCCACGACGCCCCCGGCGATCCAGATGGAGCGCTTCCGCTTCTTGGGCTTGGTGTCTCTAATGATGTCCAAGGGAATGCCTCTCGATGCGTTCTATCGGGTGTCGATGCTCAAATGCCTACCGCGGCGGCCGGTCAGCCCTCCGCCCCGTCCTCACTGCCCTCACCACCCCCTGGGCGGAGGGACCGACCGGTTGCCGCTTCCAGGACCACCAGGGCCTGGTGGAAGCCGTACTGTGCGTTCAGGTAGTCCCGCTCCGCGGTGGAGAGGGACGTCTCGGCATCCTGCAGCTCCAGGATCGAGGTGCTCCCCACCGCGTATCGCTGCCGGGCCTGCTCGAGCTGCTGTTGAGCCAGCTCCAGGTTGCGCGTCTCGATCTCGACGCTCCGGTGGGCGGATCGCACGTCGTCCAGCGCCTGCGTGATGGCCGTGGTCAATCGCAGCTCCTCCGCCCGCAGGTCGTGCGCCGCGTCCCGGGCGGCGGCTTCCGCCTGCTCGAGCTGCCTCTGCCTGGAGAATCCCTGGAAGACCGGGATGCTGACCTGGAGCCGGACCGTGAGGGGATTCTTCGTGAAGTCGAAGGGAAAGACCTGGTTCTGTGCCAACTCCGCCTCGCCGATGGCCGGCGTGTACACGAAGCGTGAGCAGTCCTGCGGAGAATAGGCCGGCAATCCCCCCGGAATCCCGGCGTTGATGGCGTTGAAGTTCTCACACGACGCCAACTGGCTCGCGTACCGACCCTCGACGCTGGTGAGGATGAAATCCTCGTTTCGAGCCTCGAGGGCGTTTCCGGAAAAGGCAGTGCTGACGCTCAGGGCGGGCAGATATCCGCTCCAGGCCTGCCGAACCTGGGCCTTCTGCGCATCCTCCGAAGCTCGAAACGACCGGAGCGAGGGGTGCCGGCCCATGGCGTCTGCGATGAGGTCTCCCGCCATCCAGCCCGGCTCGAACACGGCGAACTCGCTCACGAGTTCGATCTCGCCGTCCATGCCGGTCCCCAGCTGCTCCATCAGCCGGAGCCGCTCGGCGCGGTAGTCCCGCTCCGCGTTGAGCAGGGCCACCTCGGCCCGGCCCAGCGTGACCTCGGCCTGGGTTGCCTCGGTTCCAGCGGCGGCACCCGTGGCCACCCGGGTCCGGACGATCTCCAGGTTCTGGCTCGCACGCTCGTACTGGTCACGCGCGACCTGGACGGCGTCGCGTGCGCGCAGAGCCGTCATGTACTGGAGTGTGACCAGCTGCTGCATGTTGAACCGCGCAGCGTCGATGCCCGCGCTTACCGACCGTGCGTTGGCCCGGGCGCTGGGGATCCCGTAGAGCGTTCGCCCGTCCAGGGTCCAGTTGAGCGAGAGCGAATAGTTCGAGCTGTACCAGTCCGTGCTCTGGGCGCCGAAGTCCAGGGTCCCGATCCGCTGGACCCCGGCCTCGGTGTACGCTGCGCTCCCGCTGGCGGTGGCCGAAGGAAGAAGACTCCCGTAGGCCTCGCGGACACCCCAGTCGGCGGCCGCCTGGTCATTCGCCCTGCGCAGGTAGACCGGATTGTTCCTTTCCGCGATCTCCAGCGCCTCCTGCAAGCTGAGCTGCCGGGCGTCCTGGGCCACCAGTGAGGTGGCCAGGAGGGACCCGAGCAGCTGGGCCGCGACGATCCACGTCCACTTCCGCCTCACCCCTTCCGTCCCCGCAGTCCCAATGGCGCTCTGCTTCACCGCGAACTCCTCGCCGTCACGTAGGTTGTCGAAACATGGGAGGGATCCACCCCGACCGACTCCGGCTCGCGCCGGCGTCCGCCCTGCACCGCGTCATCCCGCCGGCCGGGGCGGTTCCCCATCCCGAGTCTGATAGAGGGAAGGTTCGTGCCACGAATTCTTGCATGATGTATGACGCTGATCACAAATGACTTAGCTATCCTCACCTAAACCACGATTCTTCGAATCTCTGGGCGGTTCCGGGATTTCGCGTCCCATTTCCGGACACCTCCCCAGCGTCGCCGAGCCCTACGGGTTCGGGGTCCCGCGGTTTCATCCCCTGCGAAATGGACGGCCGCCGGGCCCGTATGGTCCCGGTGTCCCAGCCCGGCTGGGGCAGGCTCCGCCCCCGGATCTCGGTGGATTCAGGCGGCGCGGGCATCCCATCGATCACCCAGGAGGTTCTCATGCGCCCGTTCGACGCGGCGGCCGGTCAACCGATTCCCGGAGCCCCCGACGGCGCCTGGCGGCTCCCGCGCCAGTCGCTCTGGGTGGGACTCTGCGTCCTGGCAGCCGGAAGCCCCCTCGGGGGGCAGACCGCTCCCGCTGCCCCCTGCTCCGCCCCGGAGTACCGGGCCTTCGACTTCTGGGTCGGAGAGTGGGACGTATACGGCCCCGGCGGAGACCAGGTGGGCCAGAATGTGATCCGGACCACCATGAACGGGTGCGTCCTGCACGAGAGCTACGACGGGCGGCAGGGCTACCACGGGGAGAGCTTCAACGTGTGGAACGCCTCACGCGGTGCCTGGCACCAGTCCTGGGTAGACAACGGGGGCGCTCTCCTGCTCCTGGAAGGCGAGGCCACGGACGGTGGGATGGTCCTTCAGGGGTCCACGCTCCGCGCAGACGGGACGGAGGTGCTGAATCGCATCACGTGGGTCCGGCTGGACGCCAGTGGAGATCGCGTCCGGCAGCACTGGGAGGCCTCCACCGATGGGGGCGACAACTGGTCGACCGTGTTCGACGGCGAATACCGGAGAAGGCCGCCCTCGCAACGGTGATGCGCTGTGGGGCCGCCCCCGGGTGACCGATGGTTCCGGCGGACCGGAGCGGTGGCTATCTTCCCGCGCCCCCAACGCCGGAACCATGGCTCACGAACCCTACCAGGATTTCCTGCGGCAGCTGGACGCCGACGCGACGGTCGAGCGGGACGTCCTCCTGTCGCACCTGACGACTTTCCGCATCGGGGGACCCGCCGATCTCCTGGTCCGCGCACATACTCCCGACGCTCTGGCTCGGACGGTGCTCGCTGCGCGGGCCGCGGAGGTTCCCCACTTCATCCTGGGACGGGGCGCCAACATCCTGGTGGGAGATGGCGGGTTCCGCGGCGTGGTCATCCGGAGCGAGGCCCGCCCGGGTAAGGCGGGCCCGGGGGGTATCGAGTTCCTGGACCCGGTCACGGTCCGAGCCGGAGCCGGAGTGGAGACCTTTCCGGACCTCATCGTCGCCACCATCGAGCGGGGGCTCGCCGGCCTGCACCACTATGTGGGAATCCCGTCCACGGTTGGCGGGGCGCTCTGGCAGAACCTCCACTTCCTGTCGCCCGAACGGGACCGGAC
The DNA here is from genome assembly GCA_039586075.1 of Gemmatimonadota bacterium. Taxonomy (GTDB): domain Bacteria; phylum Gemmatimonadota; class Gemmatimonadetes; order Longimicrobiales; family Gaopeijiaceae; genus Gaopeijia. The sequence goes on along the minus strand of JBDHLC010000027.1, from coordinate 34,084 downwards.
CTGCTTCGTGGAGGAAGTCCTGTCCGGGGCGGAGATCCTCACGGCGGAAGGCGCCCGCCAGCGTGTGGGTCCGGAGTACTTCGAGTTCGGATACGACGACTCCATCCTGCACCACCGGCCGGACGTCGTGCTCTCGGCGGACTTCCGGCTCGAGCCCGCGCCCGTGGAGGAGCTGCGGGCCGTGGTGCGGTCGAACCTGAGGTGGCGCGACGATCGGCACCCGGATCTGTGGCTCTACCCGTCCGCTGGATCGGTCTTCCAGAAGATCGAGGGGATCGGTGCCGGCCGTCTCATCGACGAGGTCGGCCTCAAGGGGCACGTCCTGGGGGGAGCCGGGATCTTCCACAAGCACGCGAACATCATGGTGAACCTGGGCGGCGCGAAGGCCTCGGAGGTGCGTGCCCTCATGGACCTGGCCCAGGAGACCGTTGCCCGGGAGCTGGGCTACCTCCTGGTGCCGGAGATCGGGCTCCTAGGAGAGTTCTGACCGGCGACGGGTTCCGGCGCGCTACCCCCGCGCCAGTTCCGTCGCCACGGCAGCGAGCGTTTCGGGCTCCAACACGTGCCCCAGCGAGTGCCAGCGCTCCTCCCACCCCACCTCCATGGCCTCCACCTGCTGTCGCTGCCGCTCCAGGACGTCGGGGGTGATGTGGGTGTCCTCCCGTCCCTGTACCGAGACGAGGCGGATGTTCCGGTAGGCCTTCCCCGCCCGCTCGAGGTCCAGGTCCTGGGGCAACACCTCGCCCCAGAAGACCGCGGCTCGAAGCCGGCTCGCCCCGTAAGCGGCCCATCGGGACAGGGTGTGGCACCCCTGGGAGAAGCCCAGGGCCACCACGGGCACGGGGGCCGGCAACCATCCCTGGACCTGGTCGTGGAGAAGGTCGAGATACCGGACGTAGTCGGCGATCTCCACCTCGCGGTCCTCGCGGGTCATCCAGGTCCCCCCGACGGTGCTGCCGGGCCCGTGCCGTCCGGGCGCGTCCCCCACATAGAAGCGGTTCAGCGCCTCGGGTGCCACCACGAGTCGGTGCGGTTGCGCCACGGGCCGAAAACGGCGGATGAACCGATGGGCCAGCTGACGATAGCCGTGGAGGACCATCCAGATCTCCCGGATCTCGGGACCAGGAGCTCCAAGGAGGGCATAGCGCGCCGTCCGGGGGACCAGGATGTGGTGAAGCGTGAGGTCCGCTCCGCTCATTCCACGAAGCGGCTCACCGTGTAGACCAACGTCCCCGCGTGTGCCACCAGGAAGACCCAGAGCAGCCTCCGTGCCCACACCTTCTTCACCATCCGCAGGTTACGGATCACGAGCCAGGCAGCGGGAATCGACAGCCAGCCCAGAACCGGGATGAAGTGGTCCGCCACCGCAGGGACCGGGTCAAGGATCCGGCTCGGGCGATCCAGGATCCCCGCGGCTCTCAGCGCCCAGCGGAGGGCCCACGGGTAGAGCGCCATGAAGATGGGAGCGGCGAGGACCGCGTTCACGAAGAACCATCCTCCCGCCGGGGTCTCAACCCAAGGGGCCTCCGGCCCGTCGCCACCGTTCGTGGCCGCATCGGGCGGACGCTCGCGCTTCACGTCGATCATCTAGGCTCGGTCCACCGCGGCCTGGAAGACCGCATCGAGGCGTTCCAGGCGGTGGGTCTCCTCTCGAAGTTCCAGGAAGGACTGCTGCCAACGTACGTCGATCTGGATCAGGGGGGCCAGCTGAAAGGAAAGGTCACAACCGAGGTCGAACTCCGGGACCTCGTCGGGCGATTCGTCCATGCTCTCGACCACCGTCTGGAAGAGCTCCAGGGTGTGACTGCGGGCGACGCGGATCGCCTGGGCCTTGGGATGCGTGAGATCCAGATAGGGCCGGATCTCGGCCTCGTAATAGAGCTCCCGCTGCTCCAGGCCCCGAACGATCTCGAAGCGGCTTTCGCCCCGGACCAGGATCAGCGAGCGGCCGTCCGGGAGTACGTGGTGCTTCTCGATGCGCGCCATCGAACCCACGCGGCCGTCCTCCAGGAGGAACGGACCCTGCTCGTCGGAGTCGTGCTGGATCAGTCCGAATGGGCCGTCGTGCTCCAGGCAGTAGGCCACCATGCGGCGATACCGCTGCTCGAAGATGTGGAGCGGTATGAGCGCTCCTGGAAAGAGCACCACTGGCAGGGGAAAGAGAGGGACGACTTGCATGGAGCCGCGTTACACCTGCAATGGGCTGAGGTTCGGACCCGACGAGCCCTGGGGCCCGCTCTCGCCGCACAACCCTCGTTGGGCCGGAAAGGTCCATGGGCCCCGCCGGCATCCTACTCGTCGTCGTCCACCATCAGGCGGGGAAGCTCGCCGGCCAGCCGAATCCGAATCCTGCGCAGGAGGAGAAGAGCCACCACGGCCAAGCCCAGTGCCAGCCCCCACCAGAGCCCGCGCGGACCCATCCCCATACGGAAGGCCAGGGCCGCACCCACCGGTAGTCCTGCGAGCCAGAAACCCAGGAGGTTCAGGAGCATGGGGACCCGGGTGTCCCCCACCCCGCGAAGCACCCCCATGGCTACTACCTGGGTCCCGTCGAAGACCTGGAACAGGGCCGCAATGGGAAGGAGGGAGGCCGCCAGCGCCACCACGGGGACGTCGGACGAGTAGAGTCGGGCCAGCGTCTCGGGAACGAGGAGGAACACGATCATGGTGAAGGTCATGAACCCCGCCCCCACCATGAGTCCCCCCACCGCCGCTCGGCGGGATCGGTCCGGATCGCTGGCCCCCACACCGCGTCCCACCAGGACCGCCGTGGCCTGAGAGACCCCCAGGGGGACCATGAAGGTGAGGGCGGAGAGATTCAGGGCGATCTGGTGACCCGCCATGGAAATGGTACCCAGGACCCCCATGAGGACCCCGGCGAGACCGAACGCGCCGTACTCCATCCCCATCTGGGCTCCGATGGGAACCCCGATCCGCAGCATGCGGGCCAGGGGACGCCAGCGGAATGCCTGAGGCCGTATGGGGTGCAGCTGCGGGTGCAGCAGGCTCCAGGCGATGACCAGAAGCCCCGCCGCCATCACGGTGCGGGAGAGAGACGAGGCCCAGCCCGAGCCCACGGCTCCCAGGGCCGGCAGACCCAGATTCCCGAAGACCAGAACCCAGTTGAAGAAGACGTTGGCGACGTTGGCCACCACCATGGCGACCAGGATGGGGAACACTCGACCCTGCGCCTGCAGGGTCTGCCGGAACACCAGAAACAGGTAGAAGGGAAGGATGCCCGGCACGGTGGCCCGGGCGTACCCCGCCGCCAGGGGGATCACCTCTGCGGGCTGCCGGGCGAAGACCAGGACCGGTTCCGCGTACTGAAGCAGCACCGCCGCCGCTCCCGAGAGCACCAGTGCCAGGATCATGCCCCGCTGGACCCCGCGGGCCATGGCCTCTTGGTCGCCGGCTCCCACCGCTTGCGAGACCACTGGGTCCAGTGAGAAGAGCAGGCCCATGCCGAACACGGCGCAGGCGAAGAAGTAGATGTTGCCCAGCGCGACCCCGGCCAGGTCCTCGGGCGAGACGTGGCCCACCATGATGGTGTCCACGACCCCCATGAGCATCATCCCCACCTGCACCGCCGCCACCGGCAAGGCGAGCCGAAGAAGCTCCCCGAGCTCGTCCCCCCGCGGCAGATACACCCTCATGCGCCGCCTCCCCAATCCGGGCCCGACCTGGCGGGACAGGGACGCCCCTTGGAGGCCTTGAACGGCACTGGCCCCGCGTCACCCTGCGCCGGGCCGGACCCCGGGCGCGGGATGAGGGTGGTCAGTCCCGGCGCTCCGGGTCGCATCCCTCCCGGTGCCGGGTGTCGGCCAGCTGGAGGATCTTCCATCCCTCGTCGCTCATGGTCATGACGAACACGTCCACTCCGCAGTGCTGGAACGCTCCGTCCACGAACACGTTGTAGGGGGTCCAGGCCATGGCCAGGTTCCCGTCGACGTGAACCACCTCGTCGAAGGTGACCTCATCGATGTCGACCTGGGCACCGGCCACGTTGGTGATAAAGCCCTCGATGGCCGACTCCCGTGTGACGGGTTGTCCGGCCTGGTCCATCATTGCCGTGTGGAGGCGGGCATCCGGATGGAAGACGGAGCGGAGCTTCGCCTCGTCCTTCTCCCGCATTCCATCGAACAGCCGGGTGACGACCTCCAGGACCGCCTCTTCCTGCGCCCCCTGCGCCTCGAGCGACCCAGAGGGAAGGAGTATGCCCGCCAGCGCTCCGACCACGGCCCAACCGACCATCAACGTCCTCATCCTCGTCGTCCTCCGTTCGGGGTTGCGGGAGCGCCCCGGAGATCGGGGCCCACTAATGTGGAGGCAGGGCCTTGCCCTTCCAACCCCTCCAGACCGATCCTGCCCGCCGTACCCCCTTCCCTGGAGGAGTCGTGACTGACCATCCCGAGGCACCCGGCCAGAGGCTGCTGGATCTCTGGCGGCGGCTTTCGCCCCGACCGGGCGGCCGGTGGTTCTTCATGCGGGGCATCCGGCGCATGGTCCCCTACACCGGTGCGCTGGGATCCTGCGTGGAATCCCTCTCCCCCGGCCGGGCGCGGGTCTCACTTGTGGACCGACGGGGGGTGCGGAACCACCTCCGCTCCATCCACGCCGTAGCGCTGACGAACCTCGGTGAGTTCGCCTCCGGGCTCGCCGTGCTCACCTCCCTTCAGCCGGGTGTCCGCGGCATCGTGACCGAGCTGTGCGCGACCTACCACGCCAAGGCCCGGGGCCGCATCGAGGCCGCCTGCGTGGTGGAGGGCGACTGGTTCCCCGGAGAGACGGCCGAGGCCGTCGCTCACATCACCGACGAGGCCGGCATCGAGGTCGCCACCGTCCGAGCGACCTGGAAGCTGGGAGCGATCACGTGACAATGCTTGACACCCAGCTGACGCGTGACGCCGGCATCGAGGTACCCATCATCGGGGGGCCCATGTACCCCTGCTCCAATCCGGAGCTGGTGGCCGCGGTCTCCCAAGCGGGCGGACTGGGGGTGCTCCAGCCCGTCTCCCTCACCTTCGTCCACGGCTTCGGCTTCAGGGAGGGTATCCGTCACATCCGAAGCCTCACCGACAAGCCGGTGGGGATGAACGCGCTCATCGAGGGTTCGAACCAGAGCTATCGAAAGCGCATGGAGGGCTGGATCGACACGGCGCTGGAGGAGGGTGTCCGTTTCTTCGTCACCTCGCTGGGAAAGCCCCGCTGGGTTGTCGACCGGGTGCATGGGGTGGGCGGTGTCGTATATCACGACGTAACCGAGCGAAAGTGGGCGCTGAAGGCGGTGGAGTCGGGCGTGGACGGCCTCATCGCCGTCAACGCCCGGGCAGGCGGTCACGCGGGTCCCCGAGACCCCGAGGCACTTCTGGGAGAGTTGGCGGACCTGGGCCTTCCCGTGGTGTGCGCGGGGGGCGTGGGTACCGAACAGGACTTCGTGGCGGCGCTCCGCATGGGGTACGCGGGAGTCCAGATGGGCACCCGATTCATCGCCACCCCGGAGTGCACGGCGAGCGCGGCGTACAAGGAGGCGATCCTCCGAGCCGGCGCCGAGGACATCGTCCTGAGCGAGCGCGTGACCGGGGTCCCGGTGGCCCTCATCAACACGCCGTACGTCCAGGCCACGGGTACGAAGGCGGGTGCCCTGGCACGCCGTCTCCTGAAGGGACGCCGGACCAAGCACTGGATGCGGTCCTTCTACGCCCTGCGATCACTCTTGAAGCTGAGGAAGTCCTCCTACTCAGACTCCGGCCGAAGGGAGTACTGGCAGGCGGGACGCTCGGTGGATGGAATCACAAAGGTTGAATCTGTGGCCGAGATTGTGAGTAGATTTCAGAACACAGCTCTGGCTGAACCGGGTACCCATCCCAGTGCCCGTCCCGAGTGATCCATCCCCTCCCTCGAGCAAGAGAGAGCCGATCATGCGACGTATGTTTACCGGACTCACCGCCGTGGCCCTCGCCGCGTCTCTGATGTCCACCACCGCCTGTTCCTCCAACATGGGCCGGGGCGCCATCATCGGCGCCGCAACGGGAGCCGCCGTCGGCGCAGCCGTAGGAAGCACGGGTGGATCCACCACCAAGGGCGCCATCATGGGCGCCGTGCTGGGCGGAGCGGCCGGTGCCCTCATCGGCCGCCGGATGGACCAGAAGGCGGAGGAGCTCGCCCGCCGACTCCCCAACGCCACCATCGAGCGCGTGGGTGAGGGCATCCTCATCACCTTCGATTCGGGGATCCTGTTCGGCTTCGATTCCAGCGAGCTCACGTCTGGAGCCCGGACGAATCTCTCCGCCCTCGCGAACTCGCTGAACGACCTGGAAGAGGACGCGATCCTCATGGTGGCCGGTCACACCGACTCCACCGGCTCCGACGCGTACAACCAGACGCTTTCCGAGCGGCGGGCCGCGGCCGCCGCGAACTATCTGGCCCAGGCGGGGATGAACCCGGTCCAGCTCCAGACTCTGGGCTTGGGGGAGACGGAGCCGGTGGCGGACAACGCCACGGAGGCCGGGCAGGTGCAGAACCGCCGCGTTGAGGTGGCGATCTACGCCAGCGAGGAGTACCGGGAGCGAGTCCAGAGCCGGGTCGGCCAGTAAGGCCGCCGCCTGGGCCGACCCCCTGACCTGACGTAGGCGGTGGACATCCTGCGACCCGGGCCCGAGGCCTCGTACGCCCGTCGAAGGGCGTACGAGGTCATCTTCGAGCACCACACTCCGGCCGGGCGCACTTTCGACATCGGTCTGATCCTGGCCATCCTGCTCAGCGTGGGGGCCGTGGTCCTGGAGAGCGTGGCGACCATTCGCGCGGACCACGGCCCCCTTCTTCGCGCCGTGGAGTGGGGCTTCACAATACTCTTCACCGCCGAGTACGTCCTGCGGCTCTGGTGCGTATCCCGCCCCGGCCGCTACGCCCGGAGCTTCTTCGGGATCGTGGACCTGCTGGCCGTCCTTCCCACGTACCTGGCCGTCCTCCTCCCGGGTGGTCAGGTCCTTGCCGTCGTCCGGATTCTCAGGGTGCTTCGGGTCTTCCGGATCCTGAAGCTGGGGCAGTACGTCGGCGAGGCCCGGCTACTGGTCACCGCGCTTCGGGCCAGCCGGGTGAAGATCACCGTCTTCATCTTCACCGTGCTCACCCTGGTGGTGGTGCTGGGGAGCGTAATCTACCTGGTGGAGGGACGCCGCCCCGAGAGCGGGTTCACCAGCATCCCCATCTCCATGTATTGGGCCGTGGTGACGCTCACCACGGTTGGATACGGCGACGTCGCGCCGGTGACCCCCCTGGGTCAGATGCTGGCCGCGCTGATCATGATCCTGGGTTACGGGATCATCGCGGTCCCCACCGGAATCGTCAGCGTCGAGCTGGCATATGCCGCGCGGCAAGAAGCCGCGGGGAGAGCCGAACCCGGATCCAGCACCACGGAGGGATCCCCCGGTGCCTGCCCAGGGTGCGGGCTGGATCGCCACGACCGGGACGCCCGCTACTGCAAGCGGTGCGGCGCGTCGCTCGAGAGGAAGCCGCCGCGCTGACCCCTGGCCGTGGCCCGGGCGTTCGGACCCGCGGCCAAACACCCTCCCCCCTGGTCCGGCCGAGCCCTACGACCTCTTGGGGAACCAGGGGATGAAGGCGCAGGTCCGCCGAACGTAGTCGGCGTATCCGGGTCGCGTCTCCGCCAGGTGGGGCTCCAGGAGGGGGACGCCGGATACCCTCAGAAGGAGCAGCGTCATGCACACGGGAGCGAATACGGTCCACCATCCGCCCGCGTCCAGCGCCAGGAGCCACAGGCCCCACCAGAGTAGCGCCTCGCCGAAGTAGTTCGGGTGCCGGGAGAGCCGCCAGAGCCCCGAGTCGAGTACCGTTCCCCGGTTCCCGGGATCCGCGCGGAACTGGGTCAGCTGTGCGTCCGCTACACTCTCGAAGAGGAAGCCCACAATGAAGAGGGCGAGGCCCGCCCAGCCTGCGACCCCGGGGGCTCCGCCACCGTACATGCCCGCCAGGAGGGGCCACGACAGGACCCAGATGAGGCCGGCCTGGAGAAGGAAGACGGTGCCCAGGCTCACGAGCCAGAACCGTCGTCCGTGTCCGGCCCGCATGGCCGCGTACCGATAGTCCTCCTGTCCCTTTCGGACCCAGCGCACCCCGAGGTGAACCCCGAGGCGAGCCGCCCAGAGCAGGACGGCCCCCAGGACGAGGGCTCCACGAAGACCGGGGGCAGGAGCCTGCAGGTAGTAGGCGGCGGCGGCGATGCCGAATCCCGGGCCCCAGAATACATCGACCACGGAGGCATCCCGACGGACCACCGAGATCCCCCAGACCGCCATCATGGGGACCACGACCCATGGAAGGGCCTGCAGCCACATGGAGGTCATGGTACCACCGGGCACGAGGAGCGAGCGTGAGCCGCTCGGGGACCCCGGAGGCCTCTGGCTGCGCCACCCGAGAGCGGAGTCACACGCAGTCCCGGACTCGCCATCCTTCCGCCCCCCGGACCACGCGACATCGGGCCCCGTCTTCCTGGCTGGGATTCTCCCGCATCCCCACGAAGACCGAGGCGCGGTCGTGGGTCTCCCAGGTCGGATGGGAGACGATGAGGAGAACCGCCGGCTCGTTGCTCTCCAGGACCCGCTCCTGGAGCCCGGCATCCTGCCCGCACTGCGCCACCGGGATCACCCGGGGATCGACGTCGGAGAGCCGGGCGAGGAGGCGGTTCGAGGGGTTCCAGGGCTCGTCCGTTCCGCGATAGAAGGCGTTGTACGCCAGTCCGGATCGGCGGCCCACCGCCAGGCACCACGCACGGACCGCGCCTGCCCGTTCCGCGGGCTGGTAATAGCGGACGATGAACCGGACCACCGCCTCGTGCACGGCCTCCTGATCCCCAGTCGGGGTGGCCCCCTGGAAGGGCGTGCGGTTGGAGCTGCAACCGGCCCAAGTGAGAAGCGCGACGACCGCCGCCCCGGCACGCCATCCGGAACGAAGGGGGATTCGGGTCCGCTCCACGGGCGCCTCCGGGCGGGACGTCAGAAGCCGCGACCCATGGATGGGAAGCGGGCGTTCACGATGTTGTTGAAGATGGACCCGAACCGGTAGCTGAGTCCAATCTCAAACGACGTCCTGGAGCCGGTGGCCAGGGCCCTTCGGGAGGTGAGGATCTCCTCCGGGGTCAGCCCCTGGGCAGAGATGAAGCGCTGGTCCCGGATGATCTCGTAGTTCGCGCTGAGGTTCAGGCCGAGGCCACGAATCAAACGGTACTCGACGTTTCCGTTGAGCTGGATCTCGTACTGGTCCGTGTAGCGGAGGTATTGTCGAGCTTCCACCCCGAAGCGGGCGCTTCCCCACGATTCCTGCTGCCGGAACTGCAGGTCGAACCGGTGCTGGACCAGCGTCTCCTTGAGGCGGTCGTAGACCGTCACCTCTTCGTAGTCGCGGTACTCCAGGCCCAGCGTATACAGGGCCACCAGCCGCCTGCGGGTGGATTCCTGCCAGGGAAAGTAGTTCCACTCCACCGCCGGGGTCACCTCGTACCCGAAGTCACTGTTGAACCGGGTGCTGGAGCCCGCCTCCACTCGCACCCCCACCGACCAGTGGGGGCTCAGGCTTCGGACCATCAGCGCCCGGGCGTCCCAATCGTCGCGCTCGTCCACGAAGCTGTCGCCGTCATCGAACTCCACCTCGCGGCGGGAGAAGTTGAAGCCCCCACCCAGGTCCAGCTTCCAGAGATCGGTGGTGCGGTTCGCCGATGCATTGACCCGGTACTCGTCCTGCGTCTCCCGGTCCTCCCGCTCAAGCTCGGCATTCCCCCGAATGGAGAAGACCCAGAAGTCCCACGGGTCCTCACGCTGCTCCGCCGCGAGGTCCTGCTCGGTGGGCACCGACCGCTCCACTCCGGACACCTCCACCATCTCGGTGAAGCCGGAGAGGGCCACGAATCGGACGAGGCCCAGGGACAATGTCCGGGCGAGCCCCGCCACCACCTCCTCGTCCACATCCGTGGCGCTCGAGGTGAACAGGTAGCGGTCCACGAGGCCCTCCAGGGGTCCCTGCCCTTCGAAGTCGAATGCGTACTGGAAGCCACCGCCGGCGGACTGCCCCGTGAGCAGGACATACAGCTGGGCGTCCTGGGGCTCCCGAACCCAGTTCACCCATGAGATCTCCTGCCGGAACCGGTCACGCTCGCATCGCCAGGTTGCGCAGTCCAGGAACACCCGGAGCGCCGACTCGCCGGCGCTGAGGTCCTGGGCCGGCGCCTGAGCGGAAGTCGGGGGCACCGCGATGAGCAGAACCGCGGTCGCCAGGAGGACCGAAACCGATGAACGTCCCATGGAATCTATCTCGAATGTGGAATGCGCGTGGGGTGCGGGCACCTACGGGTCCGGGCGGACCGGTCTCACACTGTGGTGGACCGATCCGCCCGGTAGACACGTGGCAACGCCCGGTTGTTGTGCTTCGGGGTCCGTTGCCAGGGACCCTCGACGCTACGCGGGGCCCTGGATCCGGAACCGGCTAACACCTCACTCCGGTTGTAGTTCCGGGCCTCCCAGCGGCCGCACCCTGCCCCGGAGCACCGCCGCCGGCTCTCGTTCCCGGGTGGGGAGCACTCGGGGTGGCACCTCGACCTCCAGGCTCTCCCGGGGAGGGTCGTCCCCGTCCCCGACGGGCCCCGAGACGTCACCCCGGTGCGTGTAGTGGCGCCGGAAGAACCCGGAGACGTCGTCCACCAGGGAATACAGGACCGGGACCAGGACCAGCGTGAGGAAGGTGGCGAAGATGATTCCGGCGATCACGGCCACGGCCATGGGACCCCACCAGGCCGCCTGATCCCCACCCCAATAGAGCTCCGGAGACAGGCTGGAATAGAGTCCGAAGAAGTCGAAGTTGAGGCCGATGGCCAGCGGAACCAGCCCGAGGGCGGTGGTCGCGGCGGTGAGAACCACCGGACGGAAACGGGTCCTGCCCCCCTGCACCAGAGCCTCCCTCCGGTTCATTCCATCACGCTCCCGGAGGATATCGATGTAGTCGATGAGGACGATGGCGTTGTTCACCACGATCCCGGCCAACGAGATGATCCCTACGCCCGTCATGATAATCCCGAAGGGCATGGCGAAGACCAGGAGGCCCAGGAGCACCCCCACCGTGGACATGAGGACGGAGGTGAGGATGATCACCGGCTTGATCACGGAGTTGAACTGGCTCACCAGGATGAACCCAATGAGGAAGAGGGCGATGAGGAACGCCGTGGTCAGGAACTCCTGCGCTTCGGCCTGGTCTTCCTGCTGACCCGTGTACTGCACCGTGTACCCCGGAGGGATCGTGGCCTCGAAGTCGGCCAGCGCCGCTCGTGTCTCCGCCAGTAGGGCGTTGGAGTTCACCCCGGCGGCCGCATCCGCGGACACCGTGGCCATCCGGGTCTGGTCCTTACGCTGGATGGTCGCGTACCCCTCTCCCACGGACCACGAGGCTACGGACGAGAGGGGGATCTGACGCCCCCCCTCCGCCACCACGGTCAGACCTGCCAGCTGGTCCAGCTCCCGGCGGTACTCGGGAGCTAGGCGGACGACGATGTCGAACTCGTCGTTGCCGGTGCGGTACTTGGCGGCCTCCACTCCCTGAATGGCGCCTCGGACTGCCTGTCCCACGTCCAGGGTGGAGAGGTCGTAGAGGGCCGCTCTCTCGCGGTCCACGGCCACGGACAGCTCCGGCCGCGCCGCGTCCAGGTCACTCTCCAGACCCACCATGCGGGTGAAGACGGGGTGGTTCTCCAGGGTGAGGATGACCCGGTCCGACAACTGCTTCAGGATCGCGGGGTCCTCACCCACGATCTCCACGTTCACCGCGGGACCTCCCGACACCCCCTCCTGGAGGCGCTCCACGGTGACCTCGGCGCCGGCGATCTCGGTACCGATGTTCTCCTGCATCCAGGCCAGGGTCTCGAATACGTCGAATTCCTGGTCCTGGAAGTCCACGATGCTCAGGGAGATTCGACCCCGATCGGGTCCCGACGGGCCACCCTGGCCCATGGCACTGGAGATGGCGTTACCACCGCCGCTCCCGGCCGCGGCCACCCGGGACTTCCAGTCACTCCGCCCCGGAACGGCCCCCAGCTGGGCTTCCAGACGCTCCACGAGCTCGTTCGTGGCGTCGGCCCGGGTACCCACGGGCGTCTCGATGTCCACGAAGATCTGCCGGGGAGGGATGTCTTCGGGGAAGAACTCGATGCCGTGATTGAACCGTCCGAACAGCGCCACCGTCACCACGAACGACAGCACCGCGGCCCCGAGGATCGCGCCCCGGTGCTCCAGCGCCCAGCGGAGCTGTCGCTCGTACCCCGAGAGCATGCTCGGGACCAACCGGGCCTGGAAGAAGCGGGTGAATCGGCGGAGCACGAAGTGGAACAACGCCCACACCACCGCGGCCGTGAACACCAGGAGGCCGGCGGTGAGGGGGTTCACCCGCAGGACGACCAGGAGGGCGAGGAGTCCCACCGCCATCACAGTTCCACGCGCCGCGGGAGTCATGCCCTTCCGGGGCGTGTGCTCCAGGCGCATGAAGTCGCCACACAGGGATGGCACGATCACCAGAGCCACGAAGAGCGACGAGGAGAGGGTGACGATGAGCGTGGTGGGGAGGTACCCCATGAACTCTCCCGTCATCCCCGGCCAGAACAGCAGTGGTGCGAACGCCGCGAGGGTGGTGAGGGTGGCGGCGATGACGGGCATGGCGACCTCTCCGGTGGCCTTCTTCGCCGCCAGCTTCCGGTCCCAGCCCTCCTCCATGTACCGGTAGATGTTCTCCACCACCACAATGGCGTTGTCCACCAGCATCCCCAGGGCGAGGATGAGCGAGAACAGGACCACCATGTTCATGGTCGTCCCGAGGGCCCTCAGGACGATGAAGCTCAGGAGCATCGACGCGGGGATGGAGATCCCCACGAAGAACGAGTTGGTGAGGCCGAGGAAGAAGAGGAGCACCCCTACGATGAGAAGGAGACCGGAGACGATGTTGTTCTCCAGGCTCGACACCATCTGACGAATGTCCTCCGACTGGTCGGAGGTGATCTTCGCCACCGTGGTGGGCGGGAAGAGGGGCTGCATCTCGGCCAGCACCTCCTTCACCGCGTTGGAGGTCTCGATGATGTTGCGACCCGAGCGCTTGATGACGTCCAGGGTCACCACGTCCGTCCCGTCCAGGCGGGCGTAGCTCTCCCGCTCGACGAACCCGAAGTCCACCGAGGCCACGTCCCGCACGTAGATGGGTCGGTCCCAGTCGTTCGTGATGACCAGGTCCTCGATGGTGGACGGATCGTCGAACTCCCCATCGATGCGGACCAGGTACTTGGACCGGCCCACGTCGATGGAGCCTCCGGGGATGTTCACATTCTCCCGGCTCACCGCATCGGTGACGTCGCTCAGCGCGAGACCGTAGTATTTGAGCTTTTGCAGGTCGACGTTCACCTGCACCTCCCGCTCCAGGCCACCACGCACATCCACGCGAAGGATCTCGGGAACCGCCTCCAGGAGGTCCTGGAGGTCCTCCGCGATCTCCTTCAGCCGTACCAGCCCGTACTCACCCGACAGGTTCACCTGCAGGATCGGCACCTCGGAGAAATTGAACTCCACGATGACCGGATCTTCCGCGTCCGCCGGGAGCTCGGGCCTGGCCAGGTCCACCTTCTCCCGGACGCGGGCCAGGGCATCCTCCAGGTCCACCGTGGTCTCGAACTCCGCGACGACGGTGGACGAGCCCTCCGTGGAAGTGGAGGTAAGCTCCTTCACGTCTCCGATGGTGGAAAGCTCGTCCTCCAGCGGACGGGTCACGAGCGTCTCCATGTCCGCCGGGGAAACACCGGGATACACGGTGTTCACGGCGATCATGGGAAGCTCCACCTCCGGCATGGACTCCTTCGGCGTCGTGACGTAGGACTGGATCCCCATCACGGTCAGGATGAAGAGGAGCACCTTGACGCTGGTGGAGTGATCCACCGCGAAGGAGGTGGGAGCGAACTCCTTGAACCGCGCCAGAAAATCGGGGTCGGTCCGTGGGGGATCCCGATGCTCGCTCATGCCCCCTCCCCCACCACACGGATCCGGTCTCCGTTGGCCACGCTCTTTTGACCCACCACGATGAGCCGGTCTCCCGCCTCGAGTCCCGCGGTCACCACCACACGGTTCGCGGCGGATGGTCCGAGCTCCACCAAGCGCTCGCGGGCCACCAATGCCTCACCCTCGCCGTCCGCCACGAAGACGATGTAGCCCTCGGCCGTGCGGACCAGCACGTCTTGCGGGACCACCACCGCGTCATCGAAGGCCCGTCGCTCCAGGGAGACGTTGGCCACCATCTCGGGCTTGATGCGGCCGTCCCGGTTGGGGAGCCGCAGCTCCACCGGGAAGGTCCGGTTGCGCGGGTCCACGGCGGCCCCCACGAAGCGGATGCGCCCGTCCACTCCGGCCTCCGGAAGGACATCGAACGTGACCCGCGCCGACGCACCCACCTGCACGTCGGGCGCGTACCGCTCCGGCACGCCGGCCACCACCTTCACGGGATGGACGTCCATGATCCGGAAGACGGCGGTCCCCGGGGACAGCAGCGAGCCCACCTCCACCATCCGGTCCTCCAGAAGGCCCTCAAACGGAGCCTGGATCACCGTGCGCGCCAGACGCTCCTCCAGGGACCGGAGATTCGCGGCCGACTGCTCGGCCGCGAATCGCGCCTCCAGGTACGCCAGCTCGGCTCCGACGCGCTCCTCCTCCCATAGCCGCTTCCTCCGATCCCATGTCTCGCGAGCGAGCTCGGCGGCGGCGCGGGCCTGGTCGACCTGCGCCCGCAGGACGGCGTCGTCGATGCGAAGGAGCGGTTGGCCGGCGGCGACCCAGCGCCCCTTGTCCACCAGGATCTCCTTCACCGTTCCGCCTTCCTCCGCCGACACGGTCACGTCCCGGTTGGCCTCCACCACGCCGGTGAGGAGGATCTCTTCCACGAATCGGCTCGGCTGCACTTCCTCGATCTGGACGTTGATCACCCGAACAAAGGACGGCTCGGCCTCACCGGCCTCGGTACCATTTCCCGCTTCCGCGTCGCCGCACGCGGCAAGCGCGAGCAGGACCAACGGCACCACCCGCACACCACGTCCACCCCGATCTATGTTCTGCATCATCCTCTTCCTGGTCTTTGGACCCACCTCATCCCTGCTCACGAGCCGGTACCCATCAACGGCACCCGACCCACCGCCGCGTCCAGCTGCGCCCGCGCCACCAGGTAGTCGTAGACCGCCTGGGCGTAGTTGAACTCGCTCTCGCGCAGCGCCACCTCGGCGTCCGTCAGCTCGAGCTGGCTTCCGATCCCTTCACCGTACTGGGCCCGGGCGATGTCGAAGCCCGCCTGCGCTTGCTCCACGGCGAACCCCTGCCCTTCGGCCCGGAGTCGGGCCTCCTCCACCTGCTCCACCAGATTGCGGACCTCCGTGGCGGCCTGGCTCCGGGCCAGGGCCGTCTGGGTGGCGGCCTGCTGCAGGACCGCCCGGCTCTGGTCCACCCGGGCGTCCCTCTGAAACCCCTGGAAGATGGGGAGCGTGAGCCGGATCCCCGCGACCCGGCTGTACGCTCGGGGCTCTCCGAAGAACTCGGGTCCGCCATTCTGCTGGGCATTGATCCCGTAGGTGCCGAAGAGGGCGAGCTCGGGGAGGTAATCCACCTGCTGGAGCCGCAGCTCGGTACGGCGGAGATCCTCCGTGGCCTGCAGCTGAAGGACGTCGGAGCGTGCCGTGAGCGCGGTCTGCACCAGCGTGGCCGGATCGGCATCGTGGGCGATCCCCGCCATGGCGAGGATGGCCTGGTTGTCCGCCGAATTGCTTCCCGGGTCCTGGATGTCCATCTCCGCCAGGGACCCTGCCAGCACCAGCCCCTCGGCCTCCCCGTCCGGGAGGTCGAGCTCCACTCCCAGGAGTCGCTTCCCCTGCACCACCGCGTTCTCCGCCCTTCGGAGGTTCGGGAGCAGATTGGCCCGCTCCACCCGCAGGCGAAGGACGTCGTAATCGGACGCGAGCCCCGCCTCGTTGAGCGCCACGGTTTCCGAAAGGCTTTCCTCGACCCGGCGCACCGAGTTCTCCAGGAGCCGCAGCTGCTCCTGACTCAGGAGAAGCTGGTAGTAGGCCGTCCGGACCCGGGTCACCACCTCCTGAACCTGGCCTCGCACCACCTCCTCCTGCAGGGAGCGGAAGCGCCCCGCGGCGCCGACGCCAATGAAGGCGGCGGCGTCGAAGAGCGGCTGCTCGAGGTTCAGCGTCAGGGACCAGAGATTGTCCGCCCCGAATCGGACCGGGATCAAAGCGTCCGGATCGGCCGTGGGATCGAAGATGTTGGCCGGCAGGAAGTTCACCGCAGCCGAGATATTGCGCGTGTAGCTGGTGGTGAGGTCCAACGAGGGAAAGACACTACCCCAGGCCTCGCTCACCCGCTCGTTCGCCTCTTCCAGGGCGAACCGCGCAGCCTGCAGCTGCGGGCTCGCTTCCACGGCCCGGCCTACGGCGGCCTCGAGCGTCAGGGTCCGAGGCCCCTCGCTCGTTGCGCGGGCCTGTTGTCCCTGCAGCGGGCCTGCCGCCGTCAGGATGGTCATCCATGCTGCCGCGACCGCCGCCGGAAGCCATCCAGCTTCGGCGGGCTGCCTCTGATATCGTGACATCGGAGTCGTCGTCTCCGCGTTTAGTTCAACCCGTCCTCACATCACCGCCGATTCCGGCACGAGCTCCGGGCCCGCGACCCGGATCGCCTCCAGAATCGCAGGCGTTCCCAGCCCCTCGAGGAGCCGCAGACCCGACTCCTGGAAGAACCCTCGGAACTCCTCCTCGTCCATGACCTGATCCCCGTCGTCGAGACGTCCCCGCCAGTAGAGGATCAGAAGTCCGTGCGCGTGCGCCCACATGGTCACCGAGACCCGTTCCGGGTCCCCCTGACGGAGAAGGCCCGCGTCCATGCACTCCCGCACCCGATCGTGCCAGAATTGTCCGATGGCGCACCCCAGCGCCTCTACGTTCTCGGGCAGGTCGGTCAAGCCCGCGGCCTCTGGAGCCCCGTAGATGAACTCGTAGAGCCGGGGGTTCTCCAGGGCGAAGTCCAGGTACCCCTCCGAGGCCAGCTCCATGCGCTCCAGGGGAGTGGACCCGACCAGGCCCCGGTAGAGGTACTGGGCGAACCGCTCGTACCCCTGGGACATCACGTCATGGAGGAGGCACTCTTTGCTCTCGTAATGCTTGTAGAGCGCCGGAGCGGTCACCCCAACGGCCCCAGCGAGCTTCCGCATGGAGAATCCGTCCGCTCCGTCGCGGAGGAAGAGCTCACAAGCCAGGGTCAGGATTCGTTCACGCTGTTCAGACATGGTGAACAGTGTAAACCAATTCGGGGCCGGGCTCAATGCCTGGCCAGATATTACGGGGGAAACGCCGTTTAGTGAAAAATCGTGCGATCCCAGCGCACCGTCAGTTTCCCGGTACGACCCAGGCCCGGACGACTCGATCCTCCGGGGCGATGGCGTCCAACACTTCCATCCCCTCCACGACCCACCCGAACGCCGTGTATCCCCCGTCCAGGTGTGGCTGCGGCGAGTGGGTGACGAAGTACTGCGAGGTCTCCGTATCCTTCCCCGCGCTCGCCATGCCCAGCACCCCCCGTCCATACGGAGTGCGCGTGAACTCGCTGCGAAGGGTGAAGGGCGCCGGGTCCCGCAGACCGCTCAGGCTCACGTCCCCACCCTGGGCGACGAAGTTGGGCACGACGCGATGGAACGGGACCCCTTCGTAGAGCCCTGCCTCGGCGAGGGAAGTGATCCCGTCCACGGTGAGCGGGGCCTCTTCGGTGTTCAGCGCCAGGACCACCGTACCGCGGTTGGTCCGCAGGTGCAGCCGCGGCTCCGATCCCAGCTCTCGAAGCCTCTCCCAGTCCACCGACCGATACGGTCGACGAGCCCGCTGTACCCTCGGGTCCGGCTCCCCACGGGCCGCCTCCACCTCCGCCACGACCTCGGGGGCGCCCAGGGGCTCGAAAACGGTGTCCCGGAGGAGCTCCACCGCAGCGCGGGAAACCCGCTCGTCTCCTTCCCGGGCCAGGTCGGCCAGGATTTCGAAGAACGCCGACCGCGAGTTCACGAAACGGCGGGAAGCATCCCAGCGCGCCTCCAGCTCCGCCATGGCCGCCGCCGAGGCCCGGCGCGAGGGAGTGCGCGCCACCCGCGCCAGGAGCTCCACACCTCTCTCCCCTTCCAGGGCCGCCGCGCCCCGGACACCAGCGAGCAGAACCGGCTCGTCTTGCAGGTCCGGACGGTTGAACCAGGCCTCCAACGGCTCCCCCACTCCGACCCTGGCAAGAAGCTCCAGAATTGCCCCGTTGGTGGCAACGTCGTCGGGGTGACCCCGGAACCGCTCGAGAAGCGCCTCGATGGTGACCGGGCCGGGTGGGCTGCTCCCAAGCCCCTGCACCGCCATGAGACGCACGTGGACCGACGGATCCTCAACGGCTGGCAGGAGTCGGGAAAGAGCCGCGGCGAGGTCCTGCCTCCCGAGGGCCTCCGCGGCGTTGGCGCGGCTCTGCCAGAGGGACCCGTTCCGGAGCCACCAACCGAGGATCTCCCAGGAGAGGCTGTCGCGCGCCCGGCCAAGGGCCCGTAGGAGATGCATGGCCGCGCGGTCATCGGCCTCATAGCCGGCCAAGGCACGCCGCACCGCGAGCCGGTGCGACCTCCACGCCCCGGGGTCGGGGTGTCGGCCGAATGCGTAGGCCGCCCACTCGCGCACTGCCGGGTCCGGGTGGGTAAGGTCCTCCGCCAACCGGCTCCACATGTCGTCTCCACCCACCCCTGCCAGGACGCACCGGGCCATGGCGCGATCCACGGCGGCACGCACCGTTTCCCCCACCACCTGGAAGAGGCGGCGCGCCGCCGCCGGCTCGCATCGCTTGCCTACGGCCTCGATCTGGGCGAAGAGCGCTCCGCGGTCCCATTCCACCTTCAGGGCGTTGAAGAGGGGAGTCGCCAACCCCTCCATGGGGAGCTGCCCCAGCGCAAAGGCCGCGTCGGCCCGCACCCTCGGCTCGAGGTCCAGCAACAGCTCCATCAGGCGGGGCGCCGCGGTGGTGTCCTGGACGGAACCCAGGGCGAAGGCGGCCCGGGCCCGGACGGTGGCGTCGGCTTCGTAGAGGTATTCCTGGATCGCCGCCCCGTCGCGCTGCCCCTGGAGATCAACGATGCGTCGGAGCTCCGGTCTCGCCAGCAAACCGTCCGCGGGTCTGCGACCAACCACGACGTCGGCCTCCGGGCGGGCGTCCGGCGGTCCACAGGCCACCACAAGGAGACTCGACACAGCCGCCAGGACCCCCAGGCGGGCCCTCATGGCCACACCCGCCATTCGGGTGCCGCGCCGACGCCGTGCACGATTCGCGCCGCCCTGCGGACGCCGTCGTACTCCTGCAGGATCTTCCCGCGGAGGCGAACGGGGTAATCCGGCCGCTCCTCCAGGAACCGCACCACCTCGTCCGCCACCTCGCCGGAGTTGTGACTCCCCAGCAAGGCGCCCAACCATCGTCCGGGAAAGAAGATGTCTCCGGTTCGCTGGATCTCCTCCACCAGCTCCAGACCTTCCCGGACCATGCCCGAGCCGTGGTCTCGTCGAAGGGGGTGCTGCAGGTACCCGAGGCCGGAAAGGACCCAAGGCTCCCGGTCTCGATTCGAGTCGTTCTTCAGGCTCTGGAAGAACGCCTCCCGCACCGCCGGATCGGAGGAGAGGGATGGACGCACGAACTCGAACCGCGCCCGCCGGTCGGGATTCTGGATGCGGTCCAGCTGGGCGTCCAGGATGGATTCGGCTCCCCCCACCTCCCGGACGGCCAGCGCCTCTGCGAGTCCGATCTCCTGGCTCTCCGAGAGCGGCACGTCCGGAATCCGCTGCTCCCGGGCCCAGATCCGGCGAAGGCGCTCCACCGCGCCGGGAGTGAGAGCCACTCCCCTGTAGGCCCCGAAGAAAGACGCCTTGAGAGTCGGCGTGGAGGACGAAGTGACCCCCCGCCACAGGACCCGCTCCACCTCCGGGGCCCGTTCGCGACGTATTTCATCGGGAAGGAGGTGCCAGTAGATCTGCTGCACGAGACCCAGGATGTGCCCCACCAGGATCTCGTCTTCTTCGGCTTCCAGGGAGGCCAGGGCCAGATCCAGGATCGCCCCCGGAATCACCCGCTCCTCCAACATGTGATCCCGGAGGAGGAGCCAGGCCGCACCGCGAAGGGACGGGTCCTCCAACCCCTGCAGGCCCATGGCCAGCGCCTCCAGGGCATCCCCGTCCAGGAGGAAAAGCCCGTACTCGATACCGGCTCCCATGGGAAGGAGCCACTCGGGCCCGGGCCGGCCCGTCCACGCGTCGGCCACCGCCTCCGGGCCTTCCAGCCGCACGGAGGTCCGCTCGAGACCCGAGGGCCAGGAGGCCACCAACTCCAGTGTCTGGGGCCATATGCGCCCACGGCCCCATGCGTCCTCCTGGCGCACCACCACCCGCCCCATCCCTTCCCCGCCGCCGTCGTAGCTCACGTGTATGGTGGGACGCCCGGGTTCCTCGACCCACACGCGACTCCATGCCGCGAGGTCCTCGTCGGACAGCCGGTCCAGAATGGTGATCAGGTCCGGCCAGGTCGCGTTTCCGTACCGGTAGGTCGACAGATACTCGCGCATACCGTCCCGGAATGTCTCCTCGCCCACGGTCCGCTCCAGGTGCGCCATGACCACCGGCGCCTTCTGGTAGATGATGGCCCCGTACAGGGTCCCGGCCTCGCGAAGGTTCTCCAGGGGCTGTCGAATGGAGTTGGCTCCCGGCGTCCGATCCACCCCGTACGCCGAGGGGTGGTGGGCCATGAGGAATCGGAGCTTGTGGTCCACCTCCGGAAACGACGGATGAACGATCTTCGCCGCCATGAAGTTGGCAAAGACCTCTTTGGTCCAGACATCGTTGAACCATTGCATGGTCACGAGATCCCCGAACCACATGTGCGCGGTCTCGTGCGCGATGAGGCTGGCGCGCCCCAGGTAGTTGGCCTGCGTGGCCGACTCGTCCAGCATGAGGGACGACTGCCGGTAGAAGATGGATCCCGGGTGTTCCATGCCGCCGTACTGGAACGGGGGCAGGAGGACGAAATCGAACTTCTGGAAGGGGTAGTCCAGCGCCGTGTAGTCCTCCAGCCAGTCCACGGCGGCCTGGTGGAGGTCGAAGATCTCGTCGCGGTTCCGGGCCACGGCTTCCGGATCCGTCTCCCGGTGGTACATGGTGAACTGGAAACGGCCCCGCCGGGCCATCTCCATCTGGAATCGTCCCGCCGCGAAGGCCATCAGATAGGTGGGGATGGGGCGGCTTTCCAGGAAGGAGTAGACCCGCCGGCCGGGCTCGGCGCCGACCGCCACCAGCTCCCGGTGCACACCCTCACCCGCCAGGTCCGCGGGAATCTCCGGGAGGTTCTCCCCCGGCCCGTTGGCCACGGCGACCCACCCCTCCGGAACGGTCAGCTCCCAGGCCACCCGGGCCTTCAGGTCGGGCTGGTCGAAGACCGGCAGGGAGAAGTGGGCCCGATCCGGGACGAAGAGGGTGTAGAGAAACTCGTCGGATCGGTTCAGTGCCTCGTCACCCGCCTGATAGAAGAGCTCCAGACGATTCTCGCCTCGGTCGAAGTGGGCCCCGGGGACGACCACGTGGTCCGCCTGGGGGGTCCATTCCACCTCGCTCCCGTTAACCCGGACCCTCTCCACGCGCTCTCCGGGGTCCTTGAAGTCCACCACCACCGGATGTCCGTCCCGGTCGTCCCACAGGAACTGGATGGTGGTATGCCCCTGGATGAGCTCGGACCTGGCCTCGGGAATCTCCAGCGCCACCCGATACCGGACGTCGGACAGGGTCCGGGCGCGGTGCTCCGCCAGCTCCACCGGAATACCGAGCTCCACCGGGGGTGGAGGGGCGTCGGAACAGGCCCACGAGAGGGCCGTGAGTGCGAGCAACGAATGAACTCCACGGGTGCGCATGCGTGTCCTCGGATGGGGTGCGGCGGGCGCGGCGGGCGACAAGCGCTCGCCGGTCCGTTAGGATGCCGACCCGGCGGGGCCAAGTAAAGCGGTCGGGCGGCCGCCGGGCTCGGCTCGTCCAGGCCCGGCCCGGCGGCCCCGACGAGGGCCCGTCGCGCTCAGAGAATCGCGTCGAGGTAGAGGTCGAGCCGCAACTGCCGACCCGACCCCCGGAGTCCCTGCGAGAGATCCATGCGGATGAGCCCGTCCAGCACGCTGCCGCCGATCCCCACCCCGTAGAGGAGGTCGTCGGCGTCGAAGCTCTCCCGGACTCCCGCCCAGCCTGCGTCACCGAAGAAGCTCACCGTCCCCACGTCGAAGACCCGGGCCACCTCGACGCGGCCGCGGGTGAAGGACGACCCGAACACCGTGGACGCCCCGTACCCGCGAAGGGTGGTGGCTCCACCCAGGAACCAGTTTCGTTGGAGCGGCGAAGCGCCCCAGGTCGTACCGCCCCCGGCTTCCATGCCGACGCGCCAACGTCCTTCCGCCATCGGGACCGCCACCCGCAGGACGGCGGAGGCGCGAACGTAGTCTCGCTCTTCCGCACTGCCGGGCTCCCGCCAGAATGCTCCGTGCCCGTAGAGCTCGAGCCCCACCTGGGGAAGGAGTGGGTCGGTACCCCACCACGGAGACAGCCGCAACTCGGCGCCCGCCTCCTCCGCCAGGTCCGCCGGCACGTTGGGCCGGAAGATTCCCTCGCCGCTCCAGTTCCGGAAGAGAGCGAAGTCGATCTTTTTGGACACCGGGTCCTGCCGCTCGGCGTAGGCCCGGAACAGGAACGACTCGCGGGAGGCTTCCGGCGGCCGCCAGGTCAGATCCAGCCCGGTGGCCAGGAAGTATTCCCCGTCGTCACGGCCGAAGAGGAAGGCGTTCAGTGTGTTGCCGAAGGCCAGGTACCGCCCGCGGGGATCGGTGGCCTGCAGCTCGCGATAGGCGCCCAGAGCCACCCGCCGGGTGACGGTGGACTTCTCGAAGGAGAGGCGCGCCTTCGGCTCCAGATCGGCGAAGCCCATGAAGCCGGACGCGCTGAAGTTCCAGGGCCCCAAAGGACCGGCCCCGAACCGGGCCTGAAAGCGTCCTCCCACGGCGGGACCTTCCACCCGGTTGTACCGGATCAGGTCGGGCCGATGCCACCCCCAGTTCGCCGCCCAGGGAATCCCCTGCACGGGGGGAGACGGCAGGTCCGCCAGCGTCCCGACCCACTCCTCCAGGTCCTCATCGGAGGCGAATCCGGGGGCGTCTTCCCATATGGGCGGAGGCAGATCCGGGCTCGTGGTGATGAGGCTCCGATCCTCGGGGACGATGAATCGCGACGTGCGCCCGGATGCCGTGGGGTTGGACCCCGTTAGGGGTTCGTAGGTTACGCCGGAACGGTCGGTAAGCAGCTCCGCGATGAAGGCCATGGCCTCCGCCCGTGTTTCGAAGTGCCGCTCCATGAGGGAACCGGGCTCCCCGGCCGCTGCCGCGGCCGCCGCCGCGGCCTGCGCCTCGGATGCCTCCTCCTCGGTGGTGACCGACTCGATCCGGTAGGAGATGTCCATGCTTACGGGGAACTTGAGGATCCCCGCTGCGGCCTCCCCCTCCACCCGCATGGTGCGGGGCAGCCAGATCTCGAAGTCCCAGAGACCGTACTCGATGGCCACCATGGACATGTCGAAGGTCCACGGCTTGAGCAGCCCGGGCACGTACTTGAACTCTCCTCGCTCCTCCTCCTCCTGCAGCTCGGGCACGTCGCGGATGGCGTCGAACTGCCGACTCAGGCGGTAGACCGCCTGCACCAGCGCACCGGACGCCGGCTCGATCCAGAGCGACCCGGTGATCCGATGGACGTCGGCTTCCCGGGGGAGCACGTCCAGCTTCACCGTCTGCAGGCTCCGGCCGTCGGGAAGGGCCAGGGTGAGGGTGTCCCCACTCCGAAACTGGTAGAGCGTGTCCGCTCCGGCGGCCAGCGGGTGGGCGAGCCAGAAATCGTCGTCGGATGGCTGGAAGCCCTCCTCGTCCTGGTCGGTGAGCCCGAACAGGAGGCGATCCCCGCCGGGCTCGAAGGGAGCGTCGAAGGCCAGGTCGTCCAGCCAGCTCAGATTCCCCTCCCTCTCGGCGATCTCCCGCCCCGGGTACTGGGCTCGGGTCCCCAGGACCTGGAGGAGCGGCTCGTAGTCCCGGTCCCAGAACGCGCGGACCGCGGTCTCGTTTCGGTACAGCGTGCGATCCTTGAGGGGCGTCCGGATGGCGGCGGCGATCCGTTGCTGGATCAGAGCCGTGTAGCGGACCACCGACTCGTCGATCTCCTTCCAGTTCTCGCTGGCTGCTCGATGGATGGACCGAGCCACCGGATCCAGGTAGGCGTCGGGGGCCTGGGCGTCCAAGGGGGCACCCCCCATGGCGAGCGCCCCGACCAATGCCGCGACGGCGGCCTTGTGCGCGTCAATCATGATCGAATCGAACCTCGTCCAACTCGTCCCAGGTCACGAGAACCCACTCCACCTCGTCAA
This sequence comes from Gemmatimonadota bacterium, assembly GCA_039586075.1. Taxonomy (GTDB): domain Bacteria; phylum Gemmatimonadota; class Gemmatimonadetes; order Longimicrobiales; family Gaopeijiaceae; genus Gaopeijia. The sequence continues at coordinate 9,524 of JBDHLC010000027.1, read as the reverse complement.
CTGAGAGGCCCTGGGGAACACCACCCGGAGCCACGAAGATGCCCTTGTTGTCCTCACTCACGTCGTTCGAGTCCTCCAGCTCCAGGACCCGTCCATCGCGGAGCGTCACCCGCGCCCCACGGGACGAGACCCTCTCGACCCGGTCGATGAGACCGAACTCCACGTCGAATTCCACGTCCCGGAAGGAGCCGTCCAGCATCTCCCAGCTCCACTCCTCGTCGGCATCCCAGAGGATGACGCCCGTGTGGGTCCCACCGCCACGAGTGCGGACGGTTCCCTGAAGGCGCCGCCCGCCGTCGAAGTCGTCGTAGGTCCATTCGCGGTCGGGCTCGTGAAACCGGATCGTCTCGAATTCGTCCCACGGAATGTGGACTACCCCGATCCCGGGATCCGAGATCTGCACGCCCCGGTTCCCCCGTCCCACGTCGTTGGAGCCATCCAGGACCACCTCCTCGCCGTTCACCAGGGTGATCCGCGCGCCGCCCCATCCGCGCTCGATGGCCCCGATCTGCTCGAACGGGATCTCCCTCTCCCGGCCCCGATCGTCCCCGTCCAGGACGTCGCTGGTGAGGATCTCGTCCCGGTCCCACGAGACGTACCCGGTGTAGCGATTGCCCCACCGGTCCTCCGCGGTCCCGTGCAGCCGCCCCGCCGAGGCCCTCGGCGGGGTGGTCCTCAGTCCGAATACGATCCGGTCCAGGTCGCCCCAGGCGACGTCCACGGTGCCCTGCTCCGGATCCTCCACGACGAGCTCCCGCATGCCTCGGCCCAGGTCGCTGCTTCCGCTGGCCAGCTCCAGTTCCTGCCCGGTCTTGAGGATCAGCAGCGCCGCGTCGTCGCCCCTGACCCGCAGCTCCCGAAGATGCCCGAACCGAATGCCGGCCGAGGCCCACGACGGGAAGTCCGGGTCCGACTCCTCCCACGAGATCCGGAATCCCATGAGCTCCACCGTCCGGATCCGCTCCACCTCCTCGCCCTCCACGGCCTCGATCCATAGGCGATAGTGGGATCGCGGCAGGGGCTTGGATCCATCCAGGACGTCCGCCCAGCTCCCCTCGTTCCGATCCCAGCGAACGAACCCCTCGTAGCTCTCACCCGTCACGGTCTCGACCCGACCCCAGATCCGATCCGTGTCCTGGGCTCCCACGCCGTCGGAGCCCATACCCACCGCCAGGATCATCGCCCATGCCAAGCGCCCAGTGGGCATCTCACTCTCCGGTACAGTTCGCCGCTCGAGGGGACGTCACGGGGGCCGCGACCCCCGATTCTGCCCTACGACGTCCATCCCGACCGGGTTTCGGATTATCTTACCGCCCATGTCCCCACCCAACCTTCCCGCCGACTCGTACTGCCAGCACGCCGCAGACCACCCGCTCCACGGGCCCTACCACGACCTGGAATACGGGTTTCCCGTCCGAGACGATGATCGCCTCTTCGGCCGACTCGTGCTGGAGATCAACCAGGCGGGCCTTTCCTGGCTGACCATCCTCAAGAAGCGGAATCACTTCTTCGAGGCCTACGACGGCTTCTCCGTGGAGCGGGTGGCCGACTACGGTCCTCCCGACCGCGAGCGACTCCTCTCCGACCCGGGGATCGTGCGGAATCGCCTCAAGGTCGACGCGGCCATCCGCAATGCCGGAGTCATCCTGGGCCTCAGGCGCGAGCACGGCTCGTTCGCCGATTGGCTGGATGCGCACCACCCCCGGGACAAGGACGAGTGGGTGCGCCTGTTCCGGAAGACGTTCCGGTTCACGGGTGGGGAGATCACCGGGGAGTTCCTTCGGAGCACGGGATACCTGCCCGGTGCGCACCACCCCCGCTGCCCGGTCTATGACCGCGTCCTGGAGGCCGGGCCTCCCTGGGCTCGAACGGGAGATCAGACGTGAAGGAGGTCCTGGAGGGGCTGCCTCCCGCCGCCTTCCCCCCACCGTTCCGGGCGCCGCCGTGGGGTACGAATCCCCACGTGCAGACGCTGGCCGGGAAGTTCCTACGACCCGAACCGGCCCTTCCCGTCCGCAGGGAGCGCTGGATCACCCCGGACGGGGACTTCCTGGATGTGGACTTCCTGCCGGACACGGGAGGTGCCGTGGTCCTGGTGCTGCACGGGCTGGAGGGTCACACGCGGAGGGCCTACGTGTTGAACACCTTCCGGATCCTGCAAGAGGCGGGGATGGACCCGGTGGGCCTCAACTTCCGCTCCTGCTCGGGCGAGCCCAACCGGCGTGCCCGCGCGTACCACAGCGGTGAGACCGGCGACCTGGGCTTCGTGCTGTCGCGCCTGGCCGAGCGCTTCCCCGACCGGAGGCTCGGCGTCGTGGGCTTCTCGCTGGGGGGGAACGTCCTTCTGAAGTACCTGGGAGAGCGGTCTCCCGAGCACGCCCCGGCGGATGCGCCCGGGCCCCTGCCCCACGGCGCAGTGGCCGTCTCCGTTCCCTACGACCTGGCGGCGGGTGCTGATCTCCTGGCCCGCACCGCGATGGGCAGGATCTACAACCGGTACTTCCTCAACTCCCTGCGCCAGAAGGCCCGGGAAAAGTCCCACCTGCTGAGCCATCGTGTGGACCTGGCCGCCCTGGACCGGGCGCGGACCCTGCGGGAGTTCGACGACCTCCTCACCGCCCCGGTGCACGGGTTCGAGGACGCCTCGCACTACTACGCCGAGAGCAGCAGCAACCAGTTTCTGGCCCGGATCCGCACTCCGACGCTCCTCCTCCACGCTGCGGACGACCCGTTTCTCCCCCGCGATTGCATCCCCTGGCAGGTGATGAGCACCAACCCGGCCCTCCACGCGGTAGTGACCGAAAGGGGGGGACACGTCGGGTTCGTCGCCGGAGGGATCCGCCGCCCGAGGTTCTGGGCCGAGACCGCCATCTCGCGGTTCCTCGGAACGGTCCTCGCCCCGAGGGAAGGCGACACGTAAGTTGGCGCGACTCATCCGTGGGGACGGCGGCGCGATCCCCACGAGCCTCGATGGCCAATCCTCGACGGAGAGTGTGCGTTGAGCACTCAAGACGACAACAGCTTCTTCGGGCATCCCCGCGGTCTCTCGACGCTGTTCTTCACGGAGATGTGGGAGCGCTTCTCGTATTACGGGATGCGCGCGCTCCTCATCCTCTTCATGACGGCGGAGACCACCCACGTCGTCACCGACGCCGGGGGAAACGCGCTCCGGGAGAACCCCGGCATGGGGTTGGAGGTGGGAACCGCGGCCGCCATCTACGGGCTCTACACGTCGCTGGTCTACATCCTCGCGCTGCCCGGCGGATGGGTGGCGGACAACCTGTGGGGCCAGCGGAAGGCGGTGTGGGTCGGTGGCTGGATCATCGCCCTGGGTCACTTCACCATGGCCGCGCCCACGCTCACCGGGGGGCTCGTCCACGGCGGCTCCGCGGACGTCTCGTTCTTCCTGGGACTGATCTTCATCATCATGGGGACCGGGCTCCTGAAGCCCAACGTCAGCACCGTGGTGGGAGAGCTCTACCCCGAAGGCGGTGCGCGACGTGACGCCGGGTTCTCCATCTTCTACATGGGAATCAATCTGGGCGCCTTCCTGGGCCCCATCATCACCGGCGCCCTGGGTGAGGACTTCAACTGGCACTGGGGCTTCGGGGCCGCGGGAGTGGGCATGGTGCTGGGGTTGATCCAGTACCGGGCTGGAGCCGAGTACCTGGGCGACGCCGGGCTGCTCAAGACCGATGATTCCCCTGCCGAGGTATCCCGCAAGTCCAGGGTCTTCTTCGGGACCTTCTTCGCCGTCCTGGCCGCCATCGTGGCCTTCGGGTATCTCGTGTCCAACGGGACCTTCGCGCTGACCCTGACCCAGATCGCCAGCTACCTGGGAACCGGGGTGCTCATCCTGGTGGCCCTCTACTTCATGTATCTGTGGTTTGCGGGAGGGCATACCGCCGAGGAGAACAAGCGGTTGGGCGTGATCTTCTGGCTCTTCCTGCTCATCGCCGTCTTCTGGTCCGGCTTCGAGCAGGCGGGCACGTCCCTCAACCTGTTCGCCAACGATCTCACGGACCGGGTGGTCCTGGGCTGGGAGGTGCCGACTTCGTGGCTCCAGTCCGTGAACCCGATCTTCATCATCATTCTGGCGCCGGTGTTCGGGTCCCTCTGGGTGTGGCTCGAGAAGCGACAGTCCGACCCCTCCATCCCCATGAAGGCGGGCCTGGGACTCCTGGGACTGGGGATGGGCTTCTTCGTCCTCTCGTGGGGCGCGGTCAACGCGAGCGCGGACGACCTGGTGTCCCCGGCGTGGCTCGTCGTCACCTATTTCCTCCATACCTCCGGTGAGCTCACCATCTCGCCCGTGGGACTGAGCGCCATCACCAAGCTCTCACCGGAGCGGCGGGTCGGTCAGATGATGGGGATCTGGTTCGTCGGCGCCGCCCTGGGGAATCTCATCGCGGGGCTGGTGGCCGGTCAGTTGGAAAGCCTGGCGCCCTTCGCCCTCTTCCGTACCGTGGCCATGATCACCGGGGGAGTGGGACTCCTCGCCATGCTTCTGGCTCCGGGGATCCGGCGCCTCATGGGGGACGTGAAGTAGCGCAGCAGCGGGGCCGGCGGTCCGTGACCGATTCGTCACATGGAGTGCTTGACCACCGGCCCCCGCCGCCCATAGCCTTCCTTACGTTTGCGGCGCCGTCGTCCGGCGGTCTGCCGCGGACATGGGAATCGGACGGCTCAGACCGTCCCGTGTACAGTTTCATTCGATGGAGCAGGTAAGATGCGGACCACCGGAACGGTGAAGTGGTTCAACGACTCGAAGGGCTTCGGGTTCATTGCCCCGGACGACGGGTCTCGGGATTGCTTCGTGCACTTCTCGGCCATTCAAGGCGAGGGGTTCAAGACCCTGGCCGAGGGCGACAAGGTCGAGCTCGATATCGTGGATGGACCCAAGGGGCCCTCGGCGGAGAACGTGGTCCGGGTCTGACACCGAGACTGCCGAGCACGAAAGAGCGCCGCTCCGGGGTCACCCGGGGCGGCGCTTCTTCGTGGAATCCGTGCCGGGACCGGGATGCCTTGGGACCCCCTCCTCAGGATGAGAAGAAGACCGCGCCGTGCCAGCTCTCACGCGCGGGCACCTCGATGCGACCGGCCCGGAACGCCCCCAGATCGGTGACCGTGGTGTCGAAGACGCGCGTGTCGGGGGTCACTTCCCCGGCCTGGGCGGCCGCCCGGAAGTCGCTGCGAGAGACCCGCAACACCTCCGCCGCCGGACTCCGGTAATAGACGGGACCGTGGTCCACGATGCGCTTCCCCAGCTCCCGCTCCATCTCCTTGAGCACACGGACCATGCTGTCGATGGAACAGCCCGAGGGAGGGACGGTGGACGCATCCACCGCCACCAGGAGGAATCGGTCCTCCAGCCAATGGTAGGCGCAGGTCAGCGGGGCGCCGTGGGCGGCCCAGCCATCCAGGAAGGACTCGACTCGCTTCAGGAGCTGGTCGGCCTCGCTGGCCGCCAGGGGCTCCTGCACTGGAAAGACCCAGAGTCGGGACTCGTCGGGAAGGTGCTCGAAGGGGATCCGCGGCATGGGCTCAGATTCGATCGACTTCGGGAAGGGGCGAGACCTCCCCCACGGGGGTCTCGGCAGGACCGGTGGCCGGCGGCGGCGGCTCGGGGTCCATAGCGCCTGCCATGGCACCGGGGCCGTCCGGGAGAGGGACCACCTCGCCGGTGTCCGTGGTCGGGGCGCGCTTGTCCAGTAGGACCGCGACCCACCGGAGGTCCCGGGTGTTCTCCAGGAAGATCTTCACCACCATGGTGAGCGGCACGGATAGGAGGGCGCCCACGGGACCCCACGTCCATCCCCAGAACAGCAGGGAGAGGACCACCACCAGCGTCGACAGTCCCAGCCGGCGCCCCATGAGGTTGGGTTCCAGGATGGAGCCGAAGATGGTGTTGATGACGAAATAGCCGAACGCCACGACCAGGGCATGGCCCAAGGTTCCCACGATGATGAGGCTGAGGGCAACCCCGGGAATCGAGGCGATGATGGACCCCACCGTGGGGATGTAGTTCAGGAAGAATCCGACAAGGCCGAGGAGGATCGGGAAGTCCAGTCCCATGAACCAGGCCCATCCCCCGATGGCCAACCCGGTCATGAGGCTGATGACCGTCTTGATGCCCAGGTATTCCTGGACCTCGCGGACCACCTTCTGGACCCGCTCCTCGCCCTTGATGGAGTCTCCGAAGATGGCCTCGAGCTTCCCCGGAAAGACGGTCATCTCCGAAAGGATGAACGCCATGATGAGGACCACCAGGAACGCCTGGGCCAGGAGGGAGGCGCCGAGCTGCGCGGTTCCGCCCAGGAAGTCCAGGAAGCGCTCGGGTCCTACCAGGTTGAGCGGAAGGAACTCCCGGAGCCACCCTTCGCCGAACAGCTCCGCTCCGAAGTCTCCCAGCGTCTCTTCGAGGTTGGTGACCCAGGCCGCTTGGATCTCCTCCAGCCGAAAGAGGTAGCGCTGGCCCACCGACCGGAGGTCGGTAAGCGCCCGGCTGGCCCCCAGGATCAGGAGGGACGCGATCCCCACCACCAGCACCACCGCCGTGCCGATGGCGGCTCCGTCCGGAACCCGGCGGGCCCGGAGGATCGAGACCAGGGGGTAGGTCAGCACCGCCAGGAAGAGGGCCAGTGAAGCCGGCAGGAGGACCGGCGCCGCGAAGTGGAGCCCCCACACCACGACGACACCGGTGGCCATGACCAACAGGATGCGCGCACCCGGGTGTCGCTCGCTGCGGTCGTAGATCATGGCCAAGGCGGGGTGTTGCGGTGGAGGTTGCCCAATGGTAGGACAAACCAGTGTGCCTGACCATACTCCCCGCGCGACATGGCCGTTCCGGATCCGCTCCCCCCGATTCCCGACGACGACGAGGCTCTCTTGAAGGAGTGCCGGGTGGACACCTTCCGGGCCGGCGGAAAGGGCGGACAGCACCAGAACACCGCCGATAGCGGGGTCCGGCTGGTGCACCGACCCACGGGGATCCGCGCCGAGAGCCGCACCGAGCGAAGCCAGCTGCAGAACCGACGGAGGGCACTGGCTCGCCTGCGCTCGAAGCTGGAGGCCCTGCAACGGAAGCCGCCGGAGCGGATCCCCACCCGGGTCCCGCCCTCCCAGAAACGAAAGCGCCTGGAGGCGAAGCGGCGGCGCGCCGAGCGAAAGCGGCTGCGAAGGCCCCCGAAGCCGGATCCAGAGTGAACGACTGGCACGCCCTCCCCGGCTCGGAGGTCCTGGACGCACTCGAATCCAGCCCAGAAGGGCTGTCGGCCGTCAACGCCACAGAGCGGCTCGCGCGGTACGGCCCCAACCGGCTGGAGGCGACTCCGCCGGCCTCCGCGTGGAGCATCCTGCTGAGTCAGTTCCGGAGTGTGGTGGTTCTCCTTCTGCTGGCGGCCACGGTGCTCGCCGCCGCCATGGGAGAGATCCCCGAGGCGGTGGCCATCGCCGCGGTCCTGGTGCTGAACGCCGGAATCGGATTCGCGGTGGAGCTGCGAGCGCGACGGGCCATGGAAGCGCTGCTCGGATACGTCGTCCCGTGGGCCTCCGTCCTCCGGGACGGGGAGGCGCAACGGGTCGAGTCGGCCGACCTCGTCCCCGGTGATGTGGTCCTGGTGGCCGCCGGTGAGTCCATCCCCGCCGACGCCCGCGTGCTGGAAGCGTGGGACCTGCGGACGTCGGAGGCCGCCCTCACCGGGGAATTCGCACCGGTGAGGAAGCACACCGACCCCGTTTCGGAGGGCACGGTTCTCGCGGAGCGGCGGTCCATGCTCTTCACGGGAACCTCCGTCGCCTCGGGTCAGGGGAAGGCCGTGGTCGTGGCCACCGGAACCGCTACGGAGCTTGGGCGCATCGGTGCGCTGGTCCAGTCCGTAGAGGACGAGGAGACGCCCCTGGAGGAGCGCCTGGACGCCCTGGGTCGGCGGCTGGTGGTCCTGACGCTGGCGGTGGCGGCCCTGGTGGGCGCGGTGGGCTTCATTCAGGGGCTGCCGCTCCGGGAGATGGTGGAGACGGCGCTGGCCCTGGCCATCGCGGCCGTGCCCGAAGGGCTCCCCGCCGTGGCCACCATCGCCCTGGCCGTGGGATTACGCCGCATGGCGCGGCGGAACGCCCTCATCCGCCGCTTGGCGGCCGTGGAAGCCCTGGGGAGCACCACGGTAATCTGCGCCGACAAGACCGGGACCCTCACCTCGGGGGAGATGACGGTGACCCGCGTGGCTTCGCACGGGTGGGACGTGGAAGTAACGGGCGTCGGGTACGAAGCGCACGGCGCCTTCCTCCGAGACCGCTCACCGCTGGAGCCCGGGAGTTTGAAGCCACTGAAAAGCTTCCTCCAGACGGCCGCGCTCTCCAGCGAGGCCACAGTGGACCCCGAAGAGGGGTACGTCCGGGGCGACCCCACGGACGCCGCGCTCCTGGTGGTGGCCCGGAAGGCCGGCCTGGACCCCGACGCGCTCCTGGCTGGAGGAGAGGTGGTGGAGCGGATCCCGTTCTCGTCCACCCTTCCCCTGACGGCCTGTGTCGTGGCGCACGGTGGGGCCCGGGTCACCCACGCCAAGGGGTCTCCCTCGGAGATCCTGGCCCGCTGCACCCACCGGATGGATCCAGACGGTCCGGAGCCACTGGACGCCGGGACACGCCGTGCGTTGGAGGAGTTGAACCTGGCTATGGCCGAGGAGGGGCTTCGGGTGATCGCCCTGGCCGAGGGCCACCCGGAGAATGACGATCCCCTGGCGGAGCTGCTCTTCCTCGGATTCGCCGGCATCACCGACCCTCCAGCGCCGGGAGTGCGAGAGACGGTGGGTCGCCTTCAGCGAGCGGGAATCCGGACCATCATGATCACCGGGGACCAGGCGGCCACAGCCCGCACCATCGCGCGCGACCTGGGGATGCTAAGCGATGGAGCCGGCGTGGTGGAAGGCCGGCTACTGGCCGGACTGGACGAGGCGGCGCTCCGGGAGCTCGCCGGCACCACCGGCGCATTCTCCCGGGCGAGCCCTCGGGACAAGCTGGACATCGTGGACGCCCTGCAGGATCGCGGAGAGGTGGTGGCCATGCTGGGTGACGGTGTCAACGATGCTCCCGCATTGAAGAAGGCCAACGTCGGCGTGGCCATGGGTCACCGGGGCACCGACGCGGCGAAGGAGACCGCGGATGTCGTGCTCCAGGATGATCGCTTCACCACCATCGCGGCTGCGGTCGAGGAGGGGCGCGTCATCTTCGACAACATCCGGAAGTTCGTGTTCTACCTCTTCAGCTGTAACGTCGCCGAAGTTCTGGTCCTGCTGTTGGCGGGCCTGGCTGCGCTTCCCTTGCCGCTGCTGCCTCTGCAGATCCTTTGGCTCAACCTGGTGACTGACACCTTCCCCGCCCTGGCGCTGGCCATGGAACCGGGAGAAGAGGGGATCATGGCCCGGCCGCCACGGAATCCACGGTCGGGAATCATGTCGGGTGCGTTCGTCCGCGCCCTCTTCACCTTCGCGGCCCTCATCACGGCCGTCTCCATGGCCGCATTCCTC
>JBDHLC010000026.1:0-48785 GCA_039586075.1 Gemmatimonadota bacterium | reverse complement strand
CCCCAGGGAATAGATGTCGGCCCGGGCGGTCAGGTCCCGGTCCGCCGTCGCCTGCTCCGGGCTCATGTAATGCGGCGTCCCCAGGCTGAGCCCCGTCTCCGTCATGCGACCCTGGCCGGCGGCGCTCACGGCCAGCGCGATCCCGAAGTCGGCCACCACGGGCCGACCGTCCTGCAGCAGGATGTTCTCCGGCTTGATGTCCCGGTGGATGATGTCCTTGCGGTGGGCGTAGTCCAGGGCGTCAGCCACGTCCCGAGCGATGTGAACCGCCTCCTCCACCCCCAGCTGCCCGTCCCTCTCGATGCGCTGCCGGAGCGTCTCGCCCTCGATGTAGGGCATGACGTAATAGAGGAACGAGTCCGCCTCGCCCGAGTCGAAGAGCGGCAGGATATGGGGGTGCTGGAGGTTGGCGGTGGTCTTGATCTCCGCCAGGAACCGCTCGGCGCCGATGACCGCTGCGAGCTCGGGCCGGAGGACCTTGAGAGCCACTCTGCGCTCGTGCTTCAGGTCCTCGGCCAGGTAGACGGTGGCCATCCCGCCTGCGCCGAGCTCGCGCTCGATGCGGTAGCGGTCGGACAGGGCGGTGGCGAGGCGGGAGGGGATGTCGGTCATGGCGCGGGGGAGTCCAGGGTCGGCGCAAGATCCGTGTCGGCCGGGGAGGTCCGCAAGTCGAAAGGGAACAGCCGATCGTGCGCTTTGCCTGTGAGTGGGCCCGGTCCGTACCCTGGTTCCTCCCGGCCGTTGATCGATCTCCGCGCAGGGGGGTCGCCGGTTCGAGCGCGGATTGTGTCAACGATCCGACGAGACCCATCGGGCGAGACTTCCCAAAGCGATGTCCACGTACGCGGAGGAAGCCCCCGGCGCGCCACTCCCTTCCAACCTTTCCTCCGACGGTCCAGTCCAACTCAATGGTATGACATTCGACAACCCATGACTCTCGACATATGGGGCGCTTCGACATGGCACCTCGCACCGACCTCCTCCACGGCAGCCTCGACCTCCTGATCCTCAAGACGCTCGATCTGGAGGCGCTGCACGGGTGGGCGATCTCCAAGAAGATCCACCTCCTGTCGCGGGACGCGCTCGAGGTCAACCAGGGCTCCCTCTATCCGGCGCTCTACCGGCTGCGCGACCGAGGGCTCGTCGACTCGAAGCTCGGCGAGAGCGAAGAGGGCCGGCCGATAAAGGTCTATCGACTGACGCCCAAGGGCCGGAAGGCGCTGGAGCGAGAGCGGCAGAGCTGGCGCCGCTTCGCGACGGCGGTCGAGGCAGTACTGGCGGCGACGTAGGGTCCATCAGACGGAGGGAAGGGGGATGAAGGGAGCGTGGAAGTGGATCGGCCGGCGGATGGCGGTTGTCCTGAAGAAGGCGACCGTGGAGCGTGAGCTCGACGAGGAAGTCCGTTTCCATCTGGAGATGGAGATCCGCGAAGGGGTCCGCTCGGGACTCTCCGAGACGGAGGCGCGGCGCCGGGCGATGGTCGCCTTCGGCGGCGTAGAGCGCTTCAAGGAGGAAGTGCGCGACGCGCGCGGCGGCCGGCTCCTCGACGACCTTCGCCAGGACCTGCGGATCGGATTCCGCACGCTGGTCAAGGAGCGCACCTTCACCCTCGCAGCGGTCCTCACGCTCGCGATCGGGATCGGCGGCAATGTGGCGCTCTACGCGGTGCTCGACGCCTCGGCATTCGCCGCCCTCCCCTGGGCGGAGCCCGACCGGCTCCTGACGGGACGCTCGACCTTCGACGACGGGGCCCGCATGGGGCCGATGCTCTCCGCGTTCGACTTCTACGACTATCGTGACGAAGCCCGTTCGTTCGAGCACGTCGGTGCCCTGGCCCCCTTTCCCCAGCGAATGACGCTGGAGGTGGGTGACACGCCTGAGCGCGTGGACGTGGTCATGGTGATTCCGGGATTCTTCGCCACGCTGGGCGTGCCTCCGCTGGCCGGGCGGAGCTTCGTCGCGGAGGAGGGTGAACCGGGGGGCGAGAGGTCGGTGGTGCTCTCCGAGGGATATTGGACGCGGCGCTTCGGGCGGGACCCGGAGGTGATCGGCCGTACCCTCACCCTGAACGGCATCGTGTTCACCGTAGTGGGGATCCTCCCCGCCCACGCGCGCTTCATGGTGGATGCGGAGCTCTGGATCCCGGCGGTCCGGGGGAGGGGGATGGCGAGTGGACGGAGCTCCCACAACTTCCTCATGGTGGCGCGGCTCGCAGACGGGATTACGACGGCGACCGCGCAGCGGGAGCTCGACGGAATCTCCGCCCGCCTGGCCGAAGCCTATCCCGACACCAACGCGGGGAAGGGTGTCATTGTGACGCCGACCCGCGAGATGCTCCTCGAGAGCTACTGGAGCACGCTGGCGCTCCTGGGAGGCGCGGTGGTGCTCCTGCTCCTGGTGGCCTGCGCGAACGTGGCGGGGCTCCTCCTGGCGCGCGGCCGGGCTCGAGTTGCGGAGATGGCGGTCCGCGGCGCGCTCGGCGCGGGGCGGCCCCGGCTGGTCCGGCAACTCCTCGTGGAGAACGGTCTGCTCGCGGTCGTGGCCGGGGTGGTCGGGCTCTTCCTCGCTGTCTGGGCGCAGCACGCCCTCCTCGCCTTCGTGTCGATGGACCGGCTCGGAGCGCTGGCGGGCGGATTGTCGTGGTCGATCCTGGGCTTTGCCATGGGACTCTCCCTCCTGACCGTGCTCCTCTTCGGCACCGGGCCCGCCGTCCGCGCGTCCCGAACCGACCACGCGATCACCCTGCGGGGCGCGGGGCGGGGCACGACCGCGGGGGGGTCGGCGCTTCTGCGACGGGGGCTGGTCGTGGCGCAGGTGGCGCTGACGACCGTCCTCCTGTCCGCAGCGGGCCTGCTCACGCGGTCGTTGCGGGAGCTGACGACCTATGACCTCGGCTTCGACCAGGAGGGACTCCTCACGGCCGAGTTCACGCTCCCGTCGGCTGCCTTCGGCGAGGCCGAGCGCGCGGCGCTGATCGATGGACTCGACGACCGGCTGCGCGGACTTCCCGGGGTCACCGACCTCGGGTGGGCGAGCCAACTCCCGATCCGTGATCCCGGCAACAACTGGGCCGTGGGGCGTGCTGGCGAGCTCCACCAGGCCGGCGGACGGAGTGTCAACGCGCACCAACGAACCGTGTATCCCGGGTATTTCGAGGCCATGGGGATCCCGCTGGTGTCGGGCCGGGGGTTCGACGCGACCGACGCAGACGTCGAGGAGCGCCTGATCATCCTGAGCCGGACGACGGCGGAGACCCTCTTCGGCTCGGAGCGGCCTGAGGGAAGCTTCGTGGAGGTCCCGGAGTTCGGGGGCGGGATCCGGCCTCACCAGGTGGTCGGGGTCGTGGAGGACGCGGTGGTCGACTTCGTGCAGGACGGCCGGTCACCGGCGATGTACTACGCATACCACCAGACCACTCCCACCCGCATGCGGGTCGCCCTACGGTACACGGGAGACCCGGCGCGGGTCACCGAGGGCTTGCGGGTCGCGTTGCGGGAGGTCGCTCCTTCCGTGCCCCTGGACCGCGTCGAGACGATGGACGCGGTCTTGCGTCGGGCTACCGCGGACCAGCGAGCGCTGGCGAGCCTGGTCGGCATGTTCGCCGTGATCGCATTGGGTCTGGCCGGCGTGGGACTCTTCGGGGTGCTCGCCTACCATGTCACGCAGCGCGAGCGCGAGATCGGGATCCGGATCGCCCTCGGTGCCCGGGCTCCGGAGGTCGCAACCTCGGTATTGCGGAGCGGGTGGGCCTTGGTGGGAGTGGGGCTGGCCATCGGCATCCCCCTCTCGCTCATGGGTCGGCGGCTCGTGGAGGGATTCCTCTTCGGCGTGGGCGGGAGCGATCCAATGACGCTGATCGGGGTGGCCGCCTTCCTGGCGGGGGTCGCAGCGCTGGCCAGCGTGCTTCCCGCCCGTCGGGCGGCGCGGATCAATCCGGCCGAGGTGTTCCGGAGGGAGTAGCGAGGACCTTTGAGCCCGAGAGTGGCGTGGGCGATGCAGCCCACGCCAACGGGGCTCCTGCGAGACGCACGGGTCCCGCACCTGATTCAGGCTCCGGCGCTGCGCCCCAGAGGCTGAAGTCCTTCCCTTGTCTCACTGTTGCGGCCGGGCCATTCCAACCTTCGGCCGGGTGATCCGGTCTACCTAGATCGAGATAGAGGTAGATCGACCGGGGATGAGCGATGACGGGAATACGCATGACCTACGCCACCGCCGCGGTTCTTCAGGCCCTGGAAGTCGGACTTCGGTACGGCTTCGACATCGCCGAAGCCACCGGGATCCGAGGCGGCACCGTGTACCCACTCCTTCGACGCCTGGAGGACCGAGGGATGGTGGCGTCGGAATGGGAGCCACCCGAGATCGGTCGGCGGGAGGGACGTCCCTCCCGGAAGTACTATGAGCTCCTGCCTTCGGCACGAAGCGCGGTCGCCCAGGCCCGAGCTCGCTATCCCGGGTCCCCTTCTGCCGAGCCTACCCTTGGCGAGGCCACGGGGGTGGCGCCATGAACGGATGGACGAGTGTGATGATCCGGGCGCTCGCGACCCTCGCCGAGCCCGATCGGCGTGAGGAATGGGTGCGTGAGTGGGAGGCGGAGTTGACCCATGCCGGGCGGAGTGCCCGGAGCCAGGTGAGAATGATCGCGTGGGCGGCGGAAGATGCCCTCCGCCATTTCGCCTTCCCTCGTCTGGTCCGGGCCATCCCGCAGGACGTCGTCCACGCCGTGCGCGGCCTTCGGCGCTCGCCGGGATACGCCATTGCGGTCGTGTCGACCCTCGGGCTGGGAATCGGGGCGAACACGGCTCTCTTCTCCGTCGTGGACACCTATCTCATTCGGCCCCTCGACCTTCGGGAGCCGGAACGGGTGGTGCTCCTCAGCAAGGCCAAGGAAGGGCGCTTCGGTGCGACGTCGGCCCCCAACTACATGGACTGGAAGGCGCAGAGCGCTGCCTTCGAGCGGCTGGCGGCGGTCCGGACGGGGACGGCGACGCTGACGGGGCTCGACACGCCGCTCCGGGTAAGGCGAGCGCTGGTAACACCGAGCTTCTTCGAGACGATCGGGGCGACCCTCCTTCTCGGACGGAGCTTCGTGGACGAGGACTCCGACCCGGCGAACTCTTCCATTGCGGTCGTCAGCCACGAACTTTGGCAGAGCGCATACGGTGGGGACCCGGAGATCCTCGGCCGGACGATGCTTCTCGACGACGTCGCCCACACGGTCGTCGGTGTGCTCCCCGCGGGCTTCAACGCGCCACCGTTCACCTCGAGCGCGTGGGTCCCGTTGACGTTCTCCGAAGATGCCCTGGCGTACAGGGGCCGCAATGATCTCCTGGTCGTCGGGCGCCTCCGTGAGGGGACCACCCTGACGGCGGCCCGTGCGGAGATGGATGGGATCGGCCGACGCCTGGCGGAAGTGTACCCGCGATCCAATGAAGGCTGGACGATCTCGGTGCGCCGTCTGCAGAAGGCGGTGGTTGCGGGGACGGCAAAGCCGCTCTGGATTCTGCTCGGTGCGGCCGGGTTCGTGCTCCTTATCGCGTGCGTGAACGTCGGGAATCTCGTGGTCGCCCGCGGGGCTTCCCGGCAGAAAGAGTTCGCGGTTCGGGTCTCACTGGGGGCTTCGCGTGGGCGACTCGCGGTCCAGCTCCTCAGTGAAACGGCAATCCTCTCCATCGCTGGAGGGGTCCTCGGGGTGGCATTGGCCATCGCGCTGGTCGGCCCGTTGCAGAGCCTCGTTCCGTCGTCGCTGGCATCCCTCGGTACGGTAGCCGTAGACGGACGGGTGCTGGTATTCGGCCTGGGCGCGTCTCTCCTCACCGGTGGGCTCACCGGCCTGACGCCGGCGCTCCGCCTGAGCCGAGCGGCCGCAGGGGGTGGGTCGAGAGGGGACCTGGGCGCGTTTCTGCGGGTGCGCTCCGAAGCCAGTGGCGGAGGCATGGTCGTGGTTGCGACCCAGTTCGCTTTGGCAACGATCCTCGTCGTGGGCGCGGGCCTCATGGGCCGCAGCCTCGTTGCCCTCTATTCGGTGGACCTGGGGGTGAGGCACCAGGGGCTGACATCCTACGGAGTGACGTTTCCTGCCGCGTCGTACCCAGCGCCGGAGGAGTTGTCCACGGCCGTAGACCGCGTACTCTCGGAGTTCGATGCCCTCGGCCTGGAAGCCACCGCCACCTCGCACCTCCCGCTCAGTGGAGCGCGACTCACGTCCTCGGTCCTCCTCGAGGGTGGAGAGGCCGAGATGAGCACCAACGGCCCCGCCGGCGCCATCAAGGTCGTGGCACCCGGCTACTTCGAGACCCTGGGCGTGCCGGTGCTCGCCGGGCGGGCGTTCACGGCTCTGGACGACGAGCGGGCCGAGCCCGTGGCAATCGTCAACAGTAGGGCCGCAGAGCTCTATTGGCCTGGGGAAGACGCCTTGGGGCGCTGGCTCTCCTATGTCGAGGACGACACCGGCGAGCCCGTGAGACGCAGGGTCGTGGGCGTGATCGGGGATGTCCACTTTGCCGGACCCAGCCAGCCTCCCACTCCCGAAGTGTACCAGCCCTACCGCCAGACCACCGAGGTGTGGGGCTGGTTCGGTCGTGCCATGTCCTTCGTGGTGAGGACCCCGGACGGATCCGTCCTCTCGTCCCAGGTCGCTCGTCGCGTGATGGATGAGGTGGATGGCGATCTCCCCGTGGTGGGGCTGCGCTCCCTGACGGAAGTGCTCCACGGGTCGGTGGGGACGCCTCGCTTTCACGGGACGCTCATCTCCCTCTTCGCGGGGCTCGCACTCTTCCTCGCTGTCGTGGGCCTGTACGGCGTCACCGCCTTCTCCGTACGGCGTCAGTGGCGGGAGATCGGGGTCCGCATGGCACTGGGCGCCAGCCGGTCCGTGGTTGTCCGGCGGGTCCTGGGCCGGGCGCTCCGAATGGCCGTGTTGGGTGCGGTCGGTGGCCTGGTTGGGGCGTTGGTCGTGGCTCGGATCGTCTCGAGCATGGTCTGGGGTGTTAGCCCATGGGATCCCATGGCCTACGGCGCCGCGGTCGGCGTCATGGCCGTCGTGGCGACGCTCGCCGCCGGGCTCCCGGCGTATCGGGCGGGCCAGGTGGATCCGACCGAGTCCCTGACGTCGGAATAGGAGGCCGTCCGACGGCGAGCGGTCTGGAGGCCCACCTGGATCGGACGGTGGATTCCCTCACCGCAGAACGTCTGGAGGGCACGGTGACAGGCCGGAAGGGTCCCACCGGCCCGGTGCGCTGCATCCATGGTCGGCGGACTGGCGGGCTGCGTGGAACGCCCGAGCCCGGCGGCTGACGCTCATCACGCCTCAGGACGCTGCCAGCTCCGTCGGAGGTCGGCCGCCTCGACGGTCGCTAGTCGTCTCGCGTTCTCACGACGATGGGGTACTTGGCGAGGAGCCCGTTGCCCCACATCTCTAGGCTGTACTCCCTCGGGGCGAACTGACCCCCGGGGGGCGGGAGGCGCACGATCACGTCGTAGGTCTCACCCACGGCGACGGGCATGTCCGCTCGTGCATTCTCCCGGCGATGCTGAGGTAACTCGGCACCGTCCTTCGCGGCCAATACCCAGCGGATGGTCGAGCCCGGGTCGGCCCCCCGGGTCAGGCGGAACGTCACCGTGGCACCGAGCGTGATGTTCATGAAGCGAAAGCGGTAGCTCTCCCCCGCGTTCATCTCCAGCGTCTCGAGTTCGCCCTGCCGTCCGTTCAGGTGAGGCCCCCCGGCGTGAGGATGGAATCCAACCAGCATGATCTTGTCGTGCTCGGGATCCCACTCTTCATCCTCCGGCACCACAACGATGGGACCGTACAGGCCTCCGCCTTGTTGCCGGATGTCGCTCATGTGCGTGTGGTACATGTAGCTGCCCGGCCGCGGCGGCGTGTAGCGGACCTCGAAGCTGTCGCCGGGCATGATGGGCGGCGTGGGCATCCCGTTGTAGCCGCCGACCCCGACCACCCCGTCGAACGGCGCCTCGATCTCGAGGCCGTGCCAGTGGATCTGCGTCGCCTCGTGGAGCCGGTTCACCACCCAGATACTCGTGGGCTCGCCCTCCCGGAGGATGAGCGGCGAGCCGGGCACCCGGATGGAATCGGACGCGACCTCGGTCCCGGGTTCCTGGTAGATGGGGGAGAAGACCCGCCGGTAGGGGCTGATCTGCTCCAGCGGAGTCCCCTCCGGCGCCGGTACCGAATCGCTCTGTACGACGAGCCGCATCCGGCGGCGATCCCTTTCGTCGGGCCGCCAATCGGGCGAAGGGCGGATGTTGAGCGCCATCATGAGCCCTCCCATCCCCTCCTCGACATGATGGGCCGGGTCGTGCTCGGGGTCGCCCAGCAGATCACGGCGGAGGACCTCCTCCCGGGACGCCCGCTCGCCGATGGGATAGTGGTTGGGACCGACGTGACCGGAAATGTGGCAGTGGAAGACCCAGTTGCCGGGTCGCTCCGCCACCCACGAGATCGCCATGGTCTCGCCCCGCTCCATGTCGACCGTGACTTCCCTGGGCGTCTGCGTATCCCAGTAGATCTCGGTCTCGTCGATGTCGCCCATCGCCTCGACGTCGTAGAAGAAGCCGTGCAGGTGCATCGGGTGGGTGCGAACCGACGTGTTCAGGATCCGCCAGCGCACCGTGTCACCCATTTCGTACTGGAGCCGCTTGGTATGGGGCCACGGCCGACCGTTCATCGTGAGAATCGCGGGCCCCAGGCCGTGGACGTAGACGCCGAGAAGCATGATGCCGTCGATGGGCTCCGGCATCTCGGGCCCCTGGACGACGAACGCGCCGCTCGTGAAGAGGGACCCGAACCTCGCGTCACCGATGGCCTGGAACGGGTCCTCCTCGTACTCACCGACCTTGGCGAAGTAGTAGAAGGTCCCCTCGGCGTCGGCCACGAAACGGCGCGTAGCACGTTCTCCGGGCTCGATGCTCCACGGCCGAAGCGGCGCCGACTTCCGCTCGCCGAGCCCGTAGACCACCAAGAGTGAGTCGAGGGTGTTCTCGATGGTGACCTCGACGGTCTGACCCAGCTCGGCCCGCAGGTACGGCGCCGGGATCGACGGGGTCTTTCCCTGTTCGGCGAAGGCCGGCAGGATCGCCCCACTCTCGCCCTCGCCGTAGGGGTGCCATGCGGCTTCCACGGCCCTCATCTCGAGCTTCAGGATGCCGCCCTCGACGGTTCCGGCTGGAATCTCGTTGTCGTGGAATCGGGCAATCTCGGGCGCTACGGGCGCCCCGTCGGGATTCTCGGGAAACGCGGGAGGACCCGAAGGGCCGAGAGTGACGCCCATCATGACCAGGGCACCTGCGAGCAGACGAATCACCGCGTATCTCCCGGGAGGGCCGTTGCCGTCCCGGGGGGGAACCTCCAGGGCGAGAACGGGGGCAAGCCGCGACTTCTCTTACGGCATTGGGCCGGAAGATCGCTTCCCCGATGAGTCACTCGCAATACTCCCGTTCCCGCCGCTTATGCTCTCCGCCAAGGGATTGGCGGCCAGGATACCCGGCGCGGCTCCACCCGGACCCTGCTCTCGCGCTCGATCGTCAGGCACCCCACTTTGGTCCCCCATGTCCGACCGCATCCATCGCCTGACGGCCGCCCTGGAGGGCCGATACGCCATCGACCGTGAGCTGGGCGAGGGCGGGATGGCGACGGTCTACCTCGCCCGGGATCTGAAGCACAACCGGAACGTCGCCCTCAAGGTGCTGAAGCCCGAGCTGGCGGCGGTCGTGGGAGCCGAGCGCTTCCTGGCTGAGATCGAGACGACGGCGAACCTGCAGCACCCGGGCATCCTGCCGCTCTACGACTCCGGCGAGGCCGACGGCTTCCTCTACTACGTGATGCCCTACGTGGTGGGCGAATCGCTCCGCGACCGGCTGGACGAAGAGAAGCAGCTCTCGGTGGACGAGGCGGTCCGGATCACGACGTCGGTGGCACAGGCTCTCGACTTCGCCCACGAGCAGACGGGGGACCAGCGGGTCGGCCCACGGAGCGACATCTACTCCCTGGGGTGCATGCTGTACGAGATGCTGGTCGGCGATCCGCCGTACATGGGCAGCACGGCCCAGGCGGTGCTCGGCCAGATCATCGCCGGGGAGCCGGTGACGGCCCGGGCGCGGCGCTCCGCCGTCCCACCCCACGTGGACGCGGCCATCCGACGAGCGCTCGAGAAGCTCCCGGCGGACCGCTTCGACACCGCGCGCGCGTTCGCCGAGGCGCTGGCCAATCCCGCCTTCCGCCACGGCGAGGCCGTGGTGGGCAGGCCCACGCCTGGCCGCTCGACATGGCTCCGCCGCGGGCACGCGGCGGCGACGGTGGCGCTCGCCGTGGCGGTGGTCGCGCTGGCGTCCCGGGCCGAACGGGACAGCGCGGAGGCCAGGACCGTCCGCTTCACCGTCCCCATCGCCCCCCTCGCCGATACGACCCATGTACCGGGAGGCATGCTCCAACTCCCGCGGATCGCCTCACGAGCGGTGGCGATCTCGCCCCAGGGGGACCGGCTCGCGTACGTGGCGAGCGATGGAAACGAGGCTCGTCTCTACCTCCATCATCTGGATCAGGGGCGGACCCGGCTGGTGGCGGAGGCCGTGGACCCCCGTAGCCCGTTCTTTTCCCCCGACGGCGACTGGATCGGATACTTCTCGGCTACGGGGCTGATGCGGGTGAACCCAGGGAGTGGCGAGGTCGAGACCATCGTCCCCATGGACGAGCAGGCCTGGCGGGGTGAGGCGACCTGGGGGGACGACGACTCCATCGTCTATGCGACCTATGGCGGCCTCTCTCAGGTGCAGGCCGCCGGGGGCACGCCCGCACAAGTGGCGTCGGCCGAACGGGCGCTCGCGTCGGGCCCAGCCGAAGATTTTGCCTCGCCGCAGCTCCTTCCGGGGGCTCGCGGCCTGCTCTTCCATCAGGCGCAGGGAACCAACCCGGAAGAAGCGAGCGTGCGTGCGCTGGATCTCCAGTCCGGGGTGGAGCACCTCCTCGTGGATAGCGCCACCGCGCCTCGCTACCTGTCCTCCGGACACTTGCTGTTCATGCGATCCGGCACGCTGATGGGTCTGCCCTTCGATCCCGAGAGCCTGGAGGTGTCGGGGGAGCCCCGTGTCCTGGTCGAGGACGTCATGCACCCGATCTACACCTCAAACACGAATACGCTCACGTTCGAGTCGCAGGTCGCGGTCTCCGCGGCGGGGGATCTCGTATACCTGACCGGAGGCGTCACCCCCGAGCAGTCAAGGAGACTCCAACTCTTTCGTCCGGACGGTTCGGTCGAGTCCCTCGACCTCCCCGACCGTGAGTACGCCTTCGCCCGCTATTCCCCGGACGGCTCGCGGCTCGCGTTTCACGCCGGGCCCGGCGCCAGGGACGAGATCAGCGTGCACACCTTCGCCACCGGTGTCACCCAACCCCTCCGACTCGACGGATTCAGCGTCCAGCAGCCCCTCTGGAGCCCGGACGGGGAGTGGCTGCTCTTCAGGTCGGACGGCACGACCTATCGGGTCCGATCGGACGGCAGAGAGGCTCCGGAGCGGCTCTATCCCGATGCGCCCCGCCTGGAGCCGTCGGACTGGTCCAGCGACGGCGTGCACCTGTTGTTCAACCGCGAAGATGGAGACCTGTGGGTCGCAGCTCCCGGCTCCGAGCCGGCTCCGTTCTTCACGTCGCCCGCGTTGGAGACCGATGCCTCGTTCTCTCCCGATGGCCGATGGGTCGCCTACGTGTCCCAGCCCGAGGCGGGCGCTCCCTACTCGGTACACGTTCGGGCGTATCCGGGGCCGGAGCCGGTGCTTCAGATCTCCGACGGGCCGGGGCTGAATCCGGCGTGGTCCCCGGACGGCGACCGGGTCTACTACGTGGACTACGACGTCGAGGGTCGGGGCCTCATGGCGGTGGATCTGGACCTCTCGGAGGGACTTCGAGCCGGCCGCCCCTACGAGTTCCTCGAGCACAATCCCTGTTGCCGCTTCCCCCTGCGCGGATACGATGTCGCGCCGGACGGGTCGATTCTGAACTACGTATCGGTAGAGACCGAGCCGGAGCTGGTGACCGAGTTCCAGGTCTGGCTCGGGTTCGCGGAGGAGTTGAGGGACCGATTCAGGCCGTGATTCGGCTCTACCGAGGCGCGACGTCGGCGAGCGGCCGGTATTCCACCAGAACCTCCACCCCTTCGACCGGCGCCCAGGTGGCCCAGTAACGGTTGCCCACCCGCACGAGGACGATGTCGACGCAGAAGAGGGCGTCACACGACGGCTCGAGCGTGATGGAGCGGCCTTCGACCCTCACGCTCCCATCCGTTCCGGTCTCACGGATCTCCGGTACGCCGACGATCCCGGTGAAGCGCGTGATGCGCCGGTGCGCGTAGCTCTCTCCACTGAACCGGACTGTGTCGGCCAGGAGCTCAAGGTAGAAGTCGGGCCAGTTGACCACCGTGGTCGGGAGTGACTCCCCGTCGAGGGAAACGGCCACCAGAGTGTCGAGCGTCCCGGGCTCGGTCGGCGATCCGCCACAGGCGAGTCCCAGCGCGGCCAGCACGCCCGTCATGGTGAGCCTCCGCCACCGTCTGCTCAGGCTACGCGCCCGATGCGGAAAGGGTGCGAACCCCTCGAGCTCCGCCGCCGATCCCCTGAAGCGAACCGTTGTGGGAGCCGTCCGCCCCACCGAGGCCATTCTGCTTCTCATCGTTTCCATGCTCACCTCCCATCCCCGTCGCCACGTCACCTTCAACTGTGATACACGTGACGAGCGTCGAATGCTCAGCCCCCCCCTGGGTCGATCACCCGGAGACGCGACGGCCGACCCGGACCGGGTCTGGCGGCGCAACCACCGCGCAACCGATCCTCGCGGTTCTTAGTCCGCCCCCGCATGTTGGGGCGCCATGAGCGACAACACCTCCCGCCTCGAAGCCGCGCTCGCCGGCCGCTACCGCATCGAGCGCAAGCTCGGTGAGGGCGGGATGGCCTCGGTGTACCTGGCAGACGACTTGAAGCACGAACGCAAGGTTGCCGTCAAGGTCCTCAAGCCCGAGCTGGCCGCGGTCGTGGGCGCCGACCGGTTCCTGGCCGAGATCAAGACCACTGCGAACCTGCAGCACCCGCACATCCTGCCGCTCTTCGACTCGGGAGAAGCGGGGGGGTTCCTCTTCTACGTCATGCCGTACGTGGAGGGGGAGTCGCTGCGCGAACGGCTCGACCGCGACAAGCAGCTTCCGGTGGACGAGGCGATCCGGATCGCGACGGACATCGCCGAGGCGCTCCATGCTGCCCATGAGCGGGGTGTGATCCATCGGGACATCAAGCCTGCGAATATCCTGCTCAGCAAGGGCCGACCCCTCGTGGCGGATTTCGGGATCGCGCTCGCGGTGGGCGCCGCCGGAGGTAACCGGCTCACGGAGACGGGCCTGTCCGTGGGTACGCCCTTCTACATGTCCCCGGAGCAGGCCACCGGCGATCAGTCGGTGGGGCCCGCGAGCGACATCTACGCGCTCTCGGCGGTGCTGTACGAGATGTTGATCGGCGAGCCCCCCTTTGTGGGGAGCTCCGCTCAGGCCGTGCTCGGCCGGATCATCCAGGGCGAGGCCGTGTCCCCCACGGAGATCCGGAAGTCGGTTCCGGCAAACGTGGATGCGGCGATCCGGAAGGCGTTGGAGAAGCTGCCCGCCGATCGGTTCAGCAGCGCGGAGGCCTTTGGTCGCGCGCTGTCAGACGAGGGCTTCCGGTACGGCGCGGGCTCGGCTGGCGCGGGGCGTGGGACCGCCGTGGGTGGGAATCGCTGGGTGGCCGTGGGGGTGGTGGCCGCCACCGCTGTGGCCGGACTGATGGGCGGCTGGACGTTGGCCCGTGACGGGGCCCCCCAGCGCGCGCGCGTGATCACGGATGAGCTGACGCTGGGCCCTTCCGCGCCCGGGCGCGACCTCTTGCGGGCCAGCGTCTCCGCCGACGGCTCTTCTATCGTGCTGTGGGCGTCCGATGCCCGAGCCATCCGGTCGCTGTTCGTGCGGGAGGCGGACGAGATGACGGTCCGTCCCCTGGCCAACACGGACGGAGCCTGGAATTTCTCCCCGTCCCCCGATGGAAACGAGGTCGCGTTCACGGCGGTAGCCCTCGGACCGTTGAGGGTGGTGTCCACAGATGGAGGAGGGCAACGCGTGGTGGCCGACCGGGCACAGGGGCCACCGGTCTGGAGCGACACGCACATCTATTTCACCAACCCCGAGTTCGGCATCAGCAGGGTGCCAAGGGGTGGCGGTGAGATCGAACGGGTCACGCCGCGGACCGAGGAGCCGGTCTTTCGGGTCCCGAATGCCGTGATTTCCGAACAGGCGGCCCTTCTCTTCACAGAGACGGAGACGGGCGGGAGTTGGCCGCGGATTCAAGTCCTGTGGCTCGAGTCGGGGGAGACGACCTTCGTGACTGAGGGCTCCTCCGGCGTCTACGTGGACGGGTTTCTCATTTACACCAGTGCGGCGGGGAACCAGATCATGGCGGCTCCCTTCGACCCCCGGCGAGGAGAGTTGGCGGGCCGCGAGGTCGCGGTGGTCTCGAACGTCGGTGGCGCCGTTCAGTTCGTCGCGGGGGCGACGTTCTCCGTCAGCCGTTCCGGGGACCTGGTGTATCAGACGGCCGGCCGGTCAGGCCAAGCCCGAGTCACGCCGGTGTGGGTGGACCGGGCCGGCGGCGCGATCACCATCGACCCCGATTGGGGATTGTCACCCGTGGTAGCCGTTTCGGGCCTCGACCTTTCCCACGACGGCACGCGACTGGTCGCTGGGAGTCGGAACGACGAGTCGTTCGTGGACATCTGGGTAAAGGACCTCCGGGGAGGTCCTGCGCAGCGCCTGTCTTTCGACCCTCCCACCAACACGCGGCCATTTTGGAGTCCGGACGACAAGGAGATCTTCTACTTCCGGGATCCGGAGGGGGGCTTCCTACAGGGGCACCTCATGGCCATTCCGTCGGATGGGAGCGGCACGCCGAGGCGAGTGCTGTCCAACGTGGGGATCGGCAGCGGCTCCTGGGGAGTAGGCCACGATTGGATGATCTTCCGCGTGGGCGTGCCCGCCCGGGAGAGCCGGGACATCTATGGCCTTCGCGCGGGGGATGCCGAACCCGTCGAGCTGGTCGCGACCTCGGCCACCGAGCAGGCCCCTTCGCTCTCTCCCGACGGCCGGTGGCTCCTCTATCAGTCCGACCGCTCGGGGGAGCACAACGTCTTCGTGCGCCCGTTTCCGAATGTGGACGACGCCCTGGTGCAGATCTCGCAGGCCGGCGGGATCGAGCCCCAGTGGGCGCCGTCCGGTGAGGAGATCTTCTACCGGGACGCCACCGGGTGGATGGTGTCCGCGAAGATCGAGGCAGGGGACGCCCTCCGCGTGACGGCGAGAGACCCACTGTTTGATGCGTCACCGTACTGGTCGGATCCAGCGGCACAGCAGTACGACGTGGCCCCGGACGGCGAGCGCTTCCTCATGCTGGAGCGTGAACCGGGCTCGAACTCTCTGGTCGTGGTCTGGAACTGGATCGAGTCGGTGAAGGCCCGATTCGCAGAAGCGAACGACTGACGGGTCGCGGCGGGGCGGGTATCACTCTTACCCTGGACGTTGTGGACGACTCCGTCCGCACCCACCACGGCTACCGACTCCGGCTTCAATACCTTCAAGGCGAATTCGCGATCGTGCTTCAGGTCGTGGGTCACGTACACGGCGCGGCGACCAGCGTCCGCATCCCGCTCATTCCCGCCTCAGTGCCTCCATCGGGTCCAGACGTGCGGCGCGCCGCGCGGGGAGGTAGTTGGCGGTGGCTGCGACGACGAGGACGAGGAGGGTGACTCCCCCGTAGACGACGGGATCTCTCGGTTCGACACCGACCAGCAGGCCCGACACCAGGCGGGCACCCGCAAGGGAGAGACCAAGTCCGACGACGGTACCGAAGGCGACGAGGACCATGCCCTGGCGCACGACCTGGCGGAGGACGTCCTCGCGCTGGGCGCCGACCGCCATGCGGATGCTGATCTCCCTCGTTCGCTGACCGACGGTGTACGAAATCATCCCGTAGAGTCCCGCGACCGCCAGGAGGAGGGCGACGGCCGAGAAGGCGGCGATGAGCCAGGACGATGCGCGGCGGGCCCAGAGCGCCTCGTCCATCTCCTCGTTCATGGTCACGACGTCGAAGACCGGCAGCTCTGCGTCGATCTCGGTGGTCAGCGCCCGCACCTGGGAGAGAATCGCCGAGCTTTCGCCCCGTACGCGCAGCGCGACCTGGAAGCCCGCGAGCGCGAACTGGCGGATCGGCTGGTAGACGCCCGGGCGCATCTCTTCGTCCACCCCGTAGTGCTTCACGTCCCTCGTGACGCCCACCACCGTCATCCAGTTTGGGTCGTCGGGGAGATCCGTTCCCGGGGCCACCCGCGCTCCGATCGGGTTCTCGACGTGACTCAGATGGGTCCGGACGAAGGTCTCGTTGACGACGACCGCCCTCGTGCCGCGTTCACGGCCGTGGAAGTCGTCGAAGGGACCCCCAGCGACGAACTCCACCCCGGCCGTCTCGAAGTAACTCGGGCTCACGACGCGATTGAGCACGACGGGGTTCGAATCGTCCTCGCCTCGGGGCGGTGCGCCCTCGGCGACGAAGAACCAGCCCCAGTGCCCGGAGAGGGGGAGCGAGGACGCGACGGCGGCGGACTCGATCCCTGGGAGGGCCTCGAGGCGGGAGAGGTAGTCGTCCACGAAGGCGAGGCGGGCCTCGCTGTCGTACCTCCCCTCGGGGAGCGACAGGCGGTATCCCATCAGCCCGTCCGCCTCGAATCCCGGATCGACGTCCGCAAGCCGACGAGCGTCGAGCACGGTCAGGCCGCCCACCACGAGGAGGGTGAGAGCCAGCGCCACTTCCCCGGACACCAGCATCGACATGACGCGGCGTCGCCGAAGCGATCCGGTGGTGCGCGAGGTGCCGCCCAGCGCTCTGCCCGAGGCCTGAAGAGCGGGGGCGAGGCCGAAGAGGACGGCCGCGGCCACCGTGATCCCGACCGCGAACGTCATGAAGCGCGCATCCAGATCGAAGGTCACCCAACGCGGGAACTCCTCGGCGAGCCGGGAGAGGATCGCTCCCGATCCCCACACTCCCAGCAGCAGGCCGGCCGCCGCCCCCACCGTGGCGAGCACCGCGCTCTCCGTGAGGAGCTGCCGTACGATCCGACCCCTCGGCGCGCCCAGCGCCCGACGGACGGCGACCTCCTGTGAGCGGCCCATGGAGCGGGCGGACACCAGGCCGGCGATGTTCGCGCACACGATCAGGAGCACCACGGCGACCGCGGCCATGAGGAAGCCCGATCCCAGCCGGTAGTCTCCCAGGAAGCGGTCGCGCAGCGTGCTCACGGTAGGAAAGGAGATCTCGTTCACATCGAACTCGTCCACCATCCCCTTGTGGATCGCCAACAGCTCCTCGCGGGCCTGTTCGATCGTGACCCCGTCGGCAAGGCGGCCGACGCCACCCGCGCTCCACCCGTCGAACTCGGTCGGGTCCTCCTGGAGGGGGAGCCACATGTCGGACTCACCCACGAAGCGTGACTCCGGTGGAAGCACCCCGATGATCTCGACCGGTCGTCCCGCGATGGAGACGGTTCGGCCGAGGACGTCCCGGTCCGACGCGAACTGCTGCTGCCAGAAGGCGTAGGTGAGGAGGCCCACCCCGGGTCCATCCGGCTGATCCTCAGGCGCCTCGAAGAAGCGTCCGAGGACCGGTTCCACGCGGAAGACGTCGTCGGCGTCGTGCGTGGTCCGCAGGTAGTCGAGGTGCAGAGGGCTCCCGTCGATCATCGCGTTGCCACCGTCGAAGTCGACGATGGTCATCGCCTCGAACGTGCGGCTTTCGGCGCGCCACCGGTCGAAGTCCCGATACGCGATACCGAGGATCTCGAGATCCCACTGGGGAGCGGTCTCGTTCAGGTCAACGAGGCGCTCCGATTCCTCGAAGGGGAGGGGACGAATGAAAAGCCCGTTGACGATTCGGAAGACCGCCGCGTTCCCCGCGATCCCCACTGCCATCAGGAAGACGATCGTCAACGAATAGATCGGCTGCTGCACCAACTGGCGCGCCGCGAACCTCACATCCCCCCACAGAGCGAACATGTGCTCCCCCATCGTCTTGGCCGTCACCGACCGGATCACGTCACGAGCGGCCGACAGCCACTCCACCAGGGCTCCACCGAGTGCGTCCCACACGGCCGCCACCCGGAAGCCCACCCCCAGGGCACCCTTCTCCTCCAAGCGCTCCCGGCACATCGCCTCGAAGAGGCGTTCCATCTCCGGCCCTCGCTCCTTGCGAACGGAGGGGGGAAAGAGCGCCAGGAGCCCTCGATACCAACGCCCGGGGCGTTCACGAGGCATCGTCAGCCCTCCGCCGCCCCCGCCTGCCGCGCCCAACGCGCGAGCGTCTCGGCCTCCTCTCTCAGTCGCTCCCGGCCGGCGTCGGTCAGTGCGTAGTACTGGCGGCGTTCGTCCTCGGGCTCATCCTCGGGCGGCTCGGCCGCGCGGATGAGGCCCCCCTCCTCGAGCTTGGTCAGCGACCGATAGAGCATCGCGGGCCACAGCCGCATCTCGTCGTCGGTCTGTTCTAGAACCGCTCGCTGGATCGCGTACCCGTGCAATTCCCGGGAGGCGAGGGCGAGCAGGATCTGGAAGTACTGCGGTTTAAAAGGGCGAGCGATCATGGCGGTGTCGTATTGATATCAAGCGAGATTGATCTCGATTGATAGTAATGTACGGCTGGAGCGTCGAGCAAGTTTCAGGGGGCGCCGCTCACCCCGCCGACCTCAACGCCCCCGCCGAATCGACCCGGCTCGCCCGTACCGCCGGAATCAGCCCCGACACCAGGGAGACCAGCAGGAGCACGCCGATCACGGTTGCGAAGGTCATGGGATCGGTAGGTTCGACGCCGTAGAGGAGGGAGGCGATGAGCCGCGCGCCCAGCAGCGCGCCCACGGTGCCGATCACCACGCCCAGTGCGGCCAGCGCCATGGTCTTTCCGATGACGTTCCTTCGCACGTCGGCGACAGATTCGCCGAGCGCCATGCGGATGCCGATTTCCGGAATCCGCTCCGTCACGGAGTAGGAGAGCACGGCGTAGATACCGAGCCCCGCCAGAAGGAGCGCGCCGGCGGCGAAGGTGGCGATGAGCTGGAGCGTGAATCGCCTCGAGGAGACGGAGGTCGCCACGCGCGAATCCAGGGTCCAGAAGTCGTCCACGGGGAGCTGTGCGTCCACCCTCTGCATGGCCTCGGCCAGGGCCCGGCGCGCCGTCTCGGGCGCGAGCGTGGATCGAACGACCATATCCAGCGCGCCATACGACCACATCTGTGCGATGGGGAAGTAGACCTCGTTGGCGGAGCCGAGCTCCAGTGCCTCGTGCTTCACGTCGCCCACCACCCCCACGATCTCGACCTCCCCGACCCACATCTCGATGAACTGGCCCACGGCATTCCCGTCGAACATCTCCCGGGCGGCGGTCTCGTTCACCAGCGCCACGGGGGCGGTTTCATGGGTGTCGAAGGCGTCGAAGTATCGCCCCTCCACGAGGGGGATCCCCATGGCTTCGGTGTAGCGATGGTCTGCGAGGTGCGGGAAGATGCTCTCGCCCTCGTCCTGTTCGTAGGTCTTGCCCACCACCCGCACACCCCAGGTGCGGTTTCTGCCCAGCGGCAGAGCGTCGACCAGTCCCACGGAGACGACGCCCGGAATGGCCTCGGCCGCCTGGGCGATCTGGTCGTAGTACGCGGCCGTCTCCGCCAGATCCTCGAACTGCCGGGTCGGGTTCACGCGCATGGCCACCGCACCGGCGGACTCGAAGCCCAGATCCACGTCCATGAGGGTCTGGAAGCTGTTCACCACCAGGCCACCAAAGACCAGGAGCACGCATGCGATGGCCACCTCGGCCACCACCAGCATCTCCCTGAACCGGCGACTCCGGATCCCCGCGCTGCTGCCACGGCTCCCCGAGGACAACGCCTCGGCCTCCCCACCTTCGGCGACCTGCAGGGCGGGGATCATACCCACGGCCAGTCCCGCCGCCACGGCGATCCCCACCGTGAAAGCGAGCGCCAGGCCATCGATGGCGACCGAGCTGAGCATGGGGATCTCGAGTCCGGTCGAGCGGGTGACGAAGCCCACCGCGGCGGCGGCGATGCCAATGCCGAGCACGGCGCCGCACAGCGAGACCGCGACGCTCTCCAGCAGGAGTTGCCGGATGAGGCGGCCCCGCGTGGCGCCCATCGTCCGGCGCACGGCCATCTCCCTCCGCCGACGTGGGCTCCGGGCCAGGAGCATGTTCGAGAGGTTCACGCACACGATGAGCATGACCATCCCCGCCGCCGCCGCGAGCAGGAGCATTCCCGAGCGGAAGGGTCGGGCGATCCTCTCCTGAAGCCCGGCCACGTGGGCGCCCAGGCCCCAGCGCTCGGAGTCCGCCTCCTGAAGGGCACTGACGACGCTCTCGAGCTCGGCCTGCGCGGATTGCAGCGTGGCCCCGGGCGCCAGGCGCCCCACCATGATGGTCGTATTGCCCCAGTTGTCCGTCTCGTCGCTGATGGGCCACGGCCGCAGGATGTCCACGGGCACGCCCGGCGCAAAGACCGAGCTGAAGTCGAACTCCGGAGGCAGGACCCCGACGACCTCGACGGGGGTGTCGTTGATGGTCAGAGAGGTGCCGACGACGGAGGGGTCCGAGGCGAAGCGGCGCACCCAGAATCCGTGCGTGAGCAGGATGGCCGGGGGGCCGGTCCAGAGGCCCTCCTCTGGGACGAAGTTCCGCCCCAGTGCCGGGGTGACGCCCAGGACGTCGAGGAAGTCCTGCGCGACGTCCACGCCCATGAGGCGCTCCGGCTCCCCTACGCCGGTCAGGTTGTAGCCCCCCTGCTCGAAGAAGGCGTTGTACCCGGTGAGCTCGTCGAAGGAGCGACTCAGCTCGCGGAAGTCGCGGAGGTTCGAGGTGCGGGAGGTGATGGCGCTGAGCCCCTCGCCTTCGGCGTCGCTCAGACCGATCCAGGCGAGGCGCTCGGGCTCCTCGAAGGGGAGCGGCTGCACGAGCAGCGGGCTCATGACGCTGAAGACCGCGGTGCTGGCCCCCACGCCCAGGCCGATGATGGCCGTGGCGAAGAGGAAGAAGGCCAGGTCTTTGCGGATGGCCCTGACTGCATACCGGGCGTCCTGCAGCACGCCGATCGTGCTCAACGCATCCTTCATCGTGTTCTCTCCCGTCGTACCCCACGTCGTCACCCGCCCCATGGGCTTTCCCACGAGACGCCCCACCAGAGCACCCGAGCCCAGCGTCAGGGCTTCCCGCCAATACCAGAGGTGAGCGCGCCAGCGGCCCATCCGCCCAAACACCCTCGCATGGTCCTCACGCACGTCACCCACGACCGAGCGGGCCACGTCGTCCGGGCCCAGCGCCCATGACAGGACGCGCTCGGCAAGACGGGGAGGCCCCGTGTACTTCACCGGAAGACCGGATCGAGTCCGTCGAAGAACCGCAGCAGCACTTCGCGGGAAGCGCGGACGGTTTCCAGCCCCGGCTCCGTTATGGCCAGGCGACGCTTGGGATGTCCCCCTCGTTCAGGGGTGCCGCTCGGCTCGAGCTCCCACTCGATGAAGCCCTTCGCGCTCAGCCGGTCGAGCGTCCGGTAGAGCGCCCCCCGCGTCACCCTCCGGTTTGCGTTCCGCTCCAGGTGCTCGCGAACCTCATTGGCGAAGGGGGCTTCCTCCTGCCTGAGGATGGCGAGCAGCACCAGCAGCTCGAATTCTCCGATCTTGGCCATGCGCACCTCGACGAATACTCGGTATTCCTTGCGTGGAATACTCTGTATGTTTCGATGGAGCGAGGGGGAAGAAGGTTGTAAGGCTATCCCCGGTGCGAGGCCATCGCTTCGAGAAAGGTGCGCCGGAAAGGTGGGTGCCGGGTCTACATCGTCCCGTGGAGCCCACCATCCGCGGTGATCGTCGTCGCGTTCACGTAGCTCGCCTCGTCGGAGCACAGCCAGAGGATCGTCCGCGCCATCTCCTCCGCTGAAGCCGCACGACGTAGGGGGACCCTCCCGGCGATCATCCCATCCATACCCTCGTCGGTCACGATCCCACGGATCCGCCGATGCATCTCGGTATCCACGAACCCGGGACAGACCAGATTCACGCGGATATCGTGGGGTGCCAGGTCCGCGGCTGCGCTGGAGCTGAGCGTGATCTGCGCGGCCTTCGAGGTCGAGTAGGCCGCCCCCCCGCCGAAGCCGACGAAGGAGTTCACCGACCCGACGTTCACGATGGCCCCGCCGTTGCCGGCTTCGATCATCGCCTTCGCCTGGTACTTCAAGCACAGGAAGTTGCCCTTCACATTGATGTCCATGACCCGACTCCACGCCGCTTCCGACATCTCGTGGACGGGTGCGATCTCCTCGCCCTCGATGCCGGCGTTGTTCACGCAGTAGTCGAGGCGGCCGAAGGCGTCGATAGCTTGCGCCACCATGGCCCGGACCTCCGATGTGTTGGAGACGTCGGTGGCGATGGCCGTGGCCTCTCCCCCGGCCTGGGTGATCTCACGTACGAGGCTGTCGAGGCGATCGGCCCGGCGCGCGGCGGCGGTGACCTTTGCGCCGCGTGCGGCGAAGAGGACCGCGGTGGCGCGGCCGATCCCGCTGGACGCACCGGTGACGAGGGCGACCTTTCCAGTCATGTCGGACATGAGAGCTCCCAGGGTGTGGTCATGGAGGGCAGGGCGGGAGATTCTTCGGCGGACGGTCTCGGAATCGACGTGGTTCCGGTCCGCGTGCCGGACCCCTCCCTGGCGTGGCCCCAGGCTGTTCCATCGGCGTCGTCCAGTCAAGAACGTCGGTGGCCCAATCTCGCCGGAACGTCGGGGACGGTGTCGCGAAGGGATTCCGCGGCAGGATCCAGCGGGCCCCTGACGGGCCTCGTCAGCCAGGGGGCTCCCGGCTCGAGCCCGGCCGGCGCCCCCCCCCGTCTCCGAAGTGCTCCGCGAGGTACCACACGACGTCCAGCTCGCTTTCCTCGAGGACCGGACGGTAGAGAACGAAACCCGTTCCTTCCCGCCCGCCATAGCTCTTGACCCAGGCCGCCGCCCGTCCGATCTCGTCTCGGCCCAGCACCTGGGTGACTTCGGACGGCAGGGTGTTGCCTTGTCCGACCCAGCGGGAGGAGAGGCCCCACGCGCGCCCCGCGTTGGTGACCGTGACGCCGTGGACGTCGCCGTGGAATGCCTCGAAGCTCAGGCCCAGGATCGCCGCGGGGCGATCCCGGTCCACGGCCACCACTTGCCCGGTGTCGTCGTCCCACACCAGGTAACCCGGCGGGTACCCGAGCCAGACGACCTTCCCGCCTCCATCCAGGTAGCGCCGCAGGAGGCCGTCCGACCCGGCCTCGCCGGCGAGCTCAGTGGGGAGCGCGTCCATCCCGAAGACCACGACGCTAGGGGCGCCGTCGTCCACACGGGCCCGCATGAACTCCACCAACCCGGCCTGGTTGAGCGTCCGGTATCCGCGGCGGGAGAGGTGGTCCGTAACCGCCCGGTGCTCCTCGT
Source organism: Gemmatimonadota bacterium (assembly GCA_039586075.1). GTDB lineage: Bacteria > Gemmatimonadota > Gemmatimonadetes > Longimicrobiales > Gaopeijiaceae > Gaopeijia. The sequence goes on along the minus strand of JBDHLC010000026.1, from coordinate 25,214 downwards.
TCCCACCGAAGGCGGAGCGAGCCATGAGCGCTTCGTCGAAGAAGACCGCCCGATGGAGGGCCTCGCCGGCGGGTGCCTCGATGGCATACAGGAAGCCGTCGTCGCTGCCGATGTAGACCCGTCCGTCGTGAACGAGCGGAGTGGCGAAGACGGAGCCACCGGTGCGGAAGCTCCACAGGAGTTGCCCAGACTCGGTGCCTCGCGCAACGACGTCTCCGTCTTCCTCCCCGATGTAGAGCGTCGTTCCGACGATGACCGGGGAGGAGAACACCAGGGACCCGGCGGCGTGACTCCACACCTCCGCTCCAGTGGACCGATGGATAGCACGGGTGTTCCCCGACGACGACCGGGCACTGTACACCCGGTCCCCGGTGACGGCGGCGCTGGAGATGACCCACGCGCTCTCCTCGTCGAAGGTCCAGAGCAGCCGGCCCGTCGCGGCGTCCAGCTTGTAGAGGGACGCGTCGCGCGAGCCCACGAGCACCTCACCCCCGTCCACCGCGGGGGAGCCGTAGATCTGGCGGCGGTCGAATCCGAAGTCCTCGGCGTTCAGCGACGCGCCGGCGGTCTCGAAGCGCCAACGTTCGGCGCCCGAAGCGGCGTCGACCGCGTAGACGAATCCATCCGAGCTGCCGACGTACACCACGCCGTCCACCACCGCCGGGGTCGACCGTACCCTCCCCCCGGTGGCGAACCGCCAGAGCTCTCCACCGGCCTCGGCGTCGACGGCATAGACGTGCCCGTCTCCGCTCCCCCAGTAGGCGACCCCATTCGCAACGGCCGGGGAGCTCGTGAGGTAGTCCCAGCCCTCCTGTCCCCAGGGAAGGGCGAGGTCCTCGCCGGTCCGTAGCGTCCACAGCGGAGAGCCGTCCGAGGCCGAGATCGCGTGGAGGGCTCCGTCCCGTGCACCCACCAGGACCACACCCGCGGTGACGGCCGGCGTCGAGGCAACGGCGGCGCCGACATCCTGCTGCCACACCTTCTGGCCCGTCCGGAGGTCGACGGCGTAGAGCGTGCCGCCCGTGCTCCCGAAGTACAGCATCCCCGCCGCCACGACGGCGCTCCCACGAATGGGGGATCCCGCGTCGAAGCGCCATGCCACGCGCCCGAAGTCCTCGACGCCTCGAGTGTCCAAGACTCCAACGTGCGCGGGGCCGCCGCGGAACTGCGCCTCCTGCCCCTGCAGGCCGAACGGCACCACGGCCGCCAGCAGAATGGACCCCGCAGTCCTCGTCCACTGCATCGTCTCTCTCCTCATCATGTCCCCCACACGGCTAGAAGCCCTCTCCTGGAAGCGGTCGATGTCGCGGTCGTTCCCCCTGGCGGTTCAGCGGGTGACCGAGGCGCCGATCCCCGTCGCCGCGAGATCCGGCCACCCCCGCTCCTCGATCTCCGGGCCCCGGAGTCCAACCTGATTCTCCGTCGCTCCCACCAGGTAGATCGACAGCTTGTCCAGGTTCATGCTCTCCCAGTCGAAGCCACGAAGGTAGTCGAGATGGATGGTCAGCTCCGCTTCGCCCCGCTCGAGGCCGGGATCGTCGTCGGCGACGATCAGGAATCGGGATTGGCGGTACTGCTCGGGCGTCACCGCGCCAGAATCCCCGATGAAGAGCCTGAACCACTGAGTTCGGCTGTCGTGCGGGAAGGACCCCTCCTCGGCCACGGTGAAGCGGAGAAAAAGGCAATGGGGGTTACCGCACACGTCCGCTCCCTCCAGGACGGCCTCGTCCACGCGGAGCACCTGCACGGTGGAGCGTTCCACGAGCAGCGCGAGAACTCCCGACGTTCCTGCGCTCACATTCTCGACTACGAGCCCGACGAAGCCATCCGCCTGTGCGGTGACGACGTAGGGTCCTGGTCCGAGATCTGAGCCGGCCCAGGTTCCATTTCCCCTGACGGGGAGGACGTGGGTCTCATTGCGGGCGTTCCGGACGGCGAGGGTCACATCCCCCAAGTTCATGGACTCGCCCGTCTGGGAGTAGGCCGAGAGCCGCCCGTCCAGGGTTTCATCCGGTTCCGGGCGGACGGCGGTGTCGCAGGCACTGAGACAGACGACTGCGAGAGCGAGGGTCGACCTGGCTGCGCGGGTCATGAGAAGGCCCCCAGGATGGAATGGTCACGGTCGTCGGTCGGGTGGGTGACACGGCCGCTCTCGGGACAGCCGGACGCCGGCTCATCGGCTGCGTCCCTCCCCTCCCTCTCCTCACCTCGGATCCACGGCTGTCGAGCCCCCTCGATCCTACACGAATCTTACCCGCCACTACGCGGGAAGACCCCGGAGATTGCAGGGAGGTGCGGGATCGGACCTCAGCGTGGGTGCGGTGGGTGGATCGTGGACCGGGCCGAATGCCCTTCGGGGGCTGGGATGCCGAACCCGAGAACGGCCCGGAGAGCTCAGCCCTCCGGGCCCTCCGAAGCAGCCCTCTTGAGCGCCGGTAACGGGCTCCTCAAGGCTGCAATGGCTGCATGAGCAGATCGCAGTGAGCGATGGCGTCGAACGACACGCCGACCTGGGTCGGTCCGAACACGCCCGCATCCATCAGGTGCGACTTCGGGTCGACGTCGAGCTGGATCAGGCCCTGGCCGAACATCTCCATGAGGCAGCCCATCTGTTTGGTCGCAACCTTGCCGTTGCCCTGGTCGATGAAGCCCTTGACGTTCATGCCCACGGGCAGCGCCGGTAGCCCATACCCGACGGGCAGCGTCGGATCGGGAGGCGGGAACATCCAGCACTCGCCGTAGTTGTTCGCGGGCGGGACGCACGGGACAAACTCGGTCCAGGCGTAGCCACGGCCGCTCATCTCGACGAGGCCGCCGCTTCGCAGGGGCATAGGACCACTGAGGCTCAATTCCGGCACCAGCTCCTTGCTGAAGTAGATGGCTGCGCCGTGCGTCTTGACCCACTTGCTAGTGGTCTGAGCCTTGAGCACGTACACGTGGAGGGTCGGCAGCGTGACGGCCGCCCCTGGGATGTCGATGACCTCGAACGGGCCTTCGATGAGGAGCCACGCGTCCGCGAGATCGAAGGGAGAGATGTCCTTCCCGTTTCCGGTGCCGCCGCACGTCGAGGTCTGGAGATACACGAGCCCCTTCTGGCTGCCGTCCGCGCTGGTGTGGAGCGCCGGGCTATAGGCCTCGGGTAGCGCCTCCGAAGCACGGGCGGGGTCGATCTCGTAGGCGCCCACCATCGTGTTGCACGTCATGAGGACATGGGCGTATTTGCCGTTGCCCACCACGCCGGGCCGCGTGGAGCGGGCCGCCGCGAGGCCAGCGCCGCCAGCGTCCAGCGCTGCGGGCGTCGAATCCTGCGGCCCCATGACCGGCGCGCCGTCGCACGCCATCATTGCGATCACCAGCGACACAGCCGCTGGTACCTTCGGTTTCATGACTCCCCCTGCGCTGAGGTGTCGACGCTGCAAGGCTGCAGCGCTGGGTAGGGCGACGACAGCGGAACGCAAGGCGCGTGCCTTCGGGTTCCGTACTTCGAATATCACCGTTCAGGCTGCCAGCAGGTCGGTCCGATGGGGTGCGCAGACCTTGAGCCGCCCCTGTAACGGCGCTGGCTGCGCGGACTGAAGGCACCCCTCCCTTCCTTCTCGGGCGGAGGAGAAACTGGTCATCGCGTTGGACAAGCCGTTCACGGGTGCCCGTCAGGAACGAGTCGTTCTGTCACAACCGCGGACACGGCGTCCCAGTTCCGGGGGAGGAGGAGCGCCGGTCCCCTTCCGCACCGAGTGCCACCGGGCTGGTGGGTCGGAGGCCGGCAGACTCCACCGCCCCAGGGGACGACACCGCTTGCGTGTCCGGGCCTCGGCGGTTTCTTGCATGTGGGAAGTAGGCTGTCGGCATGCCCGGCCCGCCGGCTCTCCCGTCGCCCATTGGTACCAGGTTCTCGATCGCCATGCCGACTCGCTGCCGATTCCGCCTCTACGTCATCCGGCTCCGGAAGAGCATCATCCGGAGCCGGAGCTTCAGGAAGGCCAACCCGTACTACGTGGAGGGGAAGCCCTGCGTCTACGTCGGATCCACGGCCAAGACGCCGGAGGAGCGCTTCGCGGTTCATATGACGGACCGGGTGAAGGGGAGCGCCAAGGTCCGCAGGTACGGGAAATGCCTCCTGGAGTGGGCGTACGAGGACCTTCCCATCTTCTACAGCCGGGAGAAGGCGGAGGAGGCGGAGGCCAGGTACGCGGACGAGCTGCGGAAGCGGGGGTGGGGCGTCTGGCAAAACTGACCGTCAGGGCAGCGCGCCAGCCTCAGTCCTTGGGGCCGACCTCCGTTGCATAACCCCAATGGATGGCATTCCAGGCGCGCTCATGCCCGTAGTAGATCACCATCTTGAGGATGACCTCCAGCACACTCACGCTGGCGGCGAGGGTCAGTTCGCCCGTGAAGATCCAGACCAGGGAGAACGTCGTCGCGCTGGCGAGGAGTCGCCAGGTGACCGCCTTGGTCACGCTTCGGGTACGGGTCTCCCCTGATCTCACGGTTCCCCCTTAGCGCGCACGTTGAGCCGCACGCAGTGGTCTTCTCGGTACGGGCATGACCCGGTCCAAATCTGGCCTTGGCGTGCCCGGACTCGTCGACGAGTCGTGTGCCTGGGCGCCAATGTATCGTGACGTTGAGGGGCTGGCACGGGAATCTCGCCGTGAGTGGGCGGCTCCCCGGCTTCCCGCGCTGCAAGGGGCCGCCGACGCCAACTCCGACCCGTCTTACCGCTCCGACCCGTAGTTCATCCTGAACACCACGGGATCCGTAACCAGGATCACGAACGCCTCGATGAGCGCGATCAACGCCGGGATCAAGGTCCAGGAGAAGAGCAGGTAGAGAATCCCGCTCACCGGACGGCCCAGATAAAAGCGGTGCGCGCCGAAGGCCCCGAGTGTGAGCGCGAACAGGATCGCGACGGCCTTGGATTTCGGAGGTCCGTATCTCGCCGGCTGGACATTCTGGACGTAGACCGTTGGCGGCTCCGCTCGTCTGCCCGCGCATTCCGCACAGACGCCGCGGGCCGCGAAGGTACCCCGGAGCGGCGTGTTGCAGTGCTCGCAGTTGCGCTCGATCCACTCGCCGCAATGCCGACACTTCTTGACGCCCTTCACGACCGGAACCGCGCAGATCGGACAGGGGACGGTCTGGGGCGTGGCCTCGTCCCATGCGGTGGTGACGATTTCGCTCATGGTTCTATCCCCTTCTCGCGCTGGGCGTACGATGGTTTCGAGCTATCGCGGTGAACGTCGCACCGGGGCGCCCCCACGTCTGGACCGGCAGCACGGTTCCCACCTCTACTGTGGCCGCATGGCCGCCGCCGGATCGGCGCGGGTCGCCGTCCGCGCCGGGATGAAGCACGCCAGGAGACCCGCCGTGCCCAACGTCGCGAGGATGAAGAGGTAGAGGAAGGGGTCGGCCAGGCTGACCCCGTAGGTCACGAAGCTCAGCGGCCGGGCGAGGACGTAGCCCAGGAGCAGACCCAGCGCGCTGCCGATCCCGAGCTGTAGGGTGCCCTCGTTCAGGACCATGCCCAGGATTCGGCCGGGTGAGGCTCCCAGCGCCATGCGCACACCGAGTTCCTGCCTACGCTGCGCCACGGAGAACGCCATCACGCCATAGAGCCCCACCGACGCCATGAAGAGCGCGGCCAGGCCGAAGATGGTGAAGAGGGCTCCGAAGAGACCGAACGCCCAGGTCGACCTCTGAATCGCCTCGGGTACGGCGCTCAACTCGTAGACGGGCAGGTTCGGATCCAGCTCCGCGACGATGGCGCGCAGCCGGGACGCCAGGGCGGTGGGTGGCCCCTGGGTGCGGACGACGGCCGCCAGCGAGCCCACCCCCACGGACGAGGGGGTGAGGTAGACGTGCTCCGGCTGGCGCCGGTCGTTCCCCAATCCTCCGACCCCGCCTCCCACGTGCACGTCGGGTACCACGCCCACGATTCGAATCCACGGACCCTGGGAATCGAGCTGGCCCCGGCGGATTCTCGCCCCGATGGGGTCGCGTCCGTTCAGAACCCGGCGGACGAAGCTCTCGTTGACCACGGCCACGCGCTCGGCCGCCTCCCAGACGTCGGCGGGCTCGAAGTCCCGACCCCGGAGGATGGGGATCTCGAGCGCCTCGAAGTACCCGTCGGTCACCACCGTTCCGTTCGTGATGGGCACGTCCCGCTCCGTGGGATAGCTCATGCCATCCGCCGTCACCCACCACATGTCGGCTCCCAGTGCCGGAAGCGAGGTGCCGAGGGCCGCGCGTGTCACACCCGGCTCCGCGTTCAATCGGTCCTGAAGCGCGATATAGAAGCCGCGGCGGTCCTCACCCGAGGGGTAGTCGGCCGGCTGGAGCCGAACGCGTCCCGTCAGGACCGACTCCGGCTCGAACCCCAGGTCGGTGTTGTTGAGGTTGACGATGCTCCGGATCATCAGGCCGGTGGCCACTAAAAGGCCGCACGAGACGGCGATCTCCGTAGTCACCAGGATCGAGGTCATGCGTGAGACCCGTCGCGACGAGGACCCCCGTGCTTCGTCCCGGATCGTGTCGCCCATGGCCGCACCGGAGGCGCGCAGCGCCGGGATCGTGCCGGCGGCGAGGGTGGCGACCAGCGTCACCCCGACCGCGAAGAGCAGGACCGGTAGATCGACGCGGATGTCGATCCAGTAGGGCTTCTGAATGTCCAGGATCGCATCGCTGAAGAGTTGGACCCCGATGGCGGCCAGCCCCAGGCCCAGCAGCCCCCCGACGGCGGCTAGGACCAACGCCTCGACCAGGAGCTGTCGGATCACCCGGAACCGGCTCGCGCCCAATGCCGTGCGGACGGCCACCTCACGGCCCCGGGCGGAGGCCCGGGCCAGGAGCAGGTTGGCCACATTCGCGCAGGCGATGAGCAGCACGCCGAAGGTCGCCACGAGCATCAGGAACATGACCGCCGTGATCTGGGGCGGCATGTACAGCTCCGCGAAGGGCGCCGCCCACATGCGCGCGCCCTCGTTCTCTTCGGGATGGACGGTCTCGAGGTCCCGGGAGACCTGGTCCAGCGCGCTCGCCACGGCCTCTTCCGAGACCCCCTCCAGCCGGCGGACGACCACGTCCAGCCGCGCGTCGCCGCGAACGACGGTGGCCGGGTCGAAGCGGAAGGGCATCCAGGCCGCGTGGTCGAAGGGGAAGCGGAAGCCATCCGGCATGACCCCCACCACTTCCGCCGCCTCGCCGTTGACGCGGAGGGTGCGACCCAGGATGCTCGGGTCCCCGGCGAATCGACTCTGCCAGAGGCCGTGAGAGAGGACGATGCGCGGAGGCGCGCTGGGCGCGTCCTCTCCCGGCTGGAAGACCCGTCCCAGGAGCGGTGGAACGCCGACGAGGTTCAGGGCGTTGGCCGAGACCATGGCGGCCGTCACCTGCTCCGGGGGCGCCTCCTCACCGGCCAGGTTGAGTGAGGTCCAGTAGTAGGCCGCGACGTCCTCGAAGACGCTCTGACGCTCTCGAAGGTCGCGGTAATCGAGGAAGGGAACGCCGTTCTGCTCGATCCCCAGCCGGTCGACACGCTGGGCCACGAACATCAGCCGATCCGCACCCGGCACCGGCAAGCCCCGGAGGACGGTGCCGTCCAGGGAGCTGTACGTGTGGGTGGTGAGCCCCACCCCCAACGCGATGGTCAGAACCGCCACCAGTGAAGGTCCCGGCGTCTTGAACAACATGCGCAGGCCGAACCGCACATCGGCCATCAACGTCCCCATCCGGACCCCTCCGCGGCCACGGGCCACGTCGCTCGAGCGGTTGGGTAGCCGACCCGGCGTGTTCCGGGCACCCATGGTCACCGACGAGCCGCGAGGGACGGGGGTTTCAACGCCGGACCGGGACCCGCGGGCGGAGAAGTGCAAGCTTCGACGACCCTTCGGGGCCGGGGCCCAGTGCGCCTTACCGCGGCGGGGCCCAGTTCTCTGCGAGCCCGGCGCGATCCGCACGCACCGCCCGAACCCCCCGTCCGTTCAACCCACCGGCCTCAGTGGCTAGTTTCTCTCCATGCAGAATCCCGACCATGCCGGCCCCCAGGGCCCCGAGCAGCAGGCCGAGGACACCCGCACGTGGGCGCTCGTCTTCGGCGCCTGGCTGATTGCATTGGCGTCGACCTTGGGCGCGCTCTTCTTCGGCGAGGTCATGAAGCTCCCCCCCTGCTCCCTCTGTTGGTACCAGCGCATCTTCATGTTTCCACTGGCCCTGGTCCTGCCCTTCGCGCTCTTTCCCTTCGACCGGAACATCGTGCGCGCCGTGATGCCGCTGGTCGGCGTCGGGGGATTGCTGGCCCTGTTCCAGGTCCTCCTGGTGGAGGGCGTCATTCCGGAGCGCGTGTCGCCGTGCCGTCAGGGCGTGCCCTGCTCGGAGACGGTCATCGAGTTCTTCGGTTTCGTAACCATCCCCCTTTTGGCCCTGGTCGCCTTCGTATCCATCGGGGCCCTGCTGGGTCTCGCTCTGAATAGGAGTTCCACGTGAACAAGAAGCCCCTCTTCTTCGGTGCGGTCGCGGTGTCTCTGGCCGTCTTCTTCGGCGCAGCCATGCTCTTCAACGCATCGCGGTCCGGGGGAGGCGGGGCGGTCTCCGACGTCACGATGGCTACACTGGATCGGGCTCACGCGGCCTCCCTTGGCGAGCCTGAGGCGCCGGTGGTGATTGCCGAGTTTCTGGACCCGGCGTGCGAGACGTGCGCCGTCTTCTATCCCATGGTAAAGGAGCTCATGGCCGCCAATCCGGGCCGCATTCGCCTGGTGCTGCGCTGGGCCCCGTTCCACCAGGGCGCACCCGACGTCGTGGCGCTCCTTGAAGCGGCCCGCAAGCAGGGCCAGTTCTGGCCGGCCCTCGAGCGGCTCCTGAGCACTCAGAGCCAGTGGGCCATCAACCACAGGGCCGACGTGAACCTGGCGTGGCGTCAGCTCGCGGGGCTGGAGCTCGACCTCGAGCGGATCCAGGCGGACATGGCCTCGGCGGAGGTGCAGCAGATCCTCCAGCAAGACATGGCCGACGCCCAGACCATGGGCGTGCAGGCCACGCCGGAGTACTTCGTGAACGGTCGGCCCATGCCGAGCTTCGGGTGGGAGCAGCTTGTGGGCCTGGTGTACGAGGAGCTGGCCCGGACGAGCTGACCTTCAGGCAGGTGTGGGGAAGACTCCTCGGGGCTCCTACGGACGCGGCTCCCAGGGCCGCCAGGTAACTTCTTCCCACGGTCAGGGAGGCCGCTTCGGAGGCCGGACGCATGGACTCGCGGCGCGCGTTGGCCTCCCCCGCGCGCGGCCCAGAAAGTCGAGAGAGCCCTGTGGAGCCGATCCTCATCGCCGGCATCGTCACCGTCAATCTCGCGCTGGTCGCCTACGGCATCGGAATCGTCACCGAGCAGCGCCGTCGGCGCATCACCCTCAAGGTGCTCCGGTTCCTACAGCTCGGGGTCGTCCTGGACATCGTTGCGACCAGCTTCATGATCGTCGGATCGGGGGAGGGGCTGAGCCTGCACGGCTACATCGGCTTTTCGGCCCTCGCAGTCATGCTGAGCGAGCTGATCGTGGCGTGGCGCCACCGGGCTTCCCATGGCGACGCCGAGGTGCCCACCTGGCTCCATCGGTGGTCCCGCCTGGCGTACGGGTGGTGGTGCGTGGCCTACGTGGCGGGAGCGGCGCTGGTCATGGGCGGCTGACGCCACAGTTCGTCGCCGGGGTCGCCGATGTCGTTGCGGCCCCCGGGGAGGCGTCCCATCATGGGCCCTCGCCCTCCTCGCCCTCCCTCCACCCACCGGAATGTTCGACCCCATCGTACAACTCAATGCCGCCCTGGAAGGGCGGTACCGCGTCGGGCGTCTGCTGGGTGAGGGGGGAATGGCCCTGGTCTACCTGGCCGACGACCTGCGCCACGGAAGGAAGGTCGCCCTGAAGGTCCTGAAGCCGGACCTTACGGCCGCGCTGGGCGCCGAGCGATTCCATGCGGAGATCCGGACCACGGCCAACCTGCACCATCCCCACATTCTTCCTCTCTTCGACTCGGGGAACGCCGGCGGGCTCCTCTTCTTCACCATGCCCTACGTTCAGGGCGAGACCCTCCGAACCCGGGTCGAGCGCGAGGGCAGGCTGCCCATCGAGGAGGCCGTCGAGATCGCCGTCAGCGTGGCCAACGCCCTGCACGCGGCGCACGAGCGAGGCGTCGTGCACCGGGACGTCAAGCCGTCCAACCTGCTGCTCAGCGGCGGGAACACCCTGGTCTCGGACTTCGGGATCGCCCAGGCCGCCGCGGACGCGGGCGGGACGCGGCTGACCCAGGTGGGGTCGTCCATCGGAACGGCCGGCTACATGAGCCCGGAGCAGGCTTCGGGGGACGAAGTGATCGACCTCCGCTCCGACGTCTACAGCCTGGGGTGCGTTCTATTCGAGATGATCGCCGGAGAGCCCCCGTACGGCGGCAAGAATCTCGTCCAGGTGCTCTCCAGGCAGCTGACGAGCCCGGTGCCGTCCCTCCGGGAGGCCCGCCCCGAGGTTCCGACCGACCTGGACCGGGCAGTGGCCCGTGCCCTGGCCAAGGACTCCTCGCATCGATTCCAGAGCATGGCGGACTTCGCGGAGGCCCTTCGGGTTGGTGTGCGGGCCAGCGCGGGGCGTAGCGGGCCGGATCGGGAACGGGGCGACGAGCCGACCGTCCTGGTCCTTCCCTTCGCCAACCGGAGCTCCGACCCCGAGGACGAATATTTCAGTGACGGTCTCACCGACGAGGTCATCTCGGACCTGGCGGTCATCTCGGCCATCCGGGTCATCTCGCGGAACTCCTCGGCTGCGCTGAAGGGCACGAACAAGGATACGGCCACGCTGGCCCGGGAGTTGGGGATCACCCACCTGGTGACGGGCTCGGTGCGCCGCTCCGGGAACGCCCTCCGGGTGGCGGCCGATCTGGTGGAGGCAGCCACCGACTCCCCGATCTGGAGCCAGAAGTTTGCCGGGACCCGGGACGATGTGTTCGGGATCCAGGAAGAGATCTCTCGCAAGATCGTCTCGGCCCTGGAGGTCCGGCTCACGGACGCCGAAGACCGTGAGGTGGGCGTTCGGTCCATCGACAATCCGGTGGCGTTCGACTGCTACCTCCGGGCCCGACAGGTCATGTACCAGTGGACCCCCGAGGCCCAGCGGCAGGCGCTGCTCCTGGTGACCCAGGCCATGGACATCGTGGGCGAGACGGCGATCCTGCTGGCGACCAAGGCCCAGATCCACTGGAACGTGGTGCAGACCGGCCTCGGACCCGAGCAGGGGCTGGAGGACGCGGCCCACCTCGTCTCACAGGCGCTGGAACTGGAGCCGGGCGACAGCCTGGCCACCTACGTGCGGGGACTCGTGTCCGGCAGCCGGGGCGAGACCCTCTCCGCGCTTGCGGATCTGCGTCGTGCCCTGGACCTCCGGCCCAGCGACGGCAACGTCGTCCTGGAGTTCTGTCGCTATTCGCTCAGCGCGGGACTCGACGGGCGCGGCGACCACGTCTCCCATCTGCTTCGGACCGACCCCCTGACGCCGCAGACGCACCTCCTGGACGCCATGATGGCCTATTACGACGGACGCCGAGGCGAGGCGGCTCCGCCGGCGCGCCGGGCCCTGGAGATCGCTGCGGACCCGTCCATGCTCCATGTCGTCGCCGGGCTCATGATTGCCGACGCGGGCTTTCCCGAAGAGGCTCTGGCCATCCTGGATCGAGTGATGGCGTCCGAGGCCGCGGATCCCCATCGGCAGCTGGCGGCCTTCTTCCGCCATGCGCTGGCGGGGGATGGTCCCGCCGTGGACGCCTTGCCCATGGAGGATCTCGTGCAGGGCCTGACCAACGAGCACATGCTGCGGATGATCGCCGACGGGTATGCTCTCCTGGGGAGGCACCAGGATGCCATACGGGTGCTTCGGGAGGCGCTTCGCCGAGGATTCATCAACTACCCGAACCTCAGCTCGCGTGCGGTGACGCTCGAGGACCTCCGCGGCATCGATGACTTCCAGAGCCTGTTGGCCGAGATGGAGCCGCGCTGGAGGGCGATGGTGGACTGGGAGAGGGGGCTCGGCGTGTAGGGCAGAACACGTGCTCTACCGGGGAGCCGGGGCTGCGCTCGCCCTGACTCCGATCCACCCGGCCACCGCTGGCGTGTACCCGGGCTCCGTTCGAGTCCGGCTGGATCGACGGGGGCGTCTCCGGTCGACGCGAGGTTGGGGGCAGGGGCTAGCACGAGAGTTCCTCGCACCCACGTACGAACAGGTGCGGCGCCTAACCCGTGCGGCCCGAGCTGCGGGAGGAGCTGCGGTTCGTCCTCGACGCGCAACTCGGTGACCGGCGAGGCGGGTGGGAGATGGAGGCCGACGGCAGCTACCGTCAGCGCTTTCCGTCCGACCCCGACTCCCCCCACTCGCAGGTCCTGCAGATCGCCTGGGCCGAAGCCGAGGGCCGAGTGGGGAGTTCCGGCCGCTCTCAGCTGCGGCACCAGCCTGCCGCGTGCCCACTGGCGGACCGCTGGCACGCCACCCACCTTCGTCTCCTTCCACGTCCGATGAAGGAACCAAGGGGGAAAGCATGGAATCGACCACTTCGGCCGGGCACGCGGGGGGATCCTCGGGACCCGAAGACCCCATCCAGGCTCGCCGGCGGCTCACGCTGGTCGTCGGGAGCATGGTCTTCTACTTCGGGGGGTTCGGGGTCTCGGCCCTCTTCTCACCCGGATGGCCGGCCGTCGCCTTCCTTGTCTTCGCGCAGCTGGCGGTCTTCCTCTGGTTCATCTGGCGTTACCAGGACGGATTGATCGGTCGAATCCTGATCTTCGGCCTGGTCCTGGGCTTCGTGGAGCTTCCCGGGGACGCGTATTGGGTGGTGCGCGACATCCTCATCTATCCTCCGGGTCCGCAGATCTACGAGTCGCCCTTCTACATGCCGTTCGCCTACGGGCCCGCCATGCTGCAGTTCGGGTACCTGGGGTGGTGGGCGGCCCAGCGCTGGCCCCTCTGGAAGGCCTGCGCCGGACTCGCCCTCCTGGGCGGGATCTCCATGCCCGCCTACGAGACTCTGGCCAAGGCGGCAGGCTTCTGGGTCTACGAGGGCGTAAACATGCTCTGGGGGACCACGCCCTACTTCATCATCATGGCCGAGTTCCTGCTGGCCATCAGTCTGCCGCTGATCCTCAAGGGGATACACAAGCGGCCCATCTGGTGGGCTGTGGTGCTGGGGCTCATCGGAGGCGCGTGGTTCGACTTCACCGGGCCCTTCTCGCACTGGATCACGGGCTGAGGCCGACCTGCGGGCGCGCGGGGGGCCGCCAGGACAACAGGGTGGCGCGTTTGAAGGGGCGTGACACAGTTTAGGGGCCGGTCGACCGATTATTGGTCCCAACTCCCCCGAGGAGAGCGAACCAACATGTCCCTCCCCATGCGCCCCGGGCTCAGCCCCTGGACGCTCGCCCTGTTGCTCCTCGCCGTCCCATGGTCGCCCCGACCCCTGGTTGGGCAGGAGTTGGCCACCGTTACGGGTCGCGTCGTCACAGAGGGCACGCTGACCCCTCTCCGTGGCGTGTCCGTCTCCCGGGGCGAGGGCGTCGTCCTGGCCGTCACGGATCGCACCGGAGGGTATCTCCTTCGACTCGAACCGGGCTCTCACACCCTCCGGTTCGCCGCGTTCGGATTCGTGGCCGTGGAGGAGGAGGTGACCGTCGCCGAGGGCCAGACGCTGGTCCTGGACGTGACCCTCCCCGCCGAGACCTTCCAGCTCCAGGAGATCGTCGTCACGGGCGTGTCTCGCTGGAGCGAAGACGTCATCGACGCGCCCGCCGCGGTGGCGGTGGTGGAACAGGAGAGGATTCGCGACGTCGCCACCACCGGACAGCTCCCGCTCCTGGTGGGAGAGCTCCCGGGAGTGCACGCGGCACCCAGCGGCATTCACGACTACAACCTGAACGCTCGCGGTTTCAACACGCTCCTGAACCGCAGGCTGCTGGTCCTGGTGGACGGACGAGACGTCTCCCTGCCCATCCTGGGGAACCAGGAATGGGCCGCCCTGCAGGTGATGGAGGATCAACCGCGAATCGAGATGATCCGGGGCCCCGGTTCCGCCATGTACGGCGCGAACGCCTTCAACGGTGTGCTGAACATCGTGACGCCCCCGGTCCGGGACGTCCTGGGAACCCGACTCTCCGTGGGTGGGGGCGAGCTGTCCACGGTGCGGTTCGACGGTCGCCACGCGGCCCTGCTCGGCGACGCTCGATGGGGGGTTCGCATCAACGCGGGATACTACCGCAGCGACTCGTGGGATCGCTCGCGGACCGACGTGGGCGACCTGGAGCGCGAGTACGAGGACACCGGGTTCACCGGGGTCGCGTCGCCGGCTCCGGGCTACGAGCTGGCGCCCCTGAACGGCCAGGAAAAGGAGGGTCCCTTCGGCCTCCCGGGCGCCGCCACCGGGACGCCTGACCCGGTGCAATCTGCGCACGGGTCGGCTCGGCTCGACTACTACGGTGACGACGGCCAGGTCTTCACTGCCGAGGCAGGAACGTCCCTCGTGCGGAACCAGGTGTTCACCACCTCACTGGGACGGAGCCAGGTGGTGTCCGCCTCCCGCCCGTGGGCCCGGCTGGCATGGTCCTCAGAGGCGTTCACCGCCACGGCGCATTATACGGGGCGGCGGTCCGACGATCAGATCGGACTCGCGTCGGGCGGCCCCACCCGTGAGGCCTCCAGCAGGATGGACCTCGAGGCCTTTCGCTCCGGCGAGCTCCTGGACGGTGGCCTGGAGTACGTGATCGGTGGATCGGTCCGAAGGACGACTATCGACTCGAAGGGCACCCTTCTGGCGGCCAAGGACGACGGTCGGACCGACGAGTTCTACGGGCTTTTCGGGCAGCTGGAGTACGCGCTGACTCCGGCCCTGAAGGTCCTGCTGGCGGCTCGGTACGACGACGGAACGCTCTTCGACGGGCAATTCTCTCCGAAGGCGGGGCTGGTCTATTCACCGAGCCCCGATCATGCGGTCCGGTTGACCTTCAATCGAGCCTTCCAGACCGCCAGCTCCCTGGAGTACTTCCTGGACGTCCCCGCCGGGGCTCCCCTGGATCTCACGGCTCTGGAGCAGGGCTTGCGGGCCTCTCCCCTGGGACCGGCGCTGGCAGGCGTGCCCGACGGGACGCTCTTCACGCAGTCGGCGTCCGTTCCGGTGTTGGCCCTCGGCAACGAGTCCCTCGCGCCCACCCGTGTCCGGAGCTTCGAGGCGGGGTACAAGGGCCGGTTCAACCGGCGCATCTTCGTTACGCTGGACGGCTACTACAACGTCCTGAGGGACTTCGTGACCAGCGTGTTGCCGGGAGTGAACCCGGCATTCGGGCCCTGGACGGCGCCCGAGACGGTGGATGCGGCGGCCCGTACGGCGGTGGAGGCCGCGGTGATCGGGACCATGGGCTCAGGCCTGACCCGGCTCTCCGACGGCTCCACCGCGCTCGTGCTCTCCCTGGGCAATGCGGGTGAAGCGACGGAGTGGGGAGTGGAGGTGGGTGCAGGCATCCTCGCGACCGAGTCCCTTCGCCTGGATGGGAACTACTCCTACTTCCGAGCGGACGTCGAGGCCTCGACCTTCGTCGAAGGTGACTCGATCCTCCCCAACACACCCCGGCACCAGGGCAACATCACCGCGACCTACAACACGGATATCCTGCGGCTCCGAGCCGGGGTGCAGCTGGTGGGCGAATACGAGTGGCTGGCGGGGCTCTACCGCGGCCCGATTCCGGCCAGCCAGACGGTGGACGTCAGCGCCCGGTATCGGATCCTCCCGGACCTCAGCATCGGCGTCGTCGCCACCAACCTCTTCGACCAGCGACGGTACCACGTGTTCGGCGGTTCCGTCATCGGTCGGCGGATCTTGGCGGGCGTGACCTGGGAGTACTGACCCGGTCGCCTACTGGAGCAGCTGGAAGCTGCCCCACCAGGCCACGTACATCACCAAGCCCTCCGCCAGGCCCCACATCACCGGCTCCAGCCAGCCGGAGCGTTCCAGGCGCCGCACGATGGGCGGGAGTACGGCCACGAAGGCGAATTCGCCGGCAATGATGTAATACGGGACGGTGCCGAAGAGCATCTCCAGGTTCTGGTACTCCCAGAAGCCGGCTCCCTTCGCGAAGAACTCGTAGAAGGGGACGTTCACCGCCCCCATGAGGCCGGCGAGGACAATGGCCACGGTCATGCCGAAGCGCTTCGTGAACCACCGTGCGATCCATCCGAACTGGACCAGGAGGATGGAGTAGCCGAAGGGCATGTATGCGGGCGAGGTCCAGATGAACGGGCCGACCTCCGGGTAGACGAGGGTGTCCCCGGTCACCACCGAGAAGTAGTCGGAGGGGAGCTCGGCGAAGCCCGCGATCACCCCGAACAGGAAGAGCCTTCCGATGAAGGCGTCCCGGTGCCATACGGCGTGAACCAGAATGATCCCATTCAGGAGTATCGAGAGACCCCACGCGGCCCACGGACCCGCGGACGTGAGCCACGCCACCACAACCAGGCCCAGAGCCAGGGCCAGGGAGCCCAGGACCGTGATCCACCGGGCTCGGTCCAGCCGGAGTTGCGCGTCGGAGGGGGGCGCAGCCGGGATCATCGGGTCACCTCCGCTTCATGCCGCCGGAACAGGTCCATGAACGGCCTTCCGGTTGCGAGGAAGACACGGATGACCTCGTAGCTGATCACGTTCAGCCATGCGGCGGCGACCCAGAGGAGTGGCTCCTCGATGGGCAGACCGCCCCACGCCTCGATGAAAAGGCCCATCATCTGCGCGTCCTGGAAGCCCCAGTACCCGTATTGAATTCCCAGCGTGACCTCCCAGGTCAGGCTGATGAGCAGGAGGAGGACCACGGTGAAGCTGAAGGCCTGCCAGTTCACGAAGTCCTTCACGACCCGCACGAACATGGAGATGGGTACGATGGCGGTGGCCAGGAGGAAGAGGAAGTAGCCCGGAAAGCCGGCCTGGGCTTCGTGGGGGCCGTAGTACTTCCAGACGAGGGCCGCCGCGAAGAGGCCCAGGCCGGCCCAGACGGCACCCCAGTGCAGGTGAAGGAGACCGGGCCCCAGCTCCCTCCGCTCCTCGTCGGAGTGGGAGTAGTGACGCATCCAGACCTCGCTGCACCAGACGTACGTCAGGAGGATGGTGGTGATGCCGGTCACGTAGAAGAGAAACTCCTCCACCGGAATCACTCGTGCCCAGTCCCATGGCCACTTGTAGCCCGGCACCATCAGGCTCAGGTGCGCCTCAGGGTTGGGGAAGGTGAAGAACGTGCGTGCCAAGAAGATGTCCAGGAGGCACCAGATCGGGAGGATGATCGAGCAGGAGATGAGCCACGCAGTTCGCTGCCGCTTGAGGTCCGTCCGCCGATAGAGCCACCACCCGAGCCGGGAGAGCGGCAGGACGAAGAGGGCGAGGCTGAACGTATACCCGTACTTCCAGCCCATCTGGCTCGGGATCAGGGCGATGAAGACGGCAAGCACGAGGGTCCAGATCAAGTGCCAGACCGACTTCAGGTCCTGATCCGCGTGGTTGTTCCCGATGATGACCGGGCTCGAGCCGTGTTGGTTCATGATACCCCCATGGAAGCGAGGCCCCACGCTCGACGGAGGTCATCCGACAACTCGAGGGGGGAATGAGACACCCCGTCCAGGCGGTGCCGCGGCAGGGAGGCGAGACCGGTGACGATCCGCCGGCCGCCCCAGATGAATAGACGTCTGCCCAGACGCGACCGCCCCGCGACCCGCACCTCCAGGTGAGCCAGGTAGTAGACGGTCTGTTGAAGCAGCGCAAAGGCTCCGTATTCACCGACGGAGGCTCGCGGAACTCCCAGATAGGAGGAGAAGCGGGGCCCCATGAGGAACCGGACGAGCACATGCGGCAGCCAGCGCACCCACGGGGAGTGAAGGACGCCCTCCACGCATTCGATGAGCGAGCGCGTCAACGCCCGACCATCGCGGCTCGCACCCGCCTGGTCGGCCTGGATCCGTTCGAAGAGGCGACGGGCGTCATCCAGGCCGTGGACGATGAGGACCTCCTCCACCCCCATGACCACCCCCAGGAGGTTCCAGAGGTGCAGGACCGCCTCCCGCTCCTCATTCGTTAGCGGCACGCCCAGACGAACCAGCGCGTCGGGAATGACAAGGCCGAAGGTGAGGAGGGTGTAAGCCATGTCCTCCTGGTTGATGGGGAGCCCCAGGTCCTTCGCGTTCCAGCTTCGCCGCGCCATCTCCGATGAAAGCGTCTCCGGACTCACGAGGCCCCCGGTTTCCTCGGGGCCCTGGTCCGGGATGCGGCTGGACTCAACCAGGAGGCGGCGCACCGTCGCATGCAGGAGCCTCACCTTCTGCGCCTCGAGGACACCGGGTCCCACCAGTCTGGGAGAGGAGGATCCCGACCCGCCCACGACGCGGAGCCCGCCATCGCTCATGGAGGCCACCACCATCTGCGCGGTCTCCAGGAGGCGCCGATAGGCATGCGCTCTCAGCTGTTGGGTGATCCCCAGGACCTGTACGCCTCGCTTCATCAGGTAGCACGAAGGCAGGCTCGCGTGCAGGAGCGCCACGAGCCCGAGCACGCCCGACGACATGAAGACCTCGCTCGCCTGTTTGACGGCCCGCACGTTCACGGCGAAGGTCCGGGGAGGCTGCACGGAGGCGATGAGGAAGGCCTGGAGGTCCCGATCCAGAGCTCGGCGCAACTCCGGATCGGCGTCACGGGTCAGGGCGTCCAGGAACTCGACGGCACCGTGGCGCCCGCCCCGCTCCGAGACCAGGTGCTGCAAAAGTCCTCCGACGGCTCGAGGCCCGCCGAGCTCGAACAGACGCTCCACCAGCGCGTCCGCCAGAGGATCACCCCGGGTCCGGGCCTCCTCGAGCGCCTGAACGGGAGTGTCCATGGAGAACCTCTGGTCAGCGGGGCCCAAAGTGAGTGCGAAGCGTACGGATCCGGCTATCTTCTAGCAACTTCGCCCGGGTCCGACCCGGTGCCGCTCACCCGCGGTGGCCCTTTCCTCACCCTGCTCGAGCATGCCCGAGACGATCCGCCGCTTGAACGTCCTGCTGGACGGTCGTTACGAGGTCTCCCGTGAACTGGGAGAGGGGAGCGGCGCCCGGGTGTATCTCGCCCTTGACCTCCGACACCACCGTCAGGTGGCCCTGAAGGTCCTGAAGGGGCAGGCGAGCCGCCGACTGGACGTGGATCGGTTCCTGGCGGAGATCAAGATGGTGGCGGGGTTGACCCACCCCCACGTCCTTCCGCTTCACGATTCGGGTGAGCTGGACGGCGTCCCGTTCTTCGTGATGCCCTTCATCGACGGGGGCTCTCTTCGTGACCGGCTCGAGGCTGAGGGGTCGCTCGCCGCCCAGGAGGCCGTGGAGATCACCGGGCAGATCGCCGGTGCTCTCCAGGCGGCCCACGACCAGGGCATCGTCCATGGCGATGTCAAACCCGAGAACATCCTGCTGACGAGAGGTCACGCGCTGCTGGCGGACTTCGGGATCGCCGGAAAGAGCAGCGGTGAGCAGGACTCTGAGGAGCGGGCGGAAGGTCCCACGGGGACCCCTGCCTACATGAGTCCCGAACAGGCTGGCGCCGGCGGGGGGTTCGATCTCCGGTCGGACCTGTATTCTCTCGGTTGCGTCTTTTTCGAGATGCTCACTGGGCGTCCACCCTTCCAGGGCAGGAGCACGGTAGCGCTGATCGCGGCCCACCTGGCCACGCCACCACCCACCTTGTCCGAGCTGGGCCTGGCCTTTCCGGACGACGTGCAGCGGGCGCTGGACTCCCTCCTGGCGAAGGACCCCTCCGAGCGGCCGGCGAGCGCCACGGCCCTCCGTCGGCTGCTACGCCGGGTGGCAATGGGTGCGGCCCCATCCGGCCTGGAAGCCGAGAGCGGACGTCCCCAGGAGGAGGCGGCGATCCTTCACGTCGTCCGGGACGCGGAGGTGGAGGGGCTCCAGGTCGTCCACCTGATCGGCGAGCCCGGGATCGGCAAGTCCACCCTCCTATCCGCGGTGGAACGGGAGGCACGGGGACCGGACACCCTGGTCCTCCGAGGGGCGGGGAGCGGCGCCGGCCAGCGGATCGCCTACCGGGCGTGGCAACCCATTCTCGACGAGGCCCTGGGAATCGACGGTTTGGAGGACCCCGTGGAGCGAGTTGCCCGAGCCGTGTCGTTCCTGGAGGAGGAGCCCGGGTTGGCCAGGCTGGCACCCCTCCTGAACGACCTCCTCAGGGTGGAGGTCCCCGAGTCTCCGTTCACCCGGGGGATGGAGGGCACGACCCGGGCCGACTACGCGCAGGAGCTGGCGGCTGGGATCCTGCGCCGGGCAGCGGCCGGCCGGCGCCTGGTTCTCATCTTCGACGACGTGCAGTGGCTCGACGCACCCTCCTGGAGTCTGATTTGGCCAGGACTTCGGAGCCTGGGGTCGACCGTTCTCATCCTCTCCTCCCGCCCGGGACCGCTGCCGGAGGACGTGGCGGAGCTCCTGCTTCCCGAGCGGTGCGCGCTCCAGGTCCCACTGGAACCCATGGACGCGGATGGCATCGGCGCCGTGGCCGAGGCGGCCGTGGGTGGAGGCCCCTTGAGTCCCGGGCTCGTAGGCTGGCTCCGGGATCGCTCCGGTGGGAATCCATTCTTCGCTCGTGAGATTGCCCTGGCCCTGGTCGAGACGGGGCAGGTGTCCGTCCTGGGCGGGCGAGTGCTGAAGAGCCCCGCAGACGAGGAGCTCCGGGTGCTTGCGCTCCCCGCGACCGTCGAGGAGGTGGTTCTGGCCCGCCTGGAGAGACTCCCTCCGGAGCAACGGGACCTCCTGCAGTGTGCCAGCGTAATCGGTCGAGGGTTCACGGCTCGGGAGCTCGGTGCCTTTCCGATGGAGAACGGATCTGCGATTGGCCTCGAGGAATCCATCGGCCTCCTCGTCTCAGCCCAGCTGTTGATGCTGGCGGAGCACGGATACGCCTTCGCCCACCACATCACCTGCGACGTCACCTACGAGACCATCGACCAGGGTCGTAAGGTGGCGCTGCACCGGCACTTTGCGGAGTGGTTGGAGGGCGCCGGGCAGGGGTCGTCGGACCCGGGTTTTGCGCGCTGCGCCCACCACTGGCTCAGGGCCGGCGTCGTCGACAAGGCGATGGAGTACCTTGAGCTGGCGGCGCTGGAGTCCCTGCGGCGTGGCGCCTATTCCGACGGTGTTGACTTCATGCAGCGCCTCCTTTCTCTGGACGAGGGCCAGGGCCGCACGAGCGAGGTTCATCACAGGGGACGGTGGAATTCCACCCTGGCCCGGGCCTACCACGGGTTGACCCGGACGGTGGAGGGTGCGGAGCACGCCGCCATCGCGCTGGCGCAGCTGGGTGCGCCGCTCCCCCGGTCCAGGCTCGGGTGGGTGTGGATGGTTGCGCGACAGGTGCTGGTTCAGGCGTCCCACCTGATTCGAAAGCCTTCCCCGCAGCAGGTGGGAACGGAAGGCCATCGGAACGCCATGGCGTTACTCACCGCCGCCTCGATTCACTCCGACCACCGATACGGAGCCAACGAGCCGTTGCCACAATTCGGTCTCCTGATCCTGTCGGCGAACACCGCAGATCGACTGGCGCCAGAGCCCGGGGTCGCCAGACCCATCGGTGTCATGGGGGCCGTTGCCCATATGTTGGGGCTGGAGAGACTGGGTTGGCGGTACCTGGAACGAGCCCGCAGCGTGGCGGAGGAGGCGGAGGACGACGCGGGCCGGGTGAGCGCCGACATGATCACGACCGCCGTGCACTTCTGGACGGGGCGTCTGGGGGAGGCCCGGGAAGCACTGTATCGAGGCGAGGCTCTCGCCAAGGCCCACGGGCTGCAGCGGGAGGGGATCGAGATCTCGGGGGTGGGGGGGAACGTGGAGCTCGCGCTTGGAATGCTCGCGGATCATGCCCGCCGGGGTCGCGAGCTCCTGGACAACCGCAAGGCCAAGGCCCTGGACGAAGTGTGGGCCTTCCTGATGCTGGCACAGAACACGCTGCGCACGGGCGCCCTGGACGAGGCGGAGGCGCACGTGGAGCAGCTTCGCCAGCTCGTCGCCCGTCTGATTCACCAGGAGCGTGCCTCCTACGAGGCGGCGGAGGTGTTGCTGCGCGTGCGTCGCGAGGACTGGCCCCAACTCCGCCTCGCGGTGACTCGCCTGAGCGACAGCCTGGGCGTCGGCTCGCGGAAGAAGACGATGATCTGGGCGCACTGGCAGTCGTTCACCGCCCTCTGCGAGGGCCGGCTGGAGCTGCTCGAGCGGGCGGGGGATTATGAGCGTCACGCCGTCGAGAGGGAGGCCCTCCGTGCGGTCAAGGCACACCTCAAGTTCGCGAAGACGTACCCCGTTGCTCGGCCCGATGCGCTCGTGGCACAGGGCCGGCTCCTCTGCATGACAGGGCAGGGAGAGAAGGGGATCCAGGTGTTGCAGGAAGCTCGGGCGTCGGCGGAGCAGGGTCCCCAGCCATACGCCCGTGCCAGGGCCGCGCAGTTCCTCGGGCTGGCCCATCCGCCAGGGTCCACCGAACGTCGCCGGTGGCTCTCCACAGCCCTGGAGGAGTTCCGCGATCTCGGAAGCCGGTGGGAGGAGAAGGCCACCGCCACTGCCCTGGAGGGCCGACCGAACGGCGGGACTCCTACTGGGTGGGACGCTGCCGGAGGGTCCGCCTCACCATGGTCCACATGAACAGGACCGCCAGGCCGAAGAGAGGAAGACTCGCGAGAAGGCTCCATTCGAAGAACCCGATTCCCCCTTGCAGGACCGACCCCGCCACCCCCACCGCCACGACGAAACTCCCGCCCAACAGCGTCACCAGGCCACCCACCAGGAGGAGGAACATCTTCCTCCTCCACCGGTGGAGCCGGGCGACGTACGCCTCGTCGACGCCGGGCTCCAGCTTCCAGCGGTGCAGGTCCTCCGGGAGGAAGAAGGGGCGGCGCTCGAACGGTCCTCTCCAGCTCTCCACGAAGGCGACCCCCACGTCGTGCATGAGGTGGGTGAAGAACGTCTCGAGCAGCCGGCTCCTCTGGTAGATCCACCGATCCAGGAAGCTGTGGATCTTGCTGAGCGAGGTCACCGCGCGGTAGACGAGCCTCGAGAAGAGCGATCCCGGCTTTCCGGGCCCCAGGAGGATCTCCGCGTTCTGCCGGCCCACCTGGTCCATGATCATCACCGCCGGAAGCCCGTGCAGCCGCTTGGGCAGGTACCGGTTGAGGAAGTCCACGATGGCTGAGGTCATGGCGCTGGACGTCGTGACCTGCTCGCCGGCATCGCCGCCCTGATCGGCCCCCGCTGTGGTGGCCACGGCCATCCGGGGCTCGCTCCGGACCCTGCCGAGAAGGCTCTCGAACAGCTCCCGCGACTCCTGCAGGTCGTCGGTGAGCAACTCGTCCCGAACTCCCATGATGTGGCCCACGACCTTCCATCGATGCAGGAAGGCCTCGGTCTCCTCTCGGCTCGGGGCCCGGCCCCACTTTGCGAGTCCCATGGGGATGACGTAGCCGAAGGTGAGCAGCGTGTAGGCCAGGTCCTCCTGATTGATGGGCAGGCCGTCCTCCGAGTTCCATCCGCCGGCCGACATCCGGGCAAAGACGCATTCGCGGGACCGCCCGTGATCTTCGGGGGGAACGGAATGACCGTGCCCGTTCCCGAGGGCCATTCGACGCATGGCCGCGTGGAGAATGCGGACCTTCTTGGAATAGAGGACCCCTCTACCCGTGAGGAATCGCTTCGCGGGATCCACGCCGTCCTCTGCGGACGCGAGCCGCGTCTTCAGGCGGATCTGCTCCTCGTCGGACAGAGTGTGCCACATGGGCCTGCCCTGACGGGTGTAGCGGATCTGCAGGTTTTCGGCCTTGGCCGCGCGGTCCAACTGCTGGCGCTGGTGGGAGACGTCATGCCCGACCTTCATCCCGTCCGCCGCCAGGACCGAGTCCAGCATGAGACCCGTCTCGTACAGGCGCTGTGAGATGTACCGACTGTCGGTCAGCTTTCCCGTCTCGTAGAGGAGCGGGATTCCCTTCCGGTCGAGGTAGCAGAAGGGGAGGCTCCCGGAGAAGAGGGTAAGGAGCACGAACGGCATGTTCTTCTCCCAGACTTCGACGGCCATCCGAAGCTTGGCCTCGTCGACCCACGCCGGGGCCTCGACCGGGGAGAAGAAATCCAGGAAGCCCGCGGGGTACTTGGCGAAGCGCTGGGCGATATCCGAGTTCTGAGCGGATAGGAGCTCCGGCGAGATGGCGAGGTAGTCCGACAGCACCAACAGTTGGTTGTACGCCTCGCGCTTGTAGTCGGCCGTGTACCAGGTGCGGGGGTCGCGCTTCGTCTCCGCATCGTCCACCCCGAGGCTCTCGAGGCCCTGGCGCAGGGCGTGGACGGCGACTTCCCTGAATCTCGCGAATGCCGCCCGGTCCCCGTACCAGAGTGAGACCCTTCCGGCCTCCGCAGCCTGGTCCGCCAGCTTCAGGTCATTGAGGATCTCCGAGGTCCCGGCGAAGAACTGCGCTTCACGCATCCGCTGCCGAATCTCGCCGATGTCACTGGCGGGATCGTCGCCCTCCCCGGACAAGGCTTCGAGGGCGGCCACCAGGTCGGTCAGACGCGTGCGCACTTCCTTCGGCTCGACCGGCGAGAGGATCGCCCGGACCATCTCGTCCCCGTCCGGGTCGGCGGTCTTGCGCATCTGGTTCAGGAATTCGTCCGACCATGTCCGTCGAGCCATGCGTCCCTCCTGGTGTGATTTCGCCCCATACTGGCGCTGGGCGAGCGGTTATGCACGGGCGGAAGAATACGCAGCCTAATCGCAATTCGCTGCTCCAGCCTCGTGGGGGAGTGTACCAGGCCCGCCCGTGTCCTGAGCTCGAGTCACCCAGATGGTGGTCGGCATAGGAGAGAACGAGATCGCGCTCTCCGAGACGGAGAGGTGGGGTGAGACCCTACCGCACCCGGAGCCCCGACACGACTCCCTCGGCGGCTCCTGCATCCCCCCGGTGCGATGGCCAGGGTGCACACGATCAGTCTCCCCGGGTCGCGATCCTGTCCCGCGGTGCAGCGCATCCCGGCCGAGAGCCCTTCGTCGTCCACCGACATCCGAGATAGCACCGACCGGGACTCCTCCCACTGGATGTCCATCCATTCCAGGCGCAAATCTCCCGACTGAAAGAGAAGGCCGCCGAAGTCGGTCACCGCCTCCGCGCTTGG
>JBDHLC010000115.1:0-2691 GCA_039586075.1 Gemmatimonadota bacterium | reverse complement strand
GGAGACGAAGTGGAGGTTCCGGGTGCCGGCGTCGTTCGCGGAGAAGTAGAGCCCGCTCCCGTCCGGCGCCCACATCATTTCACCGGTGAGCTGGCGATCGAAGTCACCCGAGATGAGGCGAGGGTTCGACCCGTCCGGATCCATGAGGTAGATCCCGGCGTTCCGGTAGGTGTCGGTGTTCCAGTCGGCTCCGGTGTAGGCGATGGCGTCGCCGTCCGGGGAGGGCAGGGGGTTTCCGTCGATGCCCCGGCGCGTGGTGAGCTGCCGGATGGCACCCGAAGCGACCTCCACGGCGTAGACGTCGGACTCGCGCCAATCCAGCTCGGCCGTCTCGCTCCGGTTGGCCGAGAAGACCAGCTCACGGCCATCGGCGGTCCATTCCCCATCGGAGTGGTTCCAGTCCCCATCCGTCAGCTGCCGAGGGGTCCCCCCCTCCGCGGGAACCACGAACAGATGCCGGTACCCCGAGTCCGTGTAGCCCACGCGGTCCCGGCGATAGCTCGCCCGGGTCACCACCTTGGGAGGAGCGGTCCAGCTGGCGCCGTCGGGCCGGCCGGGAAGGCTGACGCTCCAGCCCTCGTCCGAGTCCACGCTCATGGTGAAGGCGATGTGCTCCCCGTCGGGCGACCACCGGAGGGAGCTCGGGCCGTTCTCGACCCGTGTGATCTGGGTTACCGCGCCCTCGTCGTCCATCCAGCGGACGAAGATTTGACTACCCGAGGGCTCGCCTCGGGCGGTGAAGGCGATTCGGGTCCCGTCGGGCGACCAGGCGGGGCTGGAGCCATCGACGAGGAAGCGGTTACGGGTCCCGTCGGAGTTCATGATCCAGATGGACGACTCCCGGGAGTCGTTCATCTTGTCCACCCAGCCACGGGTGTAGACGATCTGCGTGCCGTCAGGAGACACCTGCGGGCTGGAGACGCTCTCCATGTCCAGGGACATCTCGAGGCTCAGCGTGCGCGTGTTATCCTGTCCCAGCAGCGGGGCCGGCCCGGCAAGGACCAGGACCGACAGGACCGCGAGAAGGAAGGGGAGGGGGCGGCTCTTCATCGGGTTCACCTCGGTGTCGCGTGCATCGATAGGCTGGACGGAAGGGGATGGCGCCCGAGGGCGCGCCCCCCACACTTCAATGCGCGGCTCCGCAGATCAAGCGTTCCGACCCGGGGCGCCGCACGGGCCGTGGTGGGCGAACGAGTCGAACGCGCGGCGCGAGCACTCCGCCGGGGAACCGTTGCGCCCGTGCACCTAGGGCGCGGTCTCCGAGCGGGGGCCGGTCTCCGACGAGGGCGCAGGATTCGCGCATAGCTGGCTCGCTCCTGGCAGGATTGGGAGAAAACCCTTGGCGGGTACGGGTCCGTTATTTATCCATTCGTCCATGCAAGCGCGCCCCAAGTCTTCCGTGGTGTTCCTGCTTCCGTTTTCCCTCGCCCTCTCGGGGTGCACTCTCGTGGGGTATCCTGCCGGGGGATCGGTGGACTCGACGGCTCCCACCAGGGTGGGTCCCGGCCCCCAGATCACCGCGGAGGTACCCGACGATCCGGAACCGGTCCGCACGGGCCGAAGCTATGTCGTCTTCGGCGAGGAGTATCGTGTCCTGGAGTCCTCCCACGGCTACGCCGAGGAGGGGCTGGCCTCGTGGTACGGTGAGAAATTCCACGGTCGGCCCACCGCCAGCGGGGAGACCTACGACATGCACGGACTCTCGGCGGCGCATCGTACCCTTCCGCTCCACACCTGGGTGGAAGTGACGAACCTGGAGAACGGCCGAACCCTGGTGCTGCGTGTCAACGACCGGGGTCCCTTCGCGCACACGGACCGGCGCATCCTGGATCTCTCCTACGCCGCGGCTCAGGAGCTCGGTGTGGTGGCTACGGGGACGGCGCGCGTGCGGGTGCGGGCGCTGGAGGCCAGCGAGGTCTCGTCCACGCCGGAGGTCCGGTCATGAGGTCCGTGGCGCATGTGAGTTCGATTCCCTTGGCCGGAATCGGCAGGATGGTTGTGGCGGGCGTCGCGGTGGGGACCTTCGCTTCCGGGACGGTCGCGGCCCAGGAGCTGCCTTCACCGGCGGAGATGGACGAGCTCCAGGCGGAGGCCGAGTCGGCGCCCCTCTTCAGCGACGACGAGCCGCTGAGGCTGGAGTTGTTCGTGGACCTGGAGTACCTCAAGGACGAACGCCCGGACGAAGAGGAGGAGCCCGCGCTGCTGCGCTTCCGCCAGCCCGATCGGGGATGGGCCGACGCCCCGGCGGAGATCCGCACCCGGGGGATCTTCCGGCGGGAGTCCCGCAACTGCTCCTTCCCCCCTCTTCGCCTGGACGTCCCCCGAGGCCAGATGAAAGGGACCGTCTTCCACGGGCAGGACAAGCTGAAGCTGGTCTTTCCGTGCCGGGAGGGCCGGAGCAACTACCAGACGCTCGTCCTTCGCGAGTACCTGGCCTACCGGATGCTCAACCTCCTGACACCGGCGAGCTATCGGGTCCGGCTGGTGGAGCTGACCGTCCACGACACGTCCGGGGACTCCGATCCGGTGGATGCCTACGGATTCCTCATCGAGTCGGACGAGGCCATGGCGGCTCGTAACCGCGCGGTGATCTCCGAGTGGGAGCAGTTCCACCCGCAGGGGATGGACGTGGAGCAGGCCACGGTGGTCTCGCTCTTCCAGTTCATGATCGGGAACACCGACTGGTCGCCC
>JBDHLC010000025.1:0-39404 GCA_039586075.1 Gemmatimonadota bacterium | reverse complement strand
GCCGCTGGAGCGGCGCGGTGACAGGGTTCGTGGTGCTGGCCTTCCTCCCCTTCGCCTTCGTCGTGGCCCCGCTGCCCCGGGCGGTACTCTCCGCCATCGTCATCTCGGCCGTGGCCTCGCTGGTGAAGATCCGACCGCTCCTGCGCCTGGTGAAGCTCTCCCCCCTCCAGGCCATGGTGGGGATCGGGACCTTAGTCTTCAGCCTCCTCCTGGCCCCGCGGGTGGACCAGGCGGTCCTCCTCGGGGTGGTGATGGCGCTAGGGGTGCACGCCTGGCGGGAGATGCGGCCGCACCTCCGCCACTGGGTCGAGGGCGAGACGCTGCACATCCGTCCCGAGGGCGTGCTCTGGTTCGGATCGGCCCCGGAGTTGGAGAAAGACGCGTTCGACCTTCTCAACCGGGACGACGGGACGACCCGGATCGTATTCCACCTGGGCTCCCTCGGGCGCATCGACTACACCGGCGCCCTGGGGCTGAAGCAGCTCAAGGCGGACGCCGACGCCGCCGGGATCGAAGTGGAGTTCACAGGGATTCCGTCCCACGCGGAGCGGATCATGGGGAAGGTCCTCCAATGGCCCGGGTCGGAGGGGGGAGAGTCCGGCGAGGATGGCCGGGCGGCGTCGGTGAATCCGGAGGGTGCCGCCGGCCAGGAGTCCGGCGAGCCTTGATCGGGGGGCCCGCCTCGCTGAGCTGAGGCCGCCATTCCAGAGCGCCACCCGAGGCGCCGGAGGACGAGGAGAGATCGGATGGAGTTGGAGCTCCACGCCTGGCGTTGGCTCGTCCGGGTCTTCTGGGCCCTGACCCTCCTGGCTCTGGTGGGGATCGCGGCCTGGACTCTGGTGCGGATGCCGGGACGGGACCAGGACCCGGGCCGGGAGGGCGACAGGGAGCCCGGCGATCCGGACGGGGCCGACCCACACGACCACCGGCGGGACGGGCCGCGGTCCTGGTAACCGGGCTAGCCGCGCCCCCCTTGCAGCACTTCCGCGGGGGGCGGATTGTGCCGTGTGCCCCCCGCGTACCGTCCTTCAGGAGGCCACCCATGCGCACACGTACCACCTTGCCCCCGCTCCTCCTCTTCGCAGCCATCGGGTTCCTTCCGACATCAGTCGGGGCCCAGGACGTAGCCGAGGCCGTTCGGGCCATGAGTCTGCGGGAGGTGGGGCCCGCGGTGGCGGGAGGGCGGATCTCCGATATCGAGGTGGATCCCCGGGACGACGCCCGCTGGTTCGTCTCGGCGGGATCCGGCGGGGTGTGGAAGACCGACAACGCCGGTACCAGCTGGACCCCGGTGTTCGACGACCAGCCCTCCTACTCCGTCGGGGATGTCGCCCTGGACCCCTCCAATCCCGACGTGGTCTGGGTGGGGACGGGAGAGAACGTGAGCGGCCGTCACGTGGCCTGGGGCTCCGGGATCTATCGCTCCCGGGACGGCGGCGTCACCTGGACGAACATGGGGCTTCCGGAGAGCGAGCACATCGGGAAGATCCTGGTTCATCCCGAAGACGGGGACGTCCTGCTTGTGGCCGCCGAGGGTCCCCTCTGGTCCGACGGCGGGGAGCGGGGCGTATACCGCAGCACCGACGGCGGTGAGAGCTGGACTCCCGTCCTGACGGTGGATGACCGGACGGGGGTCACCGACCTGGAGTTCGCTCCCGGGGACCCGGATGTGGTCTACGCCGCCACCTTCCAGCGGCGCCGGCACGTGTGGGGGTACATGGCCGGGGGGCCGGGCTCGGGAATCTGGAAGTCGCAGGACGGCGGCATCACCTGGAGGGAGATCACCCGTGGCCTCCCCGCCGGCGACGTGGGAAAGATCGGCCTGGCGGTGACGCCGGCGGACCCGGACCGGGTCTACGCCACCATCGAGGCGGGCCCCCGGGAACGCGGCTTCTACCGGTCCCTGGACCAGGGTGAGAGCTGGGAGCATCGGAACCCGTACATCTCGGGCGGCACAGGGCCGCACTACTACCAGGAGATCGAGGCCTCACCCCTGGACCCGGACCTGGTGATCCAGATGGACGTCTTCTTCCAGGTCACGCGGGACGGCGGGGCCACCTTCGCCAACCTGGGGACCGGTCGGGAGAAGCACTCGGACAACCACGCCCTCTGGATCGACCCCGAGGACGACCGGCACCTGCTGGCCGGGACCGACGCCGGGCTCTACGAGTCGTTCGATCAGGGTGCCACCTGGAGGCACTTCCCCAACATGCCCATCTCCCAGTTCTACAAGGTGGCCATCTCGAGCCGGGAGCCCTTCTACGACATCCTGGGGGGCGCCCAGGACCTGGGGACGCTCCTGGGCCCGTCGCGCACCACCACCGCAGAGGGCGTGCGGAACGAGGACTGGCACTTCCCCATGGGGGCCGACGGGTATGGGGTGCAGTTCGACCCGGAGGATCCCGACCTGTACTACCTCATGACGCAGCAGGGGAACCTCTACCGGGTGCACGGGGCGAGTGACGAGGCCCTGCAGATCCAGCCACAGCCCGCACCGGGCGATCCCCCGGAGCGGTGGAACTGGGATTCGCCCATCCTCATCTCTCCCCACGACCCGGCCCGCCTCTACTTCGCCTCACAGCGCCTCTGGCGGAGCGAGGATCGCGGCGGCTCCTGGGCCCCGGTGAGCGGCGACCTGACCACGGACACGGATCGCTACACCCTTCCGTTCATGGGGCGGGTGTGGGAGCTCGACGCTCTGCACGACAACGGAGCCATGTCCCAGTACGCCACCATCACCGCCATCTCCGAGTCCCCGGTCACGGAAGATCGCCTCTACGTGGGGACCGACGACGGGCTGCTGCACACGAGCCCCGACGGCGGAGGATCGTGGGCGGCGCTGTCGCCTCTGCCTGGGGTGCCGGAGCGGAGCTTCATCAACGATGTGGAGGCGGGACACCACGGCGACGGAACCGTCTTCGTTGCGGCGGACGCCCACAAGATCGGGAACTACACGCCCTACCTGTTCCGCAGTGACGACCATGGCCGGAGCTGGACCTCCATCACCGGGGATCTTCCGGCGGAGACCATCGTCTGGGCCATCCAGCAGGACCACGTGGATCCGGACCTGCTGTTCATCGCCGCGGAGTGGGGGCTCTACACGTCCCAGAACGGCGGTGCGAACTGGCACCGGCTGCCCGGGGCACCCACCATCGCGTTCCGGGACCTGAAGCTGCACCGCCGAGACGACGACGTGGTGGGCGCCACCTTCGGCCGGGGCTTCTACATCCTGGACGACTACGCGCCCCTGCGCTCCGCCGCGGCGGGGTCCACGGCGGACGGGGGCGGCGTGCTT
The DNA here is from genome assembly GCA_039586075.1 of Gemmatimonadota bacterium. Classification (GTDB taxonomy): domain Bacteria; phylum Gemmatimonadota; class Gemmatimonadetes; order Longimicrobiales; family Gaopeijiaceae; genus Gaopeijia. The sequence goes on along the minus strand of JBDHLC010000025.1, from coordinate 36,109 downwards.
CCGGTGAGAGACGCGTGGTGGTACGTCCCGAATCTCACCAACCAGGCCCGGGGGCGGCCCACCCTGGGCACCACCGCCTATGCCGCACCGAACCCTCCCTTCGGCGCCACCTTCACCATCCGTGTGCCCGAGCTCCCGGAGACGGCGCAGCAGGTCCGGAGGGACTCGGAGCAGGCGCTCCGGGAGCGTGGGACGGACGTTCCCTTCCCGGGCTACGAGACGCTGCGCGCGGAGGTGGCGGAGCGGGGCCCCCGGGTGCTTGTGCAGGTGTCGGGTGCCAACGGGACGCCGGTGCGATGGGTGGAGGCGCCGGCATCGCAGGGGGTTCACCGGCTGACGTGGGACCTCCGGCGACCCCCGCCGGACCCGGTGGACCTCTCCACTCCGGCGTTCGTTCCCCCCTGGGCCTCGGACCCCCAGGGTCCACTGGCGCCTCCCGGGCCCTACACGGCGCAGTTGGTGGTGGTGAGCTCCGGAGGCGTGGAGATGGTGGGGGAGGCGCAGCCGTTCCAGGTGGTCCCGGTTCCCACCGCCCCCGTCGGGACCGACTTCGTGGCGGTGGCCGACTTCCAGCACCGGACCAGCGAGCTTCGGCGGCGGATCGGTGTGGCGTCCTCGGAGCTTGGCCGGCAGAGGGACCGGCTCCGCTACATGGAAGCGGCGCTCGTGGAGACCCCGGGAGCCGATCCGGGGCTGTTCACCGAGCTGGCGCGGGTCGCCGAGGCGTTCCAGGCACTCTCGCTCCGCCTGAACGGGGACCCGGTGCGGGGACGTCTCAACCAGGCTTCTGCTCCTTCCTTATCCGGGCGCGTGGGGAATGTGGCCTCCGGGCATTGGGGTACTCGCATGGAGCCCACGGCGACCCAGCGACGCAACCTGGAGATCGCCGAGGTGGACCTGGGAGCTGTGGAGCGCGAGCTCGCGACCCTCATCGAGGGTGCGCTGTCGGCCCTGGAGGTGGCCCTGGCCGAGGCCGGGGCGCCCTGGACCCCAGGCCGGAGGATCGGAGGATGAGGCTGGGGTGGCAGCGCGGACGCCCCGTCCCAGGCAGAGGTCGCAGGCAGGGGCCGAGCGGGGCGTGGACCGACCGGACCCGCGGGCTGGGTCTCGCACTGGTTTTGGCGGTCCCGCTGTGGGGGTGGGGATGTGGGGGAGGTGAGCCGGCGTCCCCCGGAGGGGCGGAGGACGTCGCCGGTTCTCCGGAACGTCCCTTCCCACCGGACCCGGACCTTTGGCCCTCCATCCGGCGGGAGAGGATCCGCACGCTCCTCGGCCCAGCCATGGCCCGGGCGAACGTGGATGCGTGGGTCGTCCTGGCGCGGGAGAACGCCAACGATCCCATCGCCCCACACATCGGGGCCGACAACGCCGGCGGACTCGCCGCCTTCCTCTTCTTCTCCGACGAGGAGGGGGGGCTCGAATCCCTGGCCGTGTCACCGGAGACCGAGGCCACGGCGCTGGCGGAGGTGACCCCCCTGGACTCCGTGCGCGCGGTGCCCCGGGGCACCAGCATCTATGCCCACGTCGCCGAGGAGCTGCGAACCCGGAATCCGCGCCGGATCGCGGTGAACAGTAGCACGCGGAATATCGCCGACGGACTGTCGTGGACTCAGCGCAACGCCCTGGAGTCCGCGTTGGGTCCGGAGCTGACGGGTCGGCTGGTGTCCTCGGAGGACGTGGTCATCGAGTGGCTCTCGGTGAAGCTTCCCCGCGAGGTGGAAATCATGCGCCGGGCGGCCGCATTGACGGAGCAGCTGGAGTTGGAGGCGTACGAGACCATCGTACCCGGTGAGACCACGGACGCCGAGGTGGCCCGTTTCCTGAAGCGGCGTATGGCGGAGTTGGGGGTAGGGGACGGCTGGGCGCCGGATCAGAACCCCAACGTGAACTCGGGGCCGGACCGCGGACACTCCCACGCCACCGAGAAGGTCATCGTGCCTGGGGACGTCATCCAAACGGACTTCGGGATCAAGGTGCACGACACCTGGGTCACCGACATCCAGCGCTTTGCCTACGTGCTACGTCCCGGGGAGACCGAGGCTCCTCCGGAGATGCTGGCCCGGTGGGAGCACGCACGGGAGGGAAGCCGAGCCGCGTTCTCGGCCATGCGGCCCGGGGCCACCGGGTGGGACGTGGACCGAGCCCAGCGGGAGGTGCTGGACCGGAACGGGTCCATCTCCATCATCTGGAGCACTGGACACCCGGTGGGCTACTGGGCCCACGACCTGGGTCCGCGATTGGGCGGCGCTGCGGGTGGGGCGGGACCCCGGGGCGATGCCGCGCGCCCCCTGCGTCCTGGGCAGACCTTCGCCTTCGATGGCTTCTTCGGATGGGAGCAGGGGGACGGGACCACCAAGACGATCTCGGTGGAGGAGATGGTGGTGATCACTCCGGACGGAGCCGAGTGGCTGATCCCACCCCAGGAGGAATGGGTGTTGGTGGGCCGGTAGGCTCGGCATGGGAGATGGAGCTCCACTGGCGCGGTTCCCGGTTCCGACGGGGACCGCCTGCCGGGGCTCGGCAGCAGGGAAGACCTAGCCGGGACTGCTGTGGGGGATGGCAGGTACGCAGGGCTGCGGACCGCATACGTACCCCTACGTAGCCCTCGACGGCGACCACGGGCGGAACGTTGTCCATAGAAGGGATCGCCCGAGGTGGGCGTCCCCCCCCGACGGGCAACGGAGGATCCATGAATCCGCGACGCGGCACCCTCGTCCTCTTCCTCGTGGTGTTCCTGCTTCCGGTGTCGCTGGCCGGACAGATCGACCTCATTCCGGGGGACACCGTCCGGGTCCACTCGACGGAGCGAGCGCCGGAAACCGGCATCGTCCAATCCGCATCGGCGGAGGGACTGCGACTTCTCACACTCCACTCCGGGAGCGAAGTGGTCTTCAGCCCCTACGAGGTGGACAAGCTCGAGCGCAGCCTGGGCCGGCACCGCAGGTTCGCCCGGAACTTCGGGATGTCGGTGGGAATCGCGGCGGCGGTCGGTGGTGTGATCGGTGCCGTGAGCTGGTCGCCCTGTACGGAAACGGGGTTCATGGCCTGCTTCATGCACCCGGACTCCCGTGGCGCGGCGTTCGGGTTCGGAGCGGGCGTGGGTGCCATGATCGGCATTCCCATCGGCATCATCGCCGGGCTGACGAGACAACAGCAATGGACGACGGTCCAGTTCCCGGGCATCGAGGACGATGACCGTCGCCTCACGGTCCGGCCCATCGTGGGGCGGCAGGTGGGCCTCCAGCTCTCGCTTCCCCTGGGGCCGAGGTAACCGCTTCAAGCCGCAGGCGGAGGCTCGCCAAGTGGCGTCCGCCTGCCGCGCGCGGACCCGCTCCTACCGCAGTTGCCACTCCCAGAGGTTCCAGAAGCTGCCGAAGTTGGTTCCGCTGCCGGCGAAGTTCACCACCCGCCGGCTCACCACCTGCGGGATGACGTTGTAGTAGAGGGGGAGCATGCGGGAATCACCGGCCAGCATCTCCTGGGCGCCGTGGAGAAAGGCCACCCGCTCCTCTCCCTCGAGGGCCCGGTCCGAGGCCTCCATGATCTGGTCCAGCCCCCGGTTGCAGAAACCCGCCATGTTGTTCGGCCCACCACAGGCGTACAGGCCGGTGATGGACGGGTCGGCGGGTAGGAACCACGCGCTCACCACCGCCTCCCAGTTTCCATTCCGCCACTCCTGGGTCCAGGCGGCGGACTCCAGCGTCTCGAAGGAAACCTCCACCCCCACCAGGCGGAGCTGAGCCTGAATGACCTGCGCCACCTGGATCCGATCGGTGCTCCCGGCACGGTTGAGCATGCGGAAGGCGAAGCGCCGGCCCTCCTTCACCCGGATGCCCCCGGGGCCCTCCACCCATCCCGCCCCTTCCAGGATCTCCCGCGCCCGGTCGGGATCGTACGAGGAGGCCTGCACGTCGCCGTTGTGAAAGGGCGATGTGGGGTTCAGCGGCGTGTCCGCCACCCGCACGGTGCCGCGCATGAGCTGCTCCGCGATGGCCTCGCGGTCCACGGCGTGGAAGAGAGCCCGCCGGACCTCCGGGTCCGAGAACAGGGCCCGGGCGTTGTCCGTGTTGAGGCTCAGGTCGAAGTGCATGAAGGAGTTCGAGGAGGTGAGATGCACCTCGTATCCCGGAAGCTCCTCGACCTCGGCCACCTGGGTGGGGACGATCTGGGCATAGTGGTACTGGCCCGCCTTGATGGCGTTGAGTCGCGTGTTCTGGTCGGGCACGAACGACCAGACGATCTCGTCGATGGCCGGGATCCGCGCCGCGTCGGAAGCGCCCACGGACCGGCGGGCTGGATCTCCGGGCGGGAGCTGGTCCCGCCAGTAGTCCGGGTTGCGCACCACGCGGATGTACTCACCGGCGCGCCACTCTCCGAAGCGAAAGGGGCCCGTGCCCACCAGGGCCTCGCCACGGTTATACGGCGTGTGGTTCACGATCTCGTCGGTGCTCAGACCTCCCAGGACATGCTCCGGGAGGATGGCCTCGAACAGGCCTGCGTAGTAGGCCCGGGGGCCGTCCCACTCGAGGACCACCGTGTGATCGTCGGGGGTGCGGCAGTCGGTGATTCCCAGGTACTGGTCACGGTTGTAGACCTGGGAGCCGGCGCTGGCCACGAACCGCCAGGTGAAGCAGACGTCCGCGCTGGTGAAGGGCTCTCCGTCGTGCCACCGGATTCCGGGCCGCAGGGGCCAGGTCATCTCGACGGTGCCGTCGGGCCGCTCCACCACCAGGCCGTTCTCCGCCGTTGGAATGTCCTGGGCGAGGACGGGGATGTACCGATTGGCCGCGTCGGTGGTGACGAGGCCCTCCACCATGCTGAACTGGATATCTACCAGGTTCTGCGAGGTGAAGGCGTTCAGGACATCGATCTCCCGGTCGTACGCCACCCGTAGGATGGCACGGCCGTCCGGAGCGAGGCCGGGTCCGCCCAGCGCCGCGTCCCCGGTCCCCGGGGCCCCGCCTTCCCCGCCGCAAGCCGCGACCATCGCCACCAGGACCCATCCTCCCGCCAGGGAGCGGAGGCGGGCACTCCGGCAGAGGGCCCGGGGTTGGGCACGCGACTGGGCCGCGGGCGCGGCTGCCGGGCGAGCTCCGATTTCTTCGATCATGCGAACATCCCCACCGTCGAATTGGAGTGCATCCGGCCGTAGAGGTACCGGAGGAAGTCGGCGCGGCGTTCCGCGGCGACGGATCTCCACGCCCGGGCCACCGTGGTCTCTCCCCACCAGTACGACCAGATCAGGACCGCCCGGGCGGGCGCCCCGATGAACCGCATTCGGTTCGCCACCCAGCCCTCTCCTCCAGTGAGGGCGTGCTCTCGAAGCCAGTCGGCCACGCGACCTTCGGTCTGTCCCCGCTCGTGCAGGCGCCACGCCGCCACCGTACCAATCCCGGCGCGGTATCGATTCATCAATCCCTGGAGCCGGTCGTGAGGCGAGTCCACCCAGTCCATCATCTCCATGGCCGTGTCGGCGATGCCTTCGAAGACGCACGACGAGGCGGAGTTGACCAACGAGAGAAGGTTGTCCGCCGGGGCCATTCCCTCGCTCACGAAGTGCTCCCGCAGCTTGAACTGGACGTAATGACCCCCGTACCCCTCGTGCACCGCGAGGTGCTTGAGCGCCGGATCGGTGAGGACCGGGTCCGTGTTCAGGTCGATGGTGCGATGGAGGTAGTCGCAGCGCGCGTTGTATGCCACCCCGGAGACCCCCCGCGCCCGCATCCCGTCCGCCTTCGGCGCGGGAAGGGGAAGGAGGGTCGCCACGGATCGGTCCCACGCCTGGGAGAGGAGCTCGTTCAAGCGCTCGGGGACCCGCAGTGCAGGCACCCGGGCGTCAGCCTCCCACTGGGCGCAGGCGGCCGGCAGCTCACCCCGGTACCCGAGATCCGCGAGCACTGAGCCCATGGCGGACCGGAGCTCCTCCAGCTCGTCGGCCGCCGCCGGCTCCGCCGGCACGTGCAGGAAGCGGGAGAGCTGCTCCCGGAAGGGGAGCCCACGGCTTCGCCACTCCAGGAAGGCCAGGGTGGAGTCGCACAGCTCCCGGTAATAGACGCGGCGATCCGACTCGGGGAGGGCGTCCGCGTTACTGCGGAGGGTGGCGAAGCGGGCCTCGGCGTCGGCGTAGTCCCCGAACGGATCGGCCGCATACCGTCGGTCCAGGTCCATGTTGAGCACCGCCAACCCGTCTCCGTCCCCGCTCTCCCGGCGGTAGAGGGCATCGGCGCCCAGAAGGGCCTCCGTCATGGCCTCGCCGTACCGGAGCGTGGCGGGTGACAGGGGATACCCCGTGCTCGACGAGGTGGAGTCAGGGCTCACTTCCCCTCCTCACTCATGGTGTCCGGTCCTGTCGCCTCCGCGGTGAGGGCCGCCCGCGTCAGGTCTCCCGCCAGGGTCACGGGGATGGAGCCCCACGAGAGGAACCGGTCGTGGAAGTCGCGGAGGTCGAACGCGGCTCCCAGCTCCGCCGCAAGCTCCTGGCGAAGCCGGTGAATCTCCCGGGTGCCGGCCCGGTACATGAGCGCCATCCCGGGGAACATGGAGTTCTTCACCGCTTCGCCCAGGGCCGCTCGTTCGGTCATCCCGGCCTGCTCGCGGTAGAAGGCCGCGGCACCCTCCAGGTCCATCCGCCCCGAGTGGAGCTCCACGTCCACGATGGCCCGGCAGCACATCCGGACCGTCGACGCCCTCTCGGCGTATGCCTCGAGCCTCGTCATGCCGCCCTCCACTCCGGCTTCCGCCAGCTCCGCCATGAGGTCGGTGGCGTAGCAGGCCCATCCCTCGGCCATGGTCCCTCCGCAGTGCATGGCGATTCGCGCCGGACCGTCCACGGCGGCTATCCGCCCGATGCGGGAAGGGGACCGGAAGGCGTGCCAGTTCTGCACGTGGTGGCCCAGACCCCCGTGGTGGATCACGTGGTTGGCGCGGATGACGGCGTCGTTGTTCGCCCGAAGGAAATGCTCGAGCCCGCTGGGACCGGTGGCGCCCCTCGACCCTCCGGTCCCCCCCTCCGATCCGGTGAAGTCCTCCGGCAGGGGCGCCACCAGGTAGTCGTGGACCGCGGGCCGGTGGTACGCCGCGGGTGACCGGTAGAAGAGGAAGTACAGGTAGGGCGCCGCCGCCCGCGCCCACCGGGGTCGGGGCACGTACCGGATGGGAAAGTCGGGCCACGTGATGAGACGCTCCCGCACCGCCACGTCGCGACAGGACTCCCAGATCTCCCGGTGTCGGTCCAGGTACTGGTCCGGCCCCGGATGCCGGTCGGCGAGCCGGGCGAGGGCTTCATCGGGCGTCCGGGCGCCGAAGGTCCCGGCCTGCGCCTGGAGCCAAGCGCGGGTCTGCTCCATCTCCTCCCGGGCTTCGGTGGCGATGTCGTCTGCCCGCTCCCGGAGGAAGTGACCCTCCCGGATATGGAGGTCCAGCACGTCGGGACCGCAGCCGACCTCCGGGGTGGCCGGTCCACCAGTCGCGCCCAGCCAGGCGTGGAAGTCCGAGAAGGCCCGCGCCGCCGTCTCAGCTGCCCGACGGAAGGCGGGGACCAGGCTGGAGACATCGGTGTGGGGTGCGTCGGCGCCTGTGGGCACGGGACTCCGAAGCAGGTCCGCCGCCAGGGCATCGACGCCCTCCCCCAGGAAGGCCAGGGCGCCGTCGCACTCCCGAAGGGCTCTCCGCGCCCATGCTGGGTGGCACCCGGGTCGCTGGCGCAGCCGACTCCGCCCCTGCTCAAGGAAGGTCGGCACGGCCCCGAGCCGGTGGATGGCGGCCTCCACCCGATCAGGCAGGGGTGCGAACTCGGCAAGAAACAGCGACAGCACTCCGAACACCGCCTCACCCGTGTAGTACGACGGGTTCCCTCGCTGGAAGTGCCCCGACTCCGCCTCCCAAAGCGCGATCTTCAGGTAGCCGGCGGCGAGGCGGAGGTCCACCGACTCCACTCCCGTGACCCTCCCCGAGGTACCCTCGGGTCCCAGTGGTCCGCCGCCCTCGGCGAACCGGCCCCGAGCCGCCGCCGGCCCGGCGCCCCGCTCTCCGTCCAGTCGCCGGGCCCGGGCGAGCAGGCCCTCCATGGCGGCCACGTGGTCGCCATGGCCGTGCTCCGAGACGTCCGGAAGGCGGTGGTCGTGCTCGTGGATGCCGATGAACGTGGAGTCCACCGGTCGGGCCAGGGTGTAGGCGCGGACGAAATCGTCGAGCCAGCGCTGGGAGGGGGAGTCGGATACGTCCACGTTCGGAAAGGCGATCGGGTTGATCGATCCAGGAAGCGCCAGGGTAGGTTCGACCGCTGCGCCGTGCAAATCCGCGGAGGGCGCGGTGCTCGTCCGGGCGCGCGAGTGTGTGCAACCGCGGCCATGGACGTGTAGCACAACCGAGATCGGAGGTGGAGTGGAGGAAGAGGGAGGCGCGGCGTAGCGCCGGGAGGACGCATGAACGGCTGGCTGAAGTGGTGGGGAGCGGCGGTGGTCGCGGCCACGGTCATGGTGGCCTGCGGTGACGGGATCACGGGGCCGGTGGGGGGCGAGGTGGTGGCCCTTACCCGCATCGGCGAGCAGACCCTTCCGGTCGCCATCGAGGAGGCACCCGGTTACGTCCGGCTCTACCGGGCGGACACCATCCACCTGGGGGACAACGACCGGTGGAGTCGGCGAACCGTGCAGGACTTCACCCGGCCGGGCGCCGAGCTCCTGCTGGTGGACGCGCAGTCCGAGGGCACGGTGGAGTACTTCGGGGGGGAGATCATCCTGAGCTTCGTGTGCGACGACACCGCCGATTGCATCGCTCCGGATCGGCTGATCCCCGAGACGATGGGCTACCGCATGGAGCGGTGGGTGACGCAGGACTCGGTACTGGTCCTGCGGTACGAGCTTGTGATGGGAGAAGGATCATGAAGAGCCCGCGCGGGGCAGCCCGCATGCACCGCCGGATCTGCGATCTCGGAGTGCTGGCCCTGGCCGGGGTGACCCTCGGCGGGTGCAAGGGCCCCACCCTCCCGGATCCGCCTCTGACCGCTCTTTACCTCGTCTCCGTGAATGGAGAGCCCCTTCCGGCTACGGTGGTCAGCTGGCCGGATCATCAGCTGGAGTTCCTGGCCGACACCGTGCGCTTCCACCGTGGAGATCGCTGGGGGCGTGAGCGCACCGAGCGGTTCACCGGCTTCGTCGGCGTTCCGGAGATTCGTGTGCTTGCGGAAGGGGGGATTCCCATCTTCGAGGAGGACCGCATCGTCCTCTCCCCAGGCTGTCTACCGGAGGCGGATTGCCTGCCGGCGCAGATTCTCATTCCGGCGGGCGAGGGGTACACCATGGAGTGGTGGGTGACTGCGGATGTATCAGTGGTCCTCCGCTACCGGGTTCTGGAGAACGACTGACCGCCACCCGGTTCTCAGAAGCCGGCCCGTGGGCGGCCTACTCCTCCCGCAGCAATCGGGATGGGTCGACGCGGGTAGCGCGCCGCGCTGGAATGGCGGCCGCCGCAAGCGAAACCAGGAGGATCAGAAGGATGGTCCCTCCCAGGGTGACCGGGTCGGTGGCAGATACTCCGTGGACCAGACTCCGCAGGAGTCGGGTGGAGGCCAGTGCACCCACGGCTCCAATGACGACGCCGACGAGGGTGAGACTGGTGGCCTCGCCAAGGACGGTCCGGAGCACCCGCGGCGGAGAAGCGCCCATGGCCATGCGAAGCCCGATGGTGCGTCCCTCCTTCGCGATGCTGTAGGAGAGGACCGCATACAATCCGATGACGGCCAGGAGCGCCGCCAGGGCCGCGAAGACCCCAGCGAGCACCGCGTTGAAGCGGGGCCCGGCCAGGGGCTCCTCCAGGAGTTGATCCATGGAGAGCATGGTTCCCAACGAGATCGTGGGGTCGATCCCCTCAATCGTTTCCCGAACGCGTGCGCCGACATCGGCGGTACCGGCGGCGGCCCGTACGAGGAACAGCGTCCCCCATCGGCCGAGTTGCCGGTTGGACCAGTAGATCTCGGGCTCCGATGGCTGGCCGGGCGTCACGGGTCGTACATCGCCCACGACGCCGACCACCTCCATCCGTCTCACGCCCCCGGCGTCGAGTGGGATCTCGAGCCACCGCCCGACCGCTCGGCCGCCGGGCCACGTTCGCCTCGCGAACGTCTCGTTCACCACCACCACGGACGGTGAGGAGGGGCCGTCCAACTCTGACACCTCCCGCCCGTCCAGGACGGGGACACCCAGTGTGGCAAAGTGTCCGGGGCCTACGTCGTACCACCGCGCGGACGGAAGGGCGGCCTCGTCCAGGTCCTCCCCACCCTCGGGGCGGTAGGAGGTCCCTTCCCGTCCTCCCCGCAGGGGCACAGAGGACGCAGTGGAGACTGCGACGATCCCCGGGAGGGCTCGAAGCTCCTCCTCGACCTCGGCCCAGAACCGCATCAACTCCTCCCGGTCCGGGTGTTCGCCGAGCGAGGCCAGGGCCGACACGACGTACAGCCCGTCCCGGTCGAAGCCGGGATCCCACGAGGCGTAGCCGTTGAGGGTACGGACCAGGAGGGCACCTCCGAAGAGAAGGACGGTGGAGAGCGCCAATTCGGCTACCACCAGGCCGCGCCTCACGGCGACCCCGCGGCGGGACTCCCCGACAGACCGGAGCCGTGTCATCGCCTCTCCGGAATGCCGATGCCGTGAGCCAAGGGCCGGCCACAGCCCGAATACGAGAACCGTGGCCAACGCCACCACGCCGATGAACACCAGAACGGACCCGTTCACTCCCACCCCGTCCAGTCGGGGGAGCCCGGTGGGAGCGAGGGTCCTGAAGAGCCTCACCCCCCCGAAGGTCAGCGCCGTCGCCAGGGTGGCGGCAGCGACGGCCAGGAGAACACTCTCCAGCGCCAACACCGCGAGGATTCCGCCGCGCCCGGCGCCCAGGGCCGAGCGGATCGACAGCTCCTTTCTCCGCCGAGCCGCGCGGGCCAGGACCAGATTCGCCACGTTGAAGCAGCCGATCAGGAGGAGGAGGAGCACCGCGCTGAAGAGCGACATGATGGCCGGGCGGGCCTCACCCACCACTTGGTCCAAGAGCGGCCGCATGCCGAGTCGCCAACCGTCGTCGATGGCGTCGAACCGGACGGCGAGTCCGCGATACAGGGTTCCCAGCTCCGCTCGCGCCGCGGGCAACTCGACCTCGGGGGTGAGGCGTGCAAGGGCCAGGAACCCGCGCCATTCGCGGGCCTCAGTACTGGATGGATCGACGTGCAGGGGTCGCCAGGCCTCGATCCATTCGAGGGTTGGGACCACGAAATCCGCCGGTAGCACGCCGACGATCACCACCGGGTCCCCGTCGAGGCGTACGGTGCGGCCCACGACGGAGGGGTCGGAGCCATATCGCCGGACCCAGAGGTCGTGGGAGAGAAGGACCACGTCGTCGCCGTCGGGACCGATCTCGTCGTCAGCGAACAACCGTCCGAGGAGGGGGCTCAGGCCGACCGCATTGAAGAGCCCGGGGTCGGCGATCCCGGACCGGAGTCCCTCCCTTCCGATCCAATCCTCGAGACTGAACCGCCAGCCCCGACCCACTCCGCCTGCCGTGAGCGATCGGGATTCCCGAACCAGATCGCGCGTCGTGGCGATGGAACCGATGCAGATCCCCTCGAGCCGGACATGCTCCTCGCAGAGTGCCACGAGCTCGTGCGAGTCGGGCAGGGGAAGCGGCTCGAGGAGAACACCATCGACCACCGTGAATAGGGTGGCGCTGGCTCCGAGCCCGAGCCCGAGCACCGCGACCGCCGGGAGGGTGAACGCTGGCGCTCGCAGGAGACTACGGGCGGCCAACCGGGCCTCTCTCAAGGCTTCACCCAGTCCGATCCTCGCTCGCCCGGGGTGGAGCCCATCGGTTGCGGTTCGTGACCGAATCCGGTACCAGGCGAAGCGCCACCCAAAGCTGAGGACCTGTCCCACGTACCAGAGGACCGCCCGAACCTGGCCGCGAGCGGCCTTTCTCCCGAACAGCTCCTCGAGGTCTCGTGCCATGTCCTCCCGCCAGGCTGGCGGCAGGCAGGCCCGGAGGAGCGACTCGAAAAGGCGCGGCGGTCGGGGCCTGGACATCAGGACTCACCGAGCATGGGCTCGAGTCCATCCCACATCCGCATCCGCGTGCGGCGTGAGACCTTGAGGAGCTCGATACCGCCTTCCGTCAATTCAACGAACCGGCGGGGCTTGCCCCGGGCCGGCTCCTCCAACTGGGAGCGGATCAGGCCCGCGTCCTCGAGTCGCCGAAGCGTCACGTAGACTGCGGCTGGAGCGACGCGGCGATCGGCTCGCTCGCCGAGCTCGTCGATGATCGGCACGCCATAGGCGTCGTCCCCCACCCGGAGGATGGCCAAAAGGACAAGCTCTTCGAGTTCGCCGAGGGTGGTCTTGGGCATGGTAAACCTCCGTGTGTGTACATCTATATGATAAAGATGTTACTATGCTTTCCGCAACCCCCCCTCCTGCCCGTTCGGAATGGGGACCGGAGCCTCGTCCACTAGCCCCGGGTACCGGCGAATCGCACATTGGCCCACCCTGTAACGATTCCGAACACCCCTCGAGTGACCCCATGTCCGCCAGGTTCTCATCCGCATTCGTATCCGCTCTCGCGCTGGTCACCCTCGCGGCCCCCAGCGATGCCGACGCCCAGACGCGTCCCGTCTTCCAGGACGGCCAGGCCCAGGTGGTGGAGGCCTTTACCGACTCCACCCGGTGGATCCGCGAGGAGCTCTACGTCGAGACGGAGTTCGACTCGGATGGGGACGGGCGCCCGGACCGGGTGCGGGTGGCCGTGGTGCGCCCCGCCCAGACCGACACCGAGGGGCTCAAGGTCCCCGTGGTGTACGAGTCGTCTCCCTACTACTCCGGAATCTCCGGGGTGGGTGACTTCTTCTGGGATCCGCGGCAGGCGGTGGGCGGCGTGCCCAATGCCCGAAAGCCGCACCGACCGGCGCCCCATTCCCCCCGGCCCGGGATCTCCGGGAGCCACGTGGGGACGTGGGTCCCCCGGGGTTTCGCCGTGGTGCACTCGGAGGCGCCGGGCACCGGCCTCTCCCAGGGCTGCCCCACCGTGGGAGGCGATCCCGAGGCGCTGGCTCCGAAGGCCGTCATCGATTGGCTGAACGGCCGGGCGACGGGCTACACCGCGGCCGAGGGCGGGCAGGAGGTGGTGGCGGACTGGACGACGGGGAAGGTGGGAATGACCGGGACCTCCTATAACGGCACCATTCCCTTCGCTGCCGCGACCACGGGAGTGGAGGGCCTGGAGGCCATCATCCCCGTGGCGCCCAACACGTCGTACTACCGCTACTACCGGTCCAACGGGCTGGTGCGGTCTCCAGGGGGATACGTAGGAGAGGACATGGACGTCCTGTACGATTTCATCCACTCCCAGGACCCCGCCAAGCGGCCGTGGTGCGACGCCAACGTCCGGGACGGAGAGATGGCCGCCGGGATGGACCGGGTCACGGGTGACTACAACGCCTTCTGGGAAGGCCGGGACTTCATGGTCCGGACCGAGAACGTCCGGGCGGCTACCTTGATGGCCCACGCCTTCAACGACTGGAACGTCATGCCGGAGCACAGCGTCCGGGTCTACGAGGCGCTGAAGGCCCGGGGCGTGCCCGCCATGGCCTACTTCCACCAGGGCGGGCACGGCGGCCCACCGCCGTTGGAGCTCATGAACAAGTGGTTCACGCGCTACCTCTACGGGGTGGAGAACGGGATCGAGAACGAGCCCCGCGCGTGGATCGTGCGGGAGGGGGACGACCGGCTGGAGCCGACGGCCTATCCGGACTACCCCAATCCCGAGTCGGAGGGAGTCCCCCTGGTCCCCACTTCCGGAGGGAACTGGCAGGGCGGACTGGTCCCGGCCGGAGACGCCTCGGCTTCGGGCGGCCAGGAAACGCTGCGGGACAATTTCTCCTTCGGCGGCGACGACTTGGCGCGGGCCGAGTGGAGCGACCACCGTCTCCTGTACGTCACGCCGGAGCTACAGCAGGACGTACACCTGTCCGGGTGGGCATCCGTGACGGTGCGCCTGGCTGCGGACCAGGCCCAGGCCAATCTCTCGGTCTGGGTGGTGGAGCTTCCCTGGACGGAAGGGCGAGGCGCTCGGGGTGGCATCATCACCCGGGGCTGGGCCGATCCGGCCAACCGCCAAGCCCTCACGGGAGATCGCCCCAGGGACCTGGCGGCGGCCCTGGACCGGGCCACGGACCACCGGCGGATGAACCGCAGCGAGCCTATGGTCCCCGGCGAATTCGTGGAGGTCACGTTCGACCTCCAGCCGGATGACCAGGTGATTCCGGCGGGTTCGCGCATCGGCCTCGTGATCTTCGGCTCCGACCGGGACTTCACGCTGCGCCCCGATCCGGGTGCAGGACTCACCGTGGACCTGGCAGGGACCCGGCTCACCCTGCCCGTGGTGGGAGGCGAGGCGGCGCTGCGGAGGGCGCTGGGAAGGCCGGTGAGCTGAGGGTACCGGCCCGGATGGCCCGCCCATGAGCCCCCGGCTCATCACTCTCCCGCCGGAGCGGGTGGCCGAGGCAATCGAGGTCCTGGCCGACGCCTTCCGCGACTACCCCGTGATGCGATTCGTCGTGGGGGGCCCATCGGCGATGGCCGCTCCGGTCCCCCAGGCCGCTTCCAGGGAGGGGCGGCAGCACGATGAGGCGATCCGACTCCTGGTCACGTTCTTCGTGATGGCCCGGGTCCTCCGGGGTGAACCGGTGCTGGGGGTAGAGGTCAGGGAGGACGGGGGGTCGGAGACCCTGGCGGCCGTGGCGACCCTCACCCTGCCAAGCTCTGGAGACGCGCCCGAGGCCCTGGCCGAGTACCGGGATCGAACCTGGGGCACCCTGGGCGACGAGGCCCACGCCCGGTACGAACAGCTGGGTCTCATGTGGAGCCAGTTCCACACCCAGGAGCCGCACCATCACCTCAACATGATCGGGGTGCGCCGGACCTACGCGGGCCGGGGTCTGGGCCGGCTCCTCCTGGACGAAGTGCACCGGCTCTCCCGCGAGGACCCGGACTCCGCGGGGGTCTCCCTCACCACCGAGGATCCCGCCAACGTGGCGATCTACCGGCACGTGGGGTATGAGGTCACCGCGGTGGGGGAGGTACCGGGGGTCCTCCGGACCTGGGGGATGTTCCGGCCCACTTAGGCCGAGCCTCCCCCGTGTCTCACTCCGAGCGGAGCGCCCCCACGGGGTTCACCCGGGCCGCCCGCATGGCGGGAATCCAGGACGCCAGCAGCGCCACCCCTCCCAGGAACAGGGGCACGCCCACGAAGGTCAGCGGGTCCAGGGCCGGCACCCCGAAGAGGAAACGCGACAGGAACTGGGACAGGAGCCCCGCGAACAGGAGACCGATGCCGGCGCCCAGGGCCACCAGGCGCAGGCCGCCCCGGGTGAGCATCCAGACCACGGCGCCGGTCTCGGCCCCCAGGGAGAGGCGGATCCCCACCTCCCGGGTCCGGCGGGCCACGGAGTAGCTCACCACCCCGTACAGGCCGATGCTGGCCAGCAGCATGGCCAACAGGGCGAAGGCCCCGATGACCTGGGCTCCCAACGACCGGCCCAGGAGCCGCGACGCCAGGTGCTCCTCCATGGTCTGCATGTCGTAGACGATCACGCTGGGGTCCAGGCCCCGGGCCTCCCGCACCAACTCCAGGAGGTGGGGGTCGGCCGGACCCCGGGTCGCGGCGAGGACCCAGGCCACATTGGAGGGGAACTGGGCCAGCGGGGCATAGATGAACGGCCGGGGGTCCTCGGCGAGGCTGCGAACCTTGGTGCCCCGGGCCACCCCGACGACGCGCACGGTCCGCTGCCGCGTGGTGAAGGTCTGGCCCACCGCCTCCTGACCCGGAAAGAAGCGCGCCGCGAAGGCCTCGTTCACGATGACCACCGGCTCCGCCTCCGGCCCGTCGGACAGGAGGAAGTCGCGGCCCGCCAGGAGGGGAATCCCCATCACGTCCAAGTAGCCCGGATCGGCTACCGCCCAATCCACCAGGTGGAAGTCCCTTCCTTCCGGTGGCTGGATCCCGTCCACCACCACGCCGGTGAACTGGGTGTTGAGCTGCGCCAGGTGGATGTTGTCCACCAACGTGGCGGCCTCGATCCCGGGGAGGGCGGTAACGCGTTCCACGAGTTGGCGGAGATACGCCACCGCCTCGTCGCCCGAGTACTCCTGGGCCGGCACTGCCAGTTGGAGCATGGCCACCGGCTCATCGCCGAAGCCCGGATCCAGCGCCTGGGACGCCTGCAGGCTCCGCGCGAAGAGGCCGGCCCCCACCAGGAGGACCATGGAGACCGCCACCTGGGTCACCACCAGGGCGCTTCGAAGCGCCGCCCCTCGGGCTCGCCCGCCCCCCGCCGATTCGTCTCGCAGGGTGGGTGCCACGGCTGGGTTGGTGCCCTGGATCGCCGGGGCCAGGCCGAACAGGATTCCTGCCGCCACCGAGACCAGAATGGAGAACGTGAGGATGGTACCGTCCAGGGAGAGGTCCAGGGTGATGGGGATGGGCAGGGGGAGGTCGGCCCCCTGGAGCGCCCGGAGCGCCCAGACCGAAAGGAGAATTCCGGTAGCCCCGCCCATTGCCGACAGGAGGATCGTCTCCGTCAGGAGTTGGCCGATGAGCGTACCCCGCCGGGCGCCCATGGCCAGGCGCACCGCGATCTCCTTGCGCCGGTCCGCGGCCCGGGCCAGGAGGAACGAGGCCAGGTTGGCACACGCGATGAGAAGAACCAGCCCCACCACCACCATCATCATCCCGGCGGCCGGAACCACGATTCGGTCCACGTCCGGGTACATGATGACGTCGGCGGTGGGGATGTGGACGAAGGACCTCTCTCGAGGCCACTCGCCGGGGTACTCGGTCTGAAGCTCGGCGGCCACCCGCTCCAGGGCCGCCTCCATCTGGGGGGCTCCCACCCCCGGCAGGAGCCGCGCGCGCACGAAGCCGCTCTGGCTGCCGCGCCGGTCGTACGAGGGCTCCTGGCCCTGGGCCAGATCCAGCATGTAGATGGGGAGGTAGAGGGCGGGCTCCACACCACGCATGTAGCCCCGGTATCCCTCCGGCGCGACACCGACGATGGTGTACTCGCGCCCGGAGAGCCGCATGGACTGGCCCACCACGGCGGGGTCCGCCCCGAAGTGGGTGCCCCAGTACTCATGACTGAGCACCACCACGGGATGGGCGCCGGGCTCCACGTGGTCTTCCGCCTGGAGGAGCCGGCCCACGGTGGGGTTCAGCCCCGCCACCGAGAAGTAGTTTCCCGTGACGCCCTCGGCGATGACGGGTTCCACCGAGCCGTCGTCCGCGTCCACCTGCACCAGCCCGAGCTCCATGTCGGAGACCCCGGCGAAGACGTCCTTGGTGCGGTCCTCCAGGTCCCGGTAGTCGGGAAAGGAAACGGAGCCCCACCGGAAATCGGGGCTACGGGTGTGGATGTTCACCAGCTCCTGCGGGCGATCCAGCGGGACCGGCTGGAGGAGGACGGCGTTGATCAGGGAGAAGATCGCGGTGTTGGCTCCGATCCCCAGCGCCAGGGAGAGGATCGCCACGGCGGTGAAGAAGGGCGCCTTCGTCATGCGCCGCACCGCGTACCGGATGTTCTGCGTCAGGATTTCCATCCCCCCTCCCCCTCGTCGTCGACCCGCGATGCCCTCGCGGTGGTGTTCGATGCTCGTTCTCTCGGTCCACCGGTAGCGCGCCGCCGTGCTCAGCGCCTCTCGCCAGTACCACGTGCCGGCCCGAAGCCGACCGCTTTGGGCCACCCGCGACGCGAACTCCTCATGGAGGTCCCCCAGCACCGCCTCCCACCTTGGACCGCGAGGCAGGGAACCCCTCAGGATCCTCTCCGCGATGCGGGGCGGACGGGAGCCGGCGGGCGCTCCGCTCAACGGACGGACCCCATCATCCCCGTCCGGTGGGTCCCGGCGCCGCGCGCGGACCGCGACCTCATCCTTCCAGGGCCTCCAGCCCGTCCCAGAGCGTCACCAGCGCCTCGCGGGAGGCCTGAAGCTGGGCGATTCCCTGGGGGGTGACGGTCACGACCCGACGTGGACGGCCTCCTCGCTCGGGGCGGGGCGCCGACAGGGACGAGGTCACCAGCCCCTTGGCCTCCAGCCGGTCCAGCGTCACGTAGATGGCGCCGCGGGAGACGCGCCGTCCTACCCGGGCCTCCAGCTCCTGACCCAGCGCAGCGCCGTAGGCTTCCTCACCCAGGTGCAGCGCGGCCAGGAGGAGCATCTGCTCGAACTCGCCCAGGTATCCGTCTCGTCCCATTCCCCGTTTCCTCGAGGCTCGCCTGCCCCCGTCTCGGCTCCAGACGGCCGGTTCTGCGGGAGGTGCGCGCTTGGTAATGACAACTTTGTATGACTAATCGAGACGAACCAATCCGTCTGTTGGCGGACTACGGGGTGGGGCGGCGCCGGGTTTCAAGAAGCTTGCCCGGCTGGGGGGCCGGCTGCAGCCTGGGGCGGATCCCTTCGTCGCCTCCAACCCACCCCTCCCCATGTCCGACACACCCCAACAGAAGATCGGCCACCCCGTCTGGTTCGACCTGACCCTCCCCGACGCCGAGCCGGTACGGGACTTCTACACCCGGGTGCTCGGGTGGCGCTCCGAGGCCGTGGACATGGGTGGGTACAGCGACTTCGTGATGCAAGCGCCCGACGGGAGCGGTGTGGCCGGGGTGTGCAACGCCCGCGGCACCAACGCGGACATGCCGCCAGTGTGGATGGTGTATTTCCTGGTGGAGGATCTGGAGGCGGCTGTCGAGGCCGTCAGTTCCCAGGGCGGGAGGGTGCTCAAGGCCCCCAGCCGGGCCGGAGCGGGGCGATACGCCGTGATCCAGGATCCCGCCGGAGCGGCGTGCGCCCTCTACCAGGTGGAGGCGGAGGCGGCGGACGAGACGGAGACGGACTAGGACGCACCACGACCCGGCGGACCCGACCCGCTGCCGGCTCTCCTGGTCACTCGCCCCCGGGGGTCGCCGGCGCCAGCGGCAGCCGGACGCACATCACCGTCTCGCCCGGTCGCGACCGAACCTCGATGTGCCCCTGGTGGACGCGGACGATTCGCTCGGCGATCCCGAGGCCCAATCCCGTACCCACCCCCACCTCCTTGGTGGTGAAGAAGGGCTCGAAGATCCGCTTTCGGATGTCGTCGGGGATCCCCGGGCCGTCGTCCACCACCTCCACCTCCAGCCACAGGTCCGTGAACCGGGTGCGGAGGACGAGCCTGCCCCCGGGCTCCATGGCGTCCACCGCGTTGTCGATGAGATTCGTCCACACCTGGTTCAGCTCGCCGGCGTTCGCGGGAATGAGGGGCAGCTCCGGCGGATCCTCCCGGACCACTTCGATCTCCTTCTCCCTCAGCTTGTGCTGGAGCATGGTCAGGGTGTTGGCGATCCCTACCCGGACGTCCGTGGGGCGGTGCTCGGGAGAGCGGTCCATGTGGGAGTAGACCTTGATGGCGGCGATGAGCTCGGTGATGCGAGCCGACGCCACGGAGATCTCGGAGACGATGCGGTCGGAGTCCAGTCCCGATCCGGCCCAGGCCAGGGCGTCCGGCAGGCTTCCGGGGGGAAGGGGGGCCACCGCCGCCTCCAGGTCCTCCAGCGACAGGCCGGCCTCGACGAACACCGCCGCCTCCCGCCACGCATCGTCGATTCCCCGGTCCTCGAGCCACTCCACCAGCGCATCTTCCAGGTCGGCGCGCTCCAGGGCGGTGCGGGTGCTCCCGGTGCGCTCGAGCGCCTTGGCCCGGAGCCCGGCGAGTCCCTGGAGGGCCTCCGACGTCAGGTCGTGGCGCACGAGCGCCGATACCAACGCCGGGAGCCGGTTCCGGTGCTCCGCCAGCTTCATGGCCGCGCGACGTACGGCCGATGCCGGGTTGTTGAGCTCGTGGGCCAGCCCGGCGGAGAGGCGGCCCAGCGCCATCATCTTCTCGCTCTGCTGTTCCAGGCGGACGTCGCTCCGGACCCGGTCGGACATGTGGGCCACCAGGCGGCGTCCCAGCTCCGGGCTCACCGAGAGCATCTCAGGGAAGAGAGCGGCATCGATCCGCAGGACCATGGAGGGCTCGGCCGCCACGGTGAGGCGTGGATAGTGCGTCATCCGGGAGAAGGGCAGCATCCCCGTCACCTCCCCCGGGTGGGTCGTGGCCACCAGGAGCCACTGGTTCCCGTGCTCCTCGAACCCCTGGATTCCGCCCTCCGCCACGATCCACATGGAATCCGCCGGGTCCCCGCGCTCGAACATGTGCTCACCCTGGGCCAGGACCACACAGTCGCCGTGATGGCACAGCCACTCCAGCTGGTCGTCGGGAAGCTCCCGGAGCAGGTCCAGCTCCCGGAGCCGATCGATGGTGAAGCTCATGGAAGGGCGGTGGGGCAGCTCACGGGACGCTCACGGTAGGCCGACGCTCCCACTCAGAGCTCGGCCAGGATCTGGTGCATGAAGGAGACGGAGACCGATCCCTCTCCCACCGCTGAAGCCACGCGCTTCACGGATTCGTGCCGGGCATCCCCGCAGGCGAAGACCCCGGGGACGCTGGTCTCGAGGTGATACGGCGCACGCTCCAGCGGCCAGTCGCGGAGGTGCACGTCCGGGTCCAGGTCCCCGCCGGTCAGGATGAATCCCCGTTCATCGCACGCCACCAGGCCGTCCAGCCACTCGGTACGCGGCGCGGCGCCCAGGAACGCGAACAAGTACTCGGCAGGCACCGAGGTCACGGAGCCGCTGGCCACCGACCGGACTTCGAGCTCCTCCAGGTGGTCCTCTCCCCGGCACGCGACGACCTCGGTCCCGAGACGCACCTCGATGTTGTCGGTGGCCTCGATCCGACTGACCAGGTAGTGGGACATCTTCGCGGCCAGGGAATCCCCCCGGACCAGCATCACCACCTTCTCGGCGTGGTCCTTGAAGAACATGGCCGCCTGCCCCGCCGAGTTACCGGCGCCCACCATGTAGATGGTCTTGCCCCGGACGTGCAGCGCCTCCGTCATGGCCGCCCCGTAGTAGACACCGGATCCGGTGAGGCGCTCGGCGCCTTCCGCCGTCAGGAGCTTCCACGACACGCCCATGGAGAGCATCACCAGGTGGCACACCACCTCCGACCCATCGGAGAGGGTGAGGTGCTTGTAGGGTCCGTCGAGGCGGAGGTTGGTGGCCTCCAGGGGGGTGAGGATCTCCACGCCGAAGCGGCGCGCCTGGGCCACCGCGCGCCGAGCCAGATCCGCTCCGGACAACCCGGCGGGAAAGCCCAGGTAGTTCTCGATGCGGCTGCTGGTACCGGCCTGCCCGCCCGGCGCCTCCCGCTCGATGAGGAGGGTGCTCAGCCCCTCGGATCCCCCGTAGACGGCAGCGGCCAATCCTCCTGGCCCCGCGCCCACGATGGCCAGGTCGTAGAACTCCTCGCTGACCGTCGTGTCGAGGCCGATGTGATCGGCGATCTCACCCAGCTCGGGGTTCTCCAGCCGGTGGCGGCCCGGCAGGAGAACCAGGGGGAGCTGCGGCGGCTCACCCTCCTCCATGAGGAGCCGGGCCTCATCGGATGTCTCCACGTCCAGGAACTGGTACGGGACCTGGTTTCGGGCCAGGAAGTCGCGGACCACGTGGCACCGGGCGGACCAGCGGTCTCCCACCACCCGAACCCCTCCGTACCCGGGGCGATAGCCGGCGCGCCAGTCGTCCAGCATGTCGTCCAGCACGGGGAAGAGCCGCTCCTCAGGCGGGTCCCAGGGCTTCGTGAGATAGTAGTGCACCTGGGAGCGGTTGATGGCCGAGATGGCCGCGTCGGTGTCCGCGTAGGCCGTGAGCAGGACGCGCTTCGCCCGGGGACACGCGCCCTTGGCGCGGGACAGGAAGGTCACGCCGTCCATACCCGGCATGCGCTGGTCGGAGAGAATCAGCGCCACCGCGGCACCGCGGTCGCTCAGCTCGCTCAGGATCTCCAGGGCCTCTGCGCCGGAGCTCGCCCGGACGATGCGGTGGTCGCCCCCATACCTCCCCCGCAGATCGCGGGTCACGGCCTGGAGGACGTCGATGTCGTCGTCGACGACGAGGAGGGTCGGCTTGTCCATGGCCGTCCAACCTTCGCCCCGGCCCCACCAGGCCGCAAGGCTGTCGCCCCGAACCCCGGGGAAACCCGCGGCATTCGCCCATCGTAGGGTCGGCCGGTGGCGGGGACGCCACGGCACCGGTCAGGGGACGGGTGCGCGGGAATCGAGCAGACCGTTGAGGGGGAGGAGGGAAGGACCGTGGATTCATCCATCGCAAGGGCCCGGTACACCGTGCGCAAGCTGCTGCGAGCGCCGCTCTTCACCGGGGTCGCCGTGGTGACCCTCGCGGTGGGCATCGGGAGCAACACCGCCATCTTCAGCGTGGTGAATGCGGTCCTGCTGGAGCCACTTCCGTTCCACGACCCGGACCGTTTGATCGGTGTGTGGCACCAGGCTCCGGGACTCGGCTTCGACCAGGTCAACCAGTCTCCGGCACTTCACTTCACCTACGCGGACGAGAACCGGACCTTCGAGTCCGTGGGGATGTGGGACAACTCGCACGTCTCCATCACCGGCCTGGAGCGTCCCGAGCAGGTGGGCGCCATGCGGGTCACCCACCAGGTCATGCCCATGCTGGGTGTCACCCCGTTCATGGGACGGCGCTTCAGCCCGGAAGACGACGCTCCGGAGACGCCGCGGACCGTCATCCTGGGCCATGGCTATTGGCAGCGCGTGTTCGGGGGTGACCCCGGTGTGCTGGGTCGGACCCTGCAGGTGAACAGCCTCCCGCACGAGATCATCGGCGTCATGCCGGAGGGCTCGGAGTTCCTGCGCTGGGACCCCGACGTGTACCTGCCCTTCCAGTTCGATCCCGCACAGGTGGGGGTCGGAAACTTCTCCTACCAGGCCATCGCCCGACTTCGCCCGGAGGCCACGGTTGCGTCCGCCAACGCGGACATCGATCGGATGCTGCCCATAGCGGTCCAGCGCTTCCCCGGCGGCATCAGCCAGGGGATGATGGACGAGGCGGGATTCGCGGCCAACGTCCACCCCCTCATGCAGGATGTGGTGGGCGACATCGGCTCCACCCTCTGGGTGCTGTTGGGCACAGTGGGGATGGTCCTCCTCATCGCGTGCGCCAACGTGGCGAATCTCTTCATCGTCCGGGCCGAGGGTCGACAGCGGGAGATGGCGGTGCGGACGGCCATGGGGGCCAGCCGGGGCGAGGTGGCGGGCCAACTCCTGATGGAGAGTGTAACCCTGGGGTTGGCGGGGGGGGCGGCGGGCCTGATCCTGGCCTGGGGAGGGCTGGAGCTCCTGAAGGCGTTGGGGCCGGAGAGCCTCCCGCGGCTCTCGTCGGTGGGGATCGACGGAACCGTCCTGGCCTTCACCGCCGCCGTGTCGCTGGCGGCCGGCCTCCTTTTCGGACTCTTCCCCGCGTTCCGGTACGGAAGCCCCGACATGGTCCAGGCGTTGAAGGAAGGTGGCCGCGGCGGGAGCGCGGGCAAGGAGCGGCACCTTGCCCGGAACGGTCTGGTGGTGGCGCAGATGGCGCTGGCGCTCGTGCTGCTGGCCGGGTCGGGCCTCATGGTCCGCTCCTTCCAGGCGCTGCGGGACGTTCAGCCTGGATTCCAGGACCCGGAGCAGGTCGTCACCTTCCGGGTCACCGTGCCCGAAGCCGAGGTGGAGGGCACCGTGGAGACGGCGCTGGTCCACCGGGAGATCCTGCGGAAGGTGCAGGAGATCCCCGGGGTGGCGTCCGCCGGGTTCTCCTCCTCGGTGACCATGGACCGCTGGGACAGCAACGACGCCCTGGAGTTCGAAGACTTCCCCGTGGTGGGCGACGAGCTCCCCCCCATCCGGCGATACAAGTGGATCGGGCAGGGCTATCACGAGACCATGGGCAATCCCCTGGTGGCGGGCCGGGCCCTCACCTGGAGCGACATCGAAAGCCGCGCCCGGGTGGCCATGATCACGGAGGACCTTGCGCGGGAGTACTGGGACGCGCCGGCGGACGCCCTGGGGCGCCGCATCCGCTCCTTCGGCGGGGGCTCGGGGCCTGGCGACTGGTGGGAGATCGTGGGTGTGGTGGGTGCCGAGCACGACGACGGTGTGGACCAGGATCCTGTGGCCACCGTGTTCTGGCCCCACCTGTACGAAAACCACTTCAGGGATGAACTGAACACGGCGCGCTCGCTGGCCTACGTCGTCCGGACTCGGGACGGCGACCCGACGCTGCTTCTCCCGCAGATCCGCGAAGCGGTGTGGTCCGTGAATCCCAACCTTCCCGTGGCGAGGGTGGCGACGCTGGAAGAGCTCGTGGCCGATTCCATGGGGCGAACCTCGTTCACCCTCGTGATGCTGGCCATTGCCGCCGGTGTGGCGCTCTTCCTGGGTTCGGTGGGGATCTACGGCGTCATCTCGTACATCGTGGCCCAGCGCACCCGGGAGATCGGCGTGCGGATGGCCATGGGCGCCGAGAGGTCCGACGTGAGCGGAATGGTGCTGCGGCAGGCCCTGGTGCTCTCGGCGGCCGGCGTCCTCATCGGCCTCGTCGCCGCTGCCGGGCTCACGCGGCTCATGGCGTCGCTCCTGTACGGGGTGAGTCCCATGGATCCCATCACCCTGGGCTCGGTCTCGGTGGCGCTGGCCTCGGTGGCGGTGGTGGCCAGTTGGCTGCCGGCGCGGCGCGCGGCGAGTGTGGACCCGGTGGTGGCGCTGCGGTCGGAGATGTAGGGGCGCGGCGGGAGCTGCGGCTCCGCACCGGCCTGGCGAAGCGACCGCGCCTCCCGCACGGGTCCGCTCGCGCGACCCCGGGGCCACGTGCATCTTGGACCCGTGGTCCCTGATGTCGGCTTCTCGCGCCCTCCAGGGGACCGAGTCCCCCGGGGGTGTCGGCATCGGACCGCCGGGGTGAGCCCGCATTGGGGCGTCGACCTCCGAACCGAGCACTCATGTCCACAGGCTTCTGGCACGACCTGAGGCGGCGACGCGTCGTCCGTGTGGTGGTGGGCTACGTCGCGGTAGCGTACGCCGTGCTGGAGGGCGCCGACCTCATCCTTCCGCGCCTGGGTCTCCCCGACCGTGTGCTGACGGCGCTTGTGGTGCTGTCGATCCTGGGGTTCCCCGTGGTGCTGGTCCTGTCCTGGGTGTTCGACCTGTCGCCCGACGGAATCCGACGCACTCGAGCCCGAGACGAGCCGGCCCGTGGCATGCCCGCGGTGGAAGATCCCGGCGACTCCTCGGCTCGTTTCGGCCCGACGGGGTCCCGCGCCGTGCGGATCACCGCGCTGGTGGTGGTCACCGGGCTCTTCGCCGCCGGTGCGTGGCTTTGGATCCCGAGGGCGCCCGGATTCGAAACGAGCGCCGTCGACCCCAACACGCTCCTGGTCCTTCCCTTCGACGTCCGGGGAGGGGACGAGGTGGCATACCTGCGGGAGGGGATGGTGGATCTGGTGAGCACCAAGCTGGATGGGGTCGGCGAGCTCTCGGTCCTGGACCCCAGCGCGTCGCTGCCGCGAGTAGCCCAGATGGGCGCGATTCCGGTGGAGGTGGCGGGCCTGGCCCGTCTGGCGTCCGAGCTCGGCGCGGGCCGGGTGCTGCGGGGGAGCGTGGTCTGGGTGGAGGGGCGACTCCAGGTGCGGGCCACGGTCCTGGGCCCGGCGCTCCACGACCGGATCGAGGCGGTGGTCGAGGGGTCGTCCACGGAGCTCTTCGGCGTGGTGGACGAGCTCGTGGCGACTCTCGTGGCCCGGGGGCTCATCGAGCAGGGGACCCAGCTCTCGAGCGTCGAGGGACTCACCACTCGCTCCAACGAGGCGCTCCGCCTGTACCTGACGGGCGTGCAGAATTTCCGCCTGGGTCTGGGAATGCAGGACACCTGGGAGCCCCTCCTGGCCGCCGTGGCCATCGATTCCACATTTGCCCTGGCCTCGTACTGGGCCGGGTACGCTGCGGACTACGACGAGATCGAGGACCCCCTCCCGCAC
This sequence comes from Gemmatimonadota bacterium, assembly GCA_039586075.1. Classification (GTDB taxonomy): domain Bacteria; phylum Gemmatimonadota; class Gemmatimonadetes; order Longimicrobiales; family Gaopeijiaceae; genus Gaopeijia. The sequence continues at coordinate 10,117 of JBDHLC010000025.1, read as the reverse complement.
TACCAGCGGGCCATGCGCCACCAGGACCGGCTGGGGCCCCGGGACCGGATGCGGCTGGCCGGGGCGCTGGCGGGCGCCGAGGGGCGCCACGGCGACGCCATCGGCCTCTACGAGGCGCTGGTGGCTCGCTACCCAGACGACCTGGCCGGGTGGTTGCAGCTGGGAGAGCAGGTGTCGCACACCGGTCGCTGGGTGGGCCGAACCCAGGCCGACGCGCGGGAGGCGTACGAGCGCGCGGTGGCGTTGGATCCGGCCCTGGCGCCGGCCTATTACCACCTGGCGGTGGTGGCGGCCCGTGCGGCGGACACCACCGCGCTGGCCGAGTGGATTCCGCGCCTCGAGTCCGGCGGCGTGGACGCCATCACCCTGGCCATCACCCGACTGGCGCTCCACACCCTGCAGGGGGATTCCGCCGCCGCCCGCCAGGCGTTCGACCGGCTACGGATCGCCGAGGGGGAGCTTCCTCCGGCCACCATGGCGGGCTCCATGGGCGAGCTCACCGGTGCGTTGGCCATCCATGCTCCCGATGCCGCCATGGCCCTGATGCGGAACTTCGCGCCGGCGGCCCTCACCGATACGGGGCGGACCGTGGCCGCCCGTCGCCTGGCGCGGGCCGAGGCCGGCGCGGGACGGTTGGAGGAGGCGGAGGCCGCCCTCCGCCGCGTGGAGGCTTCCCTGGGCTCGGTGCTGGCCCAGGATCTCGCCTGGCTCGCACTTCATCCTGCGTCCACGTCCGAAGCCCGAATGGAGGCGGCGTACCGTGCCCTCGGGCAACGCTCGCCCCCGACGGGGAGCGGCGAGGCGGCGGCCCGCAACTACCTCCTGGGGAGGCTCGCCCTGCGCCTCGGGCGACCGGCGGACGTCCAGCGGGCCCGTGAAGCTCTGCAGGACTATCCCGACTCGGACCCGCAGACGACGCGCTTCGCGGGGGACCTCCTGGCGGAGCTCGAAGCCGAGGCGCTCCTGATCGCCGGGGATCCCGCGGCGGGGCTCGCTCGGCTCCAGGAAGCCGGCTACTGGACTCGAGGGGAGCGCTGGCTGGGGTTCCCCTCGCCTACCTATCTGGACGGCCGCCTCCCGGACCGGGATCCCATGTTCCTCCGCGCCGAGCTTCTCCGCGCCAGCGGGGCGGAGGCGGAGGCGATCCAGTGGTACCGGGTGGCGGCCGAGGGAGTGTGGTACGCGTCCCCGGCGGGCCAGGTGCTGGCGGAGCTGGGTGCCGGCGCCCCTACTCCTCCCTGAGCGATTTCACCGGATCGACCCGGGACGCCCGGCGCGCGGGAAGCCAGGTGGCCAGCGCGCTCACCCCCAACAGGAGGATCGGCGCCACCGCGAAGGTCAGCGGATCGGTGGTTGAGACCTCGTAGAGGATCGAGCCCATCACCCGGGTGAGCCCGAAGGCCGCAGCCAGACCCAGCACCACGCCGGCGCCGGCCACCGCCAGCCCCTGCTTGAGGACCATGCCACTGACCTCGCCCTGCTCCGCCCCCAGCGCGATGCGGACTCCGATCTCGCGGGTCCGCTGGCTCACCACGTAGGAGATCACCCCGAAGAGGCCGATGGACCCCAGGAACAGGGCCATCCCCGCCGCGATTCCCAGGAGAACCAGGGTGATGGACTCGCCGCCCATGGCCGCGGCCACCACGTCGTCCATGGTACGCACCCGGATCACCGGCACCTGCCCGTTCAGGCGGCTGACCTCGTCTCGGATGGCCGGGGTCAGCGCCGCCTCGTCCTGTCCTGGGCGGACCTTCACCGTCAGGAAGCCGAGCTGGAGGTCGGGGTACCCCAGGTCCCCGGCGAGAAGCGGGAAATAGGCGTTCCCCGCCGGGTCCTCGCGGAGGCCGAACTGCTTCACGTCCCCCACAACGCCGGTCACCACGGCCCAGGGCCATTCGGACTGGTCCACCTCCTCGTCGCCGCCGTGCCAGGTGATGCGCTCTCCCAGGGCGTTGCCGTCCAGGAAGGTCTCGGCGAAGTACTCGTCCACCCACACCCGTGCGAACGAGCCGTCCAAGTCGGCGGGCTGCATGTCGCGGCCCTCCAGAACGGGTATCCCCAGGGACGCGAAGTACCCCGGGCTCGCGGCCCGGTACATGGCCACGGGCGGGAGGTCTTCATCACCCCGGGGACGGGACTCCATGTAGAACGAGCCGCCGTTGCTGTTCCCGGACCCCAGGGGCACCTGGGTACCCACCCCCACCGCCTCCACGCCCGGGAGTCCGGCCACCCGCTCCCGGAGATCCTGGTAGAAGCGAGCCGCCTCCTGGAGGGACATGGACTCGCCGACCCGAACACCCACCGTCAGCACGTCGGCCGGCACGAATCCGAGCTCCACCTTCCGCAGCTGTGCGAAGCTCCGGAACATGAGGCCCGAGCCCACCAGCAGCACCAGCGCCAGGGCGAGCTGGCTCATGACCAGGGCGCTGCGGGCGCGGTTCCTTCCGCGACCCGCCGTGCTGCCCCGGCCGCCGTCTCGGAGGATACCGGTGAACGAGCGGGCAGAGTATCGGGTCATGGGCAGCAGGCCCAGCAGCACGCCCGTCCCAATGGACAGCAGCGCAGCGAAAGACAGGACTCCGGGCGTCAGCCCTGCTTCCTGTAGCCGGGGCACGTCCTCCGGCCCGAACGCCAGGAGCAGCTCCACGCCCACCAGGGCCACGAGGACCCCCAACACTCCGCCGGACACGCCCAGGACCAGGCTCTCGCGAACGAAGGAGGCGGCGACCTGGCCGCGCCCCGCCCCCATGGCCGCGCGCACTGCGATCTCCTTCTGCCGGTCTTCGGCCCTCACCAGGAAGAGGTTCGCCACGTTGGCGCATGCGATGAGGAGCACGAACCCCACCGTCCCCAGGAGGAGCCAGAGGGTGGTGGCCACGTCCTCCACCAGCTGCTCCTGAAGCGTCGACACGGACGCGCTCCACCCGAAGCCCTCCAGCGTCTCCGCGGTGATGTCCGGGAACCGCTCGGGGATGCGGGCCTGCAGAGCCGTCAGTTGAGTCTGTGCCTGTTCCAGGCTGACTCCCGGGGCCAGTCGCGCGATCCCGTTGGTCCCGAAGGTCCCGAAGAGGTTCTCCGGATCCGGGAAGGCGGCGAGGGCGATAGGGCCCGGCTGTACCAGCTCGAAGTCCCGGGGCATGACTCCGACGATCTCGGTGGTCACACCGTCGAGCTGGAGCGTCTTACCAAGGATGTCGGGATCTCCCCCGTACCGGCCCTGCCACTCCTCCCACAGGAGGATGGCCACGGGTGTGGCACCCGGCACCTGGTCCGAGGGGCCGAAAGGACGGCCCATGGCGGGCTGGGTCAGGAAGACGTCGAAGAACTCGTGCGAGACGGCCAGCAGCTCGACCTCTTCCGGGCGGTCGAGCCCCGTCAGGACCCGCCGCGTGTTGTTCACCGCGGCAACAGCCGAGAAGAAGTCCGCCGCTTCGCGGTACATGGTGAGCGTGCCCGCCGAGTTGTTCAGGTTCGGCAGATCGAGGCCTGGAGCGTGGTGCTGGATCTCCACGATCCCGTCTGCCTCCGGGTACGGCAGGGGCTGCAGGAGGATGGCGTTCACCAGCGTGAAGATGGTCACCACCGACCCGATCCCCAGCCCGAGGGTGAGCATCGCCACCCCCGCGAATCCCGGCTTCCGAAGCAGCGCGCGCGCCGCCAGACCGAACTCCCGCAGCTCCCTCCTCATCTTCTCCTCCCATCCCAGTTGGAACAGCCCATCGTCGGCTGCATCTCTCCATGCGTCGCCGGCTTCGCCATCCCGGCGTCGCCGGCCTCCGTTCCCTCTCGCTCCACGCCGCCGCCGACCCGCGCTACGGTATACCCGCTCCCGGGCCATCCGCCGGCCCAGGTCCAAGCACGCGCCCAGGGCGCCGGTCCAGACCGCCAGCGCGCCCCGCGCAATCCACCGGGCCTGGAGGATGGCCTCCAGGTCCAGCGCCATCTCACGCCCGTAGGCCGTCCGGAAGTTCCGGGGCAGCCCCCGGGACAGCAGGGCGTAGACCCGCAGCGCCCAGCGCACGGAGACCGGCGGCGCGGACATCGTCGCTCAGCTCCTCGCCACCGTCACCGCGCCAGCGCCCGGCTCGCCCGGGCCGCGTCCACCAATTGCTGCAGGCGGTCGGCCTCCATGAGCAGGAGCTCCCGCCCCCGCTGGGTCAGCCGGTAGTACTGTCGCCGCTGGTCATCGTCCGGCTGCTCGTCCTCCGAGAGGGCCTCCACGAGCTCCTGCTCCGCCAAGTCCCGGATGGAGCCGTACAGGTTCGCCGGCCAAAGCTTCACCCCACCTCCGGTCCGGCGCTCCACCGCTTCACGGATGGCGAACCCGTGCAGGGTCTCGTCGGACAGGGCCAGCAGGATGTGGAACCAGGCCGGCTTCAGCGGCGGCAGCGCCTCCAGGGGGGTCAGGGACGGGTGGCTCACTCCAGTCGCTCCGTTGTTTGCGGGGGACGGCGCGCGCGTCGCGGGGACCGTCCAGGGCACCTCGATGACACCCCGACACGGTCGGGGGTGAAGATCACTACGGGATCATATCGATATGGTTTCATATCGTTGTTGGCAAGGGGCACGGAGTAATCCAAGGGGGCTCGGCGCGGGTGCCCGGCGTCGAACGGCTCACGCGCCACATTGCGTGCGGGGCGCGGGCGGCCCAGTATGCTCCCCCCTTTTCGCTAAACCTGGACCGTGACCATGCGACGCAGCCCGATTGCAGGACCCGGCAGGCACCCCGCGCTTCGCGCCGCCGTCGACTTTCTGGCCGCGGCTCTCCTGGCGCTCCTGCTGGCCAGTCTCGCCCTCACCGCCGCCCCGGCCTCCGCCCAGGTCGTGGACGTGGAGGCCCGCCTGGCCGAGATGGGGATCGAGCTGCCCATCCCCGAGAGCAACCGCACCCGCTCCTTCGACCGGGTGGTGCAGACCGGCAACCTCGTCTTCACCTCGGGGCACGGGGCGTGCGGGAATCCCGACGTGCCCGGGAGGGGCAAGGTGCCCGGCGCCGTGAGCGTCGAGGATGCACAGGTGGCGGCGCGGCAGACCATCATCTGCATCCTGGGTTCCCTGAAGGGCTACCTGGGCGACCTGAACCGGATCACCCGGGTGGTTAAGGTCCTGGGGATGGTGAACTCGGAGCCCGACTTCACCGGCCAGTCCCAGGTCATGAACGGGGCCTCGTTCTTCCTCCAGGAGGTCTTCGGCGAGAAGGGCCACCACGCCCGCTCTGCCGTGGGAATGGCCTCGCTCCCCGTGAACTTCACCGTCGAGATCGAGATCGTCCTGGAGATCGACGGGAGCTAGAGCGACGGGGACGCGGCGCGAGCCGGCGTCCGGCGTCCCACCTCGCGCCCCGAACTAGGCGGTCTGAAGGCGAACCGCCCGCTCGCTGGCTTCCCACAGCTCGGTGGCGGAAGCACCGCCGTCGTCCGGCGTCCTGGGTGCCGTTCGCTCCAAACTTCGGAAGTAGGCGTCTCGAATCTCGTCGTCCGGGAGATTCATCACCACCCGGCTGACCGCCTCACCACCCCGCACCGGCGATCCCATGAAAGGCTTCATCAGGTTCACCAGCACCCTGAGCACACTGCGATGCCCGTTCCAGATGCGCGTCGACAGAACCCCCGGGTGGACCGTCACCGCCACGGTCCCCTCCGGCCCCCAACGCCGCTGCAGCTCCTGGGAAAAGAGCACGTTGGCCAGCTTGGAGTCGCAGTAGGCCGTCACGCCCCCCCGCGACTTCTCTCCCCGAAAGATCTGTTCCCAGGTCCGGCCCTTGGCGCGGGCATGGCGGTGCGCCTCGGACGATACGTTCACCACCCGGACGCCCGGAGCCCGCAATCGGTCCGCGAGCAGGAGGGTCAGGAGAAAGTGGCCCAGGTGGTTCACCGCCATGGTGATCTCGAAACCATCCCTGGTCCGACCCAGACCCGACCGATATAGGCCCGCATTGTTGACGAGGGCATCCAGCGTGCGGCCCTCCTGGTCCAGCCAGGCGTCGACCCGTCCAGCCAGCACCCTCACTTGCTCCAGGACCTCCAGGTCACAAAGCTCCACATGGAGGTCGGCCCCGGGCACCTCGGCGTCGATCTCCGCCACGGCCCTGCGCGCCCGCTCTGCATCGCGGCACACCATTAGCACGGACCAGTCGGCCCGCGCCAACTCGCGACATGTCTCCAGCCCTACTCCGGAGTTGGCCCCCGTCACCAGGGCGAGCTTCCGTTCCGCCATGCAGCACTCCACTTCAAGAGGGCGACTCCGGTCATGAAGGAGTTCAATATCCACGTACCGCGCCTCAGCACCAAGAAACGCCGATCCAGCATCCTATCTCCGCGCGGGGCGCAGATAGGTTGCTCGTCACGCAAGCGAGGGGCAGAGTTTAGGCGAGAAGGAATGCAGTTAGGAAGCCCTTTACCTGAGGCGTGTCGGCCTGGCCGACCTACCCACGCCATGAACGCGTCATGAACAACGCCCCGATGGGTAGAGCACGACGAGCAGCCTCCGAGTTCTTCGTAATCGTAGTCGGTGTGCTCGTTGCGCTGTGGATCGATGCCGGTTGGGGATGGCTCGAGGATCGGGGAGATGAACGAGCGCTGCTACGTGATCTTCAGGCCGATTTTGAGGTTAATCTCGATGAGATTCGCACCGCGGCCGTTCGGCGTGCTACCACCAGCAACCTGGGCTCCCGGCTCGTGCGCGACGGGATCTCCGGTTTTTCCCCGGACTCACTCGATGCCGTCGTAATGAGTGTCTATCAGGTCTGGACTCTGAATCCGAGGATGGGGGCGCTGGAGAGTTCGATCTCCGCCGGTAGGATCGATCTGATCAGAAATGATGAACTGCGATCAGCCCTCACTTCCTGGGCTGGGTACTTCGAGGACGCAGAGGAAGAGACGCGCCTGATGATGCCTCACGTCGTTGATCTATATGTTGCGACCTCGTCTTCCTTCCTCCGCAATGCATCGTCTCAAGAGATGCTTGAACTCATGCTGAATGATCCCGAACTGACAGGGGTCATCGCCATGGTTGCCTCTGCGTATGGCAACACCGCCGCGGAACTCGAAGACCTGGCCCATCAGACTCAACGCGTTCTTGGGTTGCTTGAGGCCGAGCTCGCCGGGGCTTCCTAACTAAGCATGAGGCTGCAGAATCTCGGGGAAGCGTTCGTGGTGCTCGTTAGCTTCGTGGCCCGAGATTTCGCATCATATGCTCCATAACGTTGGATGGCGCTTACGGTGTGGCTTGTCCTTCCACAAACTGGACGAACTCGGGGTGGAACCTCTGCCGCCACTGCTTCTCGATCCACCACTCTTGAAAACGCTCCATCGCGAAGAAGACCCCGATGTCCTGAAGGCCGTAGCTTCTTAGAGCCGAATCGTCGACCAGGCCCTCAGCGTGCTGGAAGTAGATGTTCTCCAGTCGCCGCATGAATTGTGTCATCATCATCGCCGCCCGGTACTCCTCGTCCGGGGCGATCTGTCCGCCGGCAATCCAAGCGCGATACCAAAGGTCGCTGTAAGAGGGGTCGGCCGTGATCTGGGCTAACCACGCCTGGTTCATCGCCTCGAGTTCTTGCCGAGTTTGGCCGCGTGCCACCGCCGTGCTCTGTCGGATCTCCAATCCTACGAAGAGCAGTGAGGCTACCACCCCAAGAACCCCGACGGTTTCGCGGATAGCTTCCTTTGACATGGGCGCAGGAACCCTCTGAGTGGTGAAGTCAGTCCGCTCGATGATGGCTACCATTATCGGGAAATGCCATCTAACTCAGCATGATCATGCGGAGTCCGGGGCCAGCTTCTAGGGCAAGACACTGGTCTCCAGCCCCGGAGCTCCGCACGATATGCACCCCAGGTTAGAGAGCCTGGAGGCGAGAGTGCATCTGCATCTGGTGGACTGGTCAGGTGATGTCACAGAGGCGCTCACGGAGGCGTTCCGGGCTCATCCCGAGGTGACGGTTCTTCATCGCGCCATCTTTGAGGTCGCCGAAGATACGTTGGTCTCCCCGGCTAACAGTCTTAGGCACATGGACGGCGGCATCGACCAGGTCTACATCGACTTCTTTGGGGCTGATCTTCAACGGCGAGTTTATGAGGCGATCGACCGGCAGAGCCGAGGCTTCCTTCCTGTGGGCAGGGCCCTGCTGGTGCAGACGGGTCACGATCGAATTCCAGGGCTGATCGTTGCGCCGACCATGGAGTCGCCGGGTCCAGTGGCTCCGTCCGACGTCTACTTCGCCATGGCGGCCTTCCTCGCCGTGGCTCGTGATTTGCCCGAGGCTCACGCGTGTTCTGCCCTGGCTTCGGCACCGGCGTGGGTCGCGTGGATCCCGAAGACGCCGGGCGCGAGACGCCGTCCGCCTATACGAAGTGGAGGTCGAGAAGCGGCGCGGGGCAGGCGACGGCGTCGGCACCCTGACTCAGCATGATGCTGGGGGGTCCGGTGCAGGCTTGCGCGGCTTTCCTTTGCGATCCGACCCCGAAGCCCCGCATCATATGCTCCATAACGTTAGGGCGCGCAATCCACCTCACATGAGGACGCTGATGGCATCGGACTTCCCCGTCGAAGGCGTGGAGCCCACCTTGCTCCTCGTCGTCTCTGACGTCATTCGATCCCGCACCTTCTACACCGATGTCCTCGGGGCCGAACTCTTCCGGGAGTATGCGGGAGATTCCGCCGTCCTCCAGTTTCAGGGCATGTGGATCCTTCTCGTTTCCGGCGGTGACCCTACGCCCGGCAAGCCCACCGTGACCTTCGCGCCGCCCTCTGATCCCGACCTCGTCGATCATCAACTCACCTTACGCGTCCCCGACTGCCGCTCCGCCTTCGAGGTCTTGAGTGGGCGGGGCGCTGAGTTCCTGGCGCCGCCCGTCGATCGCGGGGGCGAGATCCGGGCGTTCTTCCGCGATCCAGACGGCCACCTCCTGGAGATCAGCGAACTCACCTGAGGATCCGACCGGCCCGCGCCCTGACAAACGATTGCTACTGAGGCGAGGCGTTTCTGCTCGCATCCTGCGGATGCGTTGGAAATTTTGGGCCGCAGTAGAACCGCAAAGCCGTTAGATGGCGCTTTGTCCAACTCCCGGTCCCAGAGAGCGCATTGAGGATTCGTAACGTCCCGCTCGGCACATTGGCGCTCGAGTTCGTAGTCGTCGTCCTTGGGGTACTGATCGCCTTGGCGGTGGATCAGGCCGTCGAGAATCGTCGGGAGAAGCAACTCGAGCAGGCCTATCTGAACGCCCTGACGTCTGACGTTGAGTCGGATCTCGCTGCCCTGCGGCAGGAGTTTCTGCCCGCGATCGATCAGCGGGAGGCCAGAGCACGGGAGGTGATTGAGGTCGTGGAAGATTCAGGCGATCCTGATCCCGTCCGCATCGCGGTCTCGTTGGACTTCGCCGGTCATCTCTCTGTCTTCGAGCCCCAACGCTCGACGTTCGATGATCTCATCGCTACCGGTGGCTTCCGACTGATTCGAGACCGTCGTGTCCGATCGGAGGTGGTCAGCTATTATGCCGTGTCACGACTCAACGACATGCACGAGCTCATCCGGAACGAGATTTGGTACGAGTATCGACCGGTCATCGACGAGGTCTTGGATCCGATCTTCGTCGCAGAGTTGACGCGGATCGAGCGTGAGGTCGGCGGGGGATACGATGAGCTTGTCGAGGCTGTGACCTCCGAGTGGGTCGGTTCAGCGCTCGATCTTGAGACGCTCAGGTCCAGCTCCACCTTCCGGGCGGGTATCGCATCAGCGCTGGAGTACACTTTCGTTCAACGATCCCTCTACCTCGAGCGCGTTCTACTCGCAGAGCGGTTGCTGGGCCTGTTGTCCGGGGTTCATTGATCGCCATCCAACAAGCGTTTGCCACTGTCGCGGGGCCACACGTGTGCTGCGCACTTGGTGCGCGTGACCTATCGTGGTGCGCAGTAGAAACGCAAAGCCGTTATGTAGCCCCAGCGTTGAGTACCACGACGTCGACCTGCGGAGGCTCCTCAGGGCTCGGGACTCGCCGGAGCCTTATCGAGAGGTGAATACAGCGCGTCGGATCGGGTGAGGCGGCCCTTTTCAGAATCGAGCCAACCATCCATCGCCTCGCGAAATTCGGGGATGAAGGCGTGACGCCTCTCCTGCCAG
>JBDHLC010000024.1:0-55740 GCA_039586075.1 Gemmatimonadota bacterium | reverse complement strand
GGAGAGTACGTCGCCGCCAGCCTCCTCTTCGCCCCCCCCGACGGATTCCGCCGGGGGGGGCTTTTTTTTGTTCGGGGCTTACCGCACCGCGAAGGTGATGGGGAAGGCCACCCAGGGCCGGACTTTGCCTTTTGACCGGTCAGTCCCCCAATTGAAGACGCCCGGTGAGCCCGCTGCCGGCCAGGGCTCAACACTCCCGCCTCGCGGGGTGACAGATTCTGCGCAGTCGACTCCCAACCCCCTGGGCAGGAGCCCTCCTACATGCCCCTGATCGCCACCGCACCGACCCGGCCGCCGCTCGGGCATCCCTGCTGCTCGTCGACCCGATCGGCTCCCAGCCCGCGAGGTACTGCACCGGGGTGCGTGGAATGAGTCTCCTGCGACGCATCCTGCCGGTGGAGCGGGACGAGATCCGGCCGGTTCTCATGGCCACGGCGTACGGATTCTCCATCCTCCTGAGCTATTACATCCTGCGCCCGGTGCGGGACGAGATCAGCTCGGCGGATCGGGGCAATCTCCAGTACCTCTGGACCGCCGTGTTCTTCGTCATGCTCCTGGCGGTGCCTCTCTACTCGGCGGTGGTCTCGCGCTTCTCCAGGGGAGTCTTCATCCCTCTGGCCAACCGTTTCTTCGCGGTAAACATCCTGGCGTTCTTCGGAGTGCTCGTGAGCTTCGACTCGCCGGAGTCCCGGATCTGGATCGATCGGGTCTTCTACGTCTGGGTGAGCGTCTTCGCGCTCTTCGTGGTCACGGTCTTCTGGGGTTTCATCGCCGACCTCTATCGCAACCGGCAGGGGAGGCGGGTCTTCGGCTTCATCGCCATGGGTTCCTCGGTGGGGGGCTTGGCGGGATCGTATCTCGTGTCCCAGATAGGAGATACGGTCCCTGTTTTCTACCTGCTTCTCATTTCCGTGATTCCCCTGGAGATCGCGGCGTGGCTGGCCTGGTGGCTCCACCGCGACTCCAAGCGGGAGGGGACGTCGCTGCGTCGCGAGGGGGCCGCCCCGGTGCCGGGCACGGCCTGGAGTGGAATCGGGACCGTCTTCCGATCACCGTACCTCCGGGGGATCGCCGTCTTCCTGGCGATCATGACCTTTGCGAACACCGTCCTGTACTTCCAGCAGGCCGAGCTCATCGGCCTTGCCATTCCCGACCGGGGCGAGCGGACGGCGTTCTATGCCCAGATCGACTTCTGGACCAACCTCCTCACCCTTTTCGGGCAGGCCTTCGTGGCCGCGCACGTGATCCGCTGGCTAGGGGTGGGGAAGACACTGGCGTATCTGCCGGTTCTGTGCTTCGCGGGATTCCTGGCCCTGGGGCTCGGCTGGTCGCGCCTGGAGCTGCCTCAGCTCCTGGCGGTCTTCGTGGTTCTTCAGGTTCTGGCTCGGTCCGGGCGTTACGCGGTCACCCGGCCCGCTCGGGAGGTCCTGTTCACCGTGGTGGGCCGTGAGGAGCGCTACAAGTCGAAGGCCTTCATCGACGCGGCGGTCTACCGGGGTGGGGATCTGGTGAGCGGGTGGATCTACACTGGCCTGGGGGCGCTGGGCCTGGCGGTGGGAGGCATATCGCTGGTGTCGCTGCCCCTCCTGGCGGTCTGGGCCGGGGTGGGCCTGGCTCTCGGACGGCGCCAGGAGGCGCTGGTGGAGGCGGAGGAGCCCTCCGCCGAGGCCGCCTGATCTCCCGTTGATCCGCCTCGGTCCGCCGGCGATCTTCGGAAGGTCATGACCGACAATCCTCCGATCCAGGCCCAGCATCCCTCCCCGGGAATTACCGGGACGCGGTGCGGATACGTCACCATCGCGGGCCGCCCGAACGCTGGAAAATCCACCCTGCTCAACGCGTTGGTAGGTGAGAAGCTGTCCATCGTCTCCCCGAGGGCGCAGACGACCTGGGAACGCGTGACCGGGATCCGGACGTCGGGCGATTCCCAGATGATCTTCCTGGATACGCCGGGCCTGCTGGATGTCCGGGACCTCCATCAGAAGGCCATGCGGGGAGCGGCCCACGAGGCACTCCAGGAGGCCGACGTCGTCCTCTTCGTCGTAGACGCCAGCCGCGACCGCGAGGAGGTCATCACGGAGCCGGTGATGGAGGCCCTGGCGGAGGCCCGGGCCCCGGTCGTGGTGGCGCTCAACAAGATGGATACCGTGGACCGAGGCTACCTCGAGCGGCACGCCGAGTGGTTTCGGGAGCGCCTGGGGGCAGTGCCGATCCCGGTGTCGGCCACACGAGGGGATGGCCTGGACCAGCTGGTGCAGGCCGTAGAGTCGGCCCTTCCGGAGGGACCCTTCCTCTATCCGCCGGAGGACCTAGCGCTCCAATCCGTCCGGTTCTTCGTGTCCGAATTGGTCCGCGAGACCGTGTTCGAGCAGTTCGAGGACGAGATCCCCTACGCGGTTGCGACGCGGGTGGACGAGTTCCGTGAGGACCAGGATCCGTTGTACATCTCCGTGGTGGTGCACGTGGAGCGGGAGTCGCAGAAGGGGATCGTGGTGGGGAAGGGAGGGAAGGCGATCCGGCGACTCGGGACCGCGGCCCGGCAGAAGATCGAGACCTTTCTCGGCCGCCCCGTGTATCTGGATCTCTGGGTGAAGCCGCTCAAGGGCTGGCGCCGGAAGAGGCACCACCTCCAGCGGCTCGGTTACCGGGTTCCGGACGACGACGCATGAGACTGCTTTCCGCGCTGGTGCTGGGCCTGACCCTGGCGGCTTGGCCCCTCGGGGGTCTTCGGGCGCAGGAGTCGGGCTCCTCCACCGAGGGTGCCATCTTCCTACTCCTTCCGGTGGGTGCGAAGGGGGTCGGTGTGGCCCGTGCCATGACGGCCCTGGAAGGGGCGGAATCCGTCTGGTGGAACCCGGCGGGATTGGCCAGGGAAGGGAGCCGGATCATGGTCACGCGTGGCGAGGACGTCTCCGGCGACGCCACTTCGGTCACCGGTCTCCTGCGGCGTCCCGGACTCGGGATCTTCGGTGTCTCCTACCTCCTCCTGGACGTGGGGGACGTGCCGCTCACGGACAGCCAGGGGAATCCTCTGGGGCGAGTGAGCTTCCGATATCACACGGGAATCCTGAGCGGGGCGACGAGCATCGGGGCTGACGTGGCCCTCGGGATGAACCTGAAGCTCATCCAATCCCGCCTGTCGTGTCGCGGGGAATGCCTCGATGCGGGGGTCACCGCAACCGGCTACGCCGTGGACGCCGGGGCTCAGTGGAGGGAGGTCGGTGGCCTTCCGCTCACCCTCGGTGCCGCGGTGGTCCACCTCGGGCCGAAGCTCCAGGTGGTCAATGAGGCGCAGGCGGATCCTCTTCCCACGCGAATCCGGGCCGCGGTGTCGTACGACATCCTGCGGCACTTCACGGAGGTGCCGGACCTGCATGCCCGTGTTGCGCTGGAACTGGAGGATCGGTGGAGGAATCCGGGGAATCCGGCGACGTACGTGGGCACGGAGTTCTCGGCGGGAGTCGATCCGGGGATCTCGCTGCGTGCCGGGTACGTGTACGGGGCGGACCTCCAGGTGGATGGTGCGGGTGTGGGAATCGGGATCCGCCTGGACCGGTTCGACCTGGGGATCAGCAAGTCGCTGGCGTCCAGCTCCCTGGCCGCCGGCACCGACCCGGTGAATGTGACCTTCGGGTACGTGTTCTGATGCCGGGCAAGTGGGCAGGGGGGCGCATCGCACCTCTGGCGGGCAGGGGGGCGCATCGCACCTCTGGCCATGGTGCTCTGCGGTTTCGCCGGGCCCGGAGCTGCCCAGCAGGGGGCGCTGGCTCCCGATCACCATCGGTGGCCCGTTCCGCTCCAAATGACGTATGTCTCGTCCGCCACTGACTCTGGAGGGGATGCGTCGCGCTTATCCTCCCTCGTCCGGCCTGTCCCGCTGGCTCCGGACTCCTGGGTACCGGTGGCGGCCAGCATCGTGCTTCCCGGTGCCGGCCAACTCCTTCAAGGGAGGTGGCGGGGCTGGCTGTACCTCGGACTGGAGGCGGGGATCTGGATCGGGTACGTCTCGGAGAGGAACCGGGGAGGGGACGACCGGCGTGCCTACCGGGACCTGGCGTGGACGGCGGCGCGAGGGGGGACGGGCACGCGGATCGACGGGGACTTCGAATACTATGAGCGACTGGCCTACTGGAACCGCTCCGGTGCCTATGACGCCGACCCCGGGTCCCCGGGGCTCCAGCCAGAGGAAGACCCTGCCACCTTCAATGGGGATGCCTGGCGCCTGGCAGTGAGTATCTTTCTGGGAGGCGGCCCCGCCGACCCGGGGGCGCCGGGATACGCGGCCGCGATGGACTACTACCGCGAACGGGCGTATCCGAACGACTTCCTCTGGGACTGGACCGGACGGATGGAGAGCCTCGAGCGCTACCGGGGGCTCATCGAAAGCAGCGACAGCCACTACCGGAACGCGTCGCTCATTCTCGGCGGCGCCGTGGCTAATCGTATCGCCAGCTCCCTGGACGCGGTCCTGACACGGGGAATGGGACGTCCGGCCCGGTTGAGGCTCAGTCCGGCTCTCGGCCCCGGTCGGCGCCTTCACCAGAGACTCACCCTGCGGGTGGCATTCCCATGAGCCGTATTCCCTCGGACGAGAAGATCCTCGCGGCGGTCCGCAGCTCCCGGCACGGCCCGGTCCGGCCCAAGACCCTGGCTCGCGACTTGAACGTCCCGCAGGGGGACTACCGGGAGTTCCGGGATCGACTTCGGGAGTTGGAGCAGGGCGGGAAGCTCTACCGTGTGAAGGGCGGGCGCTACGCGGCCCCCGAGAAGATAAGCCTGTTCACGGGGATGCTCACCACGACGCGGCGGGGCGATGGATTCGTGCTGGGCACGGGCGGGGCCGAGGTCTTCGTACCCTCCCGGGACCTGGAGACGGCCATGGACGGTGACCGGGTCGTCGTGCGGATCGAGAGCCGACCCCGGGGTCGCAAGCCGGAAGGGAGGGTCATCAAGGTCCTGGAGCGCGCCCACGAGACCACAGTGGGTGTGTACCACCAGGCCCGGAAGATGGGGTTCGTCGTGCCCTCGAATCCCAAGCTGGGTCCGGACATCGCCGTCCCGTGGGGAGACCAGGCCGGGGCGCAGGACGGTGACGTGGTCCTGGTCCGGGTGGTGGCGTACGGCACCCGGCGGCACGGTCCCACCGGGGAGGTGGAGGAGGTGCTCGGAAGGCCGGGCGACCCTGGCGTCGACGTGCTCACCATCCTCTACGGTCATGGCCTGAAGCCGGACTTCCCTCCCGAGGTGGAGGAGGAGGCTCGGGAGGTGGACCAGCGATGGCGCCAGGATCCGCTGGGGCCCGAAGCGAGCGGCCGGGAGGATCTGAGGGAACTCCTGGTCCTGACCATCGACCCGAGCGACGCGAAGGACCACGACGATGCCCTTTCGGTGAGGGAGCTGGACGGGGGCCGCGTGGAGGTCGGGATCCACATCGCCGACGTCTCCCACTTCGTGACCCGGGGGAGCGAGCTGGACCGCGAGGCCCTGGCGCGGGGAACCAGCGTGTACCTGGTGGACCGGGTGATCCCCATGCTTCCCCACACTCTGTCCTCCGACGCCTGTTCACTGCGTCCCGACGAAGACCGGCTGGCGGTGTCGCTGCTGGCGACCCTGGACGGAGCCGGGCGTGTGCTCTCGCACCGGTTTGCCCGGTCCGTGATCCGCAGTCGGCATCGGCTTGCGTACGAGGAGGTGCAGGAGGTCTTCGACGGAACGCGGTCGGTTTCCGACGACACGGACCGCGCGTTGAAGATGCTCCGGGATGCGGCGAGGGCGCTTCGGGTCCGCAAGGACGCCAGGGGTGCGCTGGACCTCGATCTCCCGGAGGCCCGGGTCATCCTGGACACCAAGGGGGAGCCGGTGGATATCCTCCGGGTGGAGCGCTTGGAGGCCCATCGATTGGTCGAGGACTTTATGCTGCTGGCGAACGAGATCGTCGCCCAAGCCTGCGAGCGGGCGGAGCTGCCCGCCCTTTACCGAGTGCACGAGCCGCCCTCCCAGGAGAAGATGACCGCGCTGCGCGAGCTCCTCGCCACCTTCGGCCTATCCGTTCCGAAGGGATCGGTAGCGCCTGGCGACCTGGAGGCGATCCTGCGGCAGGTGGAGGGAAGGCCAGAGGAACAGCTCGTTTCCACGGTGGTGCTGCGCTCTCTCCAGAGAGCCCGATACGCGGCCGAGAATCTCGGGCACTTTGGACTCGCCCTGGAGCACTATTCCCACTTCACATCCCCCATCCGCCGGTATCCGGACCTGGTGACCCACCGCGCGGTGGTGCGGGCCCTCGTGGAGGGGAAGAACGTACCGGGGGACTGGGCAGAGGGCCTGGAGGACATCGCCGAGCAGTGCTCGCTGCGGGAGCAGGCCGCCACCCAGGCGGAACGGGACAGCATCGACCTGAAGAAGATCGAGTATATGGAGCGGCACCTCGGAGACGAATTCGACGGCACCATCTCGGGGGTCGCCGCGTTCGGGGCGTTCGCTCTTCTCGATGAGGTCTTCGTGGACGGACTCATCCATGTGAACGCCCTCACGGACGACTTCTACGAGTTCCGCGAGTCGGAATACAGCCTCGTGGGGAGTCGCCACGGGAGACGCTTTCGGCTCGGTGACCGGGTCCGGGTGCAGGTCGCCCGGGTGAACCGCGAGGAGCGTCAGGTGGATTTCCTGGTCATCGCCCACGGCGGAAGGGGTGTTTGACACCCCGAGAGCCCGCATTTACCGTCCATTTTTCCCCCCTTTCCACTGACCCGTCCGCATGCGGTCCGAACGCACTATAGCCCTCTACAGTCTCAATGAACGGGAGGCCCACGCGCGGTTGCGGCGATTCGCCCAGGCCCAGGGTTTTCCATTCATGGAGCTGGATACGCGGGACGCGGTGCGGGCACTGGTGAATCGCACGTTTCCGGCGGCCATGGTCCTGGACTCCCACGACGATCCGGAGCCGATCCTGACGCTGTGTCGGGAGTTCAAGGGGGACTCTTTCACCGCCATCGTTCCCCTGGTGATCCTCGCCCCGGGATCCGGGGACAATCTGGGCGCCAAGGCGTTGGCGGCCGGGGCCGACGAGGTGATCACCGACGACATCTCGGAGCGGGAGCACGACCTGAGGATGGAGCTCGTGCTGCGCCGGGCCGCCCGTGACGTGGCGGTTCATCCCACGACACGGCTTCCCGGGACGGTCCTCATCGAGCGGGACATATACGACCGGATGCAGTCCGGGAAGGGGTTCGCCGTCTGTTACGCGGATCTCGACCACTTCAAGGAGTTCAACGACCGGTACGGCTACAACAGCGGCGACAAGGTCATCCTGCTGCTGTCGAAGATCCTGAGGGATGTCGTCCGGGCCTTGGCTCCGGGTGGATTCGTTGGCCATATCGGGGGGGACGACTTCATCTTCAACCTTCCGTTGGAATACCTCGAGCCCTGCTGCGATGAGATCATCAAGCTCTTCGACGAGCTCATCCCCTACCAGTACACCGAGGAGGATCGCCGAGCCGGGTATTTCCTGGGTCGGGACCGGCGGGGCGCCGTACACCGGATCCCCCTCATGACGCTATCCATCGGCGTGGTGACCGATCAGCTCAATTCGTTCACCCACACGGGCCAGGTGAGCGAGCTGGCCGCCGAGATGAAGAGCTACGCCAAGAGCCTGCCGGGCTCGAAGTACGCCGTCGACCGTCGTGTCCTCACACCCGAGCCGACCGAGCCCCGCCCGGACGACATGCGCGGAGGGGGGCGAAGGGCCCCCTTCCTGACCTGACCACCGATCTGCCTAAGGAACCCATGGCCACCACCATGACCGTTCAGTGCCCGTCGTGCGAGACCAGCTTTCCCGTGGACCCGGCGAAGGTCCCGGAAGGTGGCGTCCGCACCCAGTGCACCGTCTGCCGCACCATGTTCCGGGTGGATCGCCCGTCCGAGGAGGCCTGGGAATCGGTGGATCCGCTGGCCGCCGCCACCGCGGCGGAAAGCCTGGTGTCAGAGTCCTGGGATGATGAGACGGTCGCGGAGACGGAGCATTCGGGAGTCTCGGAGATGGAGGAGGCTCTGGCGGAGTTCGAGGCGGCCGAGGGGTTGGGAGTCGATCAGCCTGGAGCCGACCCCGTCGAGCAGGAGGACGCTGGCGCCTCCATGGACCCCGGAGCCATCTCGCTGGACGAGCTTCCAGAGACCGAGGTGGCGGAACCCCTCACCGCCATGGAGGCGGGCGACCCGAAGGACGGAGACCGTTGGGACGCCCAGGAGGGCGGGGAGGAGGCCGACGAGTCCGGCCCGGTCGCCACGGACGAGGAGATGGGGCTCGGCGGAGGCTGGGTCATCGAGCGGGATGACGGCGCGGACGTCGACGCTCCGGACGTCGAGCGGCTGGACACCGTTGAGGAGGGCCTACGCACCGCCCTCGACTCGGGGTTCATGGGAGAGGGTGACGCCGCCGGGCTGCAGGACGACGCGCTGGCGGGAGAAGGCGATTCGGCGATGTCCGATTTCGTGATCGGGGACGACGTGGTGTTCGGCGATGCCGATCTCACCGCGCCCATCGAAGAGGTGGAGGAATCCCTGGGAGAGGTGGTCAGCGCGGAAGAATCGGAGATCGATGACACGGCGGGCGTCGCAGGCGAGCCCCTCGTCGACGATGCCCCCGATCTCGGGCCGGCTGCCGAGTTCGGGGGGCTCGAGGTGGATCACGGAGAGCCCGCAGGGGAAGGGCCTCCGGAACCGGAGCCCGAGGAGGAGTTCGGAGGGGTAATGGACTCGGCCGCGGTCCACGTCTTCGACGCGGTACTCGAGGTCGACGAGGTCGAGCCCGAGGTCGAAACCGTGGAATCCGAGTTCGAGACTGTCGAGCCCGAGGTCGAGGCCGTCGAATCTGGGTTCCAGGCTACCGAGCTGGAGGTCGAGGAGGCCGATCCCGAGGCTGTTGAAACGGAGATCGAGGCCGCCGAAGCCCATGCCGGGGAGAACGGGCCCGAGGTGGAGGAGGAAGTCGCTGCGCCAGACGTCGCGCCACCGCCCTCGGCGGGCGGATTCCAGTTCGGAAAGCGCGATCCCCACGAGAAGGCGCGTCGTCTGGCCCGGGTCCTGGTGTCGGACATGATCACCTACAATCCGGACCGTCACGCCTCCGCCCTGGCCAACGGGACCCTTCGGGAGGACTTCGAAGAGGAGATCGACAAGTCCTGGACGGAATACGTCGAACAGGTGGGCACGGAGCTGGCGGAGTCGACCAGCTACTGGACCGACGCCTTGAACGACATCCTGGCCCGTGGGGAGTCTTTGTTCTGACCCCTCACCCGGGTATATTCCACGCTGTTCTTGGAGGCGGGGGCCGTCCATCCGGGCGGCCCCCCCTCTTTTGGATGCACCACTGTGGGGGAAGCCGTGAACGCCGATCATCTCGAGCGGCTGGGGACGTTGGCCGGAAAGGTCGAAGAACTCAGGGGGTATCTTTGACCTGGAGACCCGCGAGCCTCGGCTGAGGGAACTGGAAGGCCGGATGGCCGAGCCCGGGTTCTGGGATCACCCGGACCGGGCGCGAGACGTCATCGACGAGGCGAATCGACTCAAGGGGTGGATCGAGCCCTACCGGGACCTCACCGGGAAGGTCACGGCGCTGGAGGAGCTCGCCGAGCTTCTCGAGGTGGACTCGGACGCCGAGATGGAAGCGGAGTGGGTCAAGGAGCTCGACGCCGCCGGTGCGGCGCTCGAGGCGCTCGAGCTCAAGACCATGCTGCAGGGCCCCGATGATCACCGGGACGCCATCCTCACGGTCCAGCCCGGCGCCGGCGGCACCGAGTCGCAGGACTGGGCCGAGATGCTCACGCGGATGTACACGCGCTGGGCGGAGCGGCACGGCTTTGCGGTCACGGTCCTGGACCTGCAGCCCGGGGAGGAAGCAGGGATCAAGGGTGCGACGCTGGAGATCAAGGGCGAGTACGCGTACGGGTATCTCAGGTCGGAGAAGGGGGTCCATCGGCTCGTACGGATCTCGCCCTTCGACTCCCAGGCCCGGCGACACACCTCGTTTTCCTCCGTCTTCTTGTATCCGCTCATCGACGACGAGATCGAGATCGAGATCGACGAGGGCGACCTTCGGATCGATACGTTCCGAGCCAGCGGTGCGGGCGGGCAGCACGTGAACAAGACGGACTCGGCCATCCGCATCACGCACGAGCCCACGGGGATCGTGGTGTCGTGCCAGCAGGAGCGCTCGCAACACAAGAACCGGGCCACCGCCATGAAGATGCTCAAGGCGGCGCTGTATCAGAGGGCCCAGGAGGAGCGCGAGAAGGAGCGTGCCGCGCTTGAAGCCACCAAGACGGATATCTCCTGGGGGAACCAGATCCGCTCTTACGTTTTCCAGCCCTATACCATGGTGAACGATCACCGCACCGAGTTGAAGGACGGGGATGTTCAGAGCGTGATGGACGGTGAGTTGGATCCATTCATCGAGGCGTACCTGAAGAAGTTCGGAGGTCAGTCCGCCGCATGAGCGAAGAACTCAGCCAGGTCCTCCGCATCCGGCGGGAGAAGCTCGCGGAGCTGGAGGAGAGGGGAGTGGTCCCCTTTGGATACGGCTACGACCGCACGCACCTCAGCGCCGCCGCCATCGGCGATTTCGAGGCTGCGGAACGGGGCGAGAGCCTGAGCGAGCAGGGGCACGGGCCGCACGCACGGGTCGGAGGGCGGATCGTGGCCTGGCGCGGCCATGGAAAGAGCGCCTTCGCTCACCTCGAGGATGGGGAGGGCCGCATCCAGCTCTACTTCCGAAAGAACGTCCTGGGCGACGAGGCCTTCGCGGACCTGGACCTCCTGGATCTCGGAGACTGGCTGGGGGCGGAGGGCCCCCTGTTCCGCACCCGGACCGGTGAGATCACGGTACAGGTGGAATCCTGGGAGCTCCTCACCAAGTCGCTGCGTCCTCTTCCCATGGGGAAGGTGGAGGTGGACCCCGAGACCGGGGAGCGGACCGTGTACTCCGGGTTTGCCGACCAGGAATCCCGCTATCGCCAGCGCTATGCCGACCTGGCCGTGAACCCCGAGGTGCGCGAGGTCTTCCGGACCCGGGCGCGGGTCATCGCCGAGATCCGGCGATTCCTGGACGGCGAGGGATTCCTCGAGGTGGAGACTCCGGCCCTGCAGCCGTTGTACGGCGGGGCCGCGGCCCGCCCGTTCGTGACGAAGCACAATGCGTTGGATCGCACCATGTACCTGCGCATCGCGGATGAGCTGTACCTGAAGCGGCTCATCGTGGGCGGGTTCGAACGGGTCTACGAGATAGCAAAGGACTTCCGGAACGAGGGACTGAGTCGCTTCCACAACCCCGAGTTCACCATGCTGGAGTTCTACCAGGCCTTCGCAGACTACGAGGACATGATGGAGCTGGTGGAGCGGCTCCTCATCCACGTGGTGGAGGCGGTGCACCAGGGCAGCCGCCTCACCTTCCAGGGTGAGGAGATCCGGTTCCAGGCTCCATTCTCGAGAGTGGTCCTCCTGGAGGCCCTGGGAGAGGCCCTGGGAGCCGATCCCACCGAGCTCTCCGATGCGGATCTGCGTGCCCGGGCCGAGGAGCTGTCCATCCCGGAGCTCGACGGAGCGGGCCGCGGGAAGCTCTACGACAAGCTGTTCGGTGAGCTGGTGCAGCCGGCCCTCGTGCAGCCCACCTTCGTGGTGGACTATCCCGTAGAGCTCAGCCCCCTGGCCAAGCGCCACCGGGGCAAGGCCGGGCTCACCGAGCGGTTCGAGCTCTTCATCGCCGGGCAGGAGATCGCCAACGCCTTCTCCGAGCTCAACGACCCGGTGGACCAGAGGAGTCGTTTCGAGGGCCAGTCCCGACTCCGCGCGGGCGGCGACGACGAGGCGCACCAGATCGACGAGGACTACATCCGGGCCATGGAGTACGGGATGCCTCCCACCGGGGGCCTCGGGATGGGGGTGGACCGGCTCATCATGCTCCTGACGGATCAGCCGTCAATCCGCGACGTGATCCTCTTCCCGGTCCTCCGGACGGAGGATTAGGAGCACCGTGTCCCTCGACTGGTTCCTGGCCTGGCGCTACCTCACGGCCCGCAAGAAGGGGCGGGTCCTTTCCTTCTACTCCTTCATCTCCCTGGCGGGCGTCACGCTTGGCGTGACCGCCCTCATCGCCACGCTGGCGGTGATGAGCGGAGCACAGAAGGATCTTCGGACCGCGATTCTGTCCACCAACGCCCACATCCTCGTCCTGGAGAACGGCGAGGACATCCGGATGAACGACTGGGAGTCGGTGCTGGAGACGGCGCAGGGCGTCGAGGGCGTGGCTGCCGGCGCCCCCTTCATCCTGACCACCGTGGCCCTGAACAAATCGGGAATCCAATACTCCCAGACCGCTCAGCTCTTCGGGGTCCGGGCGGACACGTCGGGATTCAGCGGTGGCTCGGAGCTGGAGAACCTGATCCTCCAGGGCGCCTACGATCTGGGGCCCACCGCATCGGGGCTACCCCCGATCCTCCTGGGGAGTGGACTGGCCGACCGGATCCTGGCCTATCCCGGCGATCGAATCACGGTCATCGCCTTCGAGAACACCCAGATCGGTGTGGCGGGCATCTCCCCCATGGTCATGGCGTTCGAGATGACCGGGACCTTCACCACCCAGATGTACGAGACGGACACGGGCAGCGCCTACGTCCGGCTCGAGGACGCCCAGGAGCTGCTCTCACTGGCTCCGGACCAAGTGAGTGGCCTGGGCCTCCAAACGGTGGACCCCAACCGGACGGCCCCGGTGGTGGACCGGCTCCGGGAAGCCCTGGGGTTCGAATACTCGCCCATCAGCTGGGAAGACAGGAACCAGGTCCTCCTTCGGGCTTTGCGACTCGAGAAGCTCGTGCTGGGGATCATCCTCTTCCTCATCGTGCTGGTGGCGGCCTTCAATATCGCCAGCACGCTCATCATGCTGGTGACGGACAAGACCCGGGAAATCGGGATCCTCAAGTCCATGGGGATGACCGACCGGGGGATCCTTCGGGTATTCATGCTTCAGGGAGCCTGGATCGGCCTCGTGGGGACGGTGCTGGGCACGGTGCTGGGACTCCTGACCGCCTGGATCCTCCTCCCGTTGATTCCCATTCCTCCGGACGTGTACCAGTTCCTGGACCACGTTCCCGTGGATGTGGAGTTCCGGGATGTGCTGACGGTGGTGGGCGGGTCCGTGGCCATGGCCTTCTTCGCCACCATCTACCCCGCCAGGAAGGCCGCACGCCTCCAGCCCGTGGAGGCCATTCGCGATGAGTGATCCGGTGCCGCAGGCTGCGGGGATGGACCGGAGCACCCCAGGGGTGCGGCCGCTGGTGGCCCGGGGCCTGCGAAAGACGTATGCCAGCGGGGCCGGGGAGCTACGGGTCCTTGAGGGCGTGGACCTGGCGCTTGACTCCGGCGAGGCCCTCGCGGTCATCGGCGCCTCCGGTGCCGGGAAGTCGACGCTGCTGCACCTTCTGGGGGGGCTCGATCGCCCGACGGACGGAACCGTGCAGGTCCGGGGTCGGAGCCTCACCGGCCTGACCTCGGACATCCTGGCGGCGGTCCGCAACGAGGAGATCGGATTCGTGTTCCAGTTCCACCACCTCCTTCGGGAGTTCTCGGCGCTGGAGAATGTCATGATGCCTTGCCTCATCTCCCGGGTGGACCGGAAGGTGGCCCGCCAGCGGGCGCGTGAGCTTCTGGCTGAAGTGGGTCTGTCCGAGCGGGAGGATCATCGACCGAGCCAGCTTTCGGGAGGAGAGCAGCAGCGCGTCGCGGTGGCCCGGGCTCTGGCGAACGATCCGGTCGTGCTCCTGGCGGACGAGCCCTCGGGAAACCTCGATCACCACACCAGTGAGCGCCTCCATGACCTCCTGTTCCGGATTCGCGAGGACCGGGGTCTGGCCATGGTGTTGGTGACTCACAACCCTGAGCTCGCGTATCGCGCCGATCGGATCCTCAAGCTGGAGGATGGGGTTGTAGTCACCCTGGGGGAGGACGAGGTGGTACCGGGTTGGCACGGACGACGACCGGCGCGGCGGCCAGAGGAAAGCGATGAAGTGTGAGGAGTGCGGCACGAACGAAGCCGTGGTCCATCTCACGCAGGTGGTGAACAACGAGATGACGGTGGTGCACCTCTGCGAGTCGTGCGCCGCCGACAAGGGGCTCGACACGGCTCCGGGACCCATCTCGCCGCTCACCGATTTCATCGCCCAGATGGGCGGCGCTCCTCCCCGGCCCTCGGGTGTGGGAGACCGATGTGACTTCTGCGGGCTCAGCTACGCCAACTTCAAGGAAGTGGGCCGGCTGGGCTGTCCCGAGTGCTGGAGCACGTTCCAGGAGCCGCTGGAGAAGCTCGTCCGGCGCATCCATGGATCCACCCAGCACGTGGGAAAGGTGTACCTGCCGCCCGACCCCTCCGCCACCGAGATGGAGAAGCGGCTCGAGGGGCTCCGCAACCGGCTGGATCGCGCCGTGGAGGCCGAGGATTTCGAGCGCGCCGCGCAGCTGCGTGACCAGATCCGCGCGCTGGAGCACCGAGGTTAGCCGGATGGACATGGACGCTCTTCCCGATCTGGGCCTCTCGTGGCTTGAAGGGAGCGGTGACCACGCCGACCTCGTGCTGTCCACGCGGGTCCGATTGGCCCGGAACCTCCAGGGCCACGCCTTCGGACCCCGGGCACGAGTCAACGACCGGGAGGCGGTGCTGGGGCAGGTGGAGCGGAGCACTCGCTCCGTGGAGCTCCTGAATCCCGGCGTCCAGCTGGATCTCAAGGAGCTCGACACGCTCTCACGCCGGGTGCTTCTGGAGCGCCGCGTCGTGACCCGTGAGCTCCTCGGAGAGCGAAACAAGGGTCCTGCCCGGGCCACCGCCGCCGTGATCTCGGTTCGGGAGCCCGTGAGCGTCCTGGTGAACGAGGAGGACCACCTCCGTCTCCAGGCGATCCTCCCCGGGCTTCAGCTCCGTGAGACCTGGGGCCTCGTGGACCGGCTGGACGAGGAGATGGGGAGCGAACTGCCGTTTGCCTTCCACCCCCACTTCGGTTTCCTGACCAGCTGCCCCACGAACGTGGGCACGGGGCTGCGCGCGTCGGTGCTGTTGCACCTTCCGGGACTCGTCCTGACCAAGGAGATCTCCAAGGTCCTGCACAGCCTCGGGCAGGTGGGCCTCACCTTCCGCGGCCTCTACGGTGAGGGGTCCGAGGTCGTGGGCAACTTCTTCCAGATCTCGAACCAGACGACGTTGGGCAAGAGTGAAGACGACCTGGTGGACCACCTGGACCACATGGTGCGCCAGGTCATCCGACACGAGCTCCAGGCCCGACAGATCCTGCTTCGGGACGCCCGCGAGGTGACCGAGGACAAGATCTGGCGGGCGTACGGTTTACTCCGTTACGCCCGGAGTCTATCGTTTGAGGAGTTGATGAACCTGCTCAGCGGAGTCCGGTTGGGGATGAGCCTGCAACTTCTCCCCGGGGTCCGTGTATACACGTTGAACAAGCTGATGGTGTTCACGCAGTCCGCTCACCTGGAACAGGCGGCGGGTCGCGATCTGGTCCCGGTGGAGCTCGACGCTCACCGGGCTGCGTACGTTAGGCAGGTTCTCAGCAGAGAGAGCGAGGTTCCTCCCGACCCCACGGGTCCGGGAGAGGAGCCTCGGAGCGACGTCGTCTGACGCCCTGAACGGGCGAGCGAGACCTCGATGAACTACAACTTCACCGATCGCGTCCGGAAAGTCCTGGCCATGGCCCGCGAAGAGGCCATCCGGCTCCAGCACGACTATGTCGGGACCGAGCACATCCTCCTGGGACTCATCCGAGAGGGTGAAGGGGTCGCCGCCGCCGTTCTGACGAACCTCAGTGTGGACCTCGACCAGGTCCACGAGCGCGTCGAGGACTCCGTCCGCAAGGGGAAGGCCACCATCGCCCTGGGAGAGCTTCCCTATACCTCCCGCGCCAAAAAGGTCCTGGAATTCGCCATGGCCGAGGCGCGGGACTTCAATCACTCCTACGTGGGCACGGAGCACCTCCTGCTGGGGCTGCTTCGCGAGGAGAAGGGGATCGCGGCCCAGGTCCTGAACTCCCTCGGGGTCACCCTCGAGGAGGCTCGGGCCGAGACGCTGAAGGTCCTCGGTTCCGACGTTTCCGGGGACGAGCCGGCGGGAATCGGTAGCGGCGGCCAGCCTCAGCAGGGGCAGGCGAGCTCCGGGAAGGGAGACAAGAAGTCCAAGACGCCGGCCCTGGACCATTTCTGCCGCGACCTCACCGAGCTCGCCAGGCAGGGAAAGCTCGACCCCACCATCGGACGCGCGGGGGAGATCGAGCGCGTCATCGAGATCCTTTGCCGCCGGAAGAAGAACAATCCGGTCCTCATCGGGGAGCCCGGGGTCGGAAAGACCGCCATCGTGGAAGGCCTAGCCCAGCTCATCTCCAGGGGTGAGGTGACGGAGGTCCTCCGGGACCACCGTGTGCTGGCCCTGGACATGGCCGCCGTGATCGCAGGGACCAAGTACCGGGGTCAGTTCGAGGAGCGCCTCAAGGCGGTCATGAACGAGATCCAGCAGGCCGAGACGGTGATCCTGTTCATCGACGAGCTCCACACGCTGGTTGGAGCGGGTGCGGCGGAGGGCGCCATCGATGCCTCCAACATGCTCAAGCCGGCCCTGGCCCGTGGCGAGCTGCAGTGCATCGGTGCGTCCACCCTGAATGAGTACCGGAAGTACATCGAGAAGGATGGAGCGTTGGAACGCCGGTTCCAGCCGGTCATCGTGGACCCGCCGGCGGTCGACGAGGCCGTCGAGATCCTGAAGGGGCTCCGTGGCCACTACGAGGATCACCACCGGATCACCATTCCGGACGAGAGCCTGGAGCAGGCCGCCAAGCTTTCCGAGCGCTACATCACGGACCGATTCCTTCCGGACAAGGCCATTGACGTCATCGACGAGGCGGGTGCCCGGGCGCGGATCGCCGCGCAGGTGCCGCCGCCGGAGGTGGAGGAGCTCAAGGAGGAGCTTGGAGAGGTGGCCGGACGGAAGGAGGCCGCCATTCGAGACCAGGACTTCGAGCGGGCGGCCGAGCTGCGGGACGACGAGCGGGATCTCCTGCAGCGAATCAAGGAGCGCCAGGAGGAGTGGGAGGAGGAGCGCAAGCGCCACCGTCCCGAGATCTCCGCCGAGGACGTCGCCTTCATCGTGAGCCGCTGGACGGGGATTCCCGTGACCCGGATTCGCCAGGCCGAGACCGAGCGCCTGGTGCACATGGAGGACGAGCTCCACAAGCGCGTGGTGGGCCAGCACGACGCCATCGCGGCCATCAGCCGTGCGATCCGGCGGAGCCGGGCCGGTCTCAAGGACCCGAACCGGCCCATCGGATCCTTCATCTTCTCCGGTCCCACCGGGGTGGGTAAGACCGAGCTGGCCCGTGCGCTGGCCGAGTTCCTCTTCGCGGACCGGGATGCCCTGATTCGCGTGGACATGAGCGAGTACATGGAGAAGTTCTCCGTGTCACGCCTCATCGGGGCGCCTCCGGGATACGTGGGTTACGAGGATTCCGGAGCGCTCACCAAGGCGGTACGGCGTCGGCCGTACTCCGTGGTCCTGCTGGACGAGGTGGAGAAGGCCCATCCAGATGTCTTCAACATCCTCCTGCAGGTCCTGGACGAAGGGCACCTCACGGACAACTATGGCCGCGTCATCGACTTCAAGAACACGGTTCTCATCATGACGTCGAACCTTGGCGCTCGGGACATCTCCAAGGGCGGCGGCCTCGGCTTCCAGTCCGCGGATCCCAGCTCGAGCTACGACATCATGCAGGGCAAGGTCCGGACGGAGATCGAGCGGGCGTTCAACCCCGAGTTCCTCAACCGGGTCGACGACGTGATCGTCTTCCATCCGCTCAGCAAGGCCGAGATCGGAGAGATCGTCCACATTCTCCTCAAGGACGTCCAGAAGCGACTCGAAGAGGAGTCCATGGGCCTACGCCTCACCGACGCGGCGGTGACGTTCCTCGTGGACAAGGGGTACGACGAGAAGTTCGGGGCCCGGCCCCTGAAGCGGGCCATCCAGCGCTACCTCGAGGACCCGCTATCGGAGAGGATCCTGGTAGCCGATTTCTCATCCGGGGACGAGATCGAGGTGGACCTCGCCGACGACGGCGAGAGCCTTACCCTCCGGGCCGGATCCACGACGACGAAGACGTGAAGGGTGGGGTGATCCTGTTGAAACGGTGGTTTACCAGGACGCTTCCGGCGTCAGCCGGTGGCGTGCTAGTCTGTGCGGCGGTCGTCACGGCCGCCTCCCCGGGTGAGGGCCACGCTCAGACCGCCCTGCGGCTTCACGTGGACTCCATTGCCGTGGAGGGGGTGTCGCGGGTCGCCCGCACCTCCGTCATCGCCCAGTTGGGCTTCGTGGTGGGCGACACCATCAACTATCGGGACGTTCAGGAAGCCCAGACCCGGCTGTGGCAGCTGGGCCAGTTCTCCGACATCCGGGTCTTTGCCCGAGGTGGAGTGGGCGACGCCCCTGCGGTGGTGGTGATCCAGGTCGAGGAGCAGCCCCTGGTCCGTCGAGTGGAATTCCGGGGTCTGGAGCGTGCGAGCCCGCGGGCGGTTCGGGACTCGGCCGGGCTGAGGGACGGTGAGCCCTTCAGCCCGCAGGAGGTCCTGGAAGGGCGCCGCGTCCTCCTGCAGTCCCTTTCGGACGAGGGAATCCCCTTCGCGCGCGTCCAGGTCCGTGAAGAAGCCGTCGAAGGGATGGAGAACGTCGTGGACGTGATCTTCGACGTCGAAGAGGGGAATCGCGTCGCGGTGGCCGAGGTGGTGGTGGAAGGGAACGAGAACGTGTCTCTCGACGACATCGTCTCGGCCCTGGGTACCCGGCCGGAGGGCTTCTGGTGGTTCCAGGGAGGGAGCTTCGATCAGGAAGCCTACGACGCGGACCTCCAGACGTCGTTGCCGGCCCTGTACCGCTCCCGGGGATTCCTGGACTTCGAGGTGCTGTCGGACACCCTCATCCTCGATTCAAACACCGGTAAGGCCCGTGTGGAGCTCCAGGTGCAGGAGGGTCCGCGATATCGGATCGCGTCCTTGAGCATCGATGGCAATCTCGAGTTCGAAGACGAAGTCCTGGAGCAGTACTTCCTTCCGGCGAGTGGTGGCCTCCTGCGGTCTCTCGGATTCGGCGGCGACCCCGACGAGCAGGAGACACGGGGCCGGATCTTCGACGCGGTGGCCTTTGAGGAAGCCCGGGCCTCCATTGGCGAGTTGTACGCAAACCGGGGCTTCATATTCGCCCAGGTGAATCCGGTGGTGGAGAAGGGCCCGCCGTTGGAGCCGGGTGGGGATCCCACCGTCTCGGTGGGGGTGGAGATCGATGAGGGCCGGCTGGCCTTCATCAACCACATCGCCATCGAAGGGAACGACTACACGTACGAGCGGGTCATCCGCGACCGGATCACCCTGCTGCCCGGGGACGTCTACTCCCAGGCCGAGATCATTCGGAGCTACCAGAGCGTGTCCGGACTCGGCTTCTTCGAGACTCCCATGCCCATCCCCCAGATGGACGTGAACGAAGAGACGGGAGAGGTGGACGTCACGTTCCAGGTGGTGGAGAAACAGACCGGCGCCGTGAATTTCGGGACGTCGGTCGGTGGAGGCGTGGGGCTGGCGGGCTTCATCGGGTACGACCAGCCCAACCTCTTCGGGCAGGCGAAGTCGGGGTCGGTCCGCTGGGACTTTGGACGCTACCTGAACAACTTCACCCTGACCTATTCCGACCCGGCCCTGTTCCAGAGCCGGATCAGCGGGACGGTCTCTCTCTTCAATGCTCGGGACCGCTTCTTCCAGTTCGCCTCCGGACAGCGGCGGCGGGTGGGTGGTTCTTTGCGGTTCGGGTTCCCCATCCCGGGGATGCGCTTTACCCGAGCCATCGCCGGGTACGCCATCTCCCGAACCCGGTACCAACTGTTCCGGGGCGTGGACGACACCTCCCTGTTCG
This sequence comes from Gemmatimonadota bacterium, assembly GCA_039586075.1. GTDB lineage: Bacteria > Gemmatimonadota > Gemmatimonadetes > Longimicrobiales > Gaopeijiaceae > Gaopeijia. Next base: position 35,756 of record JBDHLC010000024.1, on the reverse strand, counting down.
GACGGCCTCCGGGAACCCAGAGCCAGCTTTCCATCGGATTGGCCCGCTCCACATTGAACCATCCGCTCTTTCCCACTCAGGGCTCGCGCCAGACCTGGACCACCGAGTTGAACGGTGGGCTGCTGGGTGGGGACGGGGAGTTCGTGAAACACTCCGTGGAGGGCACGTGGTGGCTCCCCGTCGGTGAGGTGGGTGGAGGGTCGGGTGGTGGGCGTCCCATCACCTTCGCCCTGGGGACTTCTTTGAAGGGAGGCGCCATCTTCGGCGACGCGGGGGCCTTCCCATTCGACCGGTTCTGGATGGGTGGTGTGCAGTTCGGCCAGGCGCTGCGTGGCTACGACGAGACCTCGATCACGCCGCTGGGGTATTACGCCGAGCGGTCCCGTGGGGTCAGCGACATCAATCGTCTTGGAGACGCGTTCCTGAGCGTGACGACGGAACTCGCCATGCGCTTGAACGATAACATCTCCATTTCGACCTTCTTCGACGCCGGAAACGTCTGGCGAGGACCGGACGCCATCAACCCCACACAGCTCTTCCGTGGTGCGGGTTTCGGCCTTCAGCTCGTGACCCCGTTTGGACCCATCGGGCTGGATTATGCGTACGGATTTGACAAGACCGAGCCCGGTTGGCAGTTGCACTTCAAGATGGGCCCGGGCTTCTGACGCGGCTTCAGAGCGCCGAGCGGCAGGCCCGTCTTCACACACCCGGGGTGGACCCCGGCTTTGCAGAATGGAGTCAATGATGCGACGTGCGGTAATGGGAGTTCTCGCGGCGGTGGCGCTCACGGCGGCACCGGCGCTGGGACAGTCCCCTCTCAAGATCGGATTCATCAACAGTCAGGCCCTGCTGGACCAGGCCCCGGGCGCGGCGGCTGCCTCTCAACAGTTCGAGCAGGAGTTGGGGACCATGCGGTCCCAGCTCGAGCCCATGGCCAACGAGCTGGACTCGCTCATGGCGCAGTTCGAGGCCCAGTCTATGACGCTCTCGGAGGAGGCCCGCCGTCAGCGTCAGCAGACCCTCATCCAGAAGCAGACCGAGCTTCAGCAGGCCAGTGCGGCGATGCAGCAACAGGCCGAGCAGCGCAGGGCCGAGCTGGTGCAGCCCATCATGGACCGGATCTCCCGGACCATCGAGGCTCTGCGGATCGAAGGTGCCTATCACATCATCTTCGACGTGGCCGCAGGCTCCATCATCGCGGCGGATCCGTCCCTGGATCTGACGCAGGAAGTACTTCGCCGACTCCAGGCCAATGCCGGGGGCGCACCGGGTCAGCCGAGGAACGACTGACCGAGCCCGGCTGCGCGGAGCAGTGAGTCCGCGCCAGTAGCCCAAGGGGCCCACGGATCGATTCGGTCCGTGGGCCCCTTGCGTCATCCAGGGCTTCTCAGAGAATGCAGGGAATCCCGACTCTTCCGACGAGTGCGAGCGAAATGAGCATTAGCGACACGATGACCCTGGGGATGGTGGCGGAGTGGACCGGTGGCCGAGTGGTCGGGGACGCGACCCTGGCGCTGAGGAGGCCTGCCCCCCTGGAGACGGCTGGTGATGACGAGCTTGGCCTCCTGGCGGATCGGAAGTACCTGTCCGCCGCCGGGCAATCCAACGCCGGGGCGTTCCTGGTCTCCGAGGAGCTGTCGGACGACTTCCCGGACCCGCGCCCCCGGATCGTCGTACCGGATGCTCGGGCCGCGCTGGTGCCGATCCTGGAGCGCATGGACCCCACACCACGGCCCGTGCCGGGAGTGCATCCCACGGCAGTCCTGGAGCCGGGAGTCCAACTCGGGGAGGGGGTGAGCGTGGGACCCTACGCCGTGCTGGAAGCCGGTTGTGTCGTGGGCGACGGAACGCGGGTGGGGGCGCATTGCGTCGTGGGCGCCCGTGCCGTGCTGGGAAGGGAGTGCTACCTCTTTCCCCACGTGGTGCTCTATCCCAACACGGTTCTCGGCGACGGAGTCCGGATCCACTCTGGTGCGCGAGTCGGCTCGGACGGGTTCGGGTACGTGGTGCAGGAGGGTCGCTACCGGCGCGTGCCCCAGGTGGGTGGATGCATCCTGGAGGACGACGTCGAGGTGGGGGCCAACTCCTGCGTGGACCGGGGATCCATCGGAGACACCACGGTGGGCCGGGGTACGAAGATGGACAACCTGGTTCACCTGGCCCACAACGTGCGCGTGGGTGAACACGTCGCCATGGCCGCCATGACGGGGATCGCCGGCTCCACCGAGATCGGGGCCTGGGCGCAGTTCGGCGGACAATCGGGAGCCGTGGGGCACCTGAAGATCGGGAAGGGCGCTCGAATGGGTGCGCAGACGGGCGTCATCGGGGATCTGGAGGACGGTGCCGAGGTCACAGGGTATCCGGCTCGGGACCTGAAGCAGCAGCTACGTGGATACGCGGCTACCGCCAAGCTCCCGGACGCACTGAAGCGGCTGAGGTCTCTCGAGAGGGAGGTGGAGGCACTCCGCTCGAGGTTGGAGGGAGGGGAACGGTAGCGTAACTTTACCGGTCTTTTTCTGGGCGTCCGCCGGCGAGCGGCGGGACCCTCATCCCTCTTCCACCACCGCATGGCAGCCCCGAAGCAGCGTACCCTGGCGAGTGAAGTCTCCCTGGACGGGATCGGCGTCCACTCCGGCCGGTCCAGCACTCTGACCATCCGCCCGGCCCCGGCCGATCACGGGATCGTCTTCCGCCGGGTCGACCTGGAGGGCGGTCCGGAAGTACCGGCGGACCTGGACCACGTATCCGGCACCGAGCTTGGCACGACCCTGGCGCTGGGTGAGGCCCGGGTCATGACGGTGGAGCACGTGCTTGCCGCCCTCGCTGCGCACCACGTCGACACCGCGGTGCTGGAGGTGTCCGGGCCCGAACCCCCCATCCGCGACGGGAGCTTCAAGGACTTCTTTGATGCCGTCGATACGGCGGGGGTGGTGGAGCTCGACGCCGACGCCAGGGTCCTGGAGGTCCGGGGACCCGTGCACGTGGATGGTGGAAAGGGCGTGGACTACGTCTGCGCCCCTCACGAGGGCTACCGGATCTCGGCCACCATCGACTTCGACCACGCGGCCATCGGGAGGCAGTTCGGTTCCTGGGATTTTGGCGCCGGGGCCTTTCCGACCCAGATCGCGGCGGCGCGGACCTTCGGCTTCCGGGAGCAGGCCGAGGCACTCCAGGCCCGTGGGCTGGCCCGCGGAGCATCGCTGGAGAACACGGTGGTGCTGGACGAGTCAGGGGTGATGAACGACTCCCTTCGATTCCCCGACGAGTTCGTACGGCACAAGGTCGGTGACATGATCGGGGACCTCTGGCTCCTGGGGTCCCGTATCCGCGGTCATGTCGTGGCTCAGCGACCCAGCCACTCCGGCAACGTAGCTCTGGGCAAGGCGTTGCGGGACCATGCCCTGGCGGACTCGCGTCCCCGGGTGGAGGCCTCGGAGATCATGCAGTACCTCCCCCACCGCTATCCAATGCTGCTGGTGGATCGGATCATCGCGTTCGAGTCCGGGAAACGGATCGTGGGGATCAAGAACGTCACCATCAACGAGCCCTTCTTTCAGGGTCACTATCCAGGGCATCCCATCATGCCTGGCGTCCTGATCGTCGAGGCGATGGCCCAGGTGGGCGGGCTCCTGTTGATGGACTACGTGGACGATCCCGAGGACAAGGTGGTCTACTTCATGTCACTGGACGACGTGAAGTGGCGCCGTCCCGTGATTCCAGGAGACCAGATCGTGTTCGAGATCGAGCTCCTGCAGTTCCGAAGGGGCGTATGCAAGATGGCCGGTGTGGGGCGGGTGGATGGAAACGTCGTCGCGGAGGCCCGCCTCATGGCGCGGGTGATGGATCGATGAGCGAGATCACCAGAGAGTCCGGGCGTCCCGCCGAGACGGTCATCCATCCCACGGCGCTGGTAGACGGCGCCGCTCGGCTGGGGGTCGGCGTACAGGTGGGTCCCTTCAGCATCATCGGACCCGGTGTCGCCGTGGGCGATGGGACGCGTATCGCTTCCCACGTCCTCATCGAGCGGGACACCACGGTCGGTGCGGACTGCCGCATCTCTCACGGCGCGGTGCTGGGCACGGACCCTCAGGACCTGAAGTTCCAGGGTGAGCGGACGTTTCTGGAGGTCGGGGATCGAACCGTGATCCGGGAGTACGCGACGCTCAATCGCGGAACGTCGGCTGCAGGCAAGACGACGGTGGGGAGTGATTGCCTCCTCATGGCATACACGCACGTCGCCCACGACTGCGTTCTGGGGAATCACGTGATTCTCTCGAACTCGGTGAACATGGCAGGCCACGTGACCATAGGGGACTGGGTGATCGTGGGCGGGATCACGCCCATCCACCAGTTCGTCCGGATCGGGGCCCACGCCTTCGTGGGAGGTGGATCGCGCATGGCGCAGGACGTCCCCCCGTACTGCCGCGCCGCAGGCAATCCGTCCAAGCTCTACGGCCTTAACTCCGTGGGGCTGGAGCGCAGGGGGTTCAGCTCGGACGTCCGGAAGGCCCTCAAGCAGACCTATCGGCTCGTGTTCAAGTCCGGCTTGAACGTCTCCATGGGGGTCGAGCGGGCCCGCCAGGAGGCTCCCTCCCTGCCGGAGGTGAAGCAGTTCCTGGACTTCATCGCCAGCTCGGAGCGGGGGATCACCACATGATCCCCATGGGGGTCGTGGGGACCGGTTCGCTGGGCTTCCACCACGCCCGCATCCTCCGGGATGTGGATGGCGTGGAGATGGTGGGGTTCTACGAGGCTCGGCAGGCCCGGGCACTTGAGGTGGCCGGGGAGTTGGGAATCACCTCGCACCCCACGCTGGAGAGTCTCCTGGACGAGGCTCGGGCCGTGGTCGTGGCCGTTCCGACGGTGGCTCACGAGGCGGTGGCCACGGCGGCGCTGGACCGGGGGATCGCGGTGCTCATCGAGAAGCCCATGGCGCCGTCCCTGGAGGAGGCGGATCGCATCCTCGCGGCGGCCGACCGGAGCGGGGCCGTGGTTCAGATCGGGCACGTCGAGCGATTCAACGCGGCCGTGCGCGCCGCGGAGCCCTACCTGGATCGGCCCCTGTTCGTGGAGTCCCACCGGATGGCTCCGTTCACCCTCCGAAGCACCGACGTGGCGGTGGTGCTGGATCTCATGATCCACGACGTGGATCTGGTGCAGAGCCTCGTTGGCACCCCGATCACCGACATCGCGGCGTCGGGAATGCCGGTCCTGACGCCCACCATCGATATCGCCAACGCCCGCTTGACCTTCGAGGGTGGCGCGGTGGCCAACCTCACCGCCTCGCGCGTCTCCATGGAGCGGATGCGCAAGCTCCGGATCTTCCAGCCGAGCGGCTACCTGAGTCTCGACCTGGCCTCCGGAACCGGGGAGTTCCTGCGGCTGAAGAGGGATCTTCCGGTCTTCTCCGGGGAAGGAGAAGGGGCGGAGGGGAGCCTGGCGCCGGAGGCCCTGACGGGCGAAGGACTGGGGGCGTTGGTGGAGCGGGTCCCGTTGAAGGGAGACGACGCAGAGCCCCTCCGGAAGGAGTTGGAGAGCTTCCGGGACGCGGTACTCGGCATGGCGCCCCCGGCGGTCTCCGGCCTGCAGGGTCGTGCCGCCCTGGAGGTCACTCTGTCCATCGAAGAGCGGATCCGGAAACATGTCGCTGATACGCGTCCGGCGTAAGCGAAAGAAGGAGTGGATCGACGTGAAGCGGGGGAAGCCCCCCGGGAAGCTCATTCTGCTCCTGATCCTCGTGCTGGTGGCCCTCTGGTACCTGGGACGGCTCTGAGGCCCGCCCGCCGGGGCGCCGGCCCGCTGGCAGTGGACCCTCCCTACCTTCGCTACCGCTCATGAACACGCCTCCCCGGATCCTGGTCCTGGCTGGTGAGGCCTCGGGCGATCACCACGCCGCGCGTGTAGTGTCTGCGTTGCGACGGAGGCGGCCCGAGCTGGAGTTCGTGGGCCTCGGCGGCCCGGACCTGGAGGCCGAAGGAGTCGAGCTTCTGGCCGGCCTGGACGAGCTGGCGGTCATGGGATTCGCCGAGGTCGTGCGCCACCTGGGGTTCTTCGTCCGGCTCGGCCGCCGGGTGAAGGCCCTCATGCGGGAGGGGCGGATCGACCTGGTGCTGGCCGTGGACTATCCGGGGTTCAACCTCCGCATGACCAAGGCCGCGCGGGCGCTGGGGATCCCCGTCCTTTACTACATCGCGCCGCAGGTCTGGGCGTGGAAGCCGCGGCGTGCGGCCCAGCTGGCCCGGGACGCGGACCACATCGCGGTCATCCTCCCCTTCGAGCCGCCCATCTTCGAGGCCGAGGGCGGATCGGTGAGCTTCGTGGGACACCCCTTGGTGGAGGCCGACGCTGCGCCGCCGGAGGATGCGTCCGAGATCCGCGAGGAGCTGGGGCTCGGGACGGACCAGCCCATCCTCGCCCTCCTGCCGGGATCCCGTCGGCAGGAGCTGGACCGGCACCTGGAGCTGTTCGTGGAGACCGCACGGCGCCTGGGCGAGCGTCATCCCGGGCTGGCGCCGGTCCTGGCCGCGGCTCCAGGTGTGTCCACGGGGCGGCTGGAGGCATCCGGGCTTCCGGTGACGGGTCGCACGCGCGAGCTGTTGCGGGCGGCCCGTGTCGCACTGGTGAAGTCGGGGACCTCCACGCTCGAGGCGGCCGTGGCCGGGGTACCTTTCGTCATGGCGTACCGGACCTCTCCCCTCACCTTCGCCTTGGCGAAGCGCCTGGTTCGGGTGCCCCACATCGCCTTGGCGAACCTGGTGGTGGGGGAACGGGTGGTTCCCGAGTTCCTCCAGGACGCGGCGACTCCCGAGGCCCTGGCCGATGCGCTGGACCCACTGGTGCCCAACGACGGCGAGGCGCGGGCCCGGATGTTGGAGGGGCTCGTCCGGGTGCGAGCCGCCCTGGGGAGGCCGGGAGCGGCCGACCGGGTGGCGGGGAAAGTGTTGGAGATCCTGGGGGTCGGACCATGAGGGAGTGGAAGTTCAGGGCCGCGGGGGTACTGGGGCAGGGGCTCCTGGGGAGCCTGTTCACCACCACGCGGATGCAGCGGGTGGGATACGACGACGTTCGGGCGCTCCGGGATCGGGGACAGAACGTCATCTTCGCCTTCTGGCATGGACACCTCCTGCCGCTCACCTATTACCACCAGGGCCAGGGGATCGTCGTCCTGGTCAGTGAGCACGACGACGGCGAGTACATCACCCGTGTATTGGACCGGTATGGGTTCGACACGGCCCGCGGATCCTCGACGCGTGGTGGCACGCGGGGGTTGCGCGGCCTGATCCGAGCGGCGCGGGACGGACACGACCTGGCCGTGACCCCCGACGGGCCGCGTGGTCCAGCCCGCGTGTTCAAGCCGGGGACGCTGGTGGCGGCCCAACTGTCCGGCCTCCCTGTCGTCCCGGTGGCGGTGGTGGCGAGCGCGGCATGGCACTTCCGATCCTGGGACGCATTCATGGTGCCCAAGCCGCTTTCCCGGATCCGCATCGCCTACGGCGAGCCGGTGTGGGTGGCGCGGGACCTGTCGGAGAGCCAGCTCGATGCGTTGGGGCATCGCTTGGGTGAGAAGTTGAACCGCCTCGAAGACGAGGCCCGCGAGGGACTCACCGACGGCGTCTACGTCCCAGAGGAGACCGGCGAGTGAGCGCACACCGGTGGGTGCGCCGCATGTGGTCCGGTGGTGGTGGCATCCCCGCCGGCGTGGCACGGGCGGTCCTCCTTCCTGCAGAGTGGCTCTTCGGGGCGGCGGTGCGATGGAGGGACTTCAGTTTCCGTCGTACCGGCCGATCGGTGCTCCGCGCCTCCGTCCCGGTTGTCTCCGTGGGAAACGTCTCGGTCGGTGGCACCGGCAAGACCCCCGTGGCTTCGTGGGTGATTCGAACCCTGCAGCGGCAGGGTGCCTCACCGGCGCTGGTGGCACGGGGCTATGGGCAGGACGAGCTCCTTCTCCACAGACGCTGGACCCCGGGGATTCCGGTCATCGCGGACCCTGATCGCCACGCCGGGGTCGAGCGCGCCGTCCGGGAGGGCGCCACCGTGGCGGTCCTGGACGACGGCTTTCAGCACCGCCGTCTGGCCCGGAACCTGGACGTGGTCCTGGTGGGGGCCGAGGAGGGGCTTCCAGGGCCCTTGCTGCCTCGCGGCCCCTTCCGGGAGCCGGCCCGAGCCCTCCGGCGGGCCCAGGCCGTCATCGTCACCCGGAAGGAGGCCTCCGCCGAGCGGGCGCATGGCCTGATGCGCCAGGTCCGTGAGCTGGCCCCGGAGGCTGTAGTGGGTCAGGTCCACCTCCGGCCCGGCGAACTGACCCCCCTCGTGGGGGGGACGCAGGACCAGGCGGCGAGTCCCCCCGGGGGGTCGGTAGTGGTCGCCACGGGGGTCGCGCGGCCCGAGTCGGTGACGTGGGGGATTCAGTCCCTGGACCTGGATGTCGGATTGCTCAAGTCCTTTCGGGACCATCACGACTTCACGGAGGATGACGTGGCCGCGCTCATGGAGGAGGCAGGCTCCAGACCGGTGGTGGTGACGGAGAAGGATGCGGTGAAGTGGGAGCGCATCGAGGCGGCGCGCACGGGCGAGGTCTGGGTCCTCAGGCAGGAGGTGCACTGGGAAGAGGGGCGGGAGGCCGTGGAGGCGTTGCTGGAAGGGGTCCTCAAGGAGACCATCGAATGAGGGAGGTCCGAGTGCCGGTCATCGTCATCGGGAGCGGAATCGCCGGGCTCTCGTTCTCGCTGAAGGTCTCCGACCTCGCCGACGTCCTGTTGGTGACCAAGAAGGACCGTGCCGAGTCGAACACGAACTGGGCCCGCGGTGGGATCGCGGCGGTTATGGGTCCCGACGACGACCCGGCGCTCCACGTCCAGGACACGCTGGTGGCAGGCGCCGGGCTCTGCCACCGGGAGGTGGTCGAGTCGGTGGTCCGCGACGGGCCTGCACGGATCCAGGATCTCATGGACTGGGGAACACTCTTCCAGGCGCATGGGGGGCACCTGTCGCTTGGGAAGGAAGGGGGGCATTCCCGCCGACGGATCGTCCATGCGGGGGACCGGACGGGCTTCACCATCGAACACGCCTTGCTCGAGGCGGTGGCCGCGCGCCCTGAGATCCGTGTCGTGGAGGACCTCATGGTGGTGGACCTACTGGTGGAGGGAACCGGTACCCACCGTCGTTGCCGGGGCATCCGCGCGATCCAGCGGCACACGGGGGAGGAGGTACGGGTGGAGGCCCAGGCCGTCCTCCTGGCCACCGGAGGATGTGGACAGGTCTACCGCCATACCACCAACCCGGGCATCGCCACGGGGGATGGCCTCGCCATGGCGTTCCGTGCAGGTGCCGAGGTCGCCAACATGGAGTTCGTCCAGTTCCACCCCACGGCGCTCTTTCCCACAGAGGACCCAGCGTTCCTCATCTCCGAGGCGGTCCGCGGTGAGGGGGCGGTCCTCAGAACCCGTTCCGGCGTGGCCTTCATGGACGACATGCACCCGCTCGGATCGCTGGCGCCCCGCGACGTGGTGGCTCGGGGAATCCACCACGTGTTGCGCGCCACCGGGGACGATCACGTGCTGCTGGACGTGGGCGGAATCCCGCCCGCGGAGTTCGAGCGACGGTTCCCTTCGACCCTGCAGGGGTGCAGGGATCGTGGGATCGACCCCCACCGCGACGGAATCCCGGTGGTTCCGGCGGCCCACTACCAGTGCGGTGGCGTGTGGACCGATAGCCATGGCGCCACCACCCTCGCCGGGCTCTACGCCACGGGCGAAGTCGCCTGCACGGGCTTGCATGGAGCGAACCGACTGGCGTCCAACTCCCTTCTGGAAGCGGTCGTCTACAGTCATCGGGCGGCGCAAGCGGTGGCCGAGCAGCTGCAGACCGAGGGAACGGGTCCCCGGGGGGAGGTGGCGTCCCTTCCGCTCCCGGAGCCACCGCGGCCGGTCGTCGAGCCCCCGGAAGGGCCGGATCCGGCCCGCGACGCGCTGCGGACGCTGCTCTGGGACCACGCCGGGATCGAGCGGCGGTGGGACGAGCTGACGGCGCACCACGACGAGGCGATGCGACTCCTGGAGGCGGAGGAGGCCCGTTTCCGCGCGGAGGGGCCTGGAAGCACCAGCGCGGTGGAGCGGCGGAACCTGCACTGGGTCGGCTACCTCATTCTTCGGAGCGCCCTCTCGCGCCCCGAGTCCCGTGGGCTCCACTTTCTTGCCGACCGCCCCTACAGGGACAACGAAGCGTGCCTGAAGGACACGGTCCTGGTGCGGGGTGATGGGCTGGAGGGCCGGGAGCCCCTCCCGTGACCGTGACCGTCGTGGTGGTGGGGAAGGTGCGGGGAGAGCTCGCCGAGGCCATAGCCGAGTACGAATCCCGCGCGACCCGCTACTGGAAGCTCGAGGTCATCGAGGTGGATGCCGGCGCGCCGCGGGGGAAGGTGGACCCCACGTCGGTGATGGCGGCCGAGGCCGACCGGATCCTGGGGCGAATTCCCGCGGCCGCCGAGGTGGCGATTCTGACGCGCGACGGGAAGCCCCTGTCGTCCCGGGGGCTGGCCGATTGGCTCCAGGACCACGCGGTCCATGGATCGGCCGGGGTAGCCCTGGTGATCGGAGGCGCGTACGGTATCCACGAGACGGTGCGGGCGCGCGCCCGCAGGCGGATCTCGCTTTCCGCCATGACGTTCCCTCACGAGATGGCTCGGCTCATCGTCGCGGAACAGCTGTACCGGGCCGGGACGATTCTCCGCGGAGAGCCGTATCACAAAGGGCCATGAGGCCACCATGCATAGGGAGGCAACGCTGAACCTGGAACTGCAGATCCGGCGCCCGGGGAGCAATCCCCTGGTCCGGGGGATCCTGACCTCGGACCCGCGGGCTTGTGCGTTCTTTCCGCATCGCTGGCAGGACCCCGACGCCTATCGGTCCCGGGCGTGGGAACTGAGTCAGCGAGACTCGGACCTCGGGTGGACGGAGGCGATTCAAGCCCCGGGGGAGAGGGCTCGTCGGAAGCTCGATGCGGTGCGAAAGTGGAACGGGTTCGTCGTCACCACCGGTCAGCAGCCGGGGCTCTTCACCGGGCCGCTGTACTCGCTCTACAAGGCCCTCACCGCCGTTCGCCTGGCGGAGGAGCTCGAGATCGCGGTGGGCCGACCGGTGGCGCCCCTGTTCTGGGTGGCCTCGGAGGATCACGACTGGGCGGAGGCCAATCACGCGCACGTCGTCGGCGTGGACAACGAGTTGCACCGACTCGAGGTCCCAGACCGCCCGGGCGCCGGAACGCTCCCGCTTCACCGCATCCAGGTGGCCGACGCCATGCCGCGGTTGCTGGATGGGCTCGCGAAGCTGCTTCCCGAAACGCCGGTGGCGGCCGACGCGGTCAACCTCTTCCGAGAGGCTTATGGCGCGGCGGATGTGACCCTGGCCTCGGGTTTCCAGGCTGCTCTGGAGCGAATCCTCGAACCGTTCGGAGTTCTCTTCGTCCGCGCGCACGATCCGGTGCTCAAGGCCCGTGCCCGGCCCCTCCTCGAGGCCGCGGTAACCGAGAGCGAGGAGTTGGAGGCGGCGCTGGCGGCCAGGGCGTCCATGCTGGAGAGGGCGGCGTTCCACGTACAGGCTCCCATCATGGAGGAGGGCGTGAACCTGTTCGTCGAGGGGCCTGGCGGACGGGAGAGACTCTACCGCGATGGGGACGGGTTCCGGCTGCGCCACTCGGGCGAGCACCTTTCCCGGGAGGCGGTTCTCGCGCGCATCGCCCAGGAGCCGGACACCGTGAGCCCCAACGTGTTGCTCCGGCCCGTGGTGGAGGCAGACGTCTTTCCCACGCTCTCCTACGTGGCCGGTCCCGGTGAGATGGCCTACTTCGCGCAGCTCCAGCCGCTGTTCGACGCGTTCGAGGTCGGGATGCCGGTCGTCCACCCCCGCTTCGGCGCCACGCTGCTCGAGCGGAAGATCGCCAAGGTCCTGGACAAGTTCTCGGTGAGCGAGGCGGACCTCTTCAAACCGTTCCACGAGCTCGCGGCGGAGATCGCCCGGGACGAGGTGCCGGAGGACGTGCGGCGCGCACTGGGGGAGCTCCGTGGTGGCCTGGGCAAGGGCACCAACGCCCTGGTTCAGGCCTCCCGTGCCATCGACCCCACCCTCAAGGGACCGATCCAGCACGCCCGCTCCGTGGCCATGGATGCCTACGCCGACGCCGAGAAGAAGATCCTGCAGGCGGTGAAGAGGGAGAACGACACCGCGCTGCAGCAGCTCGAGAAGGCGTGCCTCCACGTGGCCCCGGAGGGAAAGCCCCAGGAACGGGTCCTCTCGTCCGCCTACTACCTGGCGCGGTACGGAGCGGAGTGGGTCGCCGGACTGGCGAACGCCATGAAGGTCGCGTTGCCGCCGGATTCCGACTCTAGGTAGTTTGGAGCCATGATCCAGCTCATCATTCTCCTGGTATTGCTCATCCCCATCCTGGCCATCGTGCTGGACTCCCAGCTCGGTCGGGCCCTGGCCGCCCGTCTGGAGGGTCGGTCCCTCCCCACTGGGGGGGACAAGATCACGCAGGAACGGATCACCTTCCTCGAGGGCGAGGTGGAGCGCCTGGGGAGTGAGCTTGGCCGACTGGAAGAGGAGAGCGCGTTCCTGCACAAGCTCCTTACGGAGCGGGCGTCCGGGGACCCGGTGAAGGGATCCCTCCCCGAGGGTGAGGATCACGGGCGGGACTGAGGCCCGGTCGCCCATGTCCGACCGCCCTTCGCGCACGGCGCCCTCCGGCTCGGCGCGCAACTCGTGGTGGGTCGGGCTGGGCATTCTCCTGAGCAGGATCTCCGGGATCCTCAGGGACGCTGCGGTGGCGTACTACCTGGGTTCCGGTCGCCTGGTGGACGTCTTCTTCGCGGGCCTGAGAGCGCCGAACCTCCTCCAGAACCTCCTGGGAGAGGGGACGCTGTCCGCATCGTTCATCCCGGTCTACGCCCGGTTCCTGGAGGAGGGAAAGGATGAGGAGGCGGGCCGATTTGCCGGTGCGGCCCTGGGACTGCTTACCGTCACGGCGTACGGCGCGGCGCTGGTGGGGATGGCCCTGGCGCCTCTCCTGGCCCGCGTCCTGTTCCCCACGTGGGATGCCGAATCCCACGCCCTGCTGACCCGGGTCCTCCGCATCCTCTTCCCCATGACGGCCACGCTGGTGCTGTCCGCGTGGGCCCTGGGTATCCTGAACAGCCACCGGCGGTTCTTCGTCTCCTACGTGGCCCCGGTGGCCTGGAACGTGGCGCTCATCACGGCGTTGGCGGTGGGTGCCGCCGCGGTGTATCCCTCCGAGGGCGCCCGGGGCGAAGGTCTGGTGATGGCCCTGGCGTGGGGTGGGTTGGTGGGGGGCGCGCTCCAGTTCGCGGTGCAGATCCCGTTCATGGGGCGGGCGCTCGTCCGGATCCGCCCCTCGCTGGGCCGGGGCGTGGCCGGAGTTCGGGAAGCGATCTCCAACCTGGTGCCGGTTGTCCTGGCCCGGGGCGCACTGAATCTGTCCGCGTACGTGGACATCATTCTCGCGGGCCTCCTCGTAGCCGGGGCCGTCGGCCACCTGGGCCGCGCCCAGGCACTCTACCTGTTGCCGATCTCCCTGTTCGGAATGGCCGTGGCGGCTGCGGAGCTCCCCGAGCTGTCCAGGAGGGGACTCGAGGGGGGGACGGTGCTGGCTGATCGGGTGAGGGCCGCTCTGGGCCGGGTCCGCTTCCTCCTGGTCCCGTCCGCCGTGGCGTACATCGCCTTCGGGGACCTGCTGGTCGCCGGCCTCTATCAGCGGGGTTCGTTCGGTGCGAGCGACAGCTCCACCGTGGGTTGGGTGTTGGCCGCCTACGCGCTGGGGCTCCCGGCCTCCGGGGCCTCCCGGACCCTCTCGTCGGCCTTCTACGCCCTCCGGGACACGCGGACGCCGGCCCGTATCGCATTCCTACGCATCGGGCTGTCACTGGGGACGGCCCTTCTCCTCATCTTTCCCCTGGACCGAATCCGGATCGGACCGTGGGGATTGGGGGCGGTAGGCCTGGGTCTGGGTGCCTCGGTCGCGGCGTGGGTGGAGTACAGCCTCCTTCGGCGCCGGCTCAGGGATCGGGTGGGGGAGCACGGGCCGAGTCAACGCGGGTTGGCGGTGGTCCTGGCCTCGGCGCTGGTCGCCGGCGCGGTAGCGTGGTTCGCTCGAGTGCGCCTCTGGCACGCCGTCCTTCCCCCCGACCTCTCCCTGTTCGGCGTGGAGATGGGTCTGTTGGTACAGGCGGTGGGAACGGCGGCCGTGTTCGGGGTGGTATACCTGTTCCTGGCCGGGCTGGCGGGGGAGGGGGTACCTCTTCGCCGGCGCTCCGTCCCCTGAATGTGTCCGTCCCACTGGCCGTTGACCGCTTCGCCCATCATCGAGAGCCGTATCAAGGCCCTGCCACGCCGACCCGGCGTCTACCTATTTCGGGATGACGCCGGGGAAGTGCTGTATGTCGGGAAGGCGAAGGAGCTTCGGTCGAGGGTGCGTTCCTACTTCCGTGGGGACGCCACGCACTCCATCAAGACCCGGGAGCTGGTCCGCCGCGTTGCGGACCTGGAGACACTGGTGGTGGGCTCGGAAGCGGAGGCCCTCATCCTCGAGGCGAACCTCATCAAGGAGCACCAGCCCAGGTTCAACGTCCAACTCCGGGACGACAAGCGGTATCCCTACATCAAGGTGACGGTGCAGGAGCCGTTCCCCCGGGTGTGGGTCACCCGGAACGTGAAGAACGATGGCGCACGGTACTTCGGGCCCTACACTGGAGTGGGATCGCTCCGACAGGCGCTGGAGGTCATCAAGCGGCTGTACACCGTCCGATCCTGTCGGTACGACCTTCCCGGGGAGGCTCCGGACCGCCCGTGCCTGGACTACCACATCGGGCGGTGCATGGCGCCCTGCGTGGGCCTGCAGAGCCAGGGCGAGTACCGCGCCATGACCGACGAGATCATCCAGATCCTGGGAGGGGACACCGAGGAGCTGAGACGGGAGGTGGAGCGGCGCATGCACCGCGCCTCGGAGGAGCTGGAGTTCGAGTCCGCCGCGCGTCACCGGGACGTGCTGCAGGGGCTGGACACGCTGGCCCGGGAGCAGCGTGTCCACCAGGTGGGAGGCAGCGATCACGACGTCCTGGGGATCGCCCGGGACGGAGCCGCCGCCACCGGAGTGGTGATGCGGATCCGGCGGGGCCTGTTGCTCGGACGGGACGTTCTCCGATTTCACGGACTCGAGGACGAGGACGACATCGAGCTCCTGTCGTCCTTCGCCTCTCGCTACTATCTGGGTCGCGGGACGGAGGGTCACCGTGATCTCCCCCGGGACGTCCTCCTTCCCGACGCCCTACCCGATGCGGCGCTCATGGAGGAGATCCTCTCCGCGGAAGCGGGCCGAAGGGTCTCCCTCTCGGTCCCGCAACGGGGTCAGAAGCGCCGACTGGTGGAGCTCGCCGAGACGAACGCGCGACACGCGCTTGAGGACCGACTGCTTTCAGGCGGTGCCGGTGTCCGGGACCGGGCGGACGAGGTGCTCTTCGACCTGCAGGAGCGGCTCGGCCTGAAGGTGGTTCCACGGCTCATGGTTTGCTTCGACGTGTCGCACACCCAGGGGACGGAGACCGTGGCCAGTGCCGTCGTCTTCCAGAACGCGGAGCCGAAGAAGGCGGAATACCGTCACATGCGCATCCGGGGCGAGTGGGGCAACGACGACTACCGGTCTATGCACGAGGCGGTGACCCGCTACTTCCGGCGCAGGATCGAGGAGGAGCGACCCCTCCCCGACCTGACCGTCATCGACGGGGGTAAAGGGCAGCTCAATGCCGCCCTGGAGGCGCTGAGGGATCTGGAGCTGGACGGAATGCACGTGCTGGGTTTGGCGAAGCGAGAGGAGGAGGTTTTCCTCCCCGGGAGGAAGGAGCCCGTGCCCATGGACCGCCGGGACCGGTCGCTGCAGCTGCTGCAAAGGATCCGGGACGAGGCCCACCGATTCGCCGTGAGCTACAACCGTAAGCTTCGGACGAAGCGAACGATCCGAAGCGACCTCGGTGACATTCCGGGGATTGGCCCCGGTCGGCAGCAGGCCCTTCTCTCCCGCTTCGGCTCCGTACGGGGAATCAAACAGGCATCCGAGGATGAGATCGCCCGAGTCCCCGGCTTCTCCCAGGTCCTCGCGGCCCGGGTTCTCACTTATCTCAAGCGTTGACGCATGTCCGACACGGTCCGAACCCGCTTCGCCCCCAGCCCGACCGGCCGCCTGCATCTGGGAAATGTCCGGATTGCGGTCTTCAACTGGCTCTTCACGCGCCACCATGGCGGCTCCTTCGTCCTCCGCATCGAGGACACCGACGTGGAGCGGAACGTCGAGGGGGCCGAGGAGGCCCTCATGGAGGACCTCCACTGGCTCGGCCTGGAGTGGGATGAAGGCCCGGACGTGGGCGGGGACCACGGACCGTACCGGCAGAGCGAGCGTGGATCCCTCTACCAGGCTGCGCTCGAGGCGCTACTGCAGCGGGGTGTCGCCTACCGCTGCTTCTGCCGGGAAGGGGAGGGGAGTGACGAGACGCGCCGGTATCCAGGCACGTGCCGGAGTCTCGGGGTGGAGGAGGCCGCGAGTCGGGCGGAGAGGGGTGAGCCCCACGTCCTCCGGCTGCGGACGCCGGACGAGGGCGATGTTGAGATCATCGATGAGGTCAGAGGGACCATCGCGTTTCCCTGCAACGACATCGACGATTTCGTCCTTCGGCGCGGAGATGGACGTCCCACGTACAACTTCGCGGTGGTGGTGGATGACGTCACCATGGAGATCTCTCACGTTATCCGTGGTGCGGGGCACCTTTCCAATACGCCCAAGCAGGCGCTGCTCTTCGACGCCATGGGCCTGGAGAGGCCCCGGTTCGTGCACCTGCCAAACGTCCTCGCACCGGATGGCGGAAAGCTCTCCAAGCGGCACGGCGCCACGGGCGTGGAGGAGCTGCGGCAGGCCGGAATGCTCCCGGAGGCCATCGTGAACTACCTCTCCCTCTTGGGATGGTCCCACCCGGAGGAAAAGGAGATCCTGTCGCGGGACGAGCTCGTGGCGTCGGTGGACCTGGACCGGGTGCGTGCCGCGGAGATGGCCTACGACCCGGAGAAGCTGCGCTGGGTGGCCTCGCAGCACCTGGCCCGGCTCTCCCTGGAGGACCTGGTGGAGGGGGTCACCTCGTTCGTGGACCGGGGGCGGTTCCCCGTCTCCGACCAGGCCCTGCCGGCGGCTATGGAGGCTCTGCGATCCCGCTTGGCGGCCTTCGGCGAGGTGAATGATCACCTGGTGTTCCTCTATCCGCAGGACGGGCCGGCTTGGGACGGGATGCGGGTGGAGCTCCGGAGCGATGCCGCCAGCCGTCGGGTGGTGTCGGAGGCCCGGGTCGCTCTCGGGGCTCTGGATGAGTGGGACCGCGAGGCCGTCCGCGGAGCCTTCAAGGAGGTTGGACTTCGGGCGGAGGCCCGGGGGCCCGGTCTCTTCCATCCCCTCAGGAAGGCCATTTCCGCCGCGGAATCCGGGCCGGACCTCGGATGGATCTGCGTGGCGGTGGGGCGTGAGGAGGTCCTGGCCCGGCTCGACTGGGCCCTGGGCGGCTCCGCCCCCCCGGGCCAGGGGACCGGGCGGTGGGATTCTCCAGTCTCGTAACGCTCGTCCCTCGTTTGACCCTTCCGAGCCGGAAGTCTATTTTTCTACGCTATTTTTTAGCTTTGACGAACCAGAGGAGGATCCACGGATGAAGCTCCGTTTCGGTCTGGCGCTCGCCAGCGCGATGACCCTGACTCTCGGCGGATGCGCCGCGTCGTCCGGCGGCGGTGGTGCCGCCGTCCCGCAGGTTTCCGGGGGCGAGGTGCTGGCCCAGGGGCAGAGCCCCCGCCAGGACGACAACACTCGGTCGGCTGAGCGTCACATCCAGCAGGCGGAAGAGTCGGCGACCCCGGAGGAAGCGGCGATGCACTACCAGGCCGCGGTGGAGGCCGCCCAGGCGGGGATCACGGCCGATCCCACCAACCCGCTCGCCTACCGCCTTGCGGCCGAGGCCTACCTGGGGCTGGACGACTACCAGCAGGCGGGCGCCATGTACGATGAAGCCGAGAGGCTCCGACCCATCTACTCCCTGGAGACGGAGCGGGTGCGGGAGATGGCCTGGATCGATCGGTACCAGACTGCGGCCCCCCTGGTGAACTCCGGGGAGTACGAGGCGGCCATCGGGTATTTCGAGCAGGCGAACGCCATCTACAAGGGCCGGCCCGAGGTGATGCTGACGCTGGGTCAGATCTACGCCCAGGTCGGAGAGTACGAGTTGGCCATCGAGAACCTCCGTGGCGCCCAGGCCATCATCGAGTCGGACCGGATCAACGAGATGGACTCCACCACTGCGGCGACCTGGCGGGAGCAGGGTGCCGACATTCCGGTGATGGTGGCCCAGTCTCTGGTGAACGCCGAGCGGTACGACGAGGCGGTCACCGCGCTTCGGGGGCTCTTGGCGGAGGATCCCACGAACGCCGGGTACCTCAGGACCCTGGGGACGACCTTCGTTCGCATGGAGCAGCCGGACTCGGCGCGGGGCGTGTACGACCGGCTCCTGGAGATCGAGGGCCTGAACTCCGCCGATTATTACGCGGTCGGGGTGGGGCTGTATCAGCTGGAGGACTATCCGGCGGCGGCCGGCGCATTCCGGCGCGCGGCCGAAGTCTCCACCAATGACCGGGACGCCCTCGAGATGTGGGCCCGGTCGCTGCAGATCGCCTATCCCGCGGGTGGCGACGCTCCCGAGCCGCCCGCCGGGGCGCTCGACGAGCTCCGGGGGGCCGCCGAGCGCTGGCTCGAGCTGGATCCCAACAACCAGAACGCCTTCCTGATCGTGGCGCAGACGGCCAACCGCCTCGGCGACGTGGACGCGGCCCGTGACCTCGTGGCCGCCATCGAAGCGCTCCCGGTCACCATGGAGAACATCCAGCTGCAGCGCGCCGCCATGGGCGGTGGGATCGTGATGGGCGATGTCCGCAACAAGACGGCGGATTCGGGCACCACGGCTACCGTGGAAGTCACCTTCTACGATGCGGCCGGAAACGTTCTGGAGACGCAGTCGGCTCGCGTTCAACTGGGTGAGGTGGACGCGGTGGAGAACTTCCGGGTGGACGCCACCACGGAGGAGTACATCGGTGGGTATTCGTATCGGGTGATCGTGTAACGCCGCAGGCTCTCACGGCCCCATTCGCGGGCGGCCGCCGACAGGTGGCCGCCCGCGTCGCTTTGGGGGAGACCGGGTCCGCGGGTGTCTTGACCGGCCCCCATCCCGGCCTCGATATTCTCCCCCATGCGGGCGTAGCTCAGTTGGTAGAGCATCAGCTTCCCAAGCTGAGGGTCGCCGGTTCGAGCCCGGTCGCCCGCTCTGGAGGAAAAGAAAGCCCGGTGAGGCGTGCACGCCTTGCCGGGCTTTCTGTTGGGCCAGGGTCCCGAGCCCCCGCCTGGTGGGCTCGCGTCGGACCCCCGGGGACCCTAGTGTTCCCACGGGAACCGGCCGTCCCCGGTCCTTCGCCGGGCCTTTGGGCGCCTCCGGGCGCTTTCGGCGGCGGAACGGCGCCGCCTCGAAGAGCTGCGAGATACGTACGATGAACACGTCCGTGCCGAAGGTCCTCCGCTCCACGGTCCTCCTACTGGTCGTGGCGGCTCACGCCGGCGCGGTGGGTATGGAGGCCCAGGCCTCGCTGGCCGTGGTTGGCGGAACCCTCCTGGACGGGACCGGAGCTCCCCCGGTCTCCGACGCGGTGGTGGTGATCCGCGATGGGCACGTGGCCTGCGCCGGCTCCCGTGCAGCGTGCCCCGTGGATGCGGACGCGCAGCTGCTGGACGCCGCCGGGCGGTGGGTGATTCCCGGATTGATCGACTCGCACATCCATTGGCAGATCTGGTACGACCAGGATGGGCGGCTCGCTCCGGAAGTAGCGGCCCGGGCCGGACGCGTTTACCTGGCCAATGGTGTCACGACCGTCGTGGATGTAGGAGGGCAGCGGTGGGTCCGGCCCGAGCATCGGGCGGTGCTGGACCGACTCCGCCTGAACGGAGACCCGGTCCCCCGAATGCTCTACTCCGCCTGGATCGATGGGCGGACCCTGGTCCAGTCGGAGGCCTCCGACGCCGGCGAACTGGCCCGATCGCTGCTGGACTCGGACGCCGCGGGGGTGAAGATCCACAATGGCCTCACCATGGATGACCTGCAGGCCATTGTGCGGGAGTCCCACCGAGCCGAACGGCCCGTCTACGGCCACACCTATTACCAGGATGGGGATCAATTCCTGGATTACACCCTGGAGGCGGTACGGGCGGGAGTGGACGGGATCTTCCATGTCCTGGGGATCCCCCCGGTGCCCGCAGGAACCCCTCTGCCGGACTCCGATATCCCGGATGAGGACTGGGAGGCCTGGTGGCTCGCCGGGGCGGCGCTCTGGAATCACGCCACCGACGAGAGCATGGACGCCCTCATTCGACTGATGGTGGAGCGAGGCACCTGGCTCCAGCCCACCCTCGTCACCGAGGAGTGGGTGGTGGTGCCCGACTATTTCCGCGTCGAAGACGCGTGGCGGCACTCTCCAATGACGCGGGAGGAGATGAACCTCGGATCCCCCCAGTACCAGGGAGAGGACCTCGAGGTCTACCGTGCCGCGTATCGGCAGATGATGCGGTTCGTGCGGCGGTTCGCGGACCAGGGTGGAATGCTGGTTGCGGGCACGGACGGATTGCCTGTACCGGGCTTTGGAATCCAGGAGGAGATGCGCCTTCTGGTGGAGGCGGGCGTGCCACCCATGGAGGCCCTCCGGGCCGGCACACGCAACGCGGCTGTGGCGTGGCGGTGGGGCGACCACATCGGCACGCTCGAGGCCGGGAAGGAGGCCGACCTGGTGATCCTGGAGGGCGACCCGCTGGTGGAGATCCGGAACACTCGCCGGATCTGGCGAGTGGTGAAAGCTGGGAGGACCTACGACCCGGAAGTCCTACTCCGGTAGGCTCCTCCCACGCCGAATCAGTCGTCGGTGCAGAGGCTCAGGAGCAGGCACCCCGCCAGTACCAGAATCAGCGAGATCAGGAAGATCAACGTGAACTCGCCCACGGCGAACGCTCCAAGCGTCGCTGCGGGGGGCAACCCGCGCCCGCCCAACCAGATCCACAATTCAAGGGTGGGGACGACCGCCAGTCCGCCCAGTCCGAGCCAAAAGAAGGGCTTCCAGGGGTTCCAGACGACGCGTTCTTCGATCATTCAGCTCCCTCGCCCGCAATGCCGGACCGGCTCCTCCGCCTCGCTGGGATGTACGAGGGGAACGCCGTCCGCCAAGAGTATGCATGGGCGGGTCGGGATCGCCAAGGCTCTTCACCGCCCCCGCGCCTCGAATCCACGTGAGGAATACGCTCTAGGTGGCTGTCCTGCAACGGCATGTGTCATTCAGAAGTCCTCGACGGGCTCTGCCGTAACGCGGCCAAGGGCCGGACCGCGGTGGGACGTCGCCTCGGGTACTGGCGGCGCTTGGGTCCAGCGGGAGGTGCAGGGGTTCCCGCCTTGTCAGTCCGGTTCAGGCGCCTGGCGAGCATCGCGCTGGGCCTGGGACCGGGCTGCGGCGTCCTCGAGGAGCGCAAGGCTCAGCGCGTCCCACCGCTCCCCCAGCTTGGCCCATGCGGGGAGCGTGCGGGATTCCCGGTCACGAACCTGAGCGAGAATCTCGTCCACGTCGTCCACATCGAGATCCAGTTCGTTCACGAGCCGGCGGGCGGCCCGCTCGGCTTGCCCGGACAGCTGGGTCGCCTTGGATCCGAGGGAATGCGCGGCGTCGTGCAGGAAGACCTCGAGGTAGATGGCGAGAGCCTCTTCGCCTCGGTCGTACGCTTCGGAAAGCTCCGCCATGCGGATTCGGATCCGCATCGCCTCCACCTGCATTCCACTCTTCAGGAACTGCTCTCGCTCGTCGTCGAGGAGCTTCCAATGCGCCTCGAACTCGGTGGATTCGTCTCCCGGGAGCATCCGCGAGTCTTCCGACTCCTCTTCGAGGATCGGCTCACCGCCCTCCTCCGACTCCTTGGGAAGGGGGGCCAGCGGCTCGAAGGACTCACCTGTCAGGGCGGGGAGCTGGGCACGGATCTGCCTCACCAGGGATGGCCCGATCCCATGGATGGCCTGCAGCTCGGAGTCCGATGCCGCCGCCAGGTCGGCGGGGGTCCGGAAACCGGCCTCAAAGAGCGCTCGTGCGGTCCCGGTTCCGATTCCGTGGATACGGGTGAACCGCGCGGCAAACCAGTCCTCCGGAAACTCCGAGCCCAGCGCCGCCGCGACCCGACCGAAGCCGGGATCGGCATCGGGCAGGGCCCGGATCTGCGCGATCTGGTCATCCACCTGATCCGGGCCCTCGACGATGCGGCGAAAGTCCTTCAGGAACGCGAGATAGACCCGCAGCGCCTCCGGGCCGGTCCCCAGACCGGCGGGAATCCCCGCTGCGACTTCCTGATCGAAACGGGCCTCGTCCTCCGGCAACACGGCGTTCCAGCCGCCCACGTCACGATCCCCCTGCTGCGACGGAGATCCGGAGCCGGTCCAGATCTGCCGGTGTCGTTCCAGCGACCAGAGGGGCGTATCCAGCGAGAGGCGAGCGGCCCACCGGAACAGGGGAGTGGCCAGTCTCTCCGACGCCGGGCCATCGTCGAATTCCGCGGGGGACTCGGGGTCTCCGGTCCGGAGATACCGGTACGCGAGCCAAGCCCCCGTGATCACGGCAGCGGATACGAAGAATGCGGTCATCCCGTGGCGCCCTCGCGGTGGAGTTCGGTGTCCTTCCCGGCTGGTCCGAGTGACGTGCTGGTTCCCCCGGTCAAAGTGGGGAACCGCGGCGTGATGCGCGAGCGGTGGCGCCGACTTCCGTTCCGAAGTCCGCCGGGGCACGAGGCGACACCTCGTTTCTCAGCTTTCCGGAGTCGCCCCCCTGGGCCCGCGCGAACCGAATGCCCCGCGCCACCCGATGCCGACGGAGATCACGCGTCCCCCCAGGTTCACGGATTACCTGCGCGCCTGCTCCGAGGACCGGTCGGATGCCGCCGTCGGTCTGCTCCTTGGCGGTTCCGGGGATGCCGAACAGGGAGGCGTCGGTCTTGAACGTGGTGTGGACGTACGCCAATCCGGCCGCGAGGTAGGCGCGCACCGGACTGGCCGGAGGCAGGATGAGCCGGGTTCCCAACGTGAACGCAGAGGACGTCACGGAGGTCTCGTCGTCCACGACGATGATGAACGCGCCGCCCTCGGTATCGTAGGTCCGGGTGGTGGAGATCACGTCGAAGTCCAGACCCACCATGGGTGCGATTCCCAATTCCGCACCCACCCCGAACATGAAGGTGTGGTGGCCGCGCTGACCGGGGAGTTGCGGGTCCGCATTCGCGTCGAAGCTGCCGTAGCCCGCTCTTATCCACACTCCGTCCGGATGGATGAAGGGGGGGCGGACCTGAGCCGAGCTGGCCGCCTCCTGCACGCCGTGAAGCGTGGAAGGCAGGACTGCGGCCATGAGCAGGGCGAGCCCCGCGCCGACCCGGGTGCCGGCGGAGGCGCGCGGGAGACGCGGGTGGCGAGCAGTGTGGCTACGGAGAGAGCGGGTCGCCATTTCGACTTCCCTCGGAATCAGGGGTGGACGTCGTAGCGCGAACAGAGCGCCGCACGAAGTCAGGCTGAACGTGTCGGCGCCTGCGGCCTGATGAAAGGGCGGAGGGCGAGGCTGAACGTGTCGGCGCCTGCGGCCTGATGAAAGGGCGGAGGGCGATGGATCCTCCGCAGGTTCCGAGGGTTCACGATGGCATGGTCTCGGTTCCACCTCCTCTCCGCGCGGACGTTCTCGTCGTCGGGGCTGGCCTTACGGGGCTAGCCTGCGCCACACGCCTGCATCGGGCAGGACGGGACGTCCATGTGGTGGAGGCGTCCGATGCGGTGGGCGGACGGGTTCGGACCGATCGGGTGGATGGATTCCTGTTGGACCGGGGATTTCAGGTTCTGCTTACCGCATACGAGGAGCTGCAATCCCAGGCGGACCTGGATTCGCTGAATCTGCGGGCGTTCGACCCGGGGAGTCTGATCTGGACCGGGCGACGCATGGAGCGACTCGCCGATCCCTGGCGGGCTCCGGGCGCAGCCGTGGCCTCCGTGAGGGCGCGGGTGGGGACCATGGGGGACAAGCTCAAGGTCGCGGGCCTCCGGCGGCGCCTCCTGGCGGCATCCCCCCAGGCGTGCTTCGCCGGACCGGACCGGTCTACCCTGGAGGAGTTGGAGGCCGCGGGCTTCACACCGGGCTTCATCGATGGCTTCTTCCGCCCCTTCCTGGGAGGCGTATTCCTCGAGCGTGAACTTCAGACCTCCGCGCGGCTGTTCCGCTACTACTTCCGGTGTTTCTCCGAGGGGGCGGCGGCGATTCCGGCTGATGGCATGCAGCGGCTCCCGGAGTCCCTCGCCGCACCTCTCGCTGGACGCATCACTTTGAACGCCCCCGTCCAGGCCGTGCGACCGGACGGGGTCATGCTGGCGGACGGCACACCGGTGGAGGCGAGCCGGGTGGTCCTGGCCACGGACGGATCTGCCGCCGCGACCCTCACCGGGGCCGCATGCCCCGTCTTCAAGCCCGCCATCACGGCCTATTTCGCCGCCCCGTCCGCACCGGTTCGGGAGGCTCTCCTGGTGCTGGACGGGGAGGGGAATGGACCGGTGAATCACCTGGCGGTCATGAGCAACGTCGCGCCGGAATATGCGCCGGAAGGTCATCACCTGATTTCAGCCTCGGGTGTCGGCGCGGCCACGTCCGACTCGGAGGGCTTCCCTGCGTCTGCCATCTCGCAACTCGAGCGCTGGTTCGGGCCACAGGTGCACACGTGGCGGCATCTCCGTACCTACCGCATTCCCCATGCGCTTCCGCGTCATGACGGCGGGAGCTTCGAGTGGGATCCGGAGCCCCGAGTCCGCGGTGACGGCCTCGTGGTGGTGGGGGATTACACGGTGTTCGGCGCCATCCAGGGTGCCCTGCTGGCTGGGCGCCGGGCGGCGGAGGCCGTCCTCGGGCCGCGTTGAGCCGTCCCCGGGGGTGAGGCGGCCCTCCTTATCCATGCTTTGATTCGGCCCGATTCCGAGAATCCACATCCGCCGCGGGGAGTGATCCGCTCCATGAATACCAAAGGTCCCGTGTTCCTCGTCTTCGGCGCCTATGGAGGCGTCGGGTCCGCACTCACCCAGGGGCTTGCGCTGCGTCCCGGAGGGCGGCTGGCCCTGTCGGGCCGCGACGCGACGCGGCTGGAGGCCCTCAAAGGGGGTCTGCCGCTCCCTGGGGACGACCTCATCACCCTACCCGCCGACGCCACGGACTTCGCCGCCGTACAGGGGGTGGTCGACTCGACGGTCGAGCGATTCGGACGCCTGGACGGGGTGGTTAACTGCGTCGGGAGCGTCCTACTGAAGCCGGCGCACATCACGCGCCCCCAGGAATGGCACGAAACGGTAGCCACGAACCTCACCAGTGCCTTCGCTGTCCTTCGAGCCGCGGTGCGGCCCATGATGAAGCAGGCCTTCGGGTCGGTCGTCCTGGTTTCCACCGCCGCGGCGCGGATCGGTCTTCCCAATCATGAGGCTATCGCGGCCGCCAAGGGGGGCATCGACGCCCTCGTCCGTTCCGCCGCGGCTACGTATGGCCGGGCCGGGATCCGCGTGAACTCCGTGTCCCTGGGACTCGTCGAGACCCCTCTCACGGCCCGGATCACCGGGAGCGAGCGGGCTCGCGAAAACTCCGAGGCCATGCATGCCCTGGGCCGGATCGGGACCCCCGAGGACGCCGCCGCGGGGATCCAATACCTGCTTTCTGACCAGGCGTCCTGGGTCACGGGACAGACCTTGGGTGTCGATGGAGGACTGGGTACCGCCCGCTCCATGTGACGGTGAAGCCGGGCTCGAAGCTCCCGTTCGTCGGGCTCCGCGGTCCCCAAACGTCTCGGAGCCTTATCCCGCCATGCGGAGGCTCGGTTCGGGCAGCTCCGATCGAGGATAGGGGTTGAGACCGTAGACCGGGGCACGCGTGGACCGCTCATGCGCCACCACCATGATGCGTCCATCGTGTTCCAGCTCTCTGAGGAGGTGGCTGACCAAAGGTCTGGCCATGGGCCACCTCCGAGGAAGCTCGGCCTGTGTGGCCGGGCGCCTCTCCAGCAATTCGAGGATCCGGGACTTGTGCGTGTCCATCAGGGCGGTGGCTTCGATGCTGAGTTTCATGAAGGACTCCTTCGTCTGTCGTCGTTCGGGTCGGGGCGTTCCGTGCCCTCACCGCTAGAGGCGTCAGACGGAGTCCAGGCCGCTCATCCCCCCGCTCTGGAGTCCTCCTCCTGGACGGCGATGTAGGAGAAGTTGAAGCACATTTCCTCCATGGACCCGTAGCCGCCGTAGACCGTCTCGGCGCCCGGGTTCTCATAGGTGCACTCCACCTCCAGGAAAGCGTCCTCGAGGCTTTCCCGCCCCAGGATCTTGGGTCTCGTGAAGGTGAAATCTCGCTGCCAGGCTAGGTCCCAGCGAGGAATCGAGAGGAGGGTCTCCCGCTGCCCCGTGTCATGGGTCAGCACCACCCGCCCGGAATGCCCGAATGCGTGCATGTGCAGATTCGCCGGTGGTGGCGAAGCGGGATCGCAGTTTCATGTACGGGTGTCCTGTCTCGGTCCGGGGGGGCGTCGAACGATCTGATTCGAGCCTGCCCGATGCAGTCGAGAAGACCCCGGCGGTTCGGTAGGGAGAACCCCTGGACGCGAACCGAAGCGTTTCGCCCGTCAGTCCTGCTGGGCGTCGGCGATGGCCACCACCGGCTCGCGCACCCACGCCAGCCGGCCCGAGGGGGCGCGGACCTGCAGGAAGCCGGCGAAGCGTCCCACCACCACCGCCGGCTGTCCCGCCGGGAGGATCTCCGCGCGGGCGGAGCCCGGGGCGGGGGACGCCTGGACCGGAATATCCACCTGGGCCACAAGGGGCTCCAGCTCCGTCAGGGTCTCCGTGAGGCGCGCGGCCAGGTAGCCCTGCCGCCCGTCAGGAAGCGCGACCCGATACCAGTCGGCGGAGCCACCCAGGACGCGAGTCGGGGTGTGTCGGGCCAGCTCGGTGGTGACCGGCGCTCCGCGGGACGGTCCGTCCCGAAGGTAGATCCCGTCGGACCGGACCCGGACCCATTGGCCGTAGAGAGCCCGGTCCACGTCTACTTCCGCCAGCCGTCCCCGGGGTGGATTGAGGTACGGCGCCGGGTCCACGGCGCCCTCGCCCCGGTAGTAGACGCCGAAGTGGAGGTGGGGCGGAGTGGTGATGGCGTTACCCGTGTTCCCCACGAAGCCCAGCGTGTCGCCGACCTGCACTCGTTGACCCCGGACCACGACCTGGGAGTCCAGGTGGGCGTAGTAGAGGTTCCGGTTCTGTTTCTCGTCCCGGAGCCAGACGACCTTCCCGCCGAGGTTCGTCACGTTGACGCGGCGCACCACGCCGTCCACGGCGGCCACCACCGGGGTCCCCCGGCGGGCGAAGATGTCGACCCCTTCATGACTCCGCCGTCCCCCCTCCCGGGGGGCGCCCCAGAGGCTCTGGACCGCCCGCATTCCCAGGCCGGCTACGGGGAAGCTCAGGGCTGGATCGACCTGGAGGATCAACGAGTATTCCCCTCCCGCCAGGAGCTCCGGCTGCACGCGGACCAGGAAATCTCCGCCTCGATAGGGCTCGTACATCAGCCCGTCCGGCAGGGTGTCCGCTTCCACGGGGCGCGGGGGATCGGCTTCGTCCTCCGCCACGCGGAGAAGGTCCAGGAAGACTCGGGTCGACTCCTCACCCCGGACCTGCAGATGGATCGTGAGCGTCTGACCCCGTTCCAGAGAAAAGCGATAGCCTACGGCGTCGGGGGACTCGGGTGAGATGAACCCCTCCTCCTGGAACGGGAGGTCGACCCTGCGAGGATTCCGGACAGCCTCGGCGCCTTCGTGGATCCACGCCTGGGAGAGCGCCGTTCCCGAGAGCCCGGCGTCGTGGAGCCCCTGGAGATAGGCTTCGTGCGGGGTATTGGGCCGCCGCGTATCCACGTACTGCTCGACCTGCTCGCAGCCGAAGACCGCGAGGAGCATGGCGAGCGCCGAAAGGGAACGATGGAATCTCACGCGATATCGGAAATGAGAAACAATGCCGGACCGCCTCTCCCGAGAGGCCCCGCCGGGCCCTCCGACCGGGCTGAGGCAATGTACGCTCGGCACGGGACCGGAGTTCCCGGGGCTGGGGATTCTGCAGCCCGGGTTCGCTTGGGGCAACTATGCCCCGCCATTAAGTTTGTCGATTGTCACGCCCACTTTGTTGAGTCCCGATGGTCCGCATCGCACAGATCGAAGCCGGCAGCATCGCCGAGGAGCTGGAGCTGGAGATCGGCTCCCGCATCATCCGCATCAATGGTGCGCGTGTGCGGGACAACATCGATCTCACCTTCCTCCTGGCCGACGACGAGCTGGAGCTCGAGGTGGACCATCCCTCCGGCGAAACGGTCATCTACGAGATCGCCAAGGACGCAGGCGAGACCATGGGGATCGTCCCCGCTCCGGACACCATCCGGGAATGCGCCAACAAGTGCGTGTTCTGCTTCATCGACGGGAACCCCAAAGATGTACGCTCGTCCCTCTGGCTTCGTGACGACGACTTCCGCCTCTCCTTCACCTACGGTAGCTACGTCACGCTGACGAACCTCGGTCCCAAGGGGATCCAGCGCCTCGTGGACCAGCGGATTTCGCCGCTGTACGTCAGCGTGCACGCCACCGAGCCCCAGGTCCGCGTCGATCTCCTGAAGAACGAACGCGCCGGCCTCATCATGGATCAACTCCGGTTCTTCGGGGAGAACGGGCTCGAGGTCCACACCCAGGTGGTTCTCTGCCCGGAATGGAACGACGGCGAGCACCTGGACCGCACCATCGACGATCTTTGGTCGCTGGGGGATGCGATCCTGTCCATCTCCATCGTTCCGGTGGGCCTGACCAAGTACAACCTGAACCGGCCGGTGCGCCTGCTGGAGCCCGGGGAAGCGGCAGGGGCCATCCGACAGGTGGAGCGCGCGCGCGAGCGGGCGCTGGAGGAGCGGGGAAGGGGGTGGGCCTACGTGGGAGACGAGATGTTCCTCATCGCCGGCCGGCCCATCCCGGGGGACGATTACTACGACGATGCCTCGCTGCTGGAGAACGGGGTCGGGGCGGTCCGACACTTTCTCGGGTCCCTGGACCAGGGGCTCGGGGGTGCGCCTCCGCTCCCCGGACGTCGTGTTCGCATCGTCACCGGCGCGTCCATGGCTCCGTTCCTGCGGGAGCGAGCCGACGATGTGGCCCGGGCCACGGGGGCGGCCGTGCGGATCGACGAGATCCGGAACGATTTCTACGGGACGGTTGTGACCACCGCGGGGCTCCTGGCCGGGCGCGACATCCTGGCCCAGCTGGGAACGGATCACCGCCCCGGCGACCTGATCCTGATTCCCGCCGAGGCGCTGAACGGGGACGCTCTTTTCATCGATTCGCTACCATTGTCGGAACTGGAGGACGCCGTGGCTCCCGGCCGGGTGCTCACGGGGTACCAGATCCTCGATACCCTCCGCGCCGCGGCGGAGTCCGAGGCCGCATGAGCCTGCCGGTCGTGGCCGTCGTGGGGCGGCCGAACGTGGGGAAGTCCACCTTCTTCAATCGGGTCCTGGGCAAGCGGGTGGCCATCGTGGACGACCGCCCGGGGGTGACCCGGGACCGGAACTTCGCCAAGGCCGAGTGGGCCGGGCAGCGCTTCATCCTGGTGGACACCGGGGGAATCCTCGAGGCGTCCGACGAGCCGATGGATCGACTAGTGCGGGAGCAGGCGCTTCGCGCGGTGGATGAGGCCGACGTCCTCCTCCTCATCGTGGACTCCAAGGCGGGGGTTCATCCTCTGGACGGGCGCCTCGCGGACCTACTCCGGAAGGCGGAGAAGCCGGTCCTGGTGGTGGCCAACAAGGTCGACAACCTCCCCAACGACCCGTCCTACCACGCTTTCTGGGAGCTGGGGCTGGGTGAGCCGATTCCGGTGAGTGCCATCTCCGGGAAGGGTTCCGGGGACCTCCTGGACCGGGTTCTCGCGGCCCTTCCGGAGGCCGAGCCGGACGACGAGGATCCCAACACCATCCGGGTGGCCGTGGTGGGCAAGCCCAACGTGGGCAAGTCCTCGCTGGTGAATCGCCTGTTCGGTGAGGAACGCGTGGTGGTGAGCGAGGTGGCCGGGACCACGCGAGACCCGGTGGACTCCGTCATGCACTACCACGGGAAGAACCTGGTCTTCGTCGATACCGCCGGCCTCCGGAGGCAGTCCAGGGTCAAGGACAGCGTGGAGTACTACTCCGCGGTTCGGACCGCCCGCGTAGTGGAGGAAGCGGACGTATGCGTGGTCCTGGTGGATGCGACGGAGGACATTCACCACCAGGATCTGCGGGTCATCGAGCAGGCGTGGGAGGCTGGAGCCGGGGTCTGCATCCTGGTGAACAAGTGGGACCTGGTGGAGAAGGAGACGAACACGGCCGCGGACTTCGAGCGGAAGGCACGACAGAAGGCTCCCTTCCTGAACTGGGTGCCCTTCGTGTTCGTCTCGGCGCTCACGGGGCTACGGGCCCGGAAGGTCCTGGAGCTCATCCTGTCGATTCAGGAGGAGCGCCACCGGAGGGTTCCCACGCCCGAGGTGAACGACGTTCTGGGGCGCCTGGTGCACCGCCAGCCACCGCCTCACTTCCGGGGTCGTGAGGTCAAGATCAAGTACGGGACCCAGGTCACCGAGGCGCCGCCCCGCTTCGCCCTCTTCGCCAACTTCCCGAAGGGCATACCGGCCCACTACATTCGCTACATCGAGAATGGGTTCCGTGACGCCTGGGGGTTCATGGGAACCGATCTTCGCGTCAGCCTCCGGGAATCCTCAACCGACTCGCCCTACTCGTGATTTCCGCCGCCTTCCTTGCCCTGGCCTACCTCCTGGGCGCCACGCCCACGAGCCTGTGGGTCGGCAAGGCGGTGTACGGAGTGGACCTCCGGGATGAGGGGAGCGGCAACCTGGGCGCCACCAACACGTTCCGGGTCCTGGGGTGGAGGGCCGCGCTTCCGGTCCTGCTCTTCGACATCTTCAAGGGCTGGCTTCCCGCCGCGTATTTCGCGGTCTGGTCCGGGCTCGACTCGTTCGGGTGGACCCTGGCCTTCGGAGGCGCCGCCATCGTGGGCCACGTCTTCTCCGTCTGGGCGCGATTCCGGGGAGGGAAGGGTGTGGCCACCAGTGGCGGGGTCTTCCTGGCGCTGGCTCCCTGGGCGGTGCTCGTGGCCCTGGTGGCCTTCTTCGCCATCGCGCTCACGACGCGGTACGTCTCGCTGGGGTCCATCACCGCAGCGCTGCTGGTCCCCTTGGTGGTGGTCTACACCCCTCATCGCGGCGGAGACGCCCTGGTGTACTTCTCCCTCGCCCTGGCGGCGTTCGTGATCTGGGCCCACCGCTCCAACATCCGACGTTTGCTGAAAGGCCAGGAGAACCGCTTCGGGATGACCTCCCCGGGGACCGGTGCTCCCGCCGGGAGCGAAGGCGATGAAGCGACGAAGGACGGCAGTGCGGGAGGGGCGGCATGACGCGGGTGACCGTCCTCGGAGGGGGCGCCTGGGGGACGGCGCTGGCTTCGGTGCTGGGCAAGAACCGGCACCCGGTCACCTTGTGGGCGCGGGAGGAGGAGGTCGTGGAGGGAATCCTGCGAGATCGGGTGAACCCTCTGTTCCTGCCGGACGTGGAGCTTCCTGGCGGGATCGACCCCACCACCGACCTGCACGCCGCCGTGCGAGACGCCGATGTCGTGGTGAACGTCGTGCCGTCGCAGTTCGTGCGGACCGTCTGGGAGGAGATCGCCGATGAGGTGCAGTCCTCCGCCATCGTGGTCAGCGCCTCGAAGGGGATCGAGACGCGCACCTTGAAGCGGATGGACCAGGTCCTGGGCGAGCTCCTGGACCCAGACCTCATGCGGCGGTTCACCGTGGTCTCGGGCCCCAGCTTCGCTCTGGAGGTCGGGCAGGGGGCCCCGACCCTCGTGGTAGCGGCCAGCTCCGACCTGCCGGCGGCGGAGGCGGTGCAGGCGTTGTTCCAGAACCGCTTCTTCCGGGTCTATACCAATCCCGACGTTGTGGGGGTGGAGTTGGGCGGGGCGCTGAAGAATGTCATTGCGGTGGGTGCCGGCGTGGCCGCCGGGCTGGGGTTCGGGCACAATACCATGGCGGCGCTCATCACCCGCGGGTTGGCGGAGATGACCCGCCTGGGAATCGCCATGGGCGCGCGCCGAGAGACCTTCGCCGGGCTTGCCGGCATGGGCGACCTGGTGTTGACCTGCACGGGCGAGCTCAGCCGGAACCGCACGGTGGGCTTCCGCCTCGGCCAGGGGGAGTCGCTGGATGCGATCCTCGGGCCCATGCGCACCGTGGCGGAGGGCGTGAAGACCGTCCAGGCGGTACAGGTCCTGGCGCGGCAGCACGACGTTGAGATGCCCATCGCCACCGAGGTGCACGCCATGTTGATGGAGGGGCGGCCTCCTCGAGAGGCCCTGGACAACCTCATGTCCCGCGCACCGAAACCGGAGGATTGGACATGACCGATCACGAGCAGGAGCACCCCGGTCACCCCGGGGACGACGGCCTCTCGGAAGGGGTGCCGACCCCCGAGGAAGCCTCCGAGGGGGGCGGCGAGGAGCCGGAGTTCAACCCGCCGGCCTCACCCGGGGCTCGATCCGGTCGGGCCCGCGGAGAAGGGGACGAGGAGCCGTCCGCCGAGGACGGCGGGGCGGAAGAGAACGGGTCGTTGCCCGAAGCGGGGGATGAGCGGGGATGGAGTCCCAAGCAGATGGAGCTCGCGGACGCGCTTTCCCAGGAGCCCATCGCCCCCCGGGTCTACTATTCCATTGGCGAGGTCTGTGATCTCACCGGGCTCAAGCCCCACGTTCTCCGGTACTGGGAAAGCCAGTTCGAAGTGATGAATCCCACCAAGAACCGGGCCGGGAACCGGGTGTACCGCCCCAAGGACATCGACCTCATCTTCCTGGTGCGGCGACTCCTGTACGAGGAGAAGTACACCATCGAGGGCGCGCGGAAGAGGCTCCTGGAGATGCGGCACGAAGGCGCTCTCGACGACGAGAAGCAGGAAGTCCTCGGCCCCGAGTTCCTCGCGGAGATGAAGCGGGAGCTCCTCGGCCTCCGGGCGCTCCTCACGGCGCCTGAGCCGGGGGAATAACCCCCTCGTGCCCATGCGGATCCTCTGCACCAACGACGACGGTTACCTCGCCACCGGCCTGAACGTCCTGGCCTTGGCGGCGAGGCCGCTGGGCGAAGTGAGCATCGTGGCCCCGGATCGGGAGCAGAGCGCCACCTCCCACTCCCTCACCATCCACCATCCGCTCCGGGCGCGCCGGGCTCGAGACGGGGCGCTGGTGGTGGACGGCACACCCACCGATTGCGTGATCCTGGCGGTGGGCGAGCTCCTGGAGCACCGACCGGACATCGTCCTATCGGGGATCAACCACGGTCCGAACATGGGAGAGGACGTCCTCTATTCGGGAACGGTGGCCGCCGCCATGGAGGCCACCGTCCTTGGGATCCCCGCGGTGGCGGTCTCCTATACCGGGTCCGACTACGAGGAGCTTCCCGGGTGGGAGGGTATCCTCACGGCGCTCCTGCGAAACATGGTGGCCGCCGACGACTTCCCTCCGGACACCCTGTTCAGCGTCAACCTTCCCCCCGTGTCCCCGGAGGACGTGCGAGGCGTTCGAGTAACCTCCCTCGGAAAAAGGCGTTACAGCGATTCCCTCACGCGGGCTCTCGACCCTTCCGGCAAGGAGTACTTCTGGATCGGTGGGGGCGTCACCAACTGGACCGGCACGCCGGATTCGGATTTCCGGGCGGTGAAGGAAGGCTTCATCTCCGTCACGCCCCTCCACCTGGACCTGACGAACTACGGGCTCCTGGAGGAGATCCGCGGTTGGGACCTGTCCCTTTGATTCCTCGGCGCGGGGCCTGTTGGCCGGTATGACCCTTCGCGTTCCGGAGGACCACCGGTATACCGGGCGGCGGAGAGCGCTCATCGAGACGATGCGGTCGCGGGGGGTCCGTGACCTGGAGGTCCTGGAGCTCTTCGATCGCGTTCCGCGGCACCTCTTCCTGCCGGAGGGCGTGTGGGCGAGG
The DNA here is from genome assembly GCA_039586075.1 of Gemmatimonadota bacterium. GTDB lineage: Bacteria > Gemmatimonadota > Gemmatimonadetes > Longimicrobiales > Gaopeijiaceae > Gaopeijia. The sequence continues at coordinate 1,496 of JBDHLC010000024.1, read as the reverse complement.
GCCTACGCGGACGAGCCCGTGCCCATCGGCTACGGCCAGACCGCGTCCCAGCCCTCGCTCCAGGCCATGTACCTGGAGATCCTCCGGCCCACCTCCGACGACACGGTGCTCGAGCTGGGGACCGGGTGCGGGTTCCTCACCGCGCTGCTCTCGCAGCTGGCCAACCGCGTCTATTCGGTGGAGCGAATTCCCGAGCTGTCGGCTCGGGCCCGGGAGATTCTGGACTGGCTGGAGATCCGGAACGTGGCGCTGCTGGTGGGAGATGGCACCATCGGCTGGCGGAAGTACGCCCCCTTCGACGTCATCGTCGTGTCCGCCGCCGCACCCGAGGTGCCGCAGGCGCTGGTGGATCAACTCGCCGATGGGGGCCGCATGCTGATTCCGGTGGGTGGGAGGGAATCCCAGAGGCTGGTCCTGGTGGAGAAACACGGGTTCGCGGTCACGCAGCAGCCGCTGGAGCCCGTGGCATTCGTGCCCCTGTTGGGGAAATTCGGCTTTTCGACGGAGCGAGAGGAAGGGTGAGCAACGACTTCGATCATCCCAGGTCCAGTCCCGAGACCCTGGAGGCCGGGGAACTGGCGCCGGGACATCCGCCGCGGACCGGACCGATTCGGCGGCTCTACGACTGGGTCCTCCACTGGGCCGACACGCGGCACGGTCCCACCGCCCTCGGTGCCCTGTCCTTCGCGGAGTCCTCCTTCTTCCCCATCCCTCCCGATCCACTTCTCATGGCCCTGTCCCTCGGGGCTCCGAAGAAGTCCCTGCGATTCGCCCTCATCACCACCGTGACGTCGGTGGCGGGAGGCATCGTGGGGTACATGCTGGGATCGGTGGCGTGGCAGGCGCTCGGTCCCTTCTTCTTCGAGTACGTTCCAGGGGTCACGCCGGAGGCCTTCGGTCAGGTGCAGGCCCTCTACGAGGAATACGACTTCTGGGCCGTCTTCCTGGCTGGACTCACCCCCATCCCCTACAAGGTCTTCACCCTCTCGTCCGGGGTGTTCGCCATCTCGTTTCCCGTGTTCGTGGTCGCGAGCGTACTGAGCCGCGGGCTACGGTTCTTCGTGGTCGCCGGGCTCATCTACGCCTTCGGCGAGCCCATCGCCCGGTTCATCGACCGCTACTTCAACCTCCTGACCTGGGTCTTCGGGATCCTGTTGGTGGGCGGGTTCCTCGTGGTGGAAATGGTGTTGTAGGCCACCCCACGCGGGAAGGGAGCCCATCAGGGGGCGGGCGGGGCGGAACACAAATGTTTCTTCCCCGGGTGCGACGTCGGCATATTGGATGGGAGACTCGCCCTTTCCAGGAGCCAGAATGTCGGGGAACAACATCAACGGAGACGCTCCCGCCGGGGATCGTCTGCCCCCTCCCGCCTTTCCGCGCGGCCGACGGCGGTGGCGCGTGCCGGCGCCCCCGCCCGATGCGAGTCCGCCCTTTGAAGCCGATCTGAGTCCAGCGGAGGCGCCGCCCCTGTCCCTCAACGACGACGTCGAGGTTCT
>JBDHLC010000114.1:0-2765 GCA_039586075.1 Gemmatimonadota bacterium | reverse complement strand
GGCTGGTCCCGGGTGCAGTCGGCGTTCGGACATGGCCCATCCGGGCATCGCCCCGCCCACGGACTTCCGGCAGGTTCTGACACCCTCCATCGCCTCGCCCCCCTGGCAGGTCCCGAGACTCCGGTGACCCGTCTCATTTCCGGGGCGGGATACATGTATTACACTCATTACATGCCCGTTTCATGATCCTCGATCCCGCCCCCGACGCCGTGAGCACCAACCAGCACAGCATCCGGATTCCCGCGGACCTCGATCGTCTGGTGGAGGCCGAGCGCGCCCGGAACCCCCGCATGTCCTGGAGCGACCAGGTCATGGAGCTGCTGGACGAGGCCATCCGCGTGCGGCGCTGTCCCGGGATCGTCTTCCGCGACGGTGCGGTAGGCCGCCGGGCGGTGGTGGAGGGCACCGGGATCGACGTCTGGTCCGTGGTCCTGGCCTGGCAGGACGGGGATGCCGACTGGGAGCGGCTACGGGAGGACTTCTCCGTGCTGGACGAGGCCCAGCTCCGGGCCGCCCTGAACTACCACGCCCTCTATCCCTCGGAGATCGACGAGCGCATCGCCCGGGAGCGGGAGTGGACGCCGGAGCGACTGGCGGCCGAGCTGCCCTTCGCCCAGGGACTCCCCGATTGACGGCCTTCCTCACCGATGAGGACGTGTCGCCGCGGGTGGCGGAGATCGCGCGGGGTCTGAAGCTGGACGTGGTCAGCGTTCGCGACCGGGGTCGCCTGGGGTGGTCCGACGAAGACCAGCTCCGCGCCGCCGCCGCGGATGGCCGGGTCTTCGTCACGTACAACCGGGACGACTACATCCGGCTCACCCGCCGGTTCTTCCACGAGCGGGAGCCCCACGCCGGAGTCCTCATCGTCCCCGGGAGCATCCCCCGGCGGGAGCCTCGTCGGCTGGTGCGAGCCCTGGCGCGCTGGGAGCAGGAGCACCCGGCGCCGGTGTCCTACCTCTGCACCTTCCTGGACGACTCGGTTCGGGACGAGTAGAGCAGGGGACGGTGGTGCGGTGGCCGGCAGGCCGAGCCTGCCCCGGCACTCGTCAGCGCGAGCCGTTCCTCCACCGGTCGATCTCTTCCAGCACCGCCTCGGCCGCCTCGAGCACCTCCTGATCCAGCGCCCGCTGGCTCGTCACCGACCCGGCCCGGAGGAGGAGCAGGTTCTGGAAATCGCGGTCCTGCGTCAGCGCCTCGGCTCCCGACGGGAACCGGGGCGTCCGGTCCCGGGCGCCCAGCGGAGACATGTACCGAAGGCCGTCGGTCCGCTCCACCAGGTACGGGGCCATGCGGTCCTGCCAGAGCCCGAGCTCCCGGTCGCTCAGCACGTCCAGGAAGTCCTTCGCCTGGCCGTAGCGGAGCAGGGCAATGCGCAGCTCCGGGGAGTCCAGGAGGTCGATGGTCCCGGCGCTGGCCAGATCCTCGAAGACCGGGTGGGAGGGGCGGTAGACGTACACGGGTCGGAGCTGCCCCATGGCTTCCCAGAACGCCGGACCCTCGGCGGGCCCACCGGTCCCGTGCACCACGTCCAGGAGGTGGTGGATGGCTTCCAGCTGCCGGCCCTGCTCCTCCAGCTGCAGGACCATCTCGTCCCGGGCCGCCGCAAACTCCTCTTCCAGGGCGTCCAGGTACGCCGCCGCTCGCTCTGCCTCCCGGTGCCGGTCCCACGCCGCGTCCACGGAGAACGCCAGGAGGATGCTGGCCACGATGACCGCCGACTCCAGGGCCAGCTTCCGGACGAGGCGCTTCCGCTCCGGGGTCACGAGGGGACCCCCGGGAATGCCGCCGTCGGAGGCGTGCCGGAACGCGGGTGGTGGTCGGGGCGGGCACAGGTCCCGCGGGAGCACAGGGTCGACATGGCGCCCAACATGACCGGAGGGTGGGGAGGAGGCCAGGGCCGGCGACCCGGGGGCCCTCCCGGAGACCACGCCGGGTCCCCGTCACTCTCCCCCGGCGGTGCACGCCTCGCAGCCTGGCCACTGTCACACGGTTCGGGTAGTCTTCGGGCATCCCCCCACCCGTTCCCCTCCGCACCATCCCATGGCCATCTCCAAGACGCAGCGCTGGCTCGACCTTCTGGCCTTCCTGACCCGGCGCCGCCTTCCGGTGAGCCGCGCCCAGATCATGGAGGGGGTGGCGGGCTACCGGGAGAAGCTGGACGCCGGCACCGACCCCGAGTCGGTCCGCCGCACCTTCGAGCGGGACAAGCAGGAGCTGCAGGCGCTGGGGATCCCCCTGGACACCCGGCCCCTCCCGGCCATGGAGGCCGACGAGCAGACGGGCTACCTCCTCACCTCCCGGGACTTCTACCTGCCGTACCTGAAGATCCTGGAGGCCGGGCGGCCCGCGCCGGAGCAGCCCCGCGTGCCCCTCACCGCCGGCCAGGTGGAGCTGGAGCTGGACGACGTCCGGCGGGTGGCGGAGAGCGTGGCCCTGCTCCGGGACCTGCCCGACTTCCCCATGGCGGCGGAGGCGGACTCGGCCTACCGCAAGCTCACCTTCGACCTGGGGCCGGCGTGGTCCCGTCCCTCCCCGGCGCCCCTGGTGGCCCGGGCGGACCCGGAGGAGGTGTCGGAGCGCACGGAGCGCATCACCCGGGCCATGGAGGCGGGCAAGGCCATCCGGTTTCGCTACACCGGCGCCTACCGGAACGAGGTCACGGAGCGCCAGGTCCACCCCTACGGCCTCCTCTTCAAGCGGAACCACTGGTACGTGGTGGGCCACGACCAGGACCGCGACGCCCTGCGGATCTTCCGCCTGAGCCG
>JBDHLC010000067.1:0-16035 GCA_039586075.1 Gemmatimonadota bacterium | reverse complement strand
GGCGGAGCTCCGCATCCTCGCCGACGCCGTGACCCTGGATCCTGCCGACATCGGCGGCCTCGCCGGTGACTCGGGCGCCCTCCGGGCCGCGTTCGACGTGGGCCCCCTCGCCGCAGGGGACGGCTACCAGGTCCGGGTGTCGTTTCCCCGGGTCATGGAGGGTCGTCTCACCGGACTGGCGCGACCCGAGGTCCAGTCCCTGGTCCTGGGGTTGGCGCTGCTGGTGCTTCTCGTCATCGCCGGGTCCGTCATGACCCACCGCCGGGCCGGGCCTCCCGCGCCCCCCAAGCCCCGGGGCGCTTCGCTGGACGTCTCCCTACCCGTGGCATCCGTGCTGCTCCACCGGGCCGGGCCGGCCTGGGAGCGGGCCTTCCCGGCCACGCTCTTCGACCTGGCGGCCCGCGGGCTCGTTTCCATCGAGCGCCGAGACGTGAAGGCTCGCATCATCACCAGCGAGAAGACCTTCGTCCACCCGAGCGATGGGGAGGGCAAGGCGGAGCCGCAACTCACGGTATTCGAGTCGGCCCTCCTGGAAGAGATCGGGCGCCACGAGACGCTGGAAGACTTCGGGCACAAGGGCCGCTCCTTCCGTCGAGAGGCCATGCGCGAGGTGCGGACCGGGATGGTGGACGCCGGCTACCTGGAGGACCGCCGGAGCTCGTCCAACCGGAACCTCCTCCAGGGCACCCTGCTGCTCCTGGCGGGAATCCTGGGGTTCATCGTGGGCGCCGCCACCAACCCGCTCTGGTTCCTCTTCGCCGGGCTCGCCTCGGGTGCGGGATTGGCGGGCCTCCTGGTGGGGAGCGTGCGCTTCTCCCGGACCCGAAAGGGGGCCGACGCTCTGTCCACCGTGAAGGGGTACCTGCAGGGCATCCGGGACGAGCTGAAGCGAACCGCGAAGGTCGCTCCCATGCACGCGGCCCTGGTCCTCTTCCGGGAGCTTCCCTGGCTCACCCTGGATCCCCGGTACCACGGTGAATCGTCCCGCCGCGTGGAGAAGGGGCTGAAGAAGGAGGATGGGACGCTCGCCTCGCCGAGCTGGGCCATCGACAACACCCGGAAGTTCGCCAAGGCGACGCGGAAGCACTCCGCGGCCTACGCCGCGTTCTACCCCTGGGTCCACGTGACGGGGGCGGCTGGGGGCGCGGCGGCGCCGTCGGCCGGTGGAGGAGCCGTGGGCGGTGCCGCCGGAGGAGGCGCGGCGGGGGGAGGAGGAGGAGGAGCGGGGTGAGGAGACTGCAGCCGGCACGGCCGGCAAGGAGGGCCGGTGATGTTTCTGCGTGAGCTCTACAGCCACATGGAGTGGGCGGACGCACGGGTCTGGATGGCGGTGCTGGCGTCCGAGACCGCGTCGTCCGACGAGCTGCTCCTGGACACGCTGTTCCACCTACATCTCGCGCAACACGCCTTTCTCGAAATCTGGAAGGGCGATCGCGTGACCCTCCGCGAACGGAGCGACTTCGATTCCGCTATCGAGATCCAGCGATGGGCGCGGCAGTATCACGAGGCGGCGTCACCCTTCCTCGACTCTTGTTCGCCGTCTCGCCTCGAGGAGGAAGTCCGGATCCCCTGGGCCCGCCGCTTCGCCGAGACACTTGGGCGGGAGCCCGCACCCGTGACCATGGCCGAGACCGTGTACCAGGTGGCTGCGCACAGCGTCCATCACCGGGGACAGGTGAACCGTCGACTCCGTGAGGTGGGAGCCGATCCACCCCTCGTCGACTACCTCGCCTGGCTCTGGATGGGCCGCCCCGCGGCGGAGTGGCCGACGTAGGAGCCGGTCCCGCTCGGACGAGCGCAGCGCCCGGACCGGGAACGCCGGGCGAGATGGCCTCCCCGTTTGCGAGCCGACAGGCGCACCCGGGGACACGTTCGGGAGCCCCGAGATGTTAACTTCCCTTCGGTCATAACCCGTTGCTCCGGCCGTGCGTCGCGGCGTACGCCGCTTTCACGGGTCCGGCGCCCACCGGACTTCCCTCGCCCCTGTCTCCGCCGAAAGACCTCCGTGCGTTCATTTCCCGCCCGCAGCTCCAGCTGTCTCCTGCTCGTCCTTCTCGTCGGTTGCGGTGCGGACACCGTGGCCCCCACCGACGACGAACTCCGTCCCACGAACCTGGCGCTGAGCGTCACGCTCCAGGGCCAGCCGGCCAGCGAACACGGGGATGGCAGCGGGATCGCGTTTCTCGAAGCCTCGGGAACGAACGTCTCGCAGTTTCGCTTCCGGTTCGAGAACGGCGACTCCTATCTCAACGACACCGGCGAGCTCACCTACATCTTCCGAGAGGAAGGAACCAATTCGCACCGGATCACGGTCCTCTTCTATTCCGAGACGAATCACGCCGACTCCCTCACCCAGGACGTCACGGTTCGCGTGGGACCCCCCTCGCAGGAGGGCATGACGCTGGTCTGGGCCGATGAGTTCGACTACGAGGGCCGCGTCGATCCGGACCGGTGGCATCACCAGGTCATTCCCATCAGCGGTGACAACTGGGCGAACAACGAGGTGCAGCACTACACCAACCGCACCACCAATTCCTATGTCAGCGACGGGACGCTGAAGATCGTCGCCAAGCGGGAGAGCTACCAGTTCAACGGGGTCACCAAGGACTTCACCTCCGCGCGGCTCAACTCGAAGTTCGTCTTCCAGTACGGCCGGGTGGACATCCGCGCCAAGCTACCCTCCGAAGCCGGGACCTGGCCGGCCCTCTGGACCCTGGGCGCGAACATCGACGAGATCGGGAACTACCACGGCGACACCTACGGGAGCGTGGGATGGCCGGCCTGTGGTGAGATCGACATCATGGAGCAGAACGGCTGGAACAAGAACCACCTCATCGGCCACCTGCATTGGGGCGATACGCAGACCGGCGCGTACGAGAGCCAGGGCGGGACCCGGACCATCACCAACGCCTCCACGACCTTCAACGTGTACTCGCTGATCTGGACTGAAGACGAGATCCAGATCTCGTTCAACGGCGAGCCGTTCCACCAGACGGCGAACACGACCGGGATGCCCTTCGACAACCCGCACTACGTGCTGTTGAACATCGCCATGGGGGGCACGCTGGGTGGCGACATTCCGGCCAGCTTCGCCCAGGCGGTCATGGAAGTGGACTACATCCGGATCTACCAGTAGTCCGGGAAGGCCGTCCGCCGGTCCTGCAGCCGTCCGCCTAGGACCGGATACGCTCCATATCCGGGTCGTACATCGGCCTGAGGGAAACCTCGGCGGGATACCTCCTCCCGGCGATGTCCACCTCCCAGGTGCCCTCGGCGAGATACGCCTCGTCCACCGGGACGTCGGCCTCGATCATGGCCAGCCCCACGGCGCCCCCCAGGGTGTGCCCGTAGGAGGCGGCGCGCACGTCCCCTACCGCGACGCCGTTCCGGTGCACGACCTCGGCGTGGAACATCATCGGTTCGGGGTCCTTGACCAGGACCTGGACGAGCTGACGCCTGGACGCCCCCTGCGTGCGGCGCTCGACGAGGGCCTCCTTTCCCAGGAAGCCGCCGGGCTTCTTCATGCTCACCGCGAATCCCAACCCGACCTCGTACGGGTCGTCGGTGTTGTCGATGTCGTGCCCGTAGTCCCGGTACGCCTTCTCCATCCGCAGACTGGCCAGGGCCTTCAGGCCAGCGTGCCGGAGGCCGAACTCGGGGCCCGCGCCGACGATGCGGTCGTACACGTGCGTTGCCTGCTCGGCGGGTACGTACAGCTCGAAGCCGAGCTCGCCCAGGTAGGTGATGCGCACGCAGAGGACCCGGGCGTAGCCGATGCCGATCTCGCGAGCGGTGCGGAAGGGGAACGCCTGGTTGGACAGGTCGTCCGTGGTCAGGGACTGCAGCAGGGCTCGTGACTTCGGGCCCTGCACGTTGATCTGCGCATACGCCGAGGTGACGTCGGTCACGAAGGCGTGGGCTCCCTCGGGTGTGTTCCTCCGCATCCATGTCTCGGCGTGGCGATGGTTGGTGTCGCTCACCACGACCATGAACCGGTCTTCCTCCAGCTTGGTGACGGTCAGGTCCGCCTCCAGCGTCCCCCACTCGTTCAGCCACTGAGTGTAGGTGATGCGTCCGCAGGCGCCGTCCACGTTGTTCGCCGAGATGAAGTTCAGCACCTCTCCGGCGTCCCGCCCCTGTACCAGGAACTTGGACATGAACGACATGTCCATGAGGACGACGTCCTCCCTGGTGGCGCGGTGCTCCTCCGCCCAGTAGGGGAACCAGTTCTGGCGTCCCCACGACAGCGCGTCGACCGTGGGCTCCACTCCGGGTGGTGCGTACCAGTCCGGGCCCTCCCACCCGCTCACGTCCTTGAAGTAGGCGCCGGCGGCGGCGAGGCGGTCGTGGAACGGTGACTTCTTGGCGCCTCGCGCGGTCTGCAGCGAGCGCGTGGGGTAGTGGCACTGGTAGACCATGCCCAGCGACTCCACCGTTCTCTCGGCCCGGTACTCCGGGTTGGACTGGTACGGGTGGAGCCGGTCGATGTGTATCCCCGTCACGTCCATGTCGGGGCGGCCCGTGATGATCCAGTTGGCCACCAGCCGGCCGATGCCGCCTCCGGTGAGGATCCCGATGGAGTTGAGCCCCGCCGCCACGAAGTAGTTGGCCAGCTCCGGCGCCTCTCCCACGATGGGGCCCAGATCCGGCGTGAAGCTCTCCGGTCCGCAGAAGAAGGTGTGGATCTTTTCCAGGTACGGTCCCATCCGCTCCCAGTCGGGCTCGATCTCACCGAACGAGAAGTCCTGCGGCACGCCGTGCACCATCCACGGTGCGCAGACCGGCTCGAACAGGCCCACCATCAGTCCGCCCACTTCCTCGCGGATGTAGGTGTGGCTCGACGGGTCCTCCAGGATCGGCATCCCCTTGGGCAGATCCGCGATGGGCTCCGTGACCAGGTAGTAGTGCTCCGCCGACTGGAGGGGGATGTTCACGCCGGCCAGCGCGCCGAACTGCCTGGCCCACATGCCGGCGCAGTTCACCACGTACTCCGCCTCGATGTCACCCTGGGGGGTGAGGACCCCGGTCACGCGCCCGTTCTTCTTGCGGATCCCCGTGGCGGGGAGGTCCTCGATCACGGTCACTCCCTGCATGCGGGCGCCCTTCGCCAGGGCCACGGTGGCGTCCACCGGATTCACCACCCCGTCGTCGGCCACGTAGAAGCCGGCCAGGATGTCGTCGACCTTGGCGATGGGGAAGAGCTTCTTGATCTCGGACGGGGAGATCTCCTCCACGTCCACGCCCAGGTACCGATTGTGCGCGGACACGCGTCGGTACTCCTCGAGCCGGTCGCGATCGGCTGCGACCTCGATGAACCCGATCTGCTTGAGCCCGGTGGCCTGACCCGTCTCCCCCTCGAGCCGCGCGAACAGGTCCCGGGTGTACTTCCGCATCTGGGTGGACGTCTCGGACATGGAGCCGAAGGTCACCATGAGTCCCGCCGCGTGCCACGTGGTTCCCGAGGTGAGCTTGTCCCGCTCGAGCAGCACGACGTCCTTCCACCCCATGTGAGCGAGGTGATACGCCACCGAGCATCCGATGACGCCTCCGCCGACCACGACCACCTGAGCCCGGTCCGGGAGCGCTGAATTCGACATGTATGGATCCACCCTGCGGGTAGGCTTGGGAATCTTGGACGGGGTCGGGAGGGCCGACGCCAGGATGTAAGGAACGCCAGAAAGTGCGCAAGTGATGGCCGTCGGGGCCGTGGGCGAAAGCCGGCCGGACCCCGCTCCACGCCGTGGAGGAATGCTTCGTGGCAGCCTTGTGACAATTGGTGCATTCCAGGTCGAACCCCGTTGATGTGGGCCCATCCGGGGGTTAGTGTCCAGACACTTGGCCCGGTGGGTCGGAGTTCGAATGCACCTGATCTGTGACAGCCCCGAGTTCGCCCGGCAGCTGCTGCCCGAAGAGACGTTCGACCGTCTCTCCGGCGAGCCCCTTACAGACCCGACCCTCCGTGTGCTCGAGAATGAGTTCCTGGGACAGGGTGCGGATACACTCTCGACAGTTCTGCCCTCGGAGGCCTGGCGCTGCCTCGTGCTGACCCGGTACGCGTCCCGTTCCCAGTACGACCGGATGATCGGTCTCGCCCGAAGCGGAAGCCCGCTCCCCGACCGCACGCTCTGCCTCGCCGGCGCCGGCGATGGATTCCACGGCTTCAAGGGCCGTCCCTGGTCGGCCGCCCCGGGAAACATCCACCTCACGGTCCACCTCGCACCGCAGCGCCCCATCGAACGGGCCCAGGTGGCGTTCACGGTGCTGGCTGCGATCTCCATCGTGGACGCGTTGGATCGGATCCCGGAGCTACGGGACCGGGTCACCATCAAGTGGGTGAACGACGTGCTCGTGGACGACGCCAAGGTGGCGGGGTTGCTGGCGTACACCCTGAGCCAGGGCTCCACGGTCTCGTCCGCGATCCTGGGGATCGGCCTGAACGTCGAGACCGCCCCGGAGGTTCACCGGACCGATTTCGTACCGGCGGTGGCCTCGCTGCGGCAGCTGGCTCCGGGCGCCTCCGGCGTGACCCAGGGAGAGGTCTTCGCGACCCTCATGGAATCCCTGGATTCCAACTACCGGGTCCTCCTGGACCAGGGATACGCTCCTCTGTTCGCCCGGTATCGGGACCGTTCGTGCATCGAGGGAGCGCAGGTTGCCATCTGTACCGAAGAGAGCGACGGTGAGCCCGAAGCGCTGCGGAAGGGTCGGGTCACGGCCCTGGGCGCCGGCCTGGAGCTGTATCTCGACGACAGCGCGGAACCGGTGACCCGCGGTAGAGTGATGTTGCTGGACAAGCCCCCGAGGCCGGCGTCGACACCGGACCCTGCCGCGTCCGAGAGAAGTCGGGGAACGAGATAGAGAAGGAGATCTAGATGGAGACCAACCTGCTGATCATCTGCACGGCAGCGTTCGCCGCTGTTTTCGTGCTGTTGTCACTCATGGCGGTGGCCATGCGGCTGCTGATCATGGTGTACCCTGCGGAGCTCCGGGCGGCGCACGATCCCGCCCTGCTCGCCGCAATTACCACGACCATGGACGTCACGCATCCCGGGACGACGGTCACCAAAATCAAGGAAGTCCGATGATATTCGCCGACAGCCCCAAGAAGATCAGGGTGATGTTCACGCCCTTCCGCGATGGCCTGCAGAGCAGCTTCGGCGGCAAGGTCCGCCTGAAGGACTTCCTCCCGGCCCTGGAGCTTTCGGCCGAGGTAGGCATCCGCCACTTCGAGTTTGGGGGCGGTGCGCGTTTCCAGGCGCCCCTCTTCTACCTGGGAGAGAACCCCTTCGACGACATGCGGAAGATCCGGGACGTGGTGGGCCCGGACGTGGATCTCCAGATCCTGACCCGCTCCGTGTCCGGAGTGACGCTCACGACGCAGTCGCCGGAAGGCCTCGCGCTCCAGGGCAAGCTCATGGCGGCGGCCGGCACCACGTGGGACCGCAATTTCGACTACATGAACGACGTCGACAACATGGTCGCCACGGGCAAGCCCATCGTGGATGCGGGCATGCACCACCAGGCGTGCGTCGCCCTCATGGGGCTGCCCTTCCACTCGGACACGGTGCATACCGCCGAGTTCTACATCGACATCGGTCGGCGGCTCCTGGCGGGAGACGTCCAGATCGACAGCATCTGCCTGAAAGACGCCAGCGGCACCACGGACCCGGCCACCATCTATAACACGGCGAAGGGTCTACGGAAGATCATGCCCCCGGAGATGCCGCTGTGGATGCACACCCACGACACCGCCAGCACGGCGGTGGCCTGCTACATGGCGGCCATTCACGGCGGCTGTGACGGCGTGGACGTGTCGGTGCGTCCCATGGCCAGCGGCACGGTGCAGCCGGATGCCCGCTCCGTGGCCCACGCGCTCAAGGGCACCGGGTACTCCCTGGACATCGACGTCTCCAAGATGCGCGACATCGAGAACCTGCTCGCGGAGGGGATGAAGGACTACGCCTTCAACCCCACCACCACGGCGGCCGATGCCCGCGTGCTCGGGTTCCCCATGCCCGGAGGAGCCATCGGCCCCAACGTGCACATGATGGTGAAGGCCGGGATCCTGGATAAGTACAGCGAAGTCCTCGAGGAATTTCCCGTGGTCGTGGAAGCCGGCGGCGCATGGACCAGCGTCACGCCGGGCAGTCAGCAGTACTGGCTGCAGGCCTTCAATAACGTCATGTACGGGCGCTGGGAGAAGATCGAGGCGGGATACGGCAAGGCGGTGCTGGGCTACTTCGGCCGCACCCCGCTGAAGCCCGACCCGACAGTGGTGAAGAAGGCCTCCGAGCAGCTGGGGCTCGAGCCCTTCGATGGCGATCCGCTGGAGGCGGCTCCCGTGAACATCGAGCCGGCCAAGCAGGCGCTGAGAGACAACGGCCTTGCGGTGACCGACGAGAACACCTTCCTGGTGATGGCCTGCATGCTCCCCGGAAAGAAGCTGGAGCTCAACGAGGGGCTCCGCCTTCTGAAGGGCGAGGGTAAGATCGACATCCCGCTCAAGGAGAAGGACGAGCCGGTGGCCGCCCCGGCGGACGCTCCGGCGCCCGCGGCGGGGCCCGTCGCCGGGCCCGTGGTCAACCGGGTGGCCGTCCGCGAAGGAGGGAAGACGCGGACCTTCATGGTGACCGTGGAGCCGGCCAACGGCGGGGGGCCTGCCGCGGCGACGGCACCCGCGGCCACGGCCGTGGCGGATGGAGAGGGCGAGCCCGTGTTCTCGACCTTCGCCGGCGCGGTGGAGATCACGGACATCCTGGTGAAGGAGGGAGACCGGGTCCAGAAGGGCGGCGTCATCGCCCAGGTGGAAGCGATGAAGGCGACCCACGACATCAAGTCACCGCGGGAGGGCGTCGTCACCGCCATCCTCGTGAAGATCGGCGACGAGATCGACAGCACCGTGCCCATCGTCACCATCGCCTGAGGCCAGCCCTCCATGCACCTCATCAGCGATCTCCTGAGCCAGTCGGGTTTTGCCAACCTGACGGGCGGCAACCTCGTGATGTTCGGCATCGCGGGCGTCCTCATCTACCTCGCCATCACCAAGGGGTACGAGCCGCTGCTGCTGATCCCCATCGCGTTCGGAGCCATCCTGGCGAACCTGCCGTTGGCGAACATGGCGTCGACCGGCGAGGGCATCCTCGTGCTCATGTACGATGCCGGCATCAAGACGGAGCTGTTGCCACCGCTGATCTTCCTGGGGATCGGCACGCTCACGGACTTCCGACCCCTCATGGGCCGCCCGCTGACCTTCCTTCTCGGCGCAGCGGCTCAGCTGGGGATCTTCGTGGCCGCCCTGGGTGCGTTCTACCTGCTGGGGTTCACCCCGGAAGAGTCCGCCGCCATCGGCATCATCGGCGGCGCGGACGGCCCGACGTCCATCTTCCTGACCATCCAGCTGGCTCCACACCTGCTGGGCCCGGTGGCCATCGCTGCGTACAGCTACATGTCGCTGGTGCCCATCATCCAGCCCCCCATCCTTCGGGTGCTGACCACCAAGGAAGAGCGGCGGATCGCCATGCCACAGGCGATCCCCATCTCCCGCACAGCGGCGGTGATCTTCCCCATCATGGTAGGGCTCCTGGCGACGCTGGCGGTTCCGTCCAGCGCACCCCTGATCGGCATGCTGATGTTCGGCAACCTCCTCAAGGAGTCGGATGTCACGGACCGCCTCCGGAAGACGGCTGGAGGGCCCCTGCTCGACATCGTCACCATCGTGCTGGGACTCACCGTGGGGGCCACCATGACGGCCTCCGAGTTCCTGAAGGTGGACACGCTCTACATCATGCTGCTGGGCGCCGTCGCCTTCTCTTTCAGCACGGCCGGGGGGATCCTCTTCGCCAAGATCTTCAACCTGCTCCTGCCGGAGAAACGGAAGATCAACCCCTGCATCGGCGCCGCCGGCGTGTCCGCGGTGCCCATGGCGGCCCGGGTGGTCCAGCAGTTCGTCTCCGACGAGACCGACGGCCAGGTGAACCCGCTCATGCCGGCCATGGGGCCGAACATCGCGGGCGTCCTGGGCTCGGCGGTGGCGGCCGGGGTGTTCCTCATGATGCTGGGGGGCTGACGGCCGGGATCCATCGTCGGATCGGAAGTCGAGAGCGGTTGGCGGTTGCGACCATGCGAGGAGAGTGCGCAGTCTTGCGGCTCGCATGAGTCGCACCGAGTCCGAGAGCGCCAAGGAGCCCCATTTGCGGTTGAAAGACATCCCATGGCTGCGCGTCTTCCTGGAGGGGGCCGTCATCGTCGGGTCCATCCTCCTGGCCTTTGCCCTGGATGCGTGGTGGGACAACCGAAATCGTGAGGACGAGCTGAGGGAGCAACTCCAGGTGGTGGCGGGCGAGATGGAGTCGACTCGCCAGGCCCTCCAGCGAGCGCTCAACGCGCACGAGTTGAACGCCCATCTGGCGGGGCACCTCACCTCCGCGCTTGGCCGGGTCCCCGAGGGCTCGGAGGTCGTGGTCTCCGATACGCTCATCGGACCGCTGCTCCCGCAGGTGACGGCAGACGTGACCACGGGGTCGCTGGACGCGTTCATCGCCGCCGGCGGCCTCGAGCTCATCGACGACGCGGACATTCGACGCCACTTGCTGGAATGGCCTACGCGGATCGAGGACCTGCAGGACGACGAGATCTATCTCCGGAACTTCGCGGCTGCCGAGCTCGCGTCGTACCTGAGGGTCCACTCCGATGTCGCCAACGCGGAGCGACTGAGCACCCCCTTGCTGAGGGCCAGGTTCGGAGCGGGTCCCCCGGTGGACTCTTCCCTGCTCGGCACGGTGACCCTGCGCCGCGAGCAGCATCTCATGAACCTCCTCGCGGCCCGCGAATCGGGTGAGCGTACCGTCCGACCGGGTCTCGTGGAGATGCTGGATCAGGCGGCCCGGATCGTCGCCGCGCTGGAGGGATTGCAGTAGGGGACGGTCGATCGGGGCGTCCAGCCCGGGAGCTGGATCCTCGCGGCACGTCGCATACCGGTCGGCGCTGGATGCGGGCAAGGAGGGTTCCTTGCCGAGTCTTCGAGGCACCCGCAGCTTCTCCGGGCCTGTTGCCCCCCATCCAGGAGTCCGGTATGCGCCGTATCGCCCTCGTCGTCCTGCTGTCCGCCCTGGCGATCCCGGCTGGAGCCCAGGTCGATGACGCGGCCCGGGCTGGAATCGACAGCATCTTCTCGGATCTGGATCGATCGAACGCGCCGGGGTGCGCGGTGGGGGTCGCTCGAGCCGGAGACCTGGTGTTCGAGCGGGGCTACGGAATGGGAAACCTGGATCACCGGATCCCGCTGGACGGCAGCTCGGTCTTCTACCTGGCGTCCGTATCGAAGCAGTTCACCGCCGCGGCGATCCTGGTGGCGGAGCACGAGGGGTTCCTCTCTCGCGACGACCTCGTCGGGAAGCACATCCCCGAGTTTCCGGACTACGGCGAGCCGGTGACGATCCGCCACCTGCTCCACCACACCAGCGGCGTCCGGGACTACCTCACGCTCATGTGGCTGGCGGGGACCCCGCTGGAGAACGTGCTGTCCGACGAGGACATGCTGGGACTGATTCATCGTCAGAAGGAGCTGAACTTCACTCCGGGGTCCGAATACCTCTACAGCAACTCCGGGTACGTCCTCCTGGCGGAGATCGTGCGTAGGGCCACCGGTCGCAGCCTGCGGGAGTACGCGAACGAGAAGCTGTTCCGTCCCCTGGGCATGGTCGACACCCACTTCCACGACGATCGGCACCACATTGTGGCCCGACGGGTCTTCAGCTACGACGCGGGCGAGGCGGGGGATTGGCGAACCAACTACCTGATGAACTTCGACAAGGTGGGGGACGGCGGCCTCTACTCCACCGTCCGGGACCTGGCCCGCTGGGACGCGGCATTCTACGAGGACCGGCTCGGGATCCCCGGCTTCGCCGACGCCATGTACGAGAGGGGCGTCCTGCAGTCGGGAGACACCATCGCCTACGCCGCCGGCCTGGCGGTGGGCGACTGGCGCGGCGTGCGACGGGTCGAGCACTCCGGGGGTCTCATGGCGTTCCGGACACAGATCACGCGCTACCCCGACGAGCGGACCACCACCATCCTCCTCTGCAACACGGGCGCCCTTCCCCCGCGGATCGGTCCCCGACTGGCGGAAGCGTTGCTCCCCGACCTCGCGCCGGAGCCTCCGGCGGCCGAGAGCTCCGCCCCGTCTTCGGAGGAGGCGCCGGGGGAAGACCCCGAGGCCGATCCCCACGAGTTCGACCTGGCACCCCTGGCGGGGGACTACTACTCGGAAGAGCTCGGATCCACCTGGACGATGCGAGTCACCGAAGGGCTGCTGGTAATCCACCACCCGGGCGGCGACGTGATCGAGCTGGCCACGGATGATGGTGTCACGTTCGGCCTGGGGGGTGTCGAGTTGACCTTCGACGGGCCGCAGCGATTCCTGCTGCAGGCCGGGCGCGTGAAGAACCTCCGGTTCACGCGGCTGCGGTAGCGGGCCGCAAATGCCGCAACGTGACTTCATCCTCCGCATGATCGAGCGCTTCGGGCAGATGCTCATCGCGCTCCGGAACCGGATCCTGCGCGGTGAGGATCCCCAGCAGATCGAAGACGACCTCCTGGCCGGGAGTCAGCAGGTCGGGGTCGACCTGGCGCTGGTCCGAAGCTTCACGCTCGAGTCGCTCCTGATGTTCGTGGGGAACGAGGACCAGCTCGAGTTGGATCGGGCGTGGCTCATGGCGGAGATCCTCTCCCTCGACGGCCTCCAGTCCGCTCGCCTCGGTCGGGGCGAGCCCGCGAGGGACAGCCTGCTCAAGGCTCGCGCGCTGTACGATCTGGTGGGGCCCAGTGGGTCGATGTTGATCGGCGTCCCCGACATCCAGGACCGGCTTCGAGAGATCGACGAGGCGCTCCGCGACCTCGAGCCCGAGCCGTAAAGGACGCGGGGCGACCCCCAGGCCCCGGCGGACCGACGCTTTCCGGTCAGAACTCCCCGGCCATCATCTGCATGAGCTCCACCAGCTCGCCATCGGGACCCCGGAAGAAGGCGTTCCGGGCCACGATGCCCCCGCTGGCGCGCACGGTCCGGATACTGGAGAGGTCCCGGGCGCCGGCTGCCTGGGCCCGGTCCGCAGCGGCCTCGATGTCGGCCACGTCGACCCCGAGATGCTGGTAGAAGGGAGACGGTCCGTCGGCCTCGACGCTCTGTTCGGAGAGCTCGAACACGAACTCCTGGCCCGGGAACTTGAGGAACGCCATCCGCACGGCGCGGTGGGTCTCCGAGCCGTCGGGCGCCACGACGGTGAGGGAGTCGATGCGTTGGGTGACCTCGAGGTCGAAGGCCCGGGTATAGAACGCGATGGACGCGTCCAGGTCGGACACGTACAGCATCACGTGGTTGAAGCGAGGGGAGAGGTTGGGGGTCGGCCGGAGCACGAAACCGGTCAGGGCGCTGGCGAACACCAGGGCGACCACGACTCCCGGCAGGGCCAGGCGACGGGTCTGGATGCGGCGCTGGGAGGGACGGGACACCATAGGGACCTCTTGAGTAAGGGAGGGCGTGCGCCCGCGCGGGTGGCACGGATCGACGCGACGCAACATTCGCGACGCCGGTCCCCCCCGCCAGTGCGGAGGGCGAGCGGGCTGCGGCTCCCACCGGACCCGCCGGAAGGGTTATGCGAGACGGCGCGGAGCCCCTAGGTTGTTCGACCCAATCCATTCTTCGCCAACGATCAGCCCGCCGCGGGGAAAGCCACGATGCGACGCCAACGGATCACCACCCTGCTCGCCACCCTCTCTCTGGCCGGAGTCCTGGCCTCGCCGGGGGAGGCTTCGGCCCAGGACCGGGAGGCCGTCGCGGAGGCGATTCGCACCTCCTGGGAAGGCTACATCCGGGCGTTCGCGGAAGGCCGCGTGGACTTCATTGCCGACAGCGTTTACACGACCCCGTCCTTTCATGCGCTGCCGGATGGGGTGGTGATGCTCACGAGCACCGCGGAGCTGCGCGACTTCTTCGCATCGGCCCTGGCCTCGATCCGGGAACAGGGGTACGACCACTCCGAGACCCGGGCGAGCACGGTTTGTCCTCTGACGGACGTGACGGCGGTCCTGAGTGTCGGGTACGCGCGGTACCGCTCCGATGGGGAGGTCCTCAGTGAAGGCGCCGGCACCTACCTGTTCACGAAGACCCCCAGCGGGTGGCGCATCCTGGGTCAGATCGGACACGCCGCGGAGCGACTGTTGGGGTGTAGCCGAGGGCCCTGAGGAGGGATTGAGCGGAGAAGAGGGTTTTCGCTCGCAGTTCCGATGATTCCCCCTGCGGGAAGCCCTCGGCGCGGGGCCGCTCCTGCCAAGTAGCGGCTTGCCGCCCCACATCCCTAAGCGGCATGTTAGCAGTCAGCGAGCGACCCTCCCCTGACGGCCCGTGAGGCAGGAAGGAGAGCGCTGTGGGCCACGATGGACGCATCCCGCGAAGAGCCTCGCTCCCAAGCGGTGCTGCGCAGCTGCAACCTGGCGCGGGAGCTGGGGTGGATGACGCCGGCTCCGCTCCCGCCGGAGCGGGAGGGGCTGTCCGAGGTAGGCTTCGGGAGGGTGTCGGATGGGTGGTGACCTGCGGCCGGGAACAGCCCGCATGAAGGCCGTCACCATCGATCGGTACGGACCCCCGGACGTTCTCCGGCTCCAGGAGATCGAGAAACCCACGGTGGGAGACGACGACGTGCTCGTGAAGATCCGGGCGGCGTCGGTGAATCCCTACGACTGGCACGTCATGACTGGCCTTCCCTACATCGCTCGCCCCCAGTTCGGGCTGCGGAGGCCGAAGGTCGCAGGAATGGGCGCCGACCTCTCGGGAACGGTGGAAGCGGTTGGAGCGAGCGTGACCGCGTTCCGCCCCGGTGACGAGGTGTTCGGCGAGGTCGATGGGGAGGTGCCGGGCCAGCCCCTTCTGGAGCTCGGCTCCTTCGCCGAATACGTGTGCGTGAAGGAAGGCTCCGTAGTCCCCAAGCCCGCGAGTCTCACCTTCGAGGAAGCGGCCGCCATCCCCCTGGCCGGCCACACGGCCCTTCGGGCGATTCGTGACCAGGCGGGCGTGGCGGCGGGCCAGAAGGTCCTCATCAATGGGGCTTCGGGGGGTGTGGGCACCTTCGCCGTCCAGATCGCCAAGGCCCTGGGAGCCGAGGTCACGGGAGTCTGCAGCACCCGGAACCTGGACCTGGTGCGGTCCATCGGCGCGGATCAGGTCGTCGATTACACCCGCCAGGACTTCGTTCAGGGCGGGCGACGCTACGACGTGATGCTGGACAACGTGGGGAACCGGACGCTGTCGGAGTGCCGGCGGGTCCTGAAGCCCCAGGGGACCTACCTGGCCTCGTTCGGCCAGCCGGAGAACCGATGGTTCGGCCCCATGCTGCGACTCGTGTGGATGGCGGCCACGTCGGCGTTCGTGAGTCAACGCACCATCCCGCTGACCACCCGGCGGACCCGGGAGGCCCTCCTGGATCTGAAGGGGCTAGTGGAGGACGGACGGATCTCGCCCGTGATCGACAGGGCCTACCCGTTGGAGGAGGCCGCCGAGGCCCTGCGGTACCTTGAGGCGGGGCACGCCAGAGGCAAAGTCGTCGTGGTGGTCGGCGGGGCCTGAGGGGATTCCCTCGGGAGAAGAATCCACGGCCAAGGGTGGACAGGGGTCGTTCGAGAAGGAGGACATGAAATGAAGGAGAACACCGCGTTGGATCGAACCAGGCGAGTCGGCACCGGCCTCGCCTTCGTCATCTTCCCCCTTGTGTTCGTCCTGGCGTTCGCAGGGCATCCCGACCTGCTGCAGCCCCGGTTTCTCGGCCCGGAAGAGCTGATCCTCCGGGCCCACGACGCTCCGTTCCTGCAGTTCGGCCATGCGCTGGTGACGCTGAACACCGCCTTGCTGGTGGTGGTGGCCGTCCACTTCATGCGGTTGTTGGATCGGGGGCCCGGGGCATGGGCCGGGTTCCTGGGAGGAGCCATGGCGGTCGTGGGCGCCCTGATGCTGGCTGCGGACAAGGGCGCGCTATGCCTGACCATGAG
>JBDHLC010000113.1:0-3169 GCA_039586075.1 Gemmatimonadota bacterium | reverse complement strand
TCGCCTCCCTCGGTTCGACCCTCCCCCCAGGATCTTCGTGAGACAGGAGAACCTCCCATGAAACTCCACCTCCTGGCCATCGGCCTTCTACTCGTGGCCCCCCTTCCCGAGGCGGCCTGGGCCCAGCGCCCGGCAACCGAGGAGCTGGTGTGGCCGCTCCCACCCGACGCACCCCGGATCCGGTACGTCGGCCAGCTGAAGAGCGAGGAGGACATCGGGAAGAAGGAAGGCTTCTTCTCCAGACTGAAGTCCGGCCTCGCCGGGACCGAGGGAGAGAGAGCTTCCCAGCTCGCGCGGCCCTACGACGTCTACCACGCCGGAAACGGCCGCATCTTCGTCTCCGACGGCCTGAAGGGAAAGGTCCTCCTGTTCGACGCCGAAGGCCAGGAGTTGCGGGTCCTCGGCGAGACGGGCCAGGGCAGCCTGGGTAAGCCCATGGGGATCGACGGCGACGGCAACGGGACCCTCTACGTGGCCGATGCTCGGGCCTCGCGGGTGGTCGCCCTGAACGACGCCGGTGAGTTCATCGCCGGGTACGGGGGATCGGAGGTTCTCCACAACCCCGTGGATGTGGACGTCGACCCGGAACGGGACGCCCTCTGGGTGGTGGACTCGTACATGCACCAGGTGGTGAAGTTCTCCCTCTCCACTGGCGAGGTCCTGCTCCGGATCGGAAACGACGTGGGGGATCTGACGGCCAAGCGGGAGATCCTCCAGAACGTCGCCATGGGGACCCACGGTGCCCCCCAGACGGCCCAGGGCGACCCCGACGCGGAATTGGACGGAGGCGCCATCGCAGAGGAAGACGACGAGCCCCTGATCGAGCCAAGGGACCTGCTGGAGAACCGGGGGTCCGGTCCGGGCGAGTTCCGCTACCCTGGCTACGTGGCGGTGGCGCCCGACGGAACGGTGTTCGTCACCGATCAGCTCAACTTCCGCATTCAGGTCTTCTCTCCCGAGGGCGAGTACCTGCGGGAGGTTGGACGGCACGGTCGGGTACCCGGCGCCTTCGCCCGGCCCAAGGGGATCGCCGTGGACTCCCAGGGTCACCTCTACGTGGCGGACGCCGTCTTCAACAACATCCAGATCTTCGACGCGGAGGGGCGGCTTCTGCTCTACTTCGCGAGCCACGGCCAGGGGGAGGGGCAGATGTTCGTTCCCCTGGGAGTGAGCATCGACGCGCAGGACCAGATCTGGGTCGCGGATCGCACCAACGAGAGGATCCAGATCTTCCAGTACCTCCACGTCGAGGACCCGGTGGACACCACGGGCGAGAGCGGAAGCCGCTGAGGTCCGGCCTCCCGGGACTCCGGATCCGCCCAGGGGGTGGCCTCCACTCGGGGGCCGCCCCCTTCTTCGTCCCAGGCCCCGGGGCGCCGCGCGACGTGGGACACGGCCCGGCTCCACTGGGACCCTGCGTGTCCCAGTCACCGGCGCGGAGGGGGGCCACGGAGCGAGCTCGGTTCCGTATGTCCAATTCCTGCAGCCACTTACGCATCGCGTCCGGGAGACTACGTAGTGGCACGCCCCGTGCAACTACGGAGGTGTGAAGGCCCGATCCAGGTGGATGGGCCGGCACTCCGCTCCAAGAGGAGATCACCATGAGACACGCGACGAGCTGGTTCGGAATGGCTGTCGCCGCCCTGGCCCTGGTCGTCCTTCCCAGCCAGGTCGAGGCGCAGAACGAGGGTATCACACAGACCAAGCACAACTTCTCCGGGTCACGGGACGGGACCTTCCAGACGCTGACTGCCCAGGTCGCCGACTACGGTGAAGTCTGCGTCTACTGCCACACGCCCCACGGAGGCAGCGAGTCGGGGCCGCTCTGGAACCGCGGGACCCCGGCGGGCCCGTTCCAGCTCTACGACGCCAGCGCGGGCGCGGCCGACCTCAACATGACCTTCGCCGCCGGCCCCGGTCCCGTCTCACTGGCCTGCCTCAGCTGCCACGACGGGACCATCGGTATCGATGTCATCACCAACGCGCCCAACGCGTCCACCGCCACGAGCATTGGCGCCGACATGACGACCATCGCCGGCCTCGCGGGAACCAGTGCCTTCATCGATCTCGGGACCGACCTCCGAAACGACCACCCCATCGCGGTCACGTACGATCCGGCACTCGATCCGCAGTTCCACCCGGTCGAGGACCTCACCACCGCCGGCCTGAAGCTCTACTCCGGCCAGGTGGAGTGCGCCACCTGCCACAACCCCCACACCCTGAACGCGACGTTCCTGCGGGTGGACAATGCAGCGAGCAACCTCTGCCTGACCTGCCACATCAAGTAGGCCGGTAGCGGTCACTCTCCTCGCCGGGCGACCCCTCCCATGTCCCGACGACCCACCCTCGAGAGAGCGGCGCTCATGGTCACCACGGCGGCGGTCTGCATGGCTGGCACAGCATGCAGCCGCCGCCTCATGACCGTTTTGGTGGACCTCCCGCCGGAACGCTCGTCGACGGCTTCGCCACAGGGGGACGGATCCGGGGTCGAGAATCCCCTGGTGGACCTCACGCTCATCCCCCCGGAACTCCTCCGGAACCCCGCCGACACCGTCACCCCGCCCATCGAGCTCACCCTCGATCCCGACTCCGTCCTCGCCCTCCTCCCCGCCGACCACGCCGGGAACGTCGACTGGGTCCAGGCCCTCCGGGACAGCATCATCCGAAACGGTATCGACGGCCCCCGCATCTCCGCCGAGGACGCCTTCCAGTTCAAGTTCGATTTCTACTTCCCCGGCCCCAACCCCACCTTCGACGCCTACTTCCCCCACTCCGCTCACACCCAGATCATCGACTGCGCCCAGTGCCATCCCCGCATCTTCAAGGTCCGGGGCGCCGAGATCAAAATGGCCGACGTCCTCCAGGGACGCTTCTGCGGTGAGTGCCATGGTACCGTCGCCTTCAACCCCACCTCCGCCTGCGAGCGCTGCCACACCGGGATGCCCCTCCCCCCGGGACGGGCCCAGAAGGTCCTCACCGGCACCATCGAGATGCGCCGTGCCGCCGAGATCCTCGCCGAGCAGGGCGACTCCTCCGCCGCACCGTTCAACACCGGCATGCTCCCCAGGGCCCGCTTCCCCCACTGGGTCCACCGCATCCGTTACCAGTGCAAGACCTGTCATCTCGCCATCTTCGAGCCCGAGGCCGGTGCCAATCCCGTCACCATGGA
>JBDHLC010000066.1:0-13239 GCA_039586075.1 Gemmatimonadota bacterium | reverse complement strand
TGAGCGTCCGCTCGGATTTGCCGGGTGCCACCGCCCACCCATATCCTGTCGCCCGACACCCCACATCGCCCTGGAGAGGCCCATGAAGCCCCGTCTGTCCGCCGCGCTGGTGCTCGCCGCGCTCCTGCCCGCCCCGGCTCACGCTCAGGAGGTGCCGGGCTCGCCGCTGTCGCCGTTCGTTGCGGTGGAGGCCGGAACGGTGGCGCTGACCCATGTGCGGCTGCTGGACGGCACGGGCACATCAGCGGCGGAGGATCAGACCATCCTCCTGGACGGAACACGCATCGAGGCGGTGGGCCCTTCGGGCAGCGTCGATGTCCCCAAGGATGCTCAGGTCCTCGACCTTTCGGGCCATACCGTCATTCCGGGCATGGTCTCCCTGCATGAGCACCTCTACTTCGGAGGCGTGCAGCAGATGACCCCCATGCCGGTGACCGGGCCCATGCTGTACCTGGCTCTGGGCGTGACCAGCGCCATGCCCGCAGGCAGCCAGTTCCCGTACTACGACCTCAACCTCAAGAAGGTTATCGATGCCGGGCAGGCTCCAGGCCCACGCATCTTCGCCACAGGTCCCTATCTCAATGGCGGGCCTCCCTCCCCCGGCAACATGCGCGTGGTCAACGACCCGGAAGAAGCGCGCCGGGTCATCCGCTACTGGGCCTCGGAAGGTGCCACCTGGATGAAGGCCATGGGCGGCATCACACGTGAGGTCCTGGGTGCAGTGGTGGACGAGGCGCACCGCCACGGGATGAAGATCACCGGGCACCTGTGCTCTGTGTCATTCACGGAGGCCTCGGAACTCGGCGTCGACGCCCTACAGCACGGCTATCTCACCAACTCCGACTACGTCCCGAATAAGCAGCCCGACGTCTGCCCCCCTGAGAACATGCGAATCCAGGCGGACCTCGATGTGGAGACACCCGAGATGCGGGAGAGCATCCGCCGCATCGTGGCGGGAGGCGCAGCGGTGGTCTCGACCCTCGGGGTCTACGAGACCTTCACGCCCGAGCGCGCTACGCTGCCGCCCCGGGCCATGGCGATGCTCAAGCCCCTCACGCGGCGGGAAGTCGAGCGCAACAACGCCACCCTGGTGGAACGTGGCTTCATCGTGCCCCCACGCCTTCTCGAGAAGATGATGCGCTGGGAGCGGATCTTCGTTGAGGAGGGCGGCCTGCTGGGCGCCGGCTCCGACCCATGGGGCACCGGCTACCTGCCCGGCTTCGGGAACCTGCGCAACTACGAGATGTTGCTGGAGGCGGGCTTCTCGCCGGGCGAGGTAGTGCAGATCCTCACCCTCAACGGCGCGCGGATCCTGGGTGAGGAGGCCCGGTTCGGGTCAGTGGAGGCCGGCAAGCTCGCCGACCTGGTCGTCATCGCTGGTGACCCGACGGCCGACCCGACCTCGATCTATGACGTGGTGATCGTCTTCAAGGAAGGGACCGGCTACGACTCCGCCGCGCTGCAGGAGGCTGCGAAGGGGACCATCGGGGCGTATTGACGGGCCGCGGCGTTGCGCAAAACGGGCCGGCAACCTGAGGTCACCGGCCCGTCTTGAGTGGAGGCGGCGGGAGTACCGCCTCGGCTTCGCCGCGGCGTTGCGCCTCCGGCGCCGAACCCGCGTTGGCGGCCTCTCGCGTTGCTCGAGTCCGCGCGGGTTCGCCTCCCGCCGCCTCTGCCGGAGCCGTAATGGGGCAAAAACGAGTCCGCGCGGGTTCGCCTCCCGGCGACTCTGCCGGAGCCGTAATGGGGCAAAATCGCAAAACGGGCCGGCAACCTGAGGTCACCGGCCCGTCTTGAGTGGAGGCGGCGGGAGTCGAACCCGCGTCCGCGAATGGATCCTTCCGAGCCTCTACGTGCGTAGAGCGCTGATCATCTCGTCAACTGCCGGCCAGCACACAACCTGAGCAGCGACCAGTCACCATGAAATCTCGCGTCCGGTGAGGCGACAGCACCGTACGCCAGCCCGACTCATCGTCGCTCGCAGGAACCGCCTCGGGCGGGCAGCTCCAGGAGCGGGCCAGTAAGGGTTACTTACGCGGCCAGTGCCAGATCAGTGTTGGCAACTATGAGTTTCTCCGAGGATTATCGAGGTATCGGAGACCTCGGCACGCAGCTCGACATTCACCAAGCACGTCGAAACCGTGACGCCCCCAAGTTTTCAATCAGCGATACCATAATACGCGAAATCCGTCCGTTGGGTCCACCGTGCGATCGCCAGAGAGGCCTTCGGAGGGAGCCCGTACGCAAGACGCCGTGGCGAGGGGTCTCGCAGAGCCTACCCCTCGGTCCCCGCCAGGCTGGGGGTGTCGAGGCCCGCCCGGTACTGATCCAGGTAGCCCTCCAGCAATGCCTCCGCCTGGTGGAGCGACGTGACCTGAAAGAGCTCCTGGCGAAGGTGCTTGCCCGAAGGGAGCCCCTTGGTGTACCAGCCCAGGTGTTTGCGGAATTCCCGCATCGCCTTCTCCTGGTCCCGTTCGAAGGCGACGGCGTTGCGCGCGTGCTTGATGCAGATCCGGAAGCGCTCCTCGACGGACGGGGGTCCGGGAGGGATCTCCCCATCCAGGGCGGCGCGGGCCTCCTTGAAAATCCACGGGTCGCCGTGGCTCCCACGGGCGATCATGATCCCGTCACAGCCCGTCTCGTCCCTCATGCGTCGCGCGTCCTCTCCACTCCGGACATCCCCGTTCCCGATGACCGGCACGTCCAGCGCCTTCTTCAGAGCGGCGATCTCCTCCCAGCGGGCGTGACCGGAGTACATGTCCGCCCGGGTACGGGGGTGCAGCGTCACGACGGCCGCCCCGGCGTCCTGACATCGTCGGCCGATGGTCACAGGGTCCCGGGTCGCCTCGTCGAAGCCACTCCGGATCTTGGCGGTGACTGGGAGAGCGGTGGAATCCACGCATGACCGGATGATGCGCTCCACCAGGTCCAGGTCCCGCAGGCAGCCGCTGCCTCCATTGCGCTTCACGACCTTCTTCACCGGACATCCGAAGTTGATGTCCACGAAGTCGGGCGCGAACGTCTCGGTCACGAAGGCGGCCGCCTCTCCCATGGAGGGCGGGTCGGCACCGAAGATCTGGATCCCGATGGGCCGCTCCTCCTCGTCGAACCGGAGGTAGTCCAGGGTCCGCTCGTTTCCCCGCACGATCCCTTCCGCACTGACGAACTCCGTCACCACGACGTCCGCTCCGAAGTCTCGGCATAGACGTCGGAACGGCGACTCGCTAACCCCCGCCTGTGGCGCGAGATAGAGCGGCGTGCGGTCCGCCCGGAGGAGGGCCTGGAGATCGATTGGCATGGCGAAAAGCTAAGGCGCTCCAACACGAGGGTGAAGCGGGACACTTGGGATGACGGGCAGGGCTCTATTACGTTTCGAGATTGATCGAGGATCCCCACCCCCGACCCGGGTGATAGCCAATATGAAGCTCAAGGACTTCTTCGCGGCCGACGCCGTGAATCTGGACCTGGAAAGCGACACCAAGGACGATCTCCTCAAAGAGTTGGTGGCCCTCCTCCACCTGGACGCCAAGTCCGAGTCCATTCTGTTCAAGACTCTCAAGCGGAGGGAGAACCTCGGAAGCACGGGAATCGGCAAGGGCATCGCCATTCCCCACTGCCGGTCCCTCGTGGCGAACCGCCTGCGGCTCGCCTACGGACGTAAGCCCCAGGGCGTCGACTTCAACGCCATCGACGGTCAGCCGGTCCACCACTTCTTCCTGATCGTGGCGCCGCCCCTGGAGGTCTCGAACCAGTACCTTCCGGTGCTCGGGAAGATCGCGCAGTTCGCCAAGGATCCAGAGGTCCCCGGCCGGCTCCTGGAGATCGAATCCGCCTCAGACTTCCTGGCGCTCCTGGACGAGAAGGCCGGCTGACGGGTTGGGCGGGTCGGACCCGCCCGCGGATGTGGATGCGGGTTCCTACTTCGACACGAACATCCGCATGTGCAGGCTCACACCGTTCA
Organism: Gemmatimonadota bacterium; assembly: GCA_039586075.1. Classification (GTDB taxonomy): domain Bacteria; phylum Gemmatimonadota; class Gemmatimonadetes; order Longimicrobiales; family Gaopeijiaceae; genus Gaopeijia. Next base: position 9,278 of record JBDHLC010000066.1, on the reverse strand, counting down.
CGGTGAGCTGCACGAAGTAGACACCCGAGGCCACCTGATTCCCTCCGAAGTCCCTGCCGTCCCAGAAGGCTTCGTACCTCCCGGGCGAGGTGTATTCCAGTTGAATCAGCGGGACATTCTCACCGGCGGGGTGGCGGAGTGCGACGGGTGCCGCAATGGGTTGGCGCAGGAGGTTGTAGATGCGCACTGATACCACGACCGGTCGCCCCGACGCGAACAATCCCTCCTCGAGAACGAAGGGGATGGTCGTTTCGGGGTTGAACGGGTTCGGATAGTTGGGCTGTAGACTGAACCCGCTCGTCGACTTACCGGACTGCCCGCCCACCTCCTGGGCGGAGGCGGAAGCGGCAATGGCGAGCAGCGCCAAGAGGACGAACGAGACGCTCAGAGTGCGTCTCATCGGTGAACCGTGCCGTAGCCGAGGTGCGTGATGCTCTCCCGCGATGGTGAACCTTTCGGGTTTCCTTCCCTGCTAACCGCATTCTACGGGGCAGCGCAAGGACCGGTCAAGGAACCTTAACCTAGAACCGCACGAACGTCGCCGTTGTTCCGCGTGACTCCGGCACCGTCGAAGTACCGTAGAATGGGAAGCAGGTACCTTCGGCTCACGGGGAGGACCTCCTTGAAGTCCGCCGGCCCGAGATCCTCCCTCCCCGCCAGCGCCTCCACCGTTCGGGCCGCCGCGGTGGCGAGCGTCTCGCGCCAGCAGTACAGCTCGGCGTCCAGCGCTACCAATTCCCCCGCTTGCTCCAGCCGGCGGAGAATGTGCCCGAACGCCGGATCAGCCCGGAGTTCGGCGGGAAGATCGACCACCGTCGGCGGCTGGAGCCCCGCCTCCCGGTAGCGGCGCCGTACCTCTTCCCGGAGCGCCTCCTGGGCCTCCGTGAGCGTCGGAGAAAACCCGGATCGGGCCACCAAACCCCCGGTGATCTCCACGGTCCCGGAGTCCGCCAAGCTTCCCAGGATGGTATCGGCGAGCCCCCGGGGCGATCCCGCGGGAGCCATGGCCCGCAGGCTTTCCACGGTGGCCCCCTCGCGGAAGGGCTCATCCCGATGGACCCGGTCCACGGCCTCCATGAGCTCCACCTGCAGTCCCTCCGCCACATCCGGGGCGACCCACGAACCGTCGGTCAGGACTGCGCCCCGCTGGGCCAACACACGAAGGGCCGCCTCGCAGCGCGCTGGCGTCAGGCCGGTGAAAACCGGAAGCAGCCGCTCCGGGGCCCCGGAGGTTCGGGCTAGCGCCACGGCGGCGGCCACACATTCGTCGTCCTGCCCCTCGAGAACGGCCTGGAGGAGGTCCACCGGCGGATCGGAAGAGCGACGACGCTTGGGCGGGTGTGACTCCACCACGGTTCCGCCGGCGAAGGTGACCATGGGAGAGTAGCTCCGGAGGACGAAGCGCTGCCGCACCCGCGCCGCCAACGGCTCCTCCAATCGGAGCTGAGCCCACCCTTCCTCGCCCTCGCCGAGCCGGTCTCCGGCGAGGAGCACGCACCGCGCCATGACCTCCGCAGTGCCGAGATGCAGCCTGACCCGCTGCCCCTGCTCCATCTCCCACCCCGTACCGGGCAGGACGCGCAGCCGCACCGTGAGCATGGCGCTGGGCTCCCATCCCCGGAGGGAGACCACGGCTTGCCCCCGGTGGAGCGCTTCCTTCTCAACCCCGTCTCCGACCAGTGCGAGAGCGGCACGACTGCCCGCCTCCGCTTCGTCCGCGTCCTGGCCGTGCCGCTGCACGCCACGGACGCGGGCCTCCACCCCCCCGGGGAGAATCCGGACTCGCGCACCCACGGCCACCGATCCCGTCCACAAGGTCCCGGTGACCACCGTACCGGTGCCGCGCACCGAAAAGACCCGGTCCACCGGAAGGAACATCAGGTCGTCGGATCGGACCACCCCATCCTCTCCGGTCACCTCCACCAGAGCCGTCCGAAGCTCCTCCAGTCCGTCCCCGCTCTCGGCGGAGGTGGCCACGATGGGCGACCCGGCGAAGAGACCGTCAGCCAGGAGATCCCGCACGTCCTCTCGGGCGAGCTCCAACCAGTCCGGGTCCACCAGGTCCGACTTCGTGAGCGCTACCACCAGGGATCGCACTCCCAGGAGCTCCACGATGGCCAGGTGCTCCCGGGTCTGGGGCATGACCCCTTCCTCGGCGGATACCACCAGGAGGACTACGTCCATGCCGGTGGCACCCGCCACCATGTTGCGCACGAAGCCCTCATGTCCGGGGACGTCCACGATCCCGAATCGCACCTGCGCGTCGGTGAGCTCCGCGAACCCGAGGTCGATGGTGATGCCCCGAGCCTTCTCTTCGGCCAAACGGTCGGTGTCCACCCCCGTGAGGGCGCGCACCAGGCTGGTCTTCCCGTGATCGATATGGCCGGCGGTCCCGAGAATCAGGTTACGCATGGGGAGACGTCGAGGACTCGGGTAGGAAGGCGGCCAGGACCCGGAAGGCCTCCAGCGGGCGGGAACCGGACACGTGGTGGGTCACGAAGTCGGAAAGCAGCTGGAGGTGGGCCCTCGGACGAGTGAGGGGGTTTGGTGCCTCACCCTGGAGGAGGTGCCGAAGCTGGTCGCGGGCTCCGGGTCCGATCCGGGGACCGGCCATCCCTTCTGCGCATCCGACGCACCGGACCCCGCCCGCTCCGAAGTCGAAGCGCCCCACTTCTTTGTGGTCCAACGGCCTGCCGCAGAGCACACAGACCTCCACCTGGGGGTGGAACCCGAGGGCGCTCACAAGCCCCCAGCCCTGGGCCAGCAGCGTCGGCACCACGGCGTCCTCCGGCACGACCTCGAGACGGTCCAGGCCGTCCCCGAGAGCCTGGAAGACCTCGTGACTGGGAGCCTCTCCATGATGGCGGAGCACGAGCTCCGCCAGGATTCCGGCGCAGGTGAGCCGCAGTGGATGCGAGCCCAAGCCACGGCGAGGCCGCAGCGGGCTCACCTCTCCCAAGGTCTGGAGCTCACGTCCCGGCTTCATGTAGAGGGTGAGCGCCACCTCTCCGAACAGGTCCAGGCCATGCCCCCTGGGTGACTTCCGGATCCCACGAGCCATCACCCCCACCAGCCCGTGATCCTCCGTCAGGAACCGTAGGACCCGGCTGGTCTCCGAGAAGGGATGCGAGCGCAGCAGCACGCCCCGGGTGCTCACCGCGCTCATGGCCGGCGAAGGAGCTCCGCCAGGAGAGTCTCGCGGCGCCCTTCGAGCCGTCTCCGCTCCGACCCGTCCGGCATCCCCTCGAGGGTCAGGTCGAGCCGCGCCACCTCTCGGACGAGGTCGTCTCGGGAAGGTGGAGCGGGCTCGGCTCTTCGAGGCCGCGGCGGATGCGCGCCTGTCGGCCGGCGGACGGCATAGAGTCCGACCCCGGCGAGCAGCAGCGCCAGTAGCACGGCCAGCCACCGCAGCGGCAGCTGGAACTCCGGCGGAAGCTCGGTTACGCGGAGGACGGTGTCCGGAACCGCGACGCCTGCGAATCGCCGGTACCGGACCCCTGGCTCCATCTCCACAGATTCGGCCGGGACCAGGCCCAGGACCTCCACCCGGGGTCCCGGATCGCGGACCAGGAAGTCCATCTCCTCGACGCCCCCGGGGAGAGGAATGTCCACGGTCAACGAGTCGAGAGCATACCGGATCACCAGTTGCCGAGCGCCGGGCGGAAGGGGTGCCGTCACCTCCAGGACGCCCTCTCGAAGCTGGACCGTCGCCGGAGGGACGTCCCCTCCCCCCACCTGAAGGTCCCGCAGTCCCTGCGGCAGAGGGTAGCTCCAGGAGATCCCCGAGTCGGCAGCGACCCAGGTGCGATCGCCCTGCACGTCCAGTTGAATGAGATCGGTCACCTGCCACCCGTCGTCCTGCGGCTCCGCCAGGATGTACCGTACCGTGATGGGAAGCGGAGCTCCCCGGATGGGGGCCACCGCCGTGTCGTACACCTGGATGAGGTAGGTCGAATCGAGCTGGATCGCCGCACTCACGGGCGGTCCGAAATACAGGACCCCCTGGTGCCGAACCGACGCGAAGTACACTTCGCCGCGACCGCCTGGATCGGGGACGGTGGGCAGGTCGAATCGGAAGGCCCCCGCGACGGACGCCTGAACCGAGTCCAGTTCGCCCGCCTCGATGGCGTCCACCCGGTGGAGGACCACGGTGGCTCCGGGCACGGGCGTCCCATCGCCCAACGAAACCTCTCCCCGAAGTTCCGGAGTGGCGATTTCCTGCGCGTGTGCCGCGCCCCCCATGATGAAGCAGGCCACGAGCACCCATCCCGTCGCCAGGAGACCGGGCGGAAGGGCACGCGCGACCCGGCCCACCCGTGAGAGCGTCAAACCCCGACCCTCAGGGGTTGAACCGCCCGAAGTCCTCCGGATTCAGCTTCCGGAGGTACTCCTGCAGCTCCGTGGCACTCATGCCTTCCTCCCTCCCCGCTGGTCCCGGCGCGGGCAGGTCCGGATCTCCCGCAGCCGAGAGACTGGACGACGGGGGCCCCGGGGGAACCGCCTCCTCTCCGTCGGCCATCTCCACCCGAACGAGGTCCAGGAGCCCCTCCTCCGCGAAGATGGGAGCGTCGGTGCGAAGGGCCACGGCAATACTGTCCGAGGGTCGGGCGTCCACCTCCAACGTCCTCCCCTGCACGTCGAGCTCGAGTTGGGCGAAGTAGGTGTTCTGCTCCACTCGGGTGATGACCACTCTCGTCAGCCGCGCGCCCAGCCCGTCGATGGTGGAGACCAGCAGGTCGTGGGTCATGGGCCTTCCCACCGACACGTGGGCGAGCTGCATATGGATGGCGCTGGCCTCACCCGCTCCGATCCAGATGGGAAGCGCCCGGTCCCCGCCCTCCTCCCGCAACACCACGACGGGAGACTGGGTGGCACGATCCAGGGTTAGACGCTCGACCTTGACCTCGACCAGCACGAACTCGGCTCCGGGTATGAGTGACGATCCACACTTGCTTCCCCCGGTGTGGCCCGGAGGTTCCGTCAGCCGCCGACGGCGGATCGCATGTCGTCCACCCGAGTGAGCTGCTCCCATGGGAAGAGCCGGACTTGACGGTCGTGGGCCTCCACCACGCGGGACTCCCGGCCGAAGTGGCCGTACGCGGCAGTCTCCAGGAAGATGGGGTCCCGGAGGCCGAGCTCCTGAATGATCCCAGCAGGGCGGAAATCGAACACCTCCGCCACCGCGCCCGCGATGACTCCGTCGGGGACCTCTCCAGTGCCGAACGTGTCCACGTGAACCGAGACGGGCTCCACGACTCCGATGGCATACGCCAACTGAATCTCACACCGCCTCGCAAGGCCGGCGGCCACGACGTTCTTGGCGGCCCAGCGGGCCGCGTACGCCGCGGACCGGTCCACCTTCGTCGCGTCCTTCCCGGAGAAGGCTCCCCCACCGTGGCGTCCCATGCCGCCATAGGTGTCCACGATGATCTTCCGACCCGTGAGCCCCGCGTCGCCATGCGGTCCACCGATCTCGAACTTGCCGGTAGGGTTGATGTGGAAGATGCAGTTCGCAGCGTCGTACAGGTCCGGCGGGAGGACGTGGCTCACGACCTTTTCCCGCACCTCCTTGTGGATCTGACGCTGCGTGACGTCCGGGTGGTGCTGCGTGCTCACCACCACCGTATGGACCCGCACGGGCTTGTCCCCATCGTACTCCAGCGAAACCTGCGCCTTCCCGTCCGGACGCAGCCACCCGAGCTCGCCGGACTTCCGGAGCTCCGCCAATCGGTGGGTGATGCGGTGCGCGAATACCAGGGGCGCCGGCATGAACTCCGGAGTCTCGTCCGACGCATATCCGAACATCATCCCCTGGTCACCCGCGCCGCCGGTGTCCACACCCTGGGCGATGTCGGGAGACTGCTTGTCGATGGAGGAGAGCACCGCGCACGTGTGCGCGTCGATGCCGTACGCCGAGCTCGTGTAGCCGATACGGCGGAGGGTCTTCCGGACCACCTCGGGGATCTCCACGTAGGTCTCGGTGGTGATCTCCCCGGCCACCAGCGCCAATCCGGTGGTCACCATGGTTTCGCATGCCACGCGCGACCCGGGATCCTCCGCCAGCATTTCATCCAGGATGGCGTCGGAGATCTGGTCCGCCACCTTGTCGGGGTGGCCTTCGGTGACCGATTCGGAAGTGAAGAGATAGGTGCTCATGAATGCAGGGAGTCCGTAGAAATCGGCAGACCGACAAGGGTCTCGGCCTGCCGGAATTGTGTGAGAGGAGGGTCCTCTCGAAGCTAGTCAACGCCGACTCCCGTCCACAACCCACTTCCGCCTCGACGGCGCGGCCACGACGGGATTCTCAGTAGGGCAGCTCCAGCTCCCAGCGCCCTCGGTACGCGGCAAGGTCCACGGAGTCGGACATGGCCGAGGCCAGGCATTCCGTGACGTCCCGGGCCGTCGGCGCCGCCAGCGCCTTGCGGGCCGCCCTGCGGGCGTCCTCCACACGGACCTCCCGGAGGATCTTCTTGAGCTCGGGGATGGCCGGCCAGGCCACCGAGAGCGTGCTGATGTCCAGCCCCAGGAGCAGGTACGCACCCAGGGCGGTGGCCGCCATCTCCCCACAGACGCTCAACTCGATGCCCGCGGCCCGCGCCACCCTGCTGACCTGATGGATCTGTCGCACCACCGACGGATGGAACGGGTTGAAGAGCTTGGCGAGGCGCGAATTGGTGCGATCCACCGCCAGGGTGTACTGGACCAGGTCGTTGGTGCCGATGGAGAAGAAATCCGAGTGGCGGGCCAGCTCCGCGGCGTCCAGCGCCGCCGCAGGGGTCTCCACCATCACTCCGAGCTTGTAGCCGGAGTTGTAGGGAATCCCGTCCCGCCGAAGCTGCTCCTCTTCTTCCTCCAGGAGCGTCCGGACCTGCCTGATCTCGTCCACGTCGTTCACCAGGGGGACCATGATGCGGACGTCGCCGTGGGCGGTGGCGCGCAGCACGGCCCGCAACTGGGTCCGGAAGATCTCCGGTTGGTCCAGCAACACGCGGACCGCACGCCACCCCAGGAAGGGATTCTCCTCGGAGGGCATGTTCAGGAAGATGGGGAATTTGTCACCCCCCAGGTCGAACAGGCGCAGGTAGACGGGCTGCCCTTCGAAGACCTCCGCGACTCGCCGGTACCCCTCGTACTGCTCGTCCTCGTCGGGCATGGCGTTTCGTCCCACGACGAGGAACTCGGTGCGGAAGAGTCCGACTCCCTCGGCCCCGTGACGCAGGGCATTGTCGGCCTCAACGGGAAGATCCAGGTTGGCGCGGAGCGCCACCGGGTGGTCGTCGGCGGTGATGCACTCCAGCTCCGCAATGGCCTCCACCTCCTCCTCCCAGTGGCGCAAGCGCTCCAGGCGAGCCCGGAATACCCGGCGATCGGTCTCGTCCGGATCCAGCACGACGCGCCCGATGCGGCCGTCCACGATGGCCTCCTGTCCATCGGTGGCGTTGCCGAACAGGTTCCCGAGCCCCACGACGGCAGGGATGTGCCGGGACCTCGCCAGGATGGCCCAATGCGACGTTCGCGTCCCGTGGTCGGTGCAGATCCCCGCGATCTGCTCGGGATCCAGCTGCACGGTCATGGACGGGCTCACGTTCCGAGCCACGATGACCAGCGGCCCATCGTAAGGAGACGACTGGAAGGGATCCGGCAGACCCATGAGCCGATTCAGCAGACGGATCTGGAGGTCCTCGAGGTCGTTCAAACGATCCAGCACCATGGGGTGATTCGTTCGGCGCCAGAGCGTCTGCAGCTCGATCATTCTCCAGTCGAAGGCCCGCGGCGCGGTAAGCCGGGTCTCCACGATGTAGCGCACCGTGCCGTCCACCACCTCCAGATCGTCCAGCATGAGGAGCTGGGGATCGAAGATGCGGGCTTCCACCGGCCCCAGGAGCTCCTCCGTGTGCTCCTTGAGCTCCAGCAGGCGCTTCCTGACTTCGTCCCGGGCGTCGTGGAACCGGTCCACCTCCGCTTCGATCCCTTCGGGCTCCACCATCTCGTGGGGCACCTTCGGGATGGACCAGTCCACCAGCCGGACCCTGCCGGACCCGATCCCCTCGGCCGCCGGTGAGCCGTCGAATACGCGGGACACGATGGTCTCAGCCTCCCAGGGGTGTGAAGTATCCTCTCCGCATCATTCCTCCTCGAAGCCGCGGCGCACGAGTCCGGCGAGGGCCTCCAGCGCCTCGGAAGCGTCCTCCCCCGTGGCCCGGATCACCAACTCCGTGCCCCGTTCCGCGGCGAGCATCAATACGCCCATGATGCTCTTGCCGTTCACTTCGAACCCGTCCTTCTCGACCCGGACCTCGCACGCGAACTTCCCTGCCAACTTCACGAACTCCGACGCCGGTCGGGCGTGGAGTCCGGCCCGATTCACGATCTGGACGGTGGTCTCGTGCATGCGGGTCACCGGAGAAAGAACCCCACGAGGAGCAGAAGCGCCACACCGGCCACCGTTACGGCAGCCGTGGCCCGCCACGCCCTGGGTCCCAGGAAGAACCCCAGCGCCAGGAGCGCCACGCCGGGAGCGATCCAGACCGGGGACACGCCACCTCGAACGCCCGGCCCCAGCACCGCGAGACCCACGAGCAGTCCCATGGCCCCCGCAAGCCATCCCTCCAACCGGGTGGAGACCGTCGAGAGACCCATGGTGCGGAGGCGGGCGGCAAGGTCCGTTCCCGCCTCCCACCCTTCCCTGAACCCCCATACCCGGAGGGTGAAGTGACCGGCGTTGTAGACGAACAGGAATACGGCCAGAGTCCATCCCGGGGCCAGGCCCACCCAGAGCAGGCTCAGGGCCAGGACCGAGCAGAGGGGTAACCAGGCGGCCCACACCAGCCGATCGCCCAGCGCCCCCAGGGGGCCGCCGAGGGCCGCGCGGAAGCGTCGGATTGTCTCACCGTCCATCCCCTCCCACTCCAGGCGAGCCAGGCTCCCGAGGGCGAGTGACGCCAGGTAGGGATGGGCGTTGAAGTGGTGTGAGTGTCGCTCCACTGCCTCCCGCAACGATGCCTCGTCGCTGTGGACCCGGCGGAGCACTGGAAGCAGGGCGAAGGCCACCCCGTTTCCCTGCAGCGTTCGGTAGTTCCAGGCGGACTGCAGCAACAGAGAACGCAGGATTACCCGCGCGGCCACGCCCTTCGGAAGACCAGTCACGGAAGGCCCCCGGCGATGAGCCCGAGGAGCGCACCGGCTCCAAACAGGACGACGGCCCGCCGGCCGGCGCTGCCGCTTCTGAGCAGGATTCCCATGGAGACCACGCCCCCGAGAAGAAGCAGGCTCGCCGT
>JBDHLC010000065.1:0-19898 GCA_039586075.1 Gemmatimonadota bacterium | reverse complement strand
GGCCAGGGGACCGCCACCTTCCTCCTGGACGAGTTCGGGACGGTGACGGAGATGAAGCTCGACGTTCCCAACGACGACCTCTGGTTCCACGAGCTGGAGATGAAGCGCCGGGATTAGAGCCTCGGGGCGCCGTGCCGCCCCATCCGGGCGCACGCCGTCGCCACCCCAGGAGCGCCGCAACGTCCCTCCCTCGGGACTTGCAGCCGTGCGCCCGTCTCGTAGTGTCCCTCAGAAATCCCAACGTCTTCCCGTGAGAGGCTTCGGCATGCTCGCTCAGCGCACCTCCTTCCTCCCCGGCCCGCTCCCGGCTCTCGTCCTTCTGGTTCTGGCCGTCGCCTGTACCTCCGAAGAGCCAGACACCGCACCGGAGGCCAGCGGAACGGATTCCTCGCCCAATGCCTCGGGTGAGCGGGCGGTTGACTTCTTCGACGGCTTCGAGCGCTTCGATGAGGCCCACTGGCAGCACCAGTCCATCTGGGTGAACGACGAGGATCAATGCTACGTCCCCGGAGGAGCCCACGGGACGCGGGAGGTGAGCGACGGCACCCTCAAGATCCGGGTGGTGGACCTGGGAGAGCCGATGGAATGCGACTCGTACAGCAAGACCGGGGTCCAGCATCCGCCCACGCCGTACGTGGCGGGACGCATCATCTCCAAGAACCGCCGGGAGTTCGTGAAGGGGCGTTGGACCGCCCGGCTCCGGGTGCAGGACAGCGGACAGGACGGGATGTTCCCGGCCTGGTGGCTCCTGGGGGCCCGGAACGACGAGCCGCCGGTGGAGGACGACGACGAGACCGTCTGCTGGCCCATGCCGGGATCCGGCGAGATCGACGTCTTCGAGCACCACAGCGACGGCGGTCCGGACCACTACGCCGTCCGCGCCATCGAGAACCTGGGCCACTGCGGCGGGGGGGACTGGCAACAGCTCATGCACGTGCAGGCCGCGGAGCTGGCCGAGTGGCACGACTACGGCGTGGAGTGGGACGGCTCGGACCTGCTCTTCCTGCTGGACGGGGAGGTGATCCACCGGAGCGAGGGGACGGGGGACGACATCCCCGAGCCCCTCTTCGCCATCCTGAACTTCGCGAAGATCAACGACGCACCCATGTCCGTCCCCCGGTGGACCATGGAGGTGGACTGGGTGAAGCACGAGCGTCGGGTGCAGTAGGCGCGGCCGCACGAACGCCCCAGGCCGCGATCCGGCTCTGGGGCGCGATCCGGCCTCGAGTCGCGAGTGGACGTCCTCCGCCTGCGGGAGGCCCTGGGGCTACCGCCCGTCGACTCTCCGGAGGAAGTCCCCCACCACCTGGTTCGTGGCGTCCGGATTGTCGTGCATGGTCAGGTGGGCCGCCCCGGGAATGACCACCATCTCCGCTCCCGGCACCATGGCCGCGATCCGGCGGACCGTGGGCGGCCGCGCCTCGTCGAACTCGCCGGTGGTAAACAGGACCGGGACGTCGATACCACCGATCCAGCCCGTGGCGTCAAAGTCCTTCAGCGTGCCCGTCGCCGTGAACTCGCTGGGCCCCCACATGGCGCCGTAGATGTCGAGGTTCGCGAAGGCGAAGGCGCTGTCCACGTCCTCGGACCAGGGGAGAGACCGGGCGAGGTACGCCTCGTAGAACGCCCCCACCGCGGCCTGGTACGCCGGATCTTCGTAGGTGCCCGCGGCCTCGTGCTCCGCTACGGCGGCCTGGATGGAGTCCGGCAGGGTCATGAGCAGCGTGTCCCCGTCGGCCAGCCACGCCGGGATCGACAGGGCGGGGCTCATGAGGACGAGGCTCGCCACGTGTTCCGGATGGGCACGCCAGTACTCGGCGGCGAGCATGGTGCCCCAGGAGTGGCCTACCAGGTGGACGCGCTCGAGCCCCAGCGACGACCGGAGGGTTTCCAGCTCAGCCACGAAGTTGTCGACGGTCCACTCGGACGGTCCCGTGGCGCTGGTGGAGCGGCCGCTCCCGATCTGGTCGTAGAGCACCACCGGACGGTCGGCGCCCAGGGCCCGCATGGGGTTCAGGTAGTAGCTGTTGATCCCCGGCCCTCCGTGGAGGAGGATGGCCGGGGTCCCCGGGCCCTCTCCCACGACGTCGTACCAGAGCTCGCCGAAGGGAGTCTCGAGGGTGGACGGACCCTGCGGGAGCTCGCGGCTCACGCAGGCGGACAGGACGAGTACCACGAGAGTCAGATAGCGCATGGGCCCAACGTGCGGTCCCACCCCTTGGCGGGACAAGGGGCGTTCGCCACCCACCGCCGCTAGCGAGCCGCCATGCTTCGGATCTCTTCCGACTCCAGGACGCGCACCCCCGGAGCCTCTTCCAGCGCCAGGCTCACCATGGCGGCGGCGATGTCCCGGGCGTGGACGGTGCGAAGCCGCCCCGGAACCACGCTCAGGAGCACCCGGCCCAGCGCCTCCGCTGGTCGGAACTCGTCCCTGGGGCCCCCGATCACCGACGGTCGCACGATGCCCACCGACGGGAATCCCACCTCCGCCAGGGCGGCCTCCAGCTCGCCCTTCACGCGAAGGTAGAAGGCGCCGGCGTCGGGCCGGGCGCCCATGGAGCTCACCAGGAGGAAGTGACGGGCCCCCGCCGCCCGGGTCCACCGGGCCACGGCCAGGGGAAGACCGTAGTCCACCTCCCGGAACCGCTCGCGGCTCCCCGCCTTCCGGATGGTGGTGCCCAGGGCGCAGAAGACGTGATCCACGTCCCCTTCGAGACCCACGGCGTCCAGCTCCGCGAAGTCCACCAACGCCACCCGGATCCGATCGGCCTCCAGCCCGCCCAGGAGACCGGGCGGCAGGCTCCGCCGGGTGAGGACCACCACCTGGTCGTAGACCGGCCGCCCATTCGAGTCCGCGCGACCCAGCAGCTCGCGCAGGAGATACCTGCCCACCAGGCCGGTGGCTCCGGCCAGTAGCGCACGCATCACCGTCGGTCCCGAGCGCTCACGCCCCGTTCACGCCCGGGCAGCCGAGCTAGGGTTCGGCGGCATGGACGCACCCTCCGAATCCGCCGCTCACTCCCCTCCGGGGCGGGAGCGGTAGTCCAGCGGGGGATCCCGGTCTCCCAGGAGGGGCTCGTATACGAAATCGGGGCCCCGGCGCTCCTGCCACTCGGTGTGCGCCGCCGCCCGAAGGTCCTGGTCCTGGAAAAGGTCCACGAGCGTGAGGGCCATGGTCTTGGCCGCCACCAGCATCCCCTTCTCGCCGATGGTGGTGCCCCCGGCGGCCACCGCCTGCCACGAGTGGGAGGACGTCCCCGGGACCCAGGTAGCGGCCCGGAGTCCCACGGTGGGTACGGCCCAGCTCACGTCCGCCACGTCCGTGGAGCCCCGCCCCTCGGCCGAGGGGTCGACCACGAAGGGCATCACCTCGGCGGCCTGGTCCACCGGCGGGGCATCATCGCCCAGCGTGCTCCGGATCATCTCGGCGAAGCGCCGCTCCTCCGGGGTGTAGTCCACGCCCCCCACCCGCTGGAGGTTTTCGTACATGACCTCCTGCAGCGTCACGTTCATGAGGACGTTGTAGATGCCGTGGATCACCTCGTACTCCACCTCGGTTCCGGTCCCCAGCGCCGCGCCCTCCGCCGCGTCGGCCACCCATTCGAAGATGCGATGCACCTCCTTCGGGTCGGGGTGCCGGACGTAGTAGAACACCTCGGCGAAGTCCGGGATCACGTTGGGGGCGGCTCCACCGTAGGTGATGACATAGTGGATCCGGGTGGAGGAGGGGACGTGCTCCCGCATGAGGTTCACCATGTGGTTCATGGCCTCCACCCCATCCAGGGCGCTGCGGCCCCGGTCCGGAGCCCCCGCCGCATGGGCGGACACCCCGGTGAACCGGAACTTCGCCGACTTGTTGGCCAGGGAGGTCGACGCGTTGGCCGAGTTGGACGAGCCGGGGTGCCAGTGCATCATGACCTCCACGTCGTCCATGAGCCCGGCCCGGACCATGTAGACCTTCCCGGCGCCCCCCTCCTCCGCCGGCGTCCCGTAGACCCGGATGGTCCCCGGAGCGCCGCTGGACTCCAGCCACTCCTTCGCCGCCAGGCCGGCGGCCACGGACCCGGTTCCGAACAGGTGGTGGCCACAGGCGTGTCCGGCGGGTTTGCCCTCGATGGGATTCCGGTCGGGCGTCCGATCCTGGGTGATCCCCGGAAGGGCGTCGAATTCCGCCATGATGCCCAGGATGGGACCACCCTCGCCCCACTCGGCCACGAAGGCGGTGGGGATCCCCGCGACCCCGACCTCCACCCGGAATCCCGCCTCCCGAAGCCGCTCCTGCAGGATGGCGGAGCTCTGGTGCTCCTGGTAGCCCACCTCCGCCAGGTCCCAGATCTCCTGGGCCATGGCCCCGTATTCAGCCGCGTAGTGCTCCACGTGCCGGATCACGGCGTCGCGGGTGGACTGGGCCTCGAGGGCCGGCGCGAGGCCGGTCAGCGAGGCCAGGAGGAGAGGGAGAAGGTGTCGGGCGTGCATGCGGGTTTCACTCCGTCGGGGTCCAGAGGCCGAATTCGGGGGCGCAATGTACGCTCCACCTCGTCGCCGCGCCTCCCGAGGGTCCGTGCCCGCCCAGCGGCTTCCCGTCGCGGGACGCGCCGCCTCCGTGCGCCTACTCCAACGCCTTCACCAGGGACATCAGGTCGGCCCGCACCTGACGTGCCGGGGTGGGGATGGTGAGCTCCTGGTAGAATTCGCCCCGGTCCACCATCTCTCCCAGGGCCAGAAGGATGAGCCCCACCAGGGTGGTGACCGGGGCGGCGCCGGAGAGAAGGGTCTCCGCTCCGGCTCCCGGTCCCAGCAGGAGGCTCGCCACGGGGGTTCCTCCCGCCACCAGCGCTGCCCCCACCAGGGTGGAGGCCACCCGGAGCGTCGAGGCGCGGGCACGCCACGGCTCGCCCGACTCGGCTCGCTGGTGCTTGCGTGCCCCGTAGAGGAGGAGCTTGTACCCCACCACCGCCATCCAGACCAGGGCCGGCGTCGCCACCACGGTGGCCACCAGCAGACCGGTCAGGATCGCCCGGGCGCTGTGCCGCTCCACCCCAGGCGTTCCGGTGACTCGGTAGACCCGGTCCACGGCGTACAGGGTGGCGAAACCCAGGAGCGCCACCGCGGTGTCCGCCGCGGAAACGCCGGCCATTCGCCATTCGGGCAGTAGACCCAGGAGCGAGGCCGCCCCCGCGAGACCGAAGGCGTTGAAGAGGAGGATCTCCCGGCTCAGCCAGGAGGTCCGCCACCCAAGGACGGCCCGCCACGCCCGCTCCTGGCGGCCCAGGTGCAGCGTGCTGGCCGCCGCCGCCAGCACCATCACCCCCACGAAGAAGCTGGTCGACAGGACGCTTCGACCCGCGGGACTCGCCATCAACCCCGCCAGGAAGCTCACCGCCAGCGAGAAGAACCAGAGGGGCCATTCCGTGCCCAACGACGCCTTGGACGGCAAGGTCCCCCGGGATACGGGGCGGGCGTCGTAGCGGCTCGGGTGGAGCGACGCAGCAAGGGCACCCCAGTGGGCCCGGTCCCTTCCGCCGACCGGATCGGCATCGTCCGCTGGCGCGTGGCGCGGGACACCCGCCCGCAGGGGCCGGAACCGCAGGGAGGGGCGCGCCCCGGTCCGCGGAAAGCCCTGGACGTCCACGTCGCCGTCCAGGTCCGACAGCGGCCCCACGCGGAGCGCCCCGGTGGGGCACTGATTCACGCAGGCGGGGGCCAGCCCTTCCCGCTGCCGGTGGTTGCAGAAGGTACACTTGGTTACCACCCCGGCGCCGGCGTCGAACTTCGGGGCATCGTACGGGCACGCCCAGGTGCAGTACCGGCACCCGATGCACTTGTCCCCATCCAGGAGGACCGCGCCCGTATCCGGGTCCCGGTGGTAGGCCACCGCAGGGCAGGCGTCGGCACAGGGAGCGTCCTCACAGTGGTTGCACGCCAGGGAGAGGTGGTGCACCGGGATGCCCGGAAGCCGCTCAGGATTGAAGGTGTCAACCCATCGCCACGACGTCCCCCAGGGCAGCTCGTTCTCGATGGCGCACGCCACCACGCACGCGGCGCACCCGGTGCAGAGGTTGAGGTCGAGTTGAAAGCCGTTCCGGGGCATGGGCCGAAGCTACGGCATCCATGCCCGTGCCGGACAGGGCGGAGACCGGAGGGCCACGGTTTCCCGCTTCGCGGCGTCCGCGGCGCCGGGAAGCCCAGGGAGGCCGGCCCCGAGGTTCTCCGAGTCGCTTGACACGCATCGCCCTCCGCCGAAAGGTGCCCTGCATGGATCCACAGGCGCCCACCCCACCACCCCTGCCCCGGACCGTCTGGGCCCTGTCCGGCTTCTCCCTGGTGCTCCACCTCGTTCCCCGGCCGGGGTACGGCTTCCACCGGGACGAGTTGCTGTACCTCGCCATGGCGGACCAGCTGGAGCCGCTTCGCATGCAGTTCCCGCCCCTCATCGCCGTCCTGGGGCGCGTGGCCCAACTCCTCCCGGGCCCTACCCTCTGGGGCACCCGCCTGGTCTCGGCGCTGGCGCTCTCCGCCATGATCGTCATCGCGGCCGGTACGGCCCGGCGGATGGGCGGCGGCCGCGAGTCCCAGATCCTGGCGGCGTGCACCTTCCTGGTATCGCCCCTGTTCATGCGGGCGGGAGCCCTGTTCCAGCCCGTGGTCTTCGAGCAGCTGTGGTGGACCCTGGCCACGCTTGCCTTCGTCTCGCTCCTGGCGGGGGGAGACCGCAGGTGGTGGCTCGTCTTCGGTCTCGCCGCCGGCCTCGGGGGACTCACCAAGTTCAGCGCCGCCATCTTCGGCGTGTCCATGGCCGTGGGAGCCCTGTTCTCACCGCTCCGTCGCGACCTCCGCACCCGCTGGCCCTGGCTGGCCGTGGGTACCGGCGCGCTGGTGGCTCTCCCCTCGGTGTTGGGTCAGATGGCATGGGGATGGCCCTTCCTCGAGCAGGCCCGGATTCTTCGAGAGACCCAGCTGGACCGGGTCAGTCCGCTGGCCTTCCTCTCGGATCAGCTCCTCTCCGCGTTCGGCGCGGCGCCCTTCCTGATCGTGGGACTGTTGGCGCTCCTGGCCACACGGCGCCTCCGCCCCTTCCGGCCCGTGGGCGTCGCCGCAGCCGGAGCCGCCGTCCTCTTCCTGGTGACCGGAGGGAAGGGCTACTACCTGGGACCCATGCACCCGGCGTTGTACATCGGTGGTGCGGTGTGGGCGGGCGGGCTCCTCGCCGCACGCCCCTGGCCATGGAGGGGAACGTTGGCCGCCCTGGTGGTGGCCGGGTTGGTGATCCTCCCCATGGGGATCCCCTTGCTCCCCCCCGCTTCCATGGCCCGTTACAGCGCCGCGCTGGGCGTCACCCGGGCCGTGACCACCAACTTCGGTGAGGTGCTGCCCCTTCCCCAGGACTACGCCGACATGCTGGGCTGGAGGGAGCAGGCGGAGGCGGTGGCCCGCGTCTACCACGGGCTTCCGGAGGACGAACGGTCCCGGACCGTGATCATCGGCGGCAACTACGGCCGGGCCGGTGCTCTCGCCGTGTATCGCGAAGAGCTCGGACTGCCCTACCCGGCGTCGCGCCACGGCGACTTCTACGCCTGGGGTCCCGGACTGTCGGATCCGGCGGTGGTCCTCATCCTGGGCGGCACCGTGGATGAGCTCCAGGGGATCTTCGAGGAGGTCGAGGAGGCCGAGGCCGTGCTGAACCCCATGGGTGTGCCGGAGGAGCAGTCGGTCCGCGTCCACATCTGCCGCAGGCCCCGGGAGCCCTTCCTGCAGCTGTGGGAGCGACTCGGAGTCGTCTGGGGCTGAAGGCGCCGGGACCGGTGCGCGCGGGGCCGAAGGGGTCCTGGTGGCGGGCGGGGCCCTAACCCGGAACGGGCTCCACCCTCACCCGGGACTCGTGGAAGGCCGCACCGTACCCCATGTCGGTCTCCAGGGCCGGCGAGAGGACATTCACCGTCCCACCCTGGGAGATCCACCACCCGTTGGTCATGGCCACGCATCCGGGACGGATCCCCCGGTCCAGATGTACTGGGACCGTGAGTTCGCCGCGGTGGTTTCGGACCCGAACCCGGTCGCCCGGTCCGATCTGCCGGGCCACGGCGTCCTCCGGGTGCATCTGGAGGAAGGGGCCGGGGCTCAGCGCCCGGATCGTGGCCAGATTGTTGAACTGGGAGTGGATGCGGTTCTTGGTGTTCGGCGTCATGAAGTGAAGCCAAGCGGACGCTTCGTCCCCATCCGGTCCCGCGGGCCGCGTGTCCCCGGACTCCGATCCGCTCCCGCCATTCGGCGATTCCCCGATTGGCCTCTCCGGTGCGCCCGGAGGGACCCAACCGGGAAGCGGGTCCACCCCCCACCGTTCCGCCGCCTCCTCGCTCCGGAGCTCGATCAGTCCGGAGGGGGTGGGAAAGACGAAGTCGCTGAAGGCGACCTCCTGGTGTCCCGGGGCGATGATGGGCCCCTGCGCCAACCGCTCCAGGGTGAGCTCCGGGAAGGGAGCGAGGTGGCGCTCGAGGTAGGCCTCCACCGCCTCGTCCCCGGGCTCGGGAAGGACTGCCTGCCGGCTCTCGGGGGGGATGCCCAGTCGCTCCGCCAGCGCCCAGTAGATCTCGCTCTCGGGCCGCACCTCTCCGGGAGGCTCCAGGAGCTTCTGCTTGAGCTGGATGTAGGGATGCCAGTAGGCCCCGATGACGTCGCTCTGCTCGAAGAGCGTCTTGGCCGGGAGCACGATGTCGGCCTCCCGGGCGGTGTCCGTCATGAACTGCTCCACCACCACGCGGAAGTCCAGGGACCGCACCGCCTCCAGGACGCGGTTCGTGTCCGGGTTCTGGGTCACGGGATTGCCCCGCTCCACCCACAGGAACCGCACCGGGGGATCCCGCTGGGCCAGGATCTCCTCGCCCAGCCGGGCCGTGGAGATGGACACGCGAGCCACTCCGTCGTCCTCCTCCGGGGGGAAGAAGGCCACCGGGTCCCGGACCTCGTCGAAAACATGGGACTGCAGGTCGGCGAAGATCCAACCGGCGCCGGGCCGTCCGATATTTCCGGTGAGCACCAGGAGCGAGAGGATGGCCCGCATGGTCTGGCCGCTGTTCGTGTACCGCTGCATCCCGTATCCCGCGTTGATGCTCACGGGCCCGGAATCCGCCACGAGCGCGGCCATCTCACGCACCTGGGCCTCCGGGATTCCACAGATCTCCGCCGCCCACGCAGGGGTGTACCGGTCCAGGGTCGCTACGTACTCGGGGTACCCCTTCACGTGCCGCTCCACGAAGGCGCGATCCACGCCGCCCCCGTCCACTAGGAGGCGGGCGATGGCCAGCGCCAGCGCTCCGTCGGTACCGGGACGGAGCTGCACCAGGAGGTCGGCGCCCTCCGCCGTCTGCGTGCGCCGCGGGTCCACCACCACCACCTTGGCGCCCCGCCTCTTCGCCTTCTCGACGAACACCCCCTGGTGGATGTTGGTCTCGGCGGCATTCTTGCCCCAGAAGACGATGAGCCCCGCGTTCTCCAGATCCCAGGGGGCGTTGTGCTTGTTGGCCCCCAGCGTGAGGCGCGTGGCCTCCAGGCCCGCGGGCCAGCAGAGGTCTCCGTACGTGGTGGTGTATCCTCCGAACAGGCGCCAGAAGCCCGCCCCCACCCGGTTCATGAGGCCCTTGGTTCCGCTGGCCGAGTAGTACAGGACGGCCTTGGGTCCATGCCTCTGGCGCACGGCCTGGAGCTGCTCCGCGATCTCGTTCAACGCCCGCCCCCACTCCACCTCCACGAAGCCCCCGTCGGGGGTGCGGCGGAGGGGGCGGAGGATGCGGTCGGGGGAGTGGACCCGCTCGGCGTAGCTGAGCCCCTTCAGGCAGGGTCCCTCCGGAGTGGCCCGGTTCGCGGCGTGCCCTTCGATGCGGCGGACCCGGCCGTCCTGCACCTCCACTCGCAGGCTGCAGGTGCTGTAGCAGTTCCGGGGACAGGCGGTAGTGAAGACGGGCATGGCGCCACGGGGCAGGAGGACTTCGTTGATCTAACCCGGGGCCCGCGCCGACACCAGCGGCGGGGCGGGAATCTCGCGACGTCCGGGAAGCCCTTTCGACTGACGCGCCGGGGCGCGGCTCACGCCAGCCGGGAGAGAGCCTCCAGGAAGACCGCCCCGTACTTCTCCAGCTTCGCCGGGCCCACCCCCGGCACGTCCAGCATTTCCGCCGCGGTGGAGGGGCGTCGCCGCACCATCTCCTTCAGGACCTTGTCGCTGAAGACGATGTAGGCCGGTACCCCCGCCTGGTCGGCCAGACCCTTCCGCACGGTGCGCAGGTACTCGAAGGCGCCCTCGTCCGAACCCGACAAGAGCAGCTCCCCCGGGTCTGCGGGGACCCGACCGGAGCGCCCGCCGCCGGACCCCTCCGAGCCTCGCCGACGGATTCCTCTCTGCCGGAGCATGGCCTCGGCCGCGCGCTCCGCCACCGAGACTCCCGTACAGACGTCGCACGACTCACCGCACGGACCCATCTCCTCGTCGAAGTGCCGCACCACCGCCTGGTGCCGGCAGCCACCCCGCTCCACCATCTCGAACAGGTCCACCGTGGCTTGCCGCTTCTGGTGCCAGACCTCCGGGTCGTCGATCTCGTTCAGGAAGCGTTCGTGCAGCTTCACGTCGGCCCACGAGTAGAACAGGATGCAGTCGCTCTCCAGCCCGTCCCGGCCGGCCCGGCCCATCTCCTGGTACCACGACTCCGCGTCCTTGGGCATGTCCCGGTGGATGACGTAGCGCACGTTGGACTTGTCGATCCCCATACCGAAGGCCACGGTGGCGACCACCACGTCCACTTCGTCCAACTGAAAGGCCTCCTGGTTCCGGGCCCGCTCATCGTCCCCGAGCCCCGCGTGATACGGAACCGCCCGGATCCCCTGCCCCGCCAGGAACTCGCAGGTCTGGTCCACGGTCCGCCGGCTCAGGCAGTAGACGATTCCGCTCTCGCCGGCGTGCTCCCTGACCAGCGCCAGGATCTCCTTCCGGGTGTTGCCCCCCTGCCCCTTCTTCCTGCACGCCACCTTCAGGTTGGCGCGGAAGAAGGAGCCCTTGTACCCGCCCGGCTTCCGCATCCCCAGCTGTCGCACGATGTCCACCGCCACGGGACGCGTCGCCGTGGCCGTCAGCGCCAGCACCGGGACTCCCAGCTCCTCCTTGAGCCCCTGCAGACGGCGGTACGAGGGCCGGAAGTCGTGCCCCCACTGGGAGATGCAGTGGGCTTCGTCCACCACCAGCAGGTCGATGGGACACCCGCGCACGAAGTCCCGGAGCCGTCCGTCCAGCGCCTCGGGCGCCAGGTAGACCAGCTCCAGCTCTCCGTTGCGGAGGGCTTCCAGCCGGGAGGACCGCTCCTCCGAATCCAGGGTCGAGTTGATCTCCGCCGCCCGGAAGCCGAGCTCCCGGAGCGCGTCCACCTGGTCCTTCATGAGGGAGATGAGCGGGGAGATGACCAACACCGTGCCGGGCAGGACGCGGGCCGGGAGCATGTAGGTCAGCGACTTCCCCGCGCCGGTGGGCATGACCCCGATGCAGTCCCGCCCCTCCAGGACGGTGTCGATGATCTCCCGCTGACCCGGGCGGAAGGTGTCGAAGCCGAACACCTCGCGGAGCACCGACTGCGGGTCGGGGTGCGGGGATTGGGTATCGGGGAGGGATAGGTCGGACTGCATAGGGGGAGGCTAACCCCGGGGGCGGGACGATGGAATGCTCAGGGCATCCGCGCCGGCGGAGAGCCGAGCCTCGCCCGCTTTCCCGCCGCAGGGAACCGTCCCCCGATATCGGTGTCCCGTGCGTACCCGAAGATTGGGATCAGACAGGGCGCACGTACCTACCCCGGCCGCGCCCGGGAGAGTACCAGCCCAACTCACGACACTGCTCACACTTGGCTGCCAGGCTTTCGCGGGCGGAACGACCCTCCCGGCGGCCGTCACACTCTTCGATATGACATCCGTGCGCCTCCGGCCGCCGGTCCGGGGCGATTGAAGTGCACCTGGACGATGCGGATCTCGCGGTCTGGCATCCGGAGGTTTCGAGCGTCATGCCTGTCTGTGGTTACGTCGTGCTCCCCCGCCCCGGCGCCCTGGAGGATGCAGCCCGCGACCTGCGGCGTATCGAGGGGTGTGAGGTCTTTCCGGCCGAGAATGACGACCTCCTTCTCCTGGTGACCGAGTCGGATTCGGTTCAGGACGACCAGGAGCTCCGTCAGAGGGTGAACGGCGTCCCGGGAATCCAGGCTCTCCTTCTCACCTTCGGCGAAATCGACCCCGATACCCCCATGGGTGATCCGGTGCGGGAGGCCCGCTCATGAGCGTCTGGGACCGGAGGGAATTCCTGCGACGTACCGCCCTGGGCTCCGCTGCCGCGGCAGCCTCGTCCCTGGTCCCCGGGGTCACCTTCGGGAGCGAGGTGGCGGCGGCTCAAACCCAGGCGGTGGAGTGGAGGAAGGCTCCGTGCCGGTTCTGCGGCACGGGGTGTGGACTCCTGATCGGGATCTCCGAGGGCCGCGCGGTGGGCGTGCGGGGGGACCCGGATTCCCCGGTGAACCGTGGCGTCTGTTGCGTGAAGGGATACCACTCGGTGCAGGCCCTCTACGGCCGAGACCGGATCCAGCGTGCCATGGTGCGGCGGAACGGCCGGCTGGTGGAGGTTCCCCTGGAGGAAGCCCTGGACCTGGTGGCCCGCCGGTTGCGGGAGACCATCGACCAGCACGGGAAGGACGCGGTGGCCATGTATGGGTCCGGTCAATGGACCATTCCCGACGGCTACGCCGCCATGAAGTTGTTCAAGGGGGGAATCGGGACCAACAACGTCGAGGCCAACGCCCGCCTCTGCATGGCCAGCGCGGTGACCGGATTCATGACGTCGTTCGGCCTCGACGAGCCCATGGGATGCTACGAGGACATCGACCACGCCGACGTCTTCGTCCTGTGGGGAAACAACATGGCGGAGATGCACCCGGTGCTCTTCTCCAGGATCCTCGAGAGGCGGCGGCTGGATCCACAGGTCCGCATCATCGATCTGGCGACCCGCACCACCCGCACCAGTTACGCCTCCGACCGAAGCGTCCTCTTTCAACCGCAGACCGACCTGGCTCTGGCCAACGGAATCTGCCATGAGATCATCCGGAGCGGATGGTACGACGCCGGGTTCGTCCAGGACCACGTCTCCTTCAAGTCCGGGAGGACTCGCCCCGGGTACGGGCTCGAGGAGCGATTTCAGTTCACGGACGAACCCCGCGACGCCGACTGGGAAGAGTACGTCTCGTTCCTCGAGGACTACACCCCGGACCGGGTGGCGGAGCTCACCGGCGTCCCCGCCGACGAGATCCGGTATCTCGCCTCCCTCTACGGGGACCCATCGAAGAAGGTGGTGTCGTACTGGTGCATGGGCGTGAACCAGCACGTTCGCGGCACCTGGATGAACAACCTCATCTACAACATCCACCTCCTGGTGGGGAAGATCTCGGAACCGGGTAACGGCCCGTTCTCGCTCACCGGCCAGCCCAGCGCGTGTGGGACGGTCCGCGAGGTGGGTACCCTCACCCATGCGCTCCCCCACGGGGTCGTTTCGGACGCCGCCGCCCGGGAGCGCGCAGCCGAGATCTGGCAGGTTCCGGTGGATCGGATCCCCGAGCGGCCCACCCATGACACCGTCCAGATGTTCCGGGCGCTGGACCGGGGTGACGTGCGCTTCATGTGGATCCAGGTCACCAACCCCATGGTGTCCCTGCCGAAACTCGCGCGGTACCGGGAGGGGGCCCTGAAGGACGACCGCTTCGTGGTGGTCTCGGACGTGTACCCCACGCCGACGACCGACGTGGCGGACGTGGTCCTTCCGTCCGCCATGTGGATCGAGAGGGAGGGGATGTTCGGCAACTCGGAACGGAGGACCCAGCACTGGGATCAGCTCCTGGAGCCTCCCGGCGACTGCGTCAGCGACACCTGGCAGATCATCGAGGTGGCACGCCGCCTGGGCTTCGATGACCTCTTTCCATGGCGCCGCGAAGACCACGTCCAGCGGATCTGGGAGGAGTACACCCGCTTCCACGACAGTCCGCGGCACCGGATGGGTACGTACGAGGAGCTCCGCTCCCGTCCGGGCGTCATGTGGCCCGTGGTGGAGGGGCGGGAGACGAAGTGGCGATACAATGCCGATTACGATCCCGCCGCCGATCCGGAGCTGGGCTTCGACTTCTACGGGACCCCGGATCACCGCGCCCGCATCTGGCTCCGACCCTACGAACCCGCCGCCGAGGAGCCCGACGAGGAGTTCCCGTTCTGGCTCTCCACCGGTCGGGTACTGGAGCACTGGCACACGGGATCCATGACTCGCCGGGTCCCGGTGCTGCACCAGGCCATGCCCCGCGCGTACGTCGAGATCAACGTGGAGGACGCGCGGGAGCTGAACATCCGGGACCGGGACCTGGTCCGGCTGGTGAGCCGACGCGGGTCCATGGAGATCCAGGCCCGGGTCGACTACCGGGGACAGCCGGCTCCAGGCCAGGTCTTCGTTCCCTTCTTCGATGAGGCGTACCTGGTGAACGAGCTGACCCTGGACGCCTTCTGCCCCATCTCGCGGGAGCCGGACTACAAGAAGTGCGCGGTCCGGATCGAGGTCCCTGGCCGGACCGGTAGCCCGTGAGCGCCATGAAGAGGCCGGACCTTGGACGGCTGCTTCGGCGGGTCGTGGGGATCGCCGCCGCCGTCGTGGTGATGGTTCCCATCGTGCTGCTGGTCCTGCCGGACGCCGAGGCCGTGCCCGAGTTCCGTTCGGCGGCGGTCGTCCTGGAGCAGGAGGAGGGAGTCCCCATCGCCTCGGAGGTCGGTCCGTTCCGGGACCTGCGCGAGAATCTCCACGTGGTATCGCTGGGGGAGCCCTCGCCCCACGTGGTGGTGCCTACCCGGATGGATCGTCGAGCTCGGCGGGTCTACGAGGGAGCCCCTCCGTGGATCCCCCATCCCGTGTCCGAGGAGCTGGACCGCACCCAGGACTGCGCCCCGTGTCACACCTTCGGCGGATACAACCCGGGTATCCGGACGTACTCCCCCCGGACCCCACACCCGGAATACACCAACTGCCTTCAGTGCCACGTGGCGCGGGTGGCGCAGGAGCTGTTTCGACCCACGGACTGGGTGACCCCTCCCTGGCCGGAGTACGGGCGAGAGAGGGAGCTCTTGGGTGCGCCCCCTCCGATCCCCCACACGCTCCAGCTTCGTGAGCGGTGCCTGACGTGCCACGGAGGTGGCTCGGCCGCGCCGGACATCCGCACCACCCATCCCGAGCGGTTCAACTGCCGGCAGTGCCACCTTCCCCTGGGGGAGGGCGAGGAGGCGTTCACGCGGCCCCTGAACGCTGGAGGCTCGCCGTGAGACGCGTCGGCCCGGTCCCGGTGATTCCTTCCCTCGTGGTGCTGCTGATGTGCGTCTCGGCCTGCGGGCCGGAGAGAGCCCACGAGGCGTACCCTCGTGGGGAGCATGGCGGCGAAGCGGAGTCCGGTGGGCACGGCGAAGAGGCCGCCCACGGGGAGGACGCCGGTCACGCCAGCGCACCGGGCACGGTGGACGACTTCGCGGTGGACGGCGTGCTCCGGTCCATCCCCAGCACGGAGGTGGTGGAGACCGAGGGGCCGGGACACAAGCCGTTCCGAGTCGCCCTCCGGACACCCTTCGTGGGGCATTACCCGTGCACCTCCTGTCACATCCGGTCCATCGGCCACAAGGACGAAGCGCTGGCCCAGATGCACGGTCCCCGAGCGGAGCACGAAGGAGCGACCCGGGTGGACTGTAACCGGTGCCACAATCCCAGCCTCCCCGGGGGCATGGTGCTGGACTGCACCGAGTGCCACGAGCGCGAGGGAGTCCGGGAGCTCATGCCGAGCCGCACGGCGCACCTGAGCGTGGAGCTGAGCCACCCCAGTGGATCCTATCGAAACTGCCTGACCTGCCACGCCCCTGAAAACCCAGGGCAGCTGGTCCTCAGGGATGGGACCCGCGCCACCCTGGACGAGGCGTACCGCCTCTGCCGGGGGTGCCACTTCATGCAGGGGGCGGATTGGGCGAACGGCGCCCATGGAAAGCGTCTGGGCGGTTGGGCCGGTGAACGCACCATCCTGAGCTGCACCGGGTGCCACAACCCCCACGATCCACGATTCCCGTCCCGGCGGCCCGTCACCTTCCCCAAGATCGCCCGCCCCGGAGAGGTCCGATGAGCGCCCGGGACCGAGACCTCGGCGTGGAAGGATCCTCCTTCACCTCCCCGGAGCCGGACGAGGTCCGCTCTCGCGACCTCACCCTGGAGGATGTCCTCCAGTGGCAGGGAATGGCCCTCGCCATCGAGCGACGCCTGGACGAGGAAGGCCGGCAGGAGGGGGAAGGCGTCGAAGCCGCCACCGACGGGCTGTCCCGAGGGTCGTGCATGGGCACGGGAATGTCCTGTACCGGCGCGCGCCCGGATCCGGATGGCCGGGAAGCCGCCCCCCCGGGCGAAGCGCTCTTGAACAAGCCCATGGGTCGCCGGAAGGCCCTGGGGACGCTGTTCGGGACGCTGGTGGCCGGCTCCCAGGCCGCGTGTGCGGACGTCGTCCCGACATCACCGGAAGAGCGGGAGCGCCTCCTGCTGGAGTTCCAGGAACGCATCAAGGGGAGCTTCCGCCTCATGACCGACGAGGAGCGGACGGAGACCATTGGGCGACTGGAGCGCCTGGCGCGCCTCAAGCGGAACGTGCACGTGAACCTCTCAGGGCTGGAGGCGCAGGAGGGGGTCCTGTTCGGCTACGCGTTCAATATCTCCAAGTGCAAGGGCTACCGGGAGTGCGTGGAAGGCTGCCTGAAAGAGAACAACCAGGACCGGCGGAGCGGCATCCAGTACATCCGGATCTTCGAGATGGAAGGCGGGGAGGTGGACTTCGAGCACGCCAACGCCGAGTACCAGCACGAGGTCCCCCGGGAAGGCCACGTGTACCTGGGTACCCAGTGCTTCCAATGCGCCAACCCGCCCTGCGTCGAGGTCTGTCCCGTGGCCGCGACCTGGGCGGAGCCCGACGGGATCGTGGTGATCGACTACGACTGGTGCATCGGTTGCCGGTACTGTATCGCGGCCTGCCCCTACTGGGCGCGGCGGTTCAACTGGGCGGAGCCGTACGTGCCCGCCGAGGTCTTCAACCCCAACCAGCATTACCTGGGCAACCGGCTGCGCCGCAAAGGATGCGTGGAGAAATGCATGTTCTGCGTGCAGCGGACCCGAGTCGGCCGTCTGCCGGCATGCGCTGAAGCATGCCCCACGGGAGCTCGCACCTTCGGAAACCTGCTGGACCCCGACTCCGAGATCCGGTGGATCCTGGAGAACAAGCAGGTCTTCCGTCTCAAGGCGGACCTGGGGACCGAGCCGCGCTTCTGGTACTACATGGACTGAGGACGAACCACCGTGATGCATCTCCGCGCCTTCCTCGTCTCGGCCCTGGACGCCGCCACCAACGGCGGCCGCCGGTATCATGTGTGGATGGGGATGCTGTCCCTCGTCATGGTCTTCGGGGGATACGCCTACTTCACCCAGCTCCGCGAGGGCCTCGGGGTCACGGGGATGACGGACCACGTGAGCTGGGGCCTCTACATCTCCAACTTCACCTTCCTGGTGGGGCTGGCGGCCGCGGCGGTGATGCTGGTGCTACCGGCCTACGTCCTGAACGACCTGGACTTCACCAAGGCGGTGCTCATCGGCGAGGGCGTGGCCGTATCCGCCCTCATCATGTGCCTGTGCTTCGTCGTGGTGGACCTCGGAAGTCCGTTCCACTCGTGGCACCTGACCCCGGTCATCGGCTTCCTGAATTTCCCTCGCTCGCTTCTGGCCTGGGACGTGGTGGTTCTCAACGGCTACCTGGCCCTGAACCTCGGGATCCCCTTCTACATCCTGTATTCGCACTACCTGGGCCGGAAGGCGAACCCAAAGAAGTACGTGCCCTTCGTGTACCTCTCCGTCTTCTGGGCGGTGAGCATCCACATGGTCACCGCGTTCCTCCTGGCAGGACTCCCGGCACGTCCCTTCTGGAACAGCTCGCTCATGGGGCCGCGCTTCCTGGCCTCCGCCTTCGCCGCGGGGCCGGCCTTCATCATCCTGACCCTGTCCGCCATCCGGTCGTGGACGCCCTACCGCATCGACGACTCCACCATCGCCAAGCTGGCGATGATCACCACCGTGGCGGCGCAGGTGAACCTGGTCATGATCGGGTCGGAGGTGTTCAAGGAGTTCTACTTCCCCACGCACCACGGGATCAACGCCCACTACCTGTTCTTCGGCCTGGACGGCCACGACGCCCTGGTGGGTTGGATCCGCACGTCCATCTTCCTGAACGCCTGCGCCACGCTGGTTCTCATGATCCACCCGCTGCGGCGGAATCCGCGGGTCCTCATGGCCACCTGCCTGGTCCTTTTCGTGGCCATCTGGATGGACAAGGGCCTCGGGTTGGTGATTCCCGGGTTCGTCCCCTCACCACTGGGCGAGATCGTGGAGTACCGCCCCACCTGGGTGGAGTTCGCGGTTACCGGAGGGATCTGGGCGTTCGGCCTCTTCGTATTCACCGTGCTGGTGCGCGTCGCGCTTCCCATCGAGCTGGGTCAGGTTCGGAGCCCGTACATCGATGCATCGAGCGCCGGGACCCACGACATGGAATCCCACCACCACGACCACGCGTCCACCGTGCACGACTAGGGAACAGCGGCTCCGAGTTCCCGGTGGGCCATCCGCCTCCCGGCTCCCCTCAGCTGGAGCGCTCGACCTAACTCGGGTCCGCCGACTCCCAGATCCGGCTATCGGAGGCCCACTGATGGAGCAGGTGCAGCACGAGCACCTCGGCCGGCAGCGCAATCCAGAACGTCGCGCCCGCCGCAAGCACGACGGCCCCTAGGCCCGACACGCGGAGGTCCGTGAACCACAGTTCCGGCCGCTGCCACAAGAAAGCCACCATCAAGACGACGAACGTGATCGCCACCAGGGGTGCTCCGGGCCGCCGCTCCGGCCAACGCATCATGGCGTACCGGAGGCCGGCCCGGGCCTCTGCCAAGGCCCACACACACGACAGGATGCAGACCGTCCATCCCGCGATGACCACCAGCAGCAGCGAAGGCCGGGTGAAGGTGAGAGCCAGCGACGTCATGGAGATCCAGAGGGCGGCAACCCACCCGACCAAGAGGGTGGGAACGGCCCACAACACCCCCGCCTCCACCCCCCGCAGAGCCTGGGAGAGGCGGACGCCCGTGGCACGACCTGCGATCCCGACCAGGACCCCGTGGGTGAATCCCCCTGCGGCTCCCATGACGAAGAACAGCGTCGAGGTGAGGGGGAGTGAAACCGCGCCGGGCGACCCGGACAAAGAGGAGATCACTAGGAGTGCCTGCATGCTGAGGCCTCCTGCCAGCGCCCAAGAAAGCGCGATTCGCCCGCAGAGGCCGGAATCACCTTTCAGCCAGGTGACGAGCCGTGAGAAGGGAGCTTTCTTGGTCGCAGATCTCATGAGTCCGTGCCTCCAGTCCGCGTGCGACAGCGTGGCCGCGCGCGAGGCGCCAGTCGAGGAATATGGATCAGGCCCGCATAACGGGCCGAGCACACTGGATGAACTCATGACGATCCGGGGCAGTCTCGGCCGCAAGGGGCTTCCCCCCGGATGTCCCACAATGCCGTAGAACAGCTGGATCTCGCCGTAGGAGAATCCTTGGAAATGTTGAAAGGGATTCTCCCTTCCGGGTCCGTAAGTGGGGTGCCGTCCGCGGGCTGCGGGGGCGGTGGAAGCGGCTCGAGATCCGAGTCCCTACGTTCCGGGCATGACCGGAGCACAATCCCACCCCACAGGCGCTGATCCGCTTTCACCCGCGCCCGTCCCGGCACCCCTTCGGCGCGCCCGGACCATCGCCCA
>JBDHLC010000112.1:0-2967 GCA_039586075.1 Gemmatimonadota bacterium | reverse complement strand
ACCACTCCAGGGGATGCGCACCTCCACGCTCCACCCGTCGTCGTGGAAGAGGGTGCGGACCTCCGCCGGCGCGTCGAAACCGAAGTCGGTGTTCCGGGAATCGTTGAAGGTCTGCCCGTCCCGGTACGCCCCATACGGATTGATGAGGATGATGTAGGAGTTCCGGCGGTCCAGGAAGGTGTCCAGCGTCAGGCCGAAGATGTCCGCGTCCCTCGTGGAGAGAGAAGGAAAGTCGCGTTCCAGGCTCTGCACCACGTATTCGCCGGCCCGGGAGTCGAATAGCATCGCCCCGACGTAGAGGTACTCCTGGTCATAGACGACCCGCACCTCGCTCCTCTGGGTGGCCAGCGCTCCGGGCACCGGCTGAGACTGGACGAAGTCGGTGAAGACCGGCGCGTCCTCCCAGGCCCCGTCGTCGAGCCGCCCGTCCAGCCGGGGGGGCGCCTCCGTGCGGACCGCCCAGCCGCCGGGCCGGGGGTAGGCCTCCGGGTCATCGAGCGTGCCGCGGACCACGCTGGAGTCCTGGGGGGGCCGGGTCTGCGCCCGGATCCGGCCCGGGGCGACACCGGCCGCCACCAGCAGGGCGGCGGCGAAGCCCGCGCTTCGGTGAACGGATGAGCGAGTCATGGGGGCGCAGAGTGGCCCGGGCGTCGCGCTACGGCAACCGCACCCGCAGGGACGCGCCGAACGCGGGGCGGTCCGGGTCGCCCAGGAGGCGGCCCATCCCCAGGGTCGACCGCGCCGTCGTGAGGAAGGCCTCCAGGCGCAGGGGACCCACGGAGGGGGTCCGGATCGCCGCGGTCCACAGAGACGGCATGGACCTCAGCAGGAGGGTGGGGCGAGCCCTCGCCTGCCACCCTTCCGGTTCTCCTACGACCGCCTCCAGCTCCAGGGCCATGGGTCGCGTGCCGCCGTTGAGGGTAGCCACGGTCGCCGCCCGGAGGGACACTCGGTGCGCCAGGTCGCGCTCCACCGCGACCTCGGCGAGGAGGTAGCCTTGCTGACTGTCCACGTCCTGACCGACGGTGGTCCGCGCCACGAGGGTGACGGGTGCGCCCGCGTCCTGGTGCAGGACCGCCAGGCTGGCACCCAACCGGAAGTGGGTCCCCTGGTCCAGGTCGATCCCAAGGGCCTCGGCGGAGCCCAGCCCCGGTGTCCGGGTCAGCCCCAGCTCCAACCGAAGCTCCGGGGCCAGGAGCAGGCCCACGGCCAGCGTGCGGGTGTCCGGACCCTGGACGGTCAGCTCGGCGCTGCCGGACCCGGGTGGCGCGTCGGCGAGGATCCGGGAGCGGCGGCGGCCGCTGGGACGGCTCAGGGTGTAGCGGAGCCGGGCGCCCCACTGGACCGGCACCGCGCCCACCAGGGTGAGGTGGCGGGTGGGTGGGGCAGCGCCGGCCTGGTTGGTCAGGAAGGTCGTGAGCTGGACCCGCGGGCTGGAGACGAACGACACGCCAGCGCTCCAGGTGGGAATCCGGTGGAATCGGCCATCGCCGTCGAGGTAGTTGGCGCCGGGCCCGAGGGGCAGCTCACCGGTGGCGAAAAGGCGCACCTCCGGAATCAGGTCGCCGTCCACGCCCGCGCCGAGTCGCCAACTGCGCCGGTAGAAGGGGACCCCGTCGCGGTGGTCGGGGAGGGAGGCCAGGGAAGGCACGAACGTCAGCCGCCACCTCCCGGCCCATTGGGTGCTCACCATCCCGGACAGCGATGCCACCGTGAAGTACTGCCGCGCGAACGAGGTGTCGTTCTCGGCGGCGAACAGGCCGGCCTCGCTCTTCACCCCGAGCCGCGCCAACGTCCCCTCCAGCGCGAACCGGACAGGTCCCCACTCCCCGATCCGGGCACGGAGGGACCCTCCCATGGAGAAGAACTCCTTGGCCCGGGTCCGGCCCTCCACCGGACCGTAGGTCGGATCGTCGTTCGTCTCCAGGTAGGCGTGGGCCATGAGCCCCCCGGGGAGCCCCAGGTCGGCGAAGACCTGGTACGTCTGGTTCCCGCTGCCGGCGCCTCCCTCCCGGATGCCGCGTCCGAAGGTGGAGGTCTGACCCACCGCGCCGGCGAGCTCCCAGGGAGAGAGGACCTCCGTGGTGGGGAGCAGGTGGAGGCGGGGCAGCGGTGGAAGACGGGCCTCCGCCTGGCCCGAGATGGGTCCGGCGAATCCCCAGGCCAGGACGAGACCCAACGCGGAGCAGCGAAGCGCCCCGGGGGCCCGGCTGGTCCAGCAGCGGACCACCCCTGCCGGAGGGCTAGAGAGCCGATCCCGTGAAGGGCGGCCGGACGAAGGGGTCGCGGTCACCCGAAAGAGGGGGCGGGGACGGTCGGAGGGAGGGGTTGGTCTTCGCACGACCTTCAACATCGACAATCGGATCCGGCGAGGCGAGGCGGCGGCCTCCGCACGCCTGGGCGCGGGGGGCCGCCGAGGATCGTGAGCGTTCCCGCTTGCTCCCGCACGCCCCCCCGACCCACAATCGGGGCCATGTCTCTGCCCCTCGTCCTCCGCGCCGCGTCCCACGGGGCCCGCACCGCCCTGGTCTCCCCGAGCGGGACGGTCACCTACGCCGAGCTCCTGGCGCGGTCGGCCCAGGTGGCCTCCCACCTGCTGAGGAGCGCCCGCGGGGACGGCCAGACCGGACGCGAGGGGGTGCTGGACCTGGCTGAGCACCCCGTGGCCTACCTGGTCTCTCCTGGGTGGGAGTACGTCGCCGTGCAGTGGGGAATCTGGCGGGCCGGAGGATTGGCAGTGCCTCTCTCACCCCTCCATCCGCCGGCGGAGGTGGCCCACGTCCTGGACGACGCCCGCCCCGAGACCGTGATCGTGGACGCCGCCCTCGAGGGCACCGTACGGGAGGCGGCCGGGGGGAGGCCGGTGGAGCGGATCCGGACGGACGCCGTGCTCGGGGGCCCGCCGGAGATCCCGGCCGACGAGGAGTCCGCGCCGTCGAAGGTCGCCCTCCCAGACGTGGGCCCGAC
>JBDHLC010000111.1:0-4089 GCA_039586075.1 Gemmatimonadota bacterium | reverse complement strand
GCCCACCACCTGCATGCTGAAGCGGGGCCAGGCCACCACGTCCCGGAGGGTGTCCTCCAGTGGCCCGATGCCGATGAGGGGAAGATCCGGGTCCAGCGCGTTCATCTCGGCCCGCACGGCGGGGACCAGGGCGGCGGGCTCGGAGGCGGCCCGGACCAGGACGGCGGGTTGGGCCCAGGGGAAGTAGGCGTACGGAAGGTAGATCCGGGGCCGCGGACGGGCGTCCACGTATTCGTCCCGGACCGAGCCCACCACCCCCACCACCCGGAAGGGGAACCCGCCGGGCTGTTCCCAGACGCCGACCTTCCCCACCGCCGGCTGATCGGGCCAGAGGCGCTGAGCCAACGTCTCGTCGATGATCACCGGCAGCTCGGCCGGCGGCCCGTCCGCCCCGGGACGGTCACTGGCGTCGAAGGTGCGGCCCGCCAGGAGCGGGACGCCCGTGGCCTGGAAGAGCGCCCCCGTGGCGGAGCGCCAGCTCACCGGGACGAAGTCGTCCTGGCTGTCCGGCACGTTGTCGGCCGGAGCGACGAAGTTCGAGGCCCGGAAGTCCCCGTACGGGCTCGACATGGTCACGCCCACGTGCTCGACCCCCGGGATGGCTTCCATTCGCTCCTGGAGGAGGTACACGAAGGCCACCCGCTCCTCGTCCGAGAAGCGGCTCTCCGGCAGGTTCAGGGAGAATCGGAGGATCCGGTCCGCGTCGAAGCCCAGCTCCACGGATTGCAGCTGGGAGAAGCTCCTCAACAGCAGCCCGGCGCCCAGGAGGAGGACGATGGCCAGGGCGAATTGTCCCACCATGAGGCCGCTGCGGATGCGGTTCCCGCTGGAGGTTCCGGTGGGACCCCCTTCCCGGAGGGCCTGCGAAAGGCGCCCGCGGGCGGCGTGCAGCGCCGGGACCAGTCCGAACACCAGGACGGAGACGGCGGAGACGGCGGCCGCCACCAGGAGCACCGTCCCGTTCACGTCCGCCTGGGACAGCCGGGCCACGTCGGCGGGACCCAGGCCCCGCACCAGCGGGGTGGCCCACCAGGCCAGGAGCACGCCCAGCCCTCCGCCCAGGAACGCCAGCAGGGCGCTCTCGGTGACCAGCTGACCCAGGATGCGGTGGCGGCCCGCGCCCAGGGCGGCCCGGAGCCCCATCTCCTTCTGCCGGGTGGTGGCGCGGGCCAGCAGGAGGTTCGAGACGCTCCCACACGCCATGAGGAGCAGCAGGGCCACCGCGCCCATGAGGAACCAGCCCAATCGGGTGGTGCGATCCCCGATGCGCCATTCGTCGGTGGTGATGACGGTGCCACTCCATCCGGCGTTGGCCTCGGGGTATTCTTCGGCCAGCTCCGCGGTCACCCGCTGGAGGTCGGCGCGGGCCTCCGCCACCGTCACCTCGGGCCGAAGCCGCCCCAGGACGTTCATCAGGTGATTGTCCCGGGCGGTCCCGGGGTCCGGAGCCAGGGGTGTGAAGATCTCCGTGTCCGGCCATGCCTCGTCCGAGGAGATGACCCCGACGATCTCGTGGGGGTCGCCGTCCAGCCGGAGGGTGCTGCCCAGGATGGTGGGATCGGATCCGAAGCGCCTCTCCCAGAAGCCCTGGGCCAGGAGCACCACGCGGGGTCCACCGGGCTGGTCCTCCCGGGGAAGGAAGCCGCGTCCCAGGAGGGTCGAGAGCCCGGTGACGTCCAGGAAGCCGTGGGTGATGCGGGTTCCCGAAAGCTGTTCCGGCGGGCCGTCACCGGAGAGCGTCCGGTCGCCGAAGGAGAATCCCGCGAGCCCGGAGAAGGCACGCTGGCGTTCCACCCAGTCCAGGTAGTTTGGCTCGGAAACCGAGAAGTCGGCGCCCTGCGGGGTCACCTCCTGGAGCAGGAGGAGCCGGTCGGGATCTTCGAAGGGCAGCGGGGCCAGGACCACGGCGTGGACCACCGAGAAGACCACGGTGGCGGCTCCGATCCCCAGGGCCAGGGTGAGGACGGACAACAGTCCCACACCCGGCGAACGCCGGAACTGTCGCACGGTGAAGGCCAGGTCCAGACGCAGGGCGTCCACGATCTCCGTGATCCTCATCCTCCCCTCCCGGTGTCGGTCGATGCGGCTGCACTCGCGGCGGATCTCCGCCACGTTCCCGAACTGGCGACGGGCCTCCCGCCGCGCCTCCTCCCGATCCCACCCTTCCGCCACGAGGTCGTCCTCCTTCATGGCCAGGTGGGCTTCCAGCTCCTCGTCCACGTACCGGTCGATCCGGCTCCGCCGGAGCGGAAGCCGGAACACCCTCCGGGGTCGTTGCGGGTCGCTCATGCCGCTCCAGGTTCCGCGGACAGCACCTTCGCCACCGCGTCCACGTAGCGGCTCCACGAGGACGTCTCGGCCCGGAGCGCCTGCTCCCCCGGGGCGGTGAGCCGGTAGAACTTCGCCCGGCGGTTGTTCTCGGAGACGCCCCAGTCCGATTCGATCCACCCCTTCTTCTCCAGGCGGTGGAGGGCGGGGTAGAGGGCCCCTTCCTCCACCAGGAGCGCGCCCTCGCTGGTGCGCTTGATGAACCGCGCCACCGCGTAGCCGTGCATGGGGCCGCCGGTGAGGGTCTTCAGGACCAGCACGTCCAGCGTGCCGCGAAGGAGATCGAGATCGGACATGGAGTACCCTCCCTAAGGTTTCTATGGGAAAGGTAGCAGAGTCCCCTAAGATTTCAAGGGGAGGCTGGGAGAGGGCGGGGTCCGGCCCTTTCTGGCCAGCCGCTTGAAAGAGTCGATGTAGGAGCCCACTGTGCCATCATCCCACCGAAGCCATCCAACCCCGGCCACCATGCACATCACCCGCATCTCCGCCTACCAGGTCGACCTGCCCCTGCACGAGGGGAGCTACAACTGGTCCGGTGGCAAGTCCGTCTCGGTCTTCGATTCCACCCTGGTCCGGAGTCCGGATCGACACCGACGAGGGGGTGACGGGGTGGGGCGAAGTGTGCCCCCTCGGACCCTTCTACCTGCCGGCCTACGGGCAGGGCGTGCGCGCGGGGATCCAGGAGCTCGGGCCCCACCTCCTGGGCCTCGATCCCACGCGGCTCGGGCCGCTGAACCGCCGGATGGACGCGGCTCTGAAGGGCCATCCGTACGTGAAGTCGCCCATCGACATGGCGTGCTGGGACCTGCTGGGGAAGGTCACGGGGCAGCCGGTGGTGGAGCTGCTCGGCGGGCGTTTCGGGGACGACGTGCACCTCTACCGGGCGATCTCGCAGGAGTCTCCCGAGGCCATGGCGGGGAAGGTGGCGGGGTACCGCGCCGAGGGGTACCGGCGCTTCCAGCTGAAGGTCGGCGGGACGGTGGAGGAGGACATCCGGCGGATCCACGCCGTGGCCGGGGAGCTGGAGGAGAGCGACATCCTCATCGCGGACGCGAACACGGGGTGGCTCCGGCACGAGGCGGCCCGGGTCGTCCGCGCGGTCTCGGACGTCGACGTCTACATCGAACAGCCGTGTGAGAGCTACGAGGCCTGCCTTTCCGTCCGGCGCCACACCGATCACCCCTTCGTCCTCGATGAGAACATCGACGGCCTGGACATGCTCCTGCGCGCACACGCCGACCTCGCCATGGACGTCGTGAATATCAAGATCTCGAAGTTCGGAGGCCTCACGAAGGCCCGTCAGGCACGGGACCTGTGCGCCTCGCTGGGCACGGCGATGACGCTCGAGGACTCGTGGGGCGGGGACGTGACCACGGCAGCCATCGCCGCCCTGGCGCACTCGACGCCACCCGAGCTCCTCTTCACGGCCACGGACTTCAACTCCTACGTAACGGTGTCGACGGCGGAGGGGGCACCGCAGCGCGAGAACGGCCGGATGGCCGCCTCCAAGGCGCCGGGGCTCGGGATCGAACCCCGGATGGAGGTGCTGGGCGACCCGGTCCTGGTGGTGGAGTAGCGACCGGGGCGTTCCGGACGTCAGCCCAACCTGGTCAGCACCCCGTCGGCCACCGCCCGTCCCACCGCCGAGCACGAAGCGGCCCGCGCCTCGCCCACCATGTCGTAGGTGAGGGGCTCGCCGGCCTTCAGCAGATCCACCACGGCGGCTTCCACGGCCTCGGCGCCCCTCTGCAGCGCCTCGTC
>JBDHLC010000064.1:0-16632 GCA_039586075.1 Gemmatimonadota bacterium | reverse complement strand
ACGTCCTGGGCCATGGAGATGATGTAGGAGCCGATGGCGTCGGCGCCGTAGCGGCCATGTCCCTCCCGGATCGCGGCGAAGACGTCCAGCGTCTTCCGGACGCGCTCCGAGGTGGGGTCGAAGTCCTGGTCCGAGGTGAGGAGCTCCCGAAGCCGTGCGGTTCTCTCCCCTGGCTCACGCTCCGGCCAGTCGGGCTCACCCAGAATCTCGGCCACCACCTCCCGCAGCTCCCGGGCGTCCTGCCGGACATCCAGGACCGCCATGTGGAATCCGAAGGTGCGGACGCGGCGGAGGAGGCGCCGCACACCGAAGAGGCCCGCATGCGCGCCGCGGTTCGCCTCCAGGCTCTCGGCCACGACGGCGATGTCGGCGGCGAGCTCGTCGGGGCCGCCGTAGGCCTGCTCCGTGTCGGCCAGCGTGGCGTCGATGCGGGCGCGGACCAGCTCCAGAAAGACCCGGTATCCCATGTCCGCGTGACGGGCCGGCACGGCATCGGCCACCGAGGGGAAGCGCCCCGCGTAGTCCTTCGTTCGCCGGGTCACCGCCTCGCTCCAACCCACCCGGGAGGACGACTGGGTGAGCTGCCGGGCCAGGATCCGAACCTCCTCCCGGTACGCCCCCAGCGCCAACGATCGGTGGCGGGCGAGGGTGGAGCGCAGGGTGTCGGCGTCGACGTTGGGATTGCCGTCCATGTCTCCGCCGACCCACGAGCCGGGACGGAGGAGGGGCGGGGCCTCCCCGAGAGGCTCTACACCCGCTTGGGCGAGCGCCTCCTCCAGATGCTCATGGAGTGCGGCGGCCACACGGTAGAGGACCCCGGACACGTAGTAGAGCACGTGCTCCCGCTCATCGGCGACGGTGGGTCGGGCCGACGGGTGCTCCTCCGTCTGCCAGGCCGCGGTCACCGCCTCGCGGATCACGGCCCAGGACGTCCGCTCGTCGTGCGGCGTGCGGGTCGGATCCAACCGCTCCATGAGCTCCCGGGCAATCCGCTCCTGCTTGTCCAGGACGACGCGGCGGGTGGACTCGGTGGGGTGGGCCGTGAAGACGGGCTCCACCCGGGACGCGCTGAAAACCGCACGGATCCGTTCCGGCGGTATTCCCGCATCCCGCAGCCGCTGAACCGTGTCGGCCAGCGACCCCTCCTGGGATGCCCCTTCCGTCCGCATATGCTCGCGGCCCCGACGG
This sequence comes from Gemmatimonadota bacterium, assembly GCA_039586075.1. GTDB lineage: Bacteria > Gemmatimonadota > Gemmatimonadetes > Longimicrobiales > Gaopeijiaceae > Gaopeijia. The sequence goes on along the minus strand of JBDHLC010000064.1, from coordinate 15,444 downwards.
ATCCGGTGGACCCGCTCGGCCAGGTTCACCACCTGGAAGTAGGTGGAGAACGCGCGGATGATCTCGGCCGCCGCCTCGGCCGGAAGCCCGGCCAGGACGCCCTCCAACTCCTTCGACGCCCCGGCCACCCCCTCCCTTCGACGGATGGCGGCGTGGCGGGCCCGCTCCACGCAGTCGAAGAGCTTCTCGCCGCCCTGCTCCCGGATCACCGCACCCACCAGGTCGCCCAGGAGCCGCACGTCCTGGCGCAGCGGTTCGTCCTTCGGCGGAAAGAGAACCTCCCTCAGATCGGAATCGTGCGGCATGCTCTTGCAGGTGGTTCAGTGAAATCGGCGAAGGCTACCTCGTGCGAAGCATCCGGCGACGAAGATCAGGACGGATTCTTCGTCTTCCGCTGGAGGCGGACAAAGGCCACCGCGCCGCCGAAGATCACCCCGACGCGGAATCCATTGGCCGGGCTTCCCAGGACACTGCCCAGCCAGACTCCGAGAATGCCACCACCCACGATGAACGGCAGGGCTGACGCGACTACGCCCGGGGAATCCCTGAGGAACTGATTCACCTTCGATGCCCGCTCTGTGCTCATGGTCACCCTGCTCCGGTTTCTGCGGCGCAGCACGATGCTCACCCGAACCGTGCCCTGCAGGTCGAATGATGCGGACGACGAGGCGCGCCGCGCCAGCGGCAAGCGCCGGCTGGAGCGCTCCGCCGGGCCCAGGCTCTCTGGTCCCCTGCGACTTCACGACACCGAGAGCAACCGCACCGGCCAACCTCCTCACCACTCGAGCGCCCAATTCGGAGGGGGCGCCGGGTCAGGCCGGAGCACGGCCAGGTCGTGCTCGTAGATCTTCCGTGTGAGGCCGTCGGCCCATGCATGAGCTTCCAGGCTCCCCTGAGTCGTCGCGGTCAGCAGGATCCCGGTGGCCGTCCAATCGGCCCATTGGACTCCGCCCAGGACCTCCGTGCGGCCCCGCTCGGTGATGCTGTACGATGCCGGAGTCCGTGCGTTCGGATTGTCCCGAAACGCCGCGTAGGCGCCCGCCACCTGGAGGACAGCGGAGCCGTTCGGCTGCTCCTTCCGCATCCTGACCGTGCGCCGCTCGTCCCAGAGGTCCTTCGGGTCGCGCGGATCCGAGTCGTCCGTCTCGACCCATCCACGCCGACGTTCCACGGCGAACTGACACGCCCGATTGAGACGCACGCCGTACGTCCGAAGACATGCCGTCGCGTCACCGACATCCGGCGGTCCGAGGTCGGAGGTCCTGGCCTCCTCGTCGAAGCGGATGCCACGGGTGTAGGTCGTCCCAGCCTCCCAGGCGGCCAAGGCGTGCAGCCAGGGGAGCCGGGAGATGGCCTCGTAGATCGTTCCGGCCGGCCAGCGGGCCGAGGGCTGATGAGCCGAGTACGCCAGCCACCGGCCATCGGGTGACAGGTCGCATTTCTGTGGGAAGAGCCGGCCCATGAACCAGGCACCCGGCTCGTACGTCCACTCCTGGACGTTCCACCGTCCCACGTGATACCACCCACTCGGTCCCCGCGACATCACGGCGAGGATCGGTGACGCCGTGGCCGGAATACAGAAGACGCGGGGGCCCGGCTTCTTACCTGCTCGACCCATCGTATGCTGACTCCGCCTTCCCATTCGATTCCACGGGCACCCCCGACCACACGCCCACGTCCGGAGCCCGTCCCTGTCTAATGGGCACTCTCCGAATCCACCAGGGCCTCTCGCTCCAGTCTCTCCGCCACTTCCCTTTCCAGGCCGAGCTCCGTCTGCAACCGCATCAGCAGCTCACGCTCGTCCGGGGAGATCTGACCATCGACCGTGGCGCTCTCGAGCGCCGCTCTGAAGATCGCCAGGCGTCGCTGTTCGAAATAGGCATCGTCCGGGCGGACGCCGGGCATCAGCCCTCCCACGACTCGCTCCGCCACGGTCTGGGCCGGCCTCAGGAGTACGGCCACCAGCATCGCGATCACGACACCCGCCACGACGCCGTCGACCGCGACCACCGACTCCAGCGCTTCGCTCACGATCAGGAACACCGCGGCGATCATGGCACCTGTCGAGCCCTGTCGAAGTGCGAGCTTCAGCCGAAGGTCGATGGAGAAGAGCTGGTACTTCAGGATCGCGTACGCCAGGAGCGGCACGTAGGCACCGTAGATGAGTCCGATTCCCGGGTTGTAGAAGAAGTCGCCCCACATCGGTATCGGCCGGAGGACGGGGAAGAGCGTGGCGACCGTGCCCATGTAGGCATCTCGAAGACCGAACGCGAGAATGAACAGCGCGGCCTGACTTCTGGCGATGGAGCCCCTCGCGGCGCCCCGAAACGCGAGCACGGCGGCGATCAGGCCGAACAGGTGGGAAAGCCCGTAGAACTGGACCACCCGCAGTCCAAACCCCTGGTACGTGTAGTTCCAGTGCCCGAGGTGAGACGGCGAAACCTCGCCGAGGAAGATGGACGGCCTCAGCAGGCCCACGGCGCTCAGTCCGATGATCGCCAGGGTGATCGCCACCGCTGCGAGTCGGCCACGAAAGAGCCGGGTCAGTCGCGTCGGGATCGCTTCGCCCAGGAAGAGCAGATACAGGAGGGGTAGCGCGATCTGGGTGACCATCCCCACGAGTGATACCAGCTCGGCCGTCGACCGGCCCTCGACGAAGAGAATGAGGCCCACATTGGTGCCGGTGTAGGCACCTTCGAGCACCAGAAGCGCTGCGAGGAGGCGGTTCAGACGACGGCCCGGGGCCGCACGGAGCGCGACGACGGCGAGCGTCCACGCAAGGCCCATGACCATGACGCCAGGTGCGCCCCACCAGCTCCAACTCACCCAGCGTCCTTTCCGGCAGTGGCCGGTTGTGCGATGTGATGGTCTGCAGCTCCCTCGAGCTGGACCGAGCCCCAAGACTCGTGGTCGGTGGCACCACCGCGCAACCGTGACCCTCTGTCACGCGGCTCAGGTCGGGAACTCGAGAACGGTCAGGATCCGCTCCAGTTCGGCTTGGAGGATTCCCGGCTCGTTCGCCGTCCCGCTCGGGGTGCGGTCCTCAGTCCAGAAGGGGTTCCTGAGTTCCGGACTCGCCGCCGCCTGCGAGGCCGGCCAGGCATGAAAGAGCGGATGAAGCGATTCGGACCGACGTGCCCTGGAGCAGGAACGTGAGCACGGTGCAGCGGCTGGTGGAGGGGTTCCGGACCCGATCCGCGGGCGTGCTCTTCGTCGAGCTGATTCTCCTGGTGGTTGGGGTCCTGCTGGCTCTGGGGGTGGATGGTTGGCTAGAGCGCCGGCGGGAAGCGGCGGTTGCCGCCCAATCGCTGGAGCTGGTCCGGAACGACCTCGTGCAACTGATGGAGCAGGCCGCGGAGCTCGAGGCACACAACCGCCGGGTCCTGGAGGCGGTCTCGCTGGTGTCGTCGGCCGTGAACACGCCCGGGCTCATCGAACGGGATCCCGAGACGTTCGAGGCGCTCTCCATCATGATGTGGCGGCGGACCGTGCGGTTCCCCAGGGCCGCCTACGAGGAGCTCGTCGCCACGGGGAACCTCCGGGCACTGGCGGATCCGGACCTGCGCTCCACGCTGGTCCGGTTCTACCAGGAGCTGGAACGGGACGAGGAGATCGTCCTCCGGAACAACGAGACCTTCACCGACCGACTCTTCCTGGAACTCCTGGTGGGCCAGGGTCTGATCATCAACCTCCCCACGGGTGAGATCGACTTCTCATTGGCAGCGCAGGCAGCCGCCGATGAGGTCCGGAGGGAGTACCTACCGGTTGGTGCATCCTTCAAGGGCCGACTGTGGGATCTTCCCGCCGGCCACCCCGATCGCGTGCGGCTCCTGTCCGCCATCACGGCGTTGAGCACACCGGCCGCCGGCCACATCGGCGTCGCACGCCGTGCCCGCGAGGGTGCGGCCGCGCTTATCGATCGGATCGATGCCACGCTGAACTCATCGGAAGCGCGTGACGCCGGACCAGCGAGTTGACGCCGGAGGCGCGGAGGGTGGAGGATGCGGTGGAGCAGCACCTAGGACCACAGGGAGAGGCGGAATGAGGAATCGCGCTGCAACAGGACGGGAGACCGGGGGAGGCGGAGTGAATAGCCGCGGTGGCACGGCTCGGGAGACCCGGGCCTGGCTGCGCCAGGGGATCACCGTGTCTCTGCTGGTTCTCGCGACTTCACCGACTTGGGGCGGCGCGCAGGTCATCGAAGACAAGTCGTTCGTCACCGCCGCCGGCAACCGGGCCCAGCAGCTGGAGACCGTCCTGGACGCCCCGGTGGATGAGGTGTGGAACCTTCTCACCACCGAAGCGGGCCTCCGGTCGTGGATGGCACCGGTGGTGGGCGTGGAGCTGCGGAACGGAGGGCGCTGGGAGGCCAGCTACGACCCCACCAAGGAGATCGGGGACCCCGGCAACATCGTCAACGAGATCGTGGCGTTCATCCCCGGCCGACTCCTGGTCCTCCGCGTGCAGGCCGCCCCGCCGGAGTACCCGCTCGACCTCGAACTGGTGCGGGCCGCCAGGGCGGTCTACGAGTTGGAGCCCCTGGACGATGGGAGTACTCGGCTGAGGGTCTCTGGGGTGGGCTACGGGACCGGAGAGGAGTGGGACCGGATCTACCAGATCGGGCTCTATGGGAATCGGGCCTCGCTGGAGGAGCTGCACAAGAGAATCAGCTCGGGTCCCAGGGACTGGGGGCCTCGATAACCAGCAGCCATGGGCCCGGGTGGAGCCCACGGCATGAGCGCCGGGTCGGCGTGCCCGTGAGCCGGGTCAGGCCCCTGCGGGTTCGGGCTACGTCGATGGCGCGCGCCGCGCCATCCGGGCGCTGAGCGCCATGGCCCCCAGAACGATGATGATCCCCAGGAGCGTTCCACCGGGCGAGTCGTCGTAACTGCCATACACGGCGAGGGCTCCCCCCAGGCCGGCGATTCCGGTAGTGGCCATGGCCACGAGAAGGTCCTTCATGAGGGTCTCCTTACCGAGGGCATCATCTCAGACCCATCTACTTTGCCTCGCAAAGTGCCTGAGGTCCAGCTTCTTCTCTTCCGAATCCCCCGTTGCGATTCGCCTCTCCCCTGGCAGGAAAACCGGCACTCCTGGCGTTCTGGCCCCCTTTGGGCGCGCTGCGTAGGTTGCGCCCGAAGCGTCCCCCGGCGACGCGGCGAGTTCGAGCGCAGGCAGAAAGCGACCCAGCAAGCCCGAGCCCCCCACCTCACCGTGGTGCCCGTCGATCCGAGGCAGGAGCTTGCTCGAGGCCGCCGTCGGCGAGGGCAGCTCCCAGCGGCACGGGAGCGGACACCGGAACGAGAATCCACGACCCCCAGTCAGAGGAAGACAGAATGGCGCGCAGATCGTTGAGGGGCCCACGCGTATTCTCTCTCGGAGCTCTGGTGTTCCTGGGGTGCACCCAGCCGGATGCGCCGCCCCCGAACGTCGAAGCGCCGGACTGGCCCCTGGCCGACGCCGCAGAGGCGGGTTTCGAAGTGGGGGCGCTGGACCGGTTGACCGAGGACATTGCCGCCGGGGAGTTCCCCAACACGCACGCCGTCCTGGTGGAATACGACGGGGCGCTGGTCTACGAGCGGTACTTCTCCGGATCCGACGAGCGGTGGGGCGATCCCATCCCGCAACGAGCCATGGGGCCGGACAGCCTCCACGACGTGCGGTCCATCTCCAAGAGCGTCACGTCGGCGCTTTTGGGAATCGCCCTAGCCGACGACTTCGAGGCCGCAGTATCCCGGCCGGTGGTGGAGTACCTGCCGGAGATCGAGGTGGACGAGGCGCATCGTGGCATCACGCTGCACCACATGCTCACCATGACCCCCGGTCTCGAGTGGAACGAGATGGACGTTCCCTACACCGACACCACCAATGACGAGATCCGGCTCTATTCGGCCGGCGATCCGGCGGAGGAAGTGCTCCGTCGGCCCCTCGTCTCCGCGCCGGGGGAGCAGTGGTACTACAGCGGCGGAACCACTCAGCTGCTGGCGTCGATCATCTCGGAGCTCACAGGTCGAACCCTGGTCGACTTCGCCCGGGAGCGCCTCTTCGGGCCCCTGGGGATTACGGACTTCGAGTGGCTCGGCCCGGGTGGTTGGAACCCCGACAATCCCGCAGCCATGTCGGGCCTCCGGCTCACAGCGCGGGACCTGGCGAAGATTGGATCGGTCTACCTGCACGAAGGCCGGTGGCAGGGGAATCAGATCGTCCCGGCGGAGTGGGTCGCCCGGTCCGGTGAGCGGCACGTGCCCGAGATCGGCGACTGGAGCAGCGGGGGGCTCTGGGGCTACGGCTACCAGTGGTGGGTCGGAGACTGGCCCACGGGGCTGCGGGTGATCGCGGGGGTGGGGAACGGGAACCAGCGACTGTTCGTGGTGCCTGCCGAGCGCCTGGTGGTCACTGTGCTCGCGGGCCAGTACAACGCGTTCGCGCCACACAGTGAGGCGATCCTCGATCGCGTGCTGCAAGCTCGCGCGGCGGGAAGGTAGCTCGGGACCCGACCGGAAGGAGGCGAGCATGACCAACAGAGTCCACGCCATCGTCCGAGTCCCCGGGGTCCTCCTTCTGGGCACTCTCTTCTGGGCGTGTGGCGCCCCGGAAGCAGAGCGGGCGGTGGGATTGGTGGTGTCCGACAGCGCGGGGATCCGGATCGTCGACAACGGACCGTTGGATCCCGAGCCGATCCTTCTCGCGAGGGCTGAACCCGTACTCAGGATCGGGGTGGTGGAGGGCCCGCCGGAGTTCCAGCTGTTTCGCGTCTCCGATGCGAAGCGGCTCTCGGACGGTGGCGTGGCGGTGGCGAACCCGGGGAGCCGGGAGCTCCGCATCTACAACTCCGACGGAAGCCACCGCGCCACCGCGGGAGGCGCGGGGCGGGGCCCCAGCGAGTTCCAGTACCCGGCGGCGCTGATCGTGCTGCCCGGGGACACGATCCAGGTCCAGGACTTGCTGGACCGGGTCTACTTCACGGCGGACGGCACCTTCGTGCGCCGCGAGACCATGGACCGGGGCGCGAGCGCCTCGCCGGTGGCCATCGTGACGGCGCGTGCGGCTCGGACCTGGTGGCCGGGAGCCGACGCCCCCGGGCGACAGATCAAGCTCGGCCAGGACGGCGCCTGGATGACGGTCTTCGGGGTGGTGGAAGACCTCCGGCAGCTGGACGAGCTCGGTCGAAGCGTGGCCATTCGCTCGACGCCTCCCACGCCCCTGGTCTTCCTTCCCTACGGCCAGCTTCAAGGCACTCCGACCGGCTGGCGGTCCTTCGATTGCTGCGCGGGCGTGCGAATCGGCGCGCGCATCGTCGACGACCCAGCACCTGTGATCCGGACGGCTCGCTCCATCGTGGCTCAGGAAGCGCCGGGGCTCCCCCTCGTGAGCGCCGCGACGCTTCATGACGTGCAGACCCGGGGCTACGTGGGCAGCTCCATGGCGACCACGGGCCGGCTGGTGTCGCTGGGAATGCTCGTGGCCCTCCTCCTGGCGCTGGGGGGTATCGTCGGAATCGTGAGCGAGGCCGTGGGCCGTCGCCACCGCGAGATCGGCGTGCGCGTGGCGTTGGGCGCCGGAAGGGCCCGGGTGCTCTGGACCGTCGGCAAGGAGAGCGTGGTCACGACCCTGGCCGGTCTCGTCGCCGGTCTGGGTGCGCTCGTCGCTTTGGAGACCTGGTTGTCGCGTGTGGTCTTAGACTACTACGTGCGGCAGCTCGCCCCGGAAGTCCTCAGCGCGCCGGTCCTGGGAACGGCGTCCGCGGTGGTGCTCGTCACCGCCCTGGTGGCCGTTCTAGCCACGGCCCGCCGGGCGACGCGGGTGAATCCCAGCGAGGTCCTGCGATCCGAGTGAACACGGGCCCCGGGGAGCGCGCCACTGGACATCGATGCCCCCCCACGCTCACTTCGTGCGCTTCGGCGGACACAAACGCTTCGACCGAGGGAGAGTCGCCTTGAGCGAGTTCGAGTTCATCTCCGTCTTGATCTCCATGGTCGTGGGTCTCGGCGTCACCCACGTGTTGCGGGGCTTCGCGCAGGTGATACACGAGCGGAAGCAAGCGCCCGTGGACGGGATCCACATGGTGTGGACCGCCGTCGTCACGCTCAATCTGGCGCTGAACTGGTGGGTGCTCTTCTCGTGGCGCGACCACGCAGTATGGAGCTTCACCCTCTTCCTGTCGCTTGTGGTCTGGGTGGTTACGCTCTACCTGCCCGTGGCTTTCCTGTACCCCCCACGAAAGGACGCGAGCGAGGGCTGGGCCGCCGTCTTCGCTGGAAACCGGCAGTGGTTCCTGGGGGCGTTCGCGTCCTTCGCCGCCGCCGACATCTGGATCACCGCGCTCCGCGGGGGGTTGTTCGACCCGCCCGCCTACCTTCCGCTGGTGGGCCACTACTTCATCCTCTGGGTGGTGGGCATCTTCGTCGCTCGTCCGAGCTTTCAGAGGTTCCTGGCCTGGTACTCGCTCCTGAGCCTCTTGCTATGGTCCCTCGTCGCCCGCCGCTTCCTCACGTGAGGGGTGGCGGGAGCGCTACCGCACCCAGAGGATCCGCGACACCTCTCCCACCACCTTCCGGAGCGCTTCGGGCGTGCTCTGGTCCGTGGCCGTCATCACGCACACCACGTAGGGAGAGTGGGGCCGGTACACGATCCCGCATTCGTGGAACTCGTGATGGAGTCGCCCCTGCGTCTCCGCGGTGTGGAAGCCGAACTTGGACGCCACTACGGCTTCCGCCGGGAGTGAGCGACGCAACCCGTCGTGGAATCGGCTCTCGGTGAGGAGGCCGAGGGCCAGCTCCGAGTGGCGACGGCTCAGGTAGGAGCTGTTGTAGAGGGAGCGAAGGAGAGTGGCCACCGTCCGGGCGTCGAAGTAGAAGCGGCCGTTCTCCACAGACTGCTCGGCGTTCAGGTCGTAGAGCATCTTCGGGATCCCCTGGCCCCCGCTGCTCTCCAGGAGAAGTTGGTACGCGTAGTTGTCCGAGTAGGCGATCATCCTCCGAACGAGGTCGCGCACCGTGTACCGGGCACCGGCCTTCAGTCGGAGTGAGTCGGGGGCGTCCAGCATGGTGTCGTCGCCGATCATCCGCTCCGCACCGGGAAACAGGATCTCCGAATCCAGGAACCCCGGCTCTTCCTCGTCGCGCTGGAGGGTGTGGATGAGCACCACCACCTTGGTGAGGCTCGCGGGGAGGTAGCGGGCTCGCTCGTCGATCCCGATCCAGGGACCGTTGTCCAGGTCGCGCGCGTACGCCGAGACCCGCAGGGTCGGGTCTTCTCTCCGGCGAGCGTCGAGGAACGAGGAGATCTCCAAGCGGGCCCGGGCGAGGCTCGCGTCGGCGTTCTCCATTCCCGGCGCCTCCAGGTACGGGCTCGTGAACACCGCCCCGCGGAACACCGACCGCTCGGTTGCGTCGGGAAGACGTTCCGGCGCCGACGAGCGGCGGCCCGCGATGAAGGCCAGTACCACCAGGGCTCCGACGAGCACCCATGGCCAGGAGGTTCTTCCAGGCATCTCGCCCACTCTTCGAAAGGCGGTCGGCGCCAGGGCGGAGTGCCCCGGGGCGAGCCGGAGCGGCCTCGCGCCGCCGCCGGATTGCCAGGAGACACCGATGGATCAGGGAGTGTTGGCGGGTCGTGGGGGACCAACCCCTGGCAGGGCCGCGGCGGTGAAGACCGGGAGCAGTGGGACCGCCGCGCGAGCCGGGAGCCGGCACGGGTGTCGCGTACCGCACCCGCCGGTCGACGTCATCGTCCGGCCTCCGCATCCAGGAGTTGGATCAGACGCTGGTTGTCGTCCCCGGGGAGGAAGGTGTCCCATTCCAGGAAATAGCCCTCGGGGTCGTAGGCCACCCAAGTCGATACGCGGCCGCTCTCCTCCCCGATCTCCGGGCTGCGCGCCTCGAGCCCCTGACGCTCGGTCCGGTCGTGCCACGCGACCACGTCGGAGGTGAAGAACGAGACCGTCACGGACTTCTCGTCACTGGCCTGGTGGAGTCCCCGGTCACCATCCACGAGCCCGATGAAGCCGGTGCGCGACGCCTGATAGACCTTCGCCCACCCCTGGTCCACCAGGAGGTCCACGCCCAGGAGCCCCTCCCAGAACCGCTCCATGGCGGGGAGGTCGCGGTAGTAGAGCCAGAGCACCGTGCCCTGGACTCGCAGATCCCCCGGGCGCGTGCCGGCAACGGGCCCCAGGGGCTCGACGTCGGCTAGAAGCGGGAGGAGCTCGACATTCTCGTCATGGGGATTGAAGCGCTCGAACTCCAGGAAGTAGCCCTCGGGATCGATGGCCACGAAGCCGTCGTGGGGCCGCCCCGGCTCCACCTCCCCCAGGGGCGCACGCATGGGCACCTCCCGCTCGCGGAGATACGCCCACCATCCCTCGACCTCCTGGGTCACGATGGCCAGCGTCACGCTGCGAGGCTCGTCTGCGGAGTGCATCCCTCGGGCCTCGTCCACCAGGGTCAGGTACGAGGCCGGCCCCACCCGCAGGATCTTGGCGAATCCGTAATCGGCCACGGTCTCGAACCCCAGAAGGTCACGGTAGAAGGCCCACGCTGCCTCCACGTCCCGGTAGTAATAGAAGGCGTTGGTGGAGAGGATATCGGGGGCCGGGTCCGGGTGATGGACCTCGCTGGATCCGGAGGCCTCCTCCGACGCCGGGCTCGGGTCCGGGCCGGTACAGGCCGACGCCAGGAGAACGCCGCCGAGGCACGCCGCCGTGGCGGTACGGGAAAACGCGAGACGCGGAACGGTCATGGGACTCCCTCCCTGCATCGACAGGACAACCCGAGTGAGGGGCGACGTTGCCCCTGGATCCGTTCGGCCGCAACCATAGGCGCCTGTCGACCCTGGTGCCCCACCGCACCGACCGCGTATCGTGGCCGGCGGCAAGCGGCCGCGGGGATCTGCGGCCGGGCACCGGTCCCGGGAACGGTGGATTGCGAAGGAGGTCGCCCTTGGGGGGAAAGCTGAGGATCCGCAACGTGTTCTTCGCAGTCCTCGGGGCCGTGGTGCTCGTCCTCAAGCCCGCCTATCACGGGCCCCTCGAAGGCGTAGTCTACTCCTACGCGGGAAACTTCTCGGTCTCCTTCGCCCTCTACTTCGCCGCCCTCAACGCAACGGAGCGGCATCGTTTCCCGCGGCGTACAGCCGCCCTCATGACTCTGCTGGCCGTCGAGGCTTTCGAGCTCACCGACGGGTTCGGGTTGATGGCGAACGTCTTCGACCCGGGGGATCTGCTTGCGAACGCCGCAGGAATCGTCGTCGCCCTCCTGGTCGATGTGGTGACCGCGGGAAGGTCCTCCTCCCCTGTGGTGGGTAGTGCGTCTAAGCCGTATTCATGACTGTCGTCCCCCGTGGGACGGGGCGCTGAATCCAACGAAGCCGACCTGGCACTCCGAAACCACCTACCTCAGTGACATGCTGGAATACACAGAGACCCTGCTCGCGATGGCCGAAATCGCCGCGGCCTTCGCGGGCTTCGCGGCCCTCGTCAGCGTGATCCGACGAAGTTCGGATCAGCCCGCGGAAGCCGCCCATGATCTGCTGCGGCTGCGACTCGTGATTGGCGGAAGCGTTGCTGGTGTCACCGCGGCGTTGATCCCGGTCGGGCTCGATGGCTATGGCTTCGACCCGAATGTCACCTGGCGGCTCGCGGCCCTGCTCTTCCTGGTGTTCGACAACGGCATCATCGTTTCGTTCGTCACCGCATATAGGCCCGTCCGTGGCGCCTTCCCGCCTGATCGGCTCGCTGTGACGGTCGTCGCGATGCTCGAGGCTATTGAACAGGTCAGCCTGCTCACGGTGGTGCTGGGGCTGTACACGCAGAGTGCCCCAGCGCTTTACGTGACAGCGCTCATCGCGAACATCTGCCAGGCCGGGTTCATCTTCGTACGCTTCGTCGGGTCGGCCTTTCGGCACGAGCTCGATCCACCCACCTGATGGGCCCGGCCACACGGGATCCTCGCTCCCGGAGGTCTGTTCCTCGGCTTCACGTCGCCACGGATCCTGGACCCGCGCCCCTCGACGGGAACCGCGCTCCTCCTGCGGATCCGCCTCCCCCGCGCAGCTGCTGTCCCCGCCTGGGGCACCGTCCTACGTTGGGCCCATGACGACGCGACAGAACCGACTGGCCACCCTCGTCCCTTTCCTGTTCCTGGCCGCGTGCGGCGCGGAGCCCCCTGGCCCGGCGACCGGCACGGACGCGGTGGCCCTGGCCGCCGCCGGCCAGACGTCCACAGCGGTGGCGCCTGCCACCGGGACTGCGGGGATGGTGGCCACCGCCCACCCCCTGGCCACCGACGTAGGAGTACGGATCCTCGAGTCGGGTGGAAACGCCTTCGACGCCGCCGTGGCCGTCGCCGCGGCGTTGAACGTCGTGGAGCCCATGATGAGCGGGATGGGCGGCTACGGCACCATCCTGGTCTACTCCGCCGAGGAGGGCCGGACCCGGTTCCTGAACCCCTCGGGACGGATCCCCGCGGGGGTGATCGGGGACGCCTACCGCCCCCCCACGCCGGGATACATGGAGAACCGCCGCGGGGCCAAGGCGGTCTCCACGCCGGGGAACGTGAACGCCTGGGCGGCCATGCACGGGAGCTATGGCTCCCTGGAGTGGAGCGAGCTGTTCGCACCGGCCATCGGACTGGCCCGGGACGGGTTCGAGGTGGACGAGCTCACGGCGGTCTTCATCGACCGGTCGTGGGACGAGTTCCCGGAGCACGCCAGGGCCTTCTACGGGTCCGAGGGCGAGCCTCTCTCCGCCGGGAAGATCCTGGTTCAGGCGGACCTGGCCAGCTCGTTCGAGCTGCTCGCCACCGAAGGCCCGGTGGCCTTCAGCGAGGGTCCCATCGGGCAGGCCATCGACCAGGCCATGCGAGAGGCCGACGGCTTCCTGCGGCTCCGGGATCTGCAGGAGAACGAAGCCGAGTGGTGGGAGCCCATCGAGATCGACTACCGGGGACACCGGGTGGTGACCGCGTCACCGCCGGCCAACTCCTTCCCCGCCCTGGTCCGGCTGGGGATGATGAGCCGGTACGACCTCCAGGCCCTGGGGCACAACACGGCGGACTACCTCCACACCTTCGCGGAGGTCACCAAGCACGCGTTCTGGACGCGCCTGGCCTACGCCGGCGATCCCGACATCGCGCCGCCTCCCCTGGACATGCTCCTGTCCGAGGCCTACTGGGCGGAGCAGGCCGACCACATCGACCCGGCGGCGGCCTCCGTGTTCGAGCCGCCCGTGCCGGTGGCCCACACGGGGATGAACACCACCCACTACGTGGTGGCCGACCGGTGGGGCAACGTGGTCTCGGCCACGCAGACGCTGGGGAATCTCTTCGGCGCCCGCATCATGCCGGAGGGCACCGGGATCTGGCTCAACAACTCCCTGGCGTACTCCACCTTCGAACCGGAGGGGAACCCTATGGATGCCTTCCCCGGGCGCCGCAAGCTGAGCGGGGACGTGCCCCTCTTCGTCGTGGACGAGGCCGGCCGCCCGGTGGTGGCGGTGGGGACGCCGGGCGGGCACACCATCGGCCAGACGGTGCCCCAGATCGTCATGAATCATCTGGACTTCAGGATGGACATCCAGGCGGCCATCGCCGCGCCCCGCATCTCCTTCGTGGAGCCGAACACCCTGGTCCTGGAGGAGGCCTTCGGGGCCGACGTCGTGGCGGCGTTGGAGGCCCGCGGTCACCGGATCGGGCGTGCCGGAGCTTTGGGGAACGCACACGGCCTGACCGTGGGATGGGGTGAGGACGGCCTCCCCGCCGCCTTCACCGGCGGCTCCGACCCCCGAGGGGTGGGGCGGGCCCGGGGACTGCTGAAGGCGGGCGAGGGCACCCGGTGAGGTGACGCCGCGGGGGGGACCAGGCCCGGGGTGACGGGCCTTGATCAGGAAGGAGGTCGGAAGGATGTCACTGGCAGCGAACAAGGCCGTGGTCCGGCGATTCTATGAAGAGGTCATCAACGAACTGAGGTTGGACGTGATCCCGGAGTTGGTGAGCGAGAGCTACACCGAGGTCATGGACGGTCACCGATACGAAGTCGGGCCCGAGGGGGCTCGGGAGCACGCCATGGGAGTGCGGCGGACCTACCCTGACCTCCACCTGACCATCGACCGTCAGATCGCGGAGGGGGAGTGGGTCGTCAGCTGCATCACCGCCTCTGGGACCCACTCGGGGGAGTGGATCGGAATCGCTCCCACCGGGAAGGAGGTGACCTTCACCGGCGTGAACGTCGATCGAGTGGTGGCCGGCAAGCTGGTGGAGCACGGCGGGGCGGCCAACATGCTGGGGCCACTCCTCCAGATTGGCGCGATCCGGGTGGTGGGAAGCGAGGATGGCCCCTGAGAGAAGCGAGCGCCTCCCGGCATCGCCGGGATGCCATCGGCGGTTTAAGCTGTAGGCTCCCAGGCCCCTGGGCACCCATCCGTTCCTGAGCGGTTCACACCTCCCTGGCTCCCATCCCTATGCCGACCCGTCTAAACTGGCGTTTCCTGCTCGGCGAGTTCTTCGTCATCGTCCTCGGCGTCCTGGTGGCGCTCTGGGTGGACCAGATCCAGGCGGCGCGCTCCGACGCGAATCTGGAAGTGGAGTACCTCGAGTCCCTCCGGATCGATCTCGACGCCGATCTTGCCCAGTTCGACTCTACGGACGTGTGGTTGCGCAAGCAGGAAGCCGCGGCGGCGACAGTGCTGGCGCTGTACGCGGGGGAGCCCCCGGCGGTGGGCTTGGACGAACTGGTTGCGGCCGTGGAAACCGCTGGATGGCAGTACGTCCCCGTGATCACGCGCAATACCATCGACGATCTGAGATCCACTGGGAATCTGCGCCTGATCCGGGACCCGGCGCTGCGGAGGTCCATCGCCGCGTACTACACGGCCATCGAGGTGAACAGCGTACCGATTGCGGACCTTCGAGACCGGTTATGGCGCCAGTACGACGCGCAGGTCGGGCAGGTCCTGGGACCCCGTGAACGACTGCGCGTGCTCCAGGGGCCAGGAAGGTTCGGCGAGGGGATCACCTCGGAGGCCGCCGAACCCGCCGAAGTCGAAGACCTGGATGCGTTGGTCGCCGCCCTCCATGCGTTCCCGGAGCTCGAGGTTGCCGCCGGTGAGGTCCTGTATGGCTCAATCTCGGTCCGGGCCATCGTCGCATTGATGCGGGCAGAGGCTATGGAGCTGTGCGGCATCGTGGCCGAGCGGCTGGATTCGGAGGGGTAGTACCCGCCTGGGCTCGCGGCGCTGGCGGGAGGGGTCCCCGCTGGCTACCTGAAGAGTGGACGACGGTGGGCTCGGAGCCCCACTGTGGTCCGCGACGCTCTCCCGAATCAGGCCGAGGCGCGGAGCTACCGAACCATGTCACTTCAGGATTGGGGTTGGAACGATGCCTGGGCGGTCCACACCGGTGGGGGAAACGCGTCCGGTGGCCAGCCCGGCCGGGTGGTGGCGCAGGACCG
>JBDHLC010000110.1:0-3041 GCA_039586075.1 Gemmatimonadota bacterium | reverse complement strand
GAGCCCCCGGCCGAGATCGTGGAGAAGAAGACGGTCCCGACGATCGCCACCGTCAAGCGTGGGAGCATCCCGGACCGGGTCCTCCGTCACCTGAACCGCCACGGGTCCGAGTGCAATTCCGAGCTCGCCCGGGTCCTCCAGCTGCCTGTACGGCGCGTCCGCAATGCGGCCCGGACTCTCCAACTGGGGCAGCTTGTCACCGCTACCCCGGAGCGGCGGACGGTGAAAAGCGCGGTCTGTACCCGGGAGGCCGTGGTGATGGTGTACCGGTGCACCGAAGCGGGGCGAGAAGCGCTGAAGGGGGCGAAGTGAGTCGGCTGACGGACGAGGAGCTCCTGTCGACGCGTCGCTGGCGGGACCGGTACGATGCGGAGGACACGCTGGCTGGCCGCGCGGCCGTCCTGACTGAAGCAGCCATCGACCTGGGCGTGACCCCGCGTAGCCTCCACGACCGGTGGAGCCGGCTCGGGATGTCCAGGGGCTCGGAACGTGTCCGGAGTCGGATCGCGTCCGCGATCCGGGCGGATCGCTACGCCACCGACGGGGAGCTGGCGGTCCGGATCTCGAAGGAGGTGGGATCCGAAGTCTCCTCCCGGTCTGTCCAGCGCGCCCGGTCGGCGCTGGGCTTCGCGAGTGGATCCGAGCGACGACGGCGGTGGATCTCGAAGGAGGTCAGGTGGTTCCGCCGTAGCTTCCCCGAGCTGGACAGCCGCACGATCCTCGAGGCCATACAGGCCGAAGCTCCCTTCCCCGTGTCCTTCTTCGCGGTGGCGTCTGTGTTGCGGGAGCTGGACCAATGAGCTCCAGACGCGTGGCGCTGGCCTACGTGGGCGTCCCGAGCTGGGGGACGACTCGGACTCCCGTGTGGGAGCTTGAGGGGGACGCGTGGACGCTCCGGGACTCCCTCGGACGGGACCGCCCCGCCACGGAGTCCGAACTGAACCTGGCCCAGCTCGTCCCCGCTCGGGTCCAGATCGTGGCCGAGAAGGGCAAGGTCTCCCGAATGGACCCCGCCCCCGGGGAGCTGGTGGGGGCCGAGTGGAGGGCGTGGCGGGAGCGCCGCCTGGCCCAGCTGGCGAACTGTCGCCGGCTCGGGTGGCGCGTGGTCGGCTGGGAGGACGAGAAGGACGAGGACGCTCCAGGGCGTCCACCGGTTTCCCGTACTACTTCGTACTACGGGAAACCGGCGCCGTCGGAGGAGGACGTGGAGCTCCGTCCGGGGTGCGTCCTCGGACCGTCGGACGGGGAGCGGTGGACCGCTCTCCGAGCTCGACACCGGACGGACAACCCGAAGTGGATGGCCTGGAGATTCCACCAGCGCGGCCCGGAGCCGGACCGGTGGAGCTACCCGGACGGACCGGCAGGGAAGACCGGCCTGGACTGGATGCCGCGGGGAGCGGTGGAGTGGAAGCCGGATCCGATGTCCCTCCGGGACTACCCCCGGGACCTGGCCGAGGGGATCGCCCCGTTCTGGTATCAGTCCGCGGCCGTGTCCCAAGTCCTCGAGCGGGGCCACGGCGTGGTCGAAGCTCCGTGTGGAGCGGGGAAGACAGGGATAGGGACCTTCCTGGCCCGACGGGTAGAAGGACGGACGCTGGTGGTCGTCCATACACTGGACCTGGTCCGGCAGTGGCGGGAACGGCTGGAGACCTGGCTACCGGGGACGGTCGTGGGCCAGCTCGGGGGCGGGAAGAAGCCGGACGGGTCCGAGGACGTGGTGGTCGCTTCCCTGTCGACGCTGGCCCGCTGGAGCTGGGAAGAGCTGGAGGACTTCGGGGCTGGCTTCGGTCTTCTGGTGTGCGACGAATGCCACCACGTCCCGGCCGTGACCTGGATCCGGGTGGTCTCCGGCTTGCCGTGCACGTCCAGAATGGGACTCACGGCCACGCCGGAGCGGAAGGACGGCCTCCACGCGTGGATGCACCTGGCACTGGGGCCGACGGTCTACCGGATCGACCAGTCCACGCTCGACAACGCGGGGCGGACCATGCGGCCCACGATCCGCCGCCTCGACACGAACGTGGAACCCTTCGAGGAGGAGCATCCCGCTCACACAATGCGGGGGCTCCTCGAGGACCACCGGCGACAGTCGCTCCTCCTTCGGACCGTGCGGGAGCTGGTGGCCGAAGGCCGGCGCGTCCTCGTCCTGACTTCGCTGGTGGACCACGCCGAGGGGACCGCGGACGCGCTCGGGGGGGCGGCGCTGGTGGGCTCCGTGTCCTCGAAGCGGAGGGCGGAAGTCCTCGCGTCCATGCGCTGCGGGGAGATCTCCGTGATCGTGGCTACACAGCTGGCCGACGAAGGACTGGATCTCCCCGAGCTGGACACGGTGGTACTGGCCGCTCCGAGCTCACACAAGGCCGCGACACGCCAGCGGGTGGGCCGCGCTTGCCGAGCTCAGGAAGGGAAGCGTCCGCCGCTGGTGGTGGACCTGGTGGACGCTGGCGGCTGGGCCATGCGGAAGTGGAGCGCGCGGCGCTCGTTGTACCGG
This sequence comes from Gemmatimonadota bacterium, assembly GCA_039586075.1. Lineage (GTDB taxonomy): Bacteria > Gemmatimonadota > Gemmatimonadetes > Longimicrobiales > Gaopeijiaceae > Gaopeijia. The sequence goes on along the minus strand of JBDHLC010000110.1, from coordinate 550 downwards.
TCACTCGGGTGGCCGATTGAGAGGCACGGATGAAGTACGCAGTCATCGACACCGAGACCACGGGGCTGGACCCGATGCGGTCCACGATCCTCGAGATCGCGATCGCGATCGTGGAGGACGGCCGGGTGGTCGACCTGTGGAGCTCGAAGGTGAAGCCGACGGAGGAGGACCTTCGACTGGCCCACCCGAAGGCGCTGGAGATCAACGGCTACGCAGCGGATCCGGACGCGTGGGCGGACGCCCCGAGCTGGGAGGACGTGGCCCCGAAGGTGGGGGCGCTTCTCCGGGAGTCCATGCCCGTGGGTCACGCGGTCCACTTCGACCTCGGGATGATCCGAGCGGTGAACCAGCGCCACGGGATCCGAGGACGTGTCCCCCACCTGGGCGTGGATACCATCACGCTGGCCGTCGAACACCTGGCCCCGACCGGTCTCCGGCGCTTCTCCCTGGACTCCATCCGGGCGTGGCTCGGGTGGTCCGCCGAGGGCGCACACACGGCCGAGAAGGACGTGGAGGACACGGCGCGTCTGTTCCTGCTTCTGTACCGGGC
>JBDHLC010000063.1:0-19251 GCA_039586075.1 Gemmatimonadota bacterium | reverse complement strand
AATGTGGTCGTGCTCGTGAAGTACCTGTCGCACGAAGCGGCGGAGAACGAACCCAGTGAGGAAACGACGTGAAGATTTCGCATGATGAGCGTGATGGGGTGGCGGTGATCCGATTCGAGGGGAACCTGGACACCAACACCGCACCGGAGGCGCAGGATACCCTGGACGGCCTGGTCGCTGGGGGAACCACGAAGGTCCTGGTGGACTTCGGGGCGCTGGACTACATCTCCAGCGCGGGACTCAGGGTCCTTCTGGCCACCGCGAAGAAGCTCCGCGGAAGCGGGGGCAACCTGCGTCTGTGCAGCCTGAATGAGACCGTTGCGGAGGTCTTCGAGATCTCGGGCTTCAGCACCATCTTCGCGGTCTTCCCGTCCGAAGCCGAGGCGCTGGAGGGCTTTTGACCGGAGCGGGTGCCCGGACCTCGAGCCAGGGTGCGCGGCTGCTCCGGGAGCGTTCCACGTTCCGGGTCGTGTGGGACCTCGTCATCGTTGCGGCGGTGGTCCTCACGGGGATCCTGATCCCTCTCCAGATTGCCTTCATCAGGGAGGTCCAGTGGGGTGGCAGCCTGCTGGTCTACCTGCTGGACGTGGTCTTCCTGGTGGACATCGCGGTGAGCTTCCGGGCTTCCTACCGTGCGGGCGGTGCGGAGGTCACCGATCCGGCGGCCGTGGCCCGTCGCTACCGTCGATCCGGATTCACGGCAGACCTCCTGGGGGTCATCCCCCTGGACGCACTCTTCCTGGCCTCCAGCGCGGCGGTGGGAGGCGTCCCTCTGGCGCTCCTCCTCCGTGCCACGCGGCTCCTGCGGCTCCAGCGTCTCCTGCGGTCCTTCCGCCGCTGGGAGCGCCTGCACAACACGAACACCGGCTATCTTCGGATCACCAAGCTGGTCATCGGGATCTTCCTGCTCATCCACTGGATCGGGTGTGGGTGGTTCCTGGTGGCGGTCCTGGAGGGCTTTCCCGAGAACTCGTGGGCGGTCGTGGCGGGGATCGACGGGTTGGATCGGGGGAGTCAGTACCTGCGCTCCCTCTACTGGGGCTTCGTCACCACCACCACGGTGGGGTTCGGTGACATCGTCCCCGCGCGCAATGCGGAGTACGCGTTCACCATCCTGGTGATGGTCCTGGGGGCTTCCATGTACGCCCTCATCATCGGGAGCATTGCGTCACTGGTGAGCTCCATCGATGCGGCCAAGGCGGCGTTCTGGGATCGGGCGGACGGGGTGAGCCAGTACCTGCGCACGCGGGCCGTCCCCGAGTCCCTCCAGCGGCAGATCCGGGACTACTACGAGTACATCTGGGAGCGATACCGAGGGTCGAGCACCCAGCAGTTCCTGCGCGACCTTCCGGATCCCATCCGCCTGGAAGTCGTCTTTCACCTCACTCGGGAGCTCATCGAGAAGGTGCCCCTCTTCCGACAGGCCGAGCCTGCGCTGCGAAACGCCCTGCTCATGTCCCTGCAGCCCCTGGTCCTGGTGCCGGGGACCTTCGTGGTCCGGGAGGGCGAGTTGGCCACCGGTGTGTACTTCGTGAGCAGCGGCGAACTCGCCATCACCACCGAGGGAGGCGAGCGGCACTTGGGTCACCTCAAGGCGGGGGACTATTTCGGCGACCTGTCGCTCCTGTTGGGCGAGCGCCGCACCGGTTCGGTCCACGCCGAGACGCACTCGGATATCTTCTTTCTGCCGAGTGCGGACTTCGAGCGCCTTCGGAGCGCCTACCCGGAGTTTCGGAAAGTGCTGAGGGAGATCGCTTCCGCCAAGTCGGAGAAGCTCGAAGACCTGGTCGCCGCGGGCTGCATCCTCTAGGAAATCCACATGAACATCGTCGTCGCAGACAGTCTGGTTCGAGGCGCTCTCAGTCCGGAGCGCCAGTTCCATGGCATCCAGTCGAATCTGGGGGCCGGGGAGATCGCCCGGTTGATGGGACGGGGCCGGAGCTACGGGGAGGGCCCGCTGCCTGGACTCCTGCGTGCCGCTGCGGAGGCCCCCGACACGGGTGTGATTCTCCTGCGCGAGGAAGGCGCGGACGGAGGGTCTGCCACCTCCGGCGGCGGCATGCTGGCCGAGTGGGTGGAGCCGCTCGGAGAGGTGCTGTCCGGGGCCGCCGTCGTGCCGTGTCCTCCCGGGCGAATCTCCTGGAGGCAGCTGATCGAGGCCATCGCGGAGACGGCTGCCGTGGATGTGGAGGATGTGCAATCCGGAGCGGCGGAGGTCGGCTTCCTAGTGGTGGGCTGCCACACGGAGAAGCGTGTGCAGACCATCGCCATGTTCCTGCGCACGGTCCTCGGGTTCGAGCGGGTGGCGGTTTGCCCGCACCTGGTGGGCAGCGCGACGTCCGAGGCGCACTTCGCCACCCTGCGCCACAACCTGCCTCGCTCCGGGGTCGAGGTGGTGCTCGACCTGGAGTCCGCGGCGCGTTGGGCCGGGATCGATCCCGGACGTCTGGACCCGAGCGACGGCCGACCGTGCAGCATCGAGCCCGAGGAGGCCCGGAAGCAGATGTCCGGGGACGCCCAGCGAATCGTCCAGCTCATCTGCATGCACTGGACACGGACCCATCTACGGACGCTCGCCGGGGGGTTCAGCGGCAGTCTCCTCTTCCTGGCGGACGGATGGAAGGGAGATGCACGCACCGAGCCCATGGTCATCAAGATCGACGGCTTCGCCCAGATGCGCCGTGAGCTGGACGGCTACCACCAGGTGAAGGACCTCCTGGGCAAACACGTGCCCACGTTCGGCTACCCGGTGGTCGAAGGGGAGCTGCTGGGGGTGGGCATGGAGCTCGCCGCCATGGAGGGTCGGCCGGTGACGCTCCAGGACCACTTCGAAGAGGCGGATCACGAGGCAGCGGTCCGCCACTTTCTGAGCCGGTTCGAGAAGTCCCTGGACCTGCTCATCGGTCGGCTCTACCAGAACACGCTCGAGCCGAGCGCGGTGGCGCCGTTCCGAGCCTTCGGGCTCCAATCGGAGCAGCAGCTGACGTGGCTGCGGGAGAATGGCGGGATCATCCTCAGCTACCTGTCCGAGGCCGGCTTCACGGGGGAGACCGTCGACCTGGATCAGCTTGAAAACGTCGTGCGCCTCATCGCCCGAAATCCCGACTCGGTGCAGGCCGAAGTGTGCCTCCAGCACGGGGACCTGAACCTGGCCAACGTCATCTGCGACGACGGGGACAACGTCTGGTTCATCGATTGGACCCACAGCGCGGTTCATCCCGTGGAGCTGGACTTCGCCAAGCTCGAGAACGACGTGAAGTTCGTCATGAGCAAGGCCTTCGACCTCGAGGACCTCCCGCGGCTGAGGGCGTTCGAGGAGTACCTGCAGGCCCAGCGGATCCCTGCGCCCACCGATGAGCTGCCGGACTCGCTCAAGTTCGCCAAGTGGGACCTGCGGTTCCGGAAGATCCTCTCCGCGGTCCGCTTGATCCGACAGAAGTGCTTCTCCCTGAAGGACCGGGACGAGTGGCTCGTCTACCGGGTCGCTCTCCTGCGCTATGCGCTCCACACCCTCAGCTTCGACCAGCGTCGGGACCGGGGTGAATGTGACGAGACCCAGCTGGCCTATGCCCTGTCGTCGAGCGAATCCATCGCCCTGAACCTGGTGGCCGACGACTTCCACCTGAAGATCCGCGCCGAGCGGCCTGCCAGCTATCCGCCGCGACAGCGCATCTCTATCGACGAGTCGCTCTGGGTCCTCGATTGCGAGGGATACGATCCGCCCTACCACGTGGACCCGCTGGTGCTGGAGGCGGGCCGCGATCGAGACCCGGAGGGGTGGGCCGATCCCGAGGAGCTGGGGCTCGACTCGTTGAACGAACGCCCGGCTCGGCACCGGGACGAGCGGGGCCGGCCCCTCAACCCGAGAGGGCGTACGGGCCTGGCGGGTCGCGGACTCCTGGGACTCTGGGGAGCGAACGCCTCGGTTCTGGGCGTCGTGTTCCGGACCAGTGCCGTAACCGGTGCCCTGGAGCTACTGCTGGGTTCGAGGGAGGGAGAGGCGCACTTGGAGCTGCCGAGGGGATTCCTGCTTCCCGACGAGAACCCGGAGCGTGGCCTCCTTCGCGTCATGGCAAGGGAGACGGGGTGGCGGCCGGTGGGAACCATCGTACCCCTGCACCAGGGCTATGCCTACGATCCCAGACAGACGGACCACGCCTGGATCGAGGTGCAGGAGTTCCTTCTGGACGGCCAGGAAGAGAGCGTTCCCGACCTCTTCGAGCCCGAGGGGGACTTCGAGGATGTGGGATGGTGGACGCTGGACTCGTCCACGCTGAACCGAATCCCCCCTGGACAGGCGGAGGCCGTGCAGCGTGGACTCACCAGGGCCCTGGAGGAGGGGCGCGTGGACGTGGAGATGGCGGGCCCCCTCGTGTCGAGAACCGGGTGAGGGCGATGGCGCTGCTGCCGCTGGAGCGGATCGCGCTGGAGCAGGTGCGGGCAGGACGCCGGACCCCCGGGGGGGACCTCGGGGACGAGGGCTGGATTCAGTTCGGACTGCATGCCCTGCTGTCGGTTGCGGGGCGCGTGCGGTTGCTGACTCAACCGGCGTCGGTGGTTTCGGTGAAGGCCGACGGCTCCCCGACCACAGCGCTGGAATCCGACATCGAATCCTCGGTCCGCCACGCGCTGGGAGAGTTCGCGCCGGAAGCGTCGTTCGTGGGGGAAGAATCCGGTGGACAGTTGCGGCCGGGGGGGTGGACGGTGGTCCTGGATCCCATCGACGGCACCTACGCGTATCTGGGTCACACCGAGACCTTCGCCAGCGTGTTGACCGTCTTCCTGGATGGGGAGCCGCGGTTTGGATTCGTGGCCAGCCCCCTGACGGGCGAGGTGGGATACGCAGCGGCCGGAGGCCGAAGTCGGCTCATCCGGCTGAACCTGTTCGGCGAGGAAGACCAGGGGGTGGATCTTCCCCTGGCGGCCGCCGGCCGGTCGCCGGTGTTGGTGAACGTCCACCCGGCCCGGGACGTGGGCGGGGCGCTGGCGGAACTCATGAGGGCGTGGCGGTCGGACGGGGTCCGCATGGTTCGAGCCCCCGGTGGCTCACCGTCGTGGGCGCTCCTGGGTGCTGCGCGAGGGCACTTCACCTACGTCAACGGATGGCAGGCCGCCCCGGCGGCGCCGTGGGATCTCGCGGCTGGCGTCCTCCTGGTGCAGGGAGCCGGTGGGGAGGTCGTGGACTTCTCGGGTCATCCCATCGATCCGCTGGGCCACGTGGGTCCGTTCGTTGCCGGCGTCCGGGCCGAACACCGGGAGCGCATCCTGAAGCTATTGGGCTCCAGGGGTGACGGCGGAGGAGACCTGTCAGGGTGAATCGACCTGATCGGACACGCACGGTCTCGGCTGGGAACGCCGTCCGGATGGTGGGAGTCCTCCTGGTGTTCCTGCTCACGCTGGCTGCCATCGCAGGTGGGGTGGGCACCACCGGTGTCGAGGGCCTGCAAGACCAGTCGATCCTGGCCTGGATCTACTATGCGGGGGGGTTGTTCGTATTCGGCGGACTGGACCTGGGAGCCCCGACCGGAGGTCCGGCTTGGGGTCGGGCTGCGCTCTGGGTTGCCTACTTCATGGCTCCCGCCATCACCACCACCGCGGTCCTCGAGGCCCTCGTACGGATTCTGCGCCCGAGGGGGCAGGGGAGGAGACGGCTCGAGAACCACGTGATCCTGGTGGGCGCGGGTCCGGTCGGGCTCGCCTACCTCAAGGCCATCCGCTCGGTCGAGGCCGAGAAGCCGGTCCTCCTGGTGGATCATCTCGGCAGTCTGGTCAACACGGCCGAGGTGGAGGGATTCGGCGGCGTCCAGGTGCTGCAGGCAGACGCACGGCGCCCCGCGACTCTCGGTCTTCTGGGTATGGAGCGAGCCGACCGCATGGTCGTGGTCACGGACGACGACCTCGTGAACCTGGACGTGGGGTGGGGCGCGAAGGAGCGCCGTGCCTCGCTTCCGGTGGCGGTGCATGTGGCGGACCTGAGCCTCCTGCGCCCCGTGAACCGGATGGTCCGGGAGCGGGCTCGTGCGGCCGTGGGAGGAGAGTCTCAGCCGCTCGTCTTCAACACCCACCGCATTGGGGCGCTACATCTCTACGAGCGGTTCCTGCATCCGCACTTTCAGGAGACCGCCTACCGGGATGTCGTCGTTCTCGGAGGGTTCGGCCGATTCGCCCAGACGATCCTGGAGCTCCTGCGGGTGACCGCGGCGGAGGAGATCGAGCGGATCCTGGTCGTGGACACCGACGCCGCGCGGCTGCTGCGTCAGTTCGAGGCGGACGTCTCGCTCGACGCCATCCCCCATTCCGCGGTGGACGGCGACCTGGAGGACCCAGGGACGTGGGCCCGGGTCCGCGGAGAGCTGGCGGGACTGGACGGAGATCCGGTCTACCTCCTGGCCTCCTCCGACGAGGTGGTGAACTTCCGGGCCGCGATGCTGCTACGCGCTCGCGAAGCCGATCCCCTCATCTTCGCGCGGTGCTTTCACCGGGGTCGCTTCGCCGAGTCATTGGCGGGCCAACGGCACTTTGAGCTATTGGCATTCGAGGAGGTACTGCGGGACGCGCTGGTGGAGCACTACGAGGGGCTGCGCACTGTGTGACGGCTCCCTCGTTCCGGTGGGAGCGCCCATCCCAGGCAGCTCCGGCTCACGAGCCAGACCCCGGTGTCCATGTGGGCCCGATATTGGGCCTTTCTGCCCCGGCAGCTTCCGGCATCGATGTCGGACAAGAACGGCAGATCGTGCGCTCTACCAGTGAGTTAGACGTGTTCTTGCCGTGATTCGGCTATGCCGAGGATCGATTTGCAAGCAGGGGGTCGCCGGTTCGAGCCCGACTGGCTGCCCTCTTACAAGATCAAGCGCCACTTGGGCTTAGCGGCTCGGGTGGTGCTTTCCAATGGTGGGCCGACCAGCGATTCCCGCTGTTGTTCCCGCTGTTCCCTCCGTCGTTCCCGCTGTTCAGACCCGGCAGGATGCCGTACCGCGAATCGGCAAGAGCGGCAGATCGCTGCTCTCGGTCTCAGATGGGACGTAGTCATTGCTGAGGCTCTTCCCGTGGCGCAACGAGTCGATACCCGGCTGCGGCTATTCCTCCCTCCCCTCCCCACGGCTGTCGAGCCGCGCCTCCGCCTCGGTGAGCCTCCTCAGGTGCTTGGCCTCCAGTTCGTCACGATAGGGGGCCAGCCAATGGACGACGGCCTCATCGTGTCCGTTCAGGAGAGCCCTGTAGGCATGGAGCGACGCTCTCTCGCGCTGCATAGCCCTCCCCTCAGCCACCCGTACTTGCCACCAGGCTTGGAGCGCGTCCCAGAATCTGTCGGCGTCCCTCTCGATGTCCTCCAAGCATTGGTGGACCACGCCGACCAGCGTTCGAAGACCGGATTCAACCTCCAACCGGCTCCTCCCATCCGACGGAAGATCCAGCGGCCCCTCAAGCCCCAAGCCGCCGAGTGCGCAGGCTTCAAGCGACGTCCACGCCGTAGCGCCAGGCTGGCGGAGTAGGACGCCGTACGCGACGCCGACGGACCTGACGGATATGGCTACCTCGACCTCCGTGCTGGTTGCTGTGCTCTGCAGAGAGAGAATGGCCAAGCGCGGCGAGGGTCTAGCGTCCGGCCAAGCTTCCGGGAAGCATGTTTCAACCTGACCGAAGTGAGCCAGGATGCTTTCGGCGTACAGAACACTCGAATCGAAGAGGTCTTCACGGTCCATAGCCAAGCTCGGTCGAGGACCCGGTGGTGAAGGACAACCTGCGGCTGGCTTAAAATTGGGGCCAGGGATCGCAGAGTGCAGCGACAAGGCTGCGTCTCTCCACTTGGCAGTGGGTGGCCAACGCGAATCAACCTGCCAAGCAGCATCTCACACCTTCCACAGACTCCTCACGCCTCTGCCACCCCTCACCACACTCTCAGGGCGAATTACGGGTTGGAGTCACCACTGTGGGGGGCGAAGAGAGATCTCCTGGGTGGCCACAACAACGGCCCCGTCATCCAATCCAGCGGGGGCTCCTGGCAGAACCATATCTCTGGGAGAATCCTACTCGCGTTCATCTGCCTTCGGGTCCGGCCCGTAATTGTTGGGTCCAACATCAGAGTCGTCCGACAAGAGCCAGAACTCGAAGAACAGGTTGAGCAGAGGAACACAGAGCAGGAGAAGCCACCAGGCGCTGCGTCCGAGGTCGTGAAGACGCCTAGCTCTGACGGCGATCCCAGGAGTTACGGACGCAATGACGAAGCAAAAGAACGCGGCAACGGTCCAGACACTCGGCTCCGCCGGATCGTCTTGTACGAGAGACCCCACGACGTTGACGATCGCAATGGCGATTACCAGGGACCCTACATTCCAGGCCCACAGTTCCTTCCTCCGGGACCGGCCCCAGAACTGACCGTACTTCCGCCAGGGCTCTAGGTACCATCTAATCATCCGGGCGTCACACCCCGGGAGGGTCTGATTGGACTACTACCAGTACAGTCTGCGCATCGTGTGCGCTACAACCAGGTAAAGCTCTCGATCCATGTCGGCTCGCTTCCTCTCAGGTCCTCAGCAGCACCTGTATCAGGCCAAGCCGGGCTTCTCTTTGCCCACCGTCCAACTGGGGGGCGCAAGAACACAGCAGCCTGTGGACTCGCCCCGCTCCACCGCCCGTCATCAAATGGTGGCGGATCGAAGGTAGTTAGGATGGGACGGACAGCATGGGTCTGCCGGACTCAACCCGATGGCCCTGCCGGGGGAACGATGTGGAAATCCACCTCGTTGTACTCGCAGTACCTGATGGACTTCGACTGGATCGGGTCCTGGGTGTTGAAGCCTATGAGTACTGCTCCCCGCTTCCCGCAATCATCCTTCGCGGTGAACTCGTTGAGGAAGTAGTGCCCATCGTTGTCGGGCGCTCTCCCCAGACCGACGAACCACACCACCAAATCGAGACCGCTGAGCCCATAGCTTACCTCGCCTTCAACTGTGACCGTGCCCTCTACCGTAGTCGCGTAGTCGCAGGCCATGCCCTGAAGGCACAACACGAGCGGCACTAGAGAGATGAGTCTGGGGCGCTTCATGGTCTCCTTCCATTTCAATGGCGCTCCTACGATGTGAAGCTCTCGTCAACGGAGCGTCAGACGTGAGCACGTTCTTGGAGTGACGAGTAGAGTGGCGCGCCTGACCCAATGTGGCAGTGGGTGGCCAAGCACCATCAAGCACCTAGAAGGGTCCCTCCCCAGCCCCCACCGACTTCGTGCCTCTGCCACCCCTCACCACCACCCTCGCTCCAGGCCCCAAGCCGTTAGCCCCAACCATGCAACCGTGACGCCAAGCACTACGAGCGCGGTCCGACCGGCACTCCTGTGGGCCACCTCAAGGGACACCACCTCTCGCAACGGCACCCGATGTACCGGTGCCTGACCGGTCCGCCTCAGACGCCCCCAGACGATGGAGTCGCCGTCCACGACCTGTGTGAGCCGGGCGGAATAGAGCACCACGACTTCATCAGAGGTGGTCGTCACCCGTACCGGCCTCGGTAGCTCGCCACTCCCCTCCAACGGATACGGTTGCCAGGTCGTGCAGGCCGACATCGTGACCAACAGACACGCTGCGGTGATGCGGACGGGAAACGGCGTGCACATGTGACTCCCTCCGTCTCGGGTTACCGGGAGGATTAGCAACATCATACGCGCAACCCTCTCGGCGGGCGAAATGTAGGGCGAGTGCCAGGACGGCCTGAGTGCCCCGGATCAGCCCACCCGAGAGCCCCCACGGCTCGGCAACGACGTCGAGCACCCGGACCAGGACTCAGGACGCGGCCACGTAGGGGACGCCCCAATCCCCTCTGGAAGAGCTTCCTGCGCCTCAAGCGCTGGGGGGGCGTTCAGCTCGTGGGAGGCAGGGGGACGAGGACCGCAGGTACGCTGGCAACATGAACATGCCCCCCCTCGGAGCCAACGAAAAAACGAGGTCCCGAGGGCCGACGCTCCCTCCTATCTCCCAAGGCGCTCCTCAAGTTCGCCCAGCCAGTTGAGTACGAGGACCAGCTTCGCGCTCCCCACCTCTTCGATGGCTCGGAGCATCATGAACCGCTGGTCGTCCACATCCACGTCGTACAAGGCGTAGAAGTCCTCCTCATTGAGGAAGACCTCTTCCGGAATCGTGAACAGAGTCGTTCGTTCACCTACGCGGAACCCGTCCCCCGGCAAGACTTCGACGGCCACCATTTCCCGGTTCCCGTTGACGAAAAAGAGCTCGCGCCCCGTGCGCCCCCAAACGGGCTGCGCTCCCCCCTGCGTGGAGATGGGCACCTTCTGCAGCGTCGGATCGGGAAAGGAGCGTACGTAGACCTCCCTTCGCCCGGTCTCGTCGGACTCGTGAGCGAGCCAGCGCCCATTGGGGGAGACGGCGAAGGCCGTCTCCACGAAGCCCGAGCCGATCTGGACGGACACCGAATCTTCGCCCGGGGCCATGGCTCCGATCCGCGCGGAATCGATCACGGCATTGCCCAACCGCAGGACCCGCCACCCGTCCGACGTCAGAAGCCCTTCCATGACGGCCCTGGGCGGGCTGGCCAGGGCCTCGGGTGCCCCGATACCATCGGCCCGTCTCGACATGAGCGCGCTGGTGGTGGTCAGGCCCTCGTCTACGAGGGAGATGTACGTGACCGCTCTCCCGTCCGGCGTCCAGCGGGGGCGGGCCTGCTCACCAGACTCGGTCGTGAGGCGGGAGAAGGGACCGGTGGGGAGCTGCTTGACATAGACGTCCCCCGGATCCCCACCGTCCGGCGCCGCGATGCCGACGCCCATCGCCACTCTCGATCCATCCGGAGAGATCGAGAACCCCGGATTGTTGCCTCCGGTGAGCGGGTTGAGGACCCAGTCCGGATCGACGGGCTCCACCCCGCCCACGCGATCTACCCAGACAGGCTGGTACAGATCCGCGCCGGAACCCGACGCCAGGTAGACGAGGGGCCCGGCGGAAGCGAGCGCCCAATGCATGGCTGGATTTACCTGAAGGCCCTCGGCCACGGTGACGAACGGTCCGGTGACCTCGAGCTTCGCGGCGTCGAACGGTGCCGCCAAGAGATTCCCCTGCGCATCCACTCCAACGAGGTCCCCCGACGAAGACTCTCGGGCGAAGGTCAGGCCGGGCGCGACGGTGACCACCTCGTCGGTACCGAGCCGCTGCCCCTTCACGGCGGGCTCCTCGCCGTCGAACCTGGCGCTTCCGAAGAGAACCGCCTTCCCGTCCCGCGTCAGGGACGGACCGTAAAGGAATTGCCCCGGTTCGGCGGCGATCACCTGCGTCGCCCCCCCGGAGCCGGGAACGCGCGCGATGGAGAACTGCGGGGTGGCGAAGTAGACGTACCCGTCGGCCCCCCAGTGGGCGCAGCACACGGCGGAATCGGCGAGGGTGCGGGAGGCACCCCCGGTGAGGGGGATGGCGCGAAGGGTGAACCCGGAAACCGAGATGAAGGCCACCTCCGTGCCATCGGGTGAGATCGCCGGGCCGAACCCACCCTCGCTGTTCGGGATGGGCGTCGATTCGAGATCCCGAAAGCGACGAAGCCAAAGCCCCGACGTCGCTCCGCGCCCGGTGTATACCAGGAAAGACCCGTCGTTGGAGAGCGCGAACTCATGGGGGGAGAGGCCGGACGTTAGCGGCGGGGGCTCGAGGTCCAGGAGGACCCGAATGGGTTCCCGAGGCGCCTCCGGTCCAAGAGCGGCCCATGCGGCCACCGCTGCGAGCACCGCCGCCGCGGCCGCGAGGGTGACGGCCACGCGCCTCCAGTACGCGGCCCGGGTACCGGCGCCTGCCCCGTCGGTTGCCTCAGGACCGTGCCGAAAGCCGGTATCCGCCAGTGCACGTGCGAACTCCTGCGCTCCGGTGAACCGGTCCGCGGGCAGTTTCTCCAGGGCCCGGCGAATGGCCGCATCGACGTGCGGAGGGACCGTCTTTCTGACCTCCGTGGCGGAGACGGGGGCTCCCTGGATGATCTTCCCGAGTACCGCCTGAGCGGTGCTCCCCACGTACGGCGGGTCCCCGGTGAGCATCTCATAGAGCATGGCGGCCAGGGCATAGACGTCGCTGGCCGGGCCGACGTGCTGATCGCCCGTGGCCTGCTCGGGAGACATGTAGTATGGCGTGCCCATCGACAGCCCCGTCTCGGTGAGACGGCTGCCTCCTGCAGCCCCCACCGCCAGGGCGATGCCGAAGTCGGCGATGAGGGGCTCGCCTCGGCTGAGCAGGACGTTGGCGGGCTTGATGTCTCGATGCACGATGCCCTGCTCGTGGGCGGACTGCAGCGCATTGGCCACCGCGGTGGCGAGGCGGACGGCTTCGTCCACCGGCAGCTGCTTCTCCCGGTCGATCCGATCCCTGAGGGTCTCGCCGTCGACGTACGGCATCACGTAGAAGAGGAAGCCGTCGGCGTCACCCGAGTCGAAGAGCGGGAGGATGTGGGGATGCTGCAGATTGGCCGTCGTTTCGATCTCGGCCAGGAACCGCTCGGCGCCCACCACGGCGGCGAGCTCGGGCTTGAGAACCTTGAGCGCGACGTGTCGGCTACACCGTGGCCATGCCGCCCGCACCGAGCTCGCGCTCGACGGTGTAGCGGCCTTCCAGGGCTGCATTCAGGCGGGAGGGGATGTCGGTCATGGCGGGGGGGACTCCAGGGTTGGCGGAAGATCCACCTCCCCCGGGGAACTCCGCAAGTCGATCGATGCCGGGAGCCGTGACCGGCCTGCGCCCTGCTGAGGCATCCGGAGGCCGGGCCGAGTCCAGGTCCTCTCAGGTGTCCATTTGGGCCCGATATTGGGCCCTTTTACCCCGGCAGCTTCCGGCATCGATGTCGGACAAGAACGGCAGATCGTGCGCTCTACCAGTGAGTTATACGTGTTCTTGCCGTGATTCGGCTCAACCGAGGATCGATTTGCAGGCAGGGGGTCGCCGGTTCGAGCCCGGCTGGCTGCCCTCTCACAAGATGAATCCTCGCTTGGCTTTAGGGTCGGGCGGGGATTCCTGCGTCTGGGACGCCTTGCGCTTTGAGTCTCAGAAGAGTCTCACTCCTCCAGGCTTTCGGCACCTGTCGGTGCGGCCTGATGCCATGCGCGTGCGGAAGGTTTTCGGCGATGTGCTGGGCTGTCCCGACACCCAATCGAGGACTCCCAACGAACCAACTTGCAGCAGAAGTCTTGGATCGGTGACACCTCGATGATGTCGAACCGCGACGTTCTTACCGGACCGAGACTTGGAGAAAGTGGTGGGATACGTGGATTGGGGTGCTCTTCGGCCACCCAGTGAGATACGGCAGGAGCGAGAGTGGAAAGAACGGTGGGCGCGGCGGGCGGAGATCCAAGCTCGCGCCAGGTTGGAAACGCCGCCCTACATGGTGACCGGGAAGACCCCGACTGGTGGCAAGGAGGATGTTCGGCCACGGTGAGGGATCTCCCCTCGCCAAGGAGGATCAAATGCGCACCGGCTCTTGTTCTCGTGGTATTCCTCCTCGCTCCCTGAGCTGACTCGCCCGTGGAAGCCGTAGCGGAGAATCACTCGCCCCGGGGTTGCGTCCAGTCGTGATAGATTGTTCCCACAGAGCGCCGGGCCGCGCACCGTGACGGCCCAGCCGAGACCCACCACAGGAGAGTACGATGCGGAAATCTGCAACGCTGTTCACGGCCCTGCTCCTCGCCGCGTGCGGAGGAGCCGAGGACGGTGCGCCCGCAGCCGACGAAGGTGCGGAGATGGTCGGAGCCGCGGCACCCGTCGTGGCGGACTTTGCCGGAAGTTGGGAAAGCACCGCTGTCCTGGAGGGCGTCGCCGACCCGGTCCCGGTGACCATCATGAGCACGATGGACGCGACCGAGTGGACCATGCAGCTGGCGGGCCGCGACCCGGTAGCCCTCACCGCGACCATGGTCGGGGACAGCTTGATCCTGGACAGTGAGGCGTACGAGAGTGTGCTCCGGGAAGGCGTCATGGTGACGGTGCGGACCGCCATGGTCATGGCCGACGGCGGCATCACGGGGAAGATGGTGGCCACGTACCAGACCCCCGACGGCGACGAGATCGTGGCCGGGACCGTGGAGGGCAGCCGGAGCGGAGGTATGTAGCCGCCCACTGGCTCTTTGACGGGCACGTACACCTGAACGCCAGCCCTTCCCGAAGCCCGGGAGGGGCTGGCGTTTTTCGGTCGAGGCCGGATCACGGAGGGCGCGCCGCCCACCGTCCGCCCGCCGGACTCGGGCCCTAACTCCCACTTGGTACAGCTCTTGCGTTTCTAAGGGTGTCTCGTGCGGGTCGGCGTCTCGGATCCTCTGGATCCGGTCGTTCCCAGGCCCGCATGTAGTGGAACCCGGACCAGACCCGGATCAGCCTTGGAATCAAGATGCAGACCTTCCCACATGCCCTGCTGCGCCTCCGATCCGCCCTCGTGGGCGCCATCGTGCTTCCGTCCCTTCTCCTGTCCTCGGCCTGCGGCGACGACCCCGCCGGACCAAGCCAGGGGCCACCCCCAACGGTGAGCGCCGTGGAGCCCGCCCGGGGGACGGTGGGAACCGAATTGCGCATCACCGGAACGGATTTCCGTTCCGGCGCCCAAGTGCGCCTTGGCGACTTCGAGTCCCCCGACGTCTCGGTGGCAGGGGGGTCGGAGTTGTTCGCACGGGTGCCCGAGGGCGTCTCGGTAGGATCCACCTACGACGTCACGGTACGCAACGCTGACGGCACCCGGGTTTCGTTCCGCCAGGCCTTCACCGCCGTGGCGCCGACTCTCAGCTTCGTCAACGGCGCTTCCCGGCCGTCGGGGAATCCGGGGAGTACGGTCATCGTCGAGGGTGCCTCCTTCGGAGACGTTCAGGGCGCGGGTCGGGTGCTGTTCTCGGACGGCGCCGGGGGCACCGTCGCGGCGGCCATCTCGTCGAACGAGGATTGGACCGACGGCTTCATCCTCACCACGGTGCCGACCAACGCCGAGACCGGCCCCGTCCTGGTGGAGACCGCAACGGGGCAGAGCGAATCACTCCCCTTCACGGTGACGGGGAACGCGGTGTTCAGCCCCTCCACCATCTCCTGGACCGAGACGGAGTCGCTCCCGGCCGCCCTGGGCGGACACACCGCCACCTGGGCGCCCGTGGAGGACGCCGGGGGGACGCTGGTGCAACGGGTCTACGTCGCTGGCGGAAGCGGAAACGACTCCATTCCGGGAACAGGGCTGCACCACGCCGCCATTCAGGAGGACGGATCGGTATCGGGCTGGTCCGCGAGCGCTCCCCTGGGCAGCGGTATCTCCCACCATGCGGCTGTGGCCGCAACGCCGTTCAACTCCAAGGCACCGGGGTCCGGTTACCTCTACCTTCTGGGTGGAGTCGAGGAGAAGGGGGGGCAGCCGGTGAGCGCGATCCAACGACTCCCCTTGAACGCCGACGGCACCCTCGGAGCGCCCGAGCCGGCGGGGTCCCTACCGGCTCCGCTCCACTCCTTCGGCGCGGTTCTCTTCCGAAGCACCCTCTATATCGCCGGAGGCGCCACCACGGACCACGCGCCCGTGGGCAGCGTCTACCGGGCGGTCATCGACACCTTGGGTAACATCGGGGAGTGGGAGGAACTAGACGCCCTTCCGGAGGCCCGGGCCCACCACCAGCTTGTGGGCTTCGGCGGATTCCTGTACACGGTGGGCGGAGACACCGACGCCATCTCCGTCGACGACGCCAACTTCAACCAGAATGCCAGCAAGCTGGGTACCGTGGCCGTCGCCCGCATTGACCTCCGCTCCGGGCTACTCCAGGGTGGCTGGAACGTAAGTCCCAGCACGCTGCAGAAGTCCCGTTCGAAGCACGTGGCGCTGGCGGCGGGGGGCAGCCTGTTCGTCAGCTCCGGGCTCTATGCCGCCGCCGGTACCGGCTCGTCGGAGAATTCCTACGCTGGCATCAACGCCGACGGCACTCTGCAGAGCTTCGGTGGAGCCACCGGCTCCAACACCCTGCAGGCCGTGGGGGGCGTCAACCTCTTCAACACCCGCGGGATCGCGTACGTGGACGGCAGCGGGGTCGCGCACGTCATGGTCCTGGGCGGGGACGACGTGGAGAACCCGGGCCAGAAGAGCACCAAGGTGATCTTCTACTGACCTTCTGCGCGGGGCGGGCGGGGGCCCTGGGGAGAGTCCGGCGGCGCAGACTTGGAGGAGATGGGGGGGCTGGTACAAGCCCAACCTGCACCCCGATGAGCCGATCTACTTCACCTACTGTGGGGAGATGACTCTGGCCAACCGGCTGTATCTGGATGTCGAAACAGGAAGGGTCTTCCGTAGGGTGGTGCTGGCAGAGGACGGCCAGACGCCAGCGAGCCGCAAGCAGAATCTCCCCCCTTCTGGACACGCCTCACGCCCCTGCCACCCCTCACCACCCTCTCAGGGCAACACGGTGGTCGGGTTCATCATTGTAGGGGGTGCAACAGAGATCTCCTGGGTGGCCACAACGCCCCCACGGTCGTCCAGGGGGGCGGTCGCTCATGGTGTCGGTCTCAGCGGACGTCGAGGCGCAGGAAGCGGGCGGCGTTGTCATGGAGGATGGCTCGACGCTGCTCGGGCTCAATCCCGCGTCAGGACCGTACTGTGGCTCATGGGGAGAGAGACGCAGGTGAACCTGACCAGGACGTCTGCGGAAATGGAGATCTGCCTGCGTCCAGCGTCGTAGCTCCCTGCGTAGGTCCAGGGCTGGTTCGGGCAGGTGTCGGGCGTGAGGGTGAGGGACACATCCGGGCGTGGCCCCGGCGCGATACTCCCCTCCACGGTCCCGTCGCTTCCCCAGAAGTACTTTCCCCCCGAGTTGTGGTAGAGATCGCCGGTGACGTAGTAGGTCCCCGTGAGCGACCCCTGCGACTGGGAAAGGGTGAAGAAGATCGCTCCGGAAAACTCGCCGTCGCTGCTGGTCCCCTCGAGGCCCCCCGTGTAGGATCCCCCGATCCGGTGAAACTCGTCGGGGCCGATCGCCGAGCCTTCACCACCACAGCCGACCAGGAGGGCGGCGATCCCCGGCAGGAGCCATCGGGAACGGGAACGGATCGTTGGGAGCATGAGTGGCCCTTTCGTCGCCGCGACGGAGGTGGAGCGGGGGTCCGAAGTGGGGAAGGAGACCGCCGGGCGGGCCATGCCTCCACCCGGGCGGATCGCCAGAACGGCGAGCATTCTAACCTCCAACCTCATCGATTCGCGAGTGACGATGCGAGCCTCCGGGGCCGGATCGCAAAGGGATCGCGATCCGGTCGTGCCTGTGTGACCTGGACGAAGGTCGAAGGTGCGGCCCCGACTACCCGGACTTACCGGCCTGCTGAGGGTGCTCAGGGCGCGCCGGACACGATGTGGTAGTGGGTGGCCAAACCACATCAAGCACCTGGACGGGTCCTTCCCCAGCCCCCATCGACTTCGTGCCTCCACCACCCCTCACCACCCTCTCGGGGTGAGTCGTGGGGCGTGGTCACCTTTGTGGGGCGCGCAGAAGTGTCCTTGGTGGCCACAATACCTCCCTCCGACCGCGTGCGAGCGTCCCCGAGCCCCGGGGCCGAGCCGCCGCCGCTCGCTCCTCGATCACGCCGCGCTGACGACATCGGACTGTCCACGGGCACCGTCACCGACTACCGTTGCGCCGACCGGAGCGAGCCCTCGACACCGCGCTCCGCCCCCATGCACTTCGTGGCGAGATGTGGACGTCTCCTCGGCTCGCAGCGACGTCGAGAAAGAGAACGTGCCATGATCCTGATGCCCGCGCTGCTTTTCAGTCTGCTTCTCGCCGCGTTCCCGCAGGAGGACCACGTCTGCTCCTCGCCGCCCTCCGTCGTCGAGTCGGTGCGGCTGTTCGACGGAGAACGCGTCGTCTCTGGCGCCACCGTCGTCTTCCACTGCAGCGAGATCTTGGGCGTGTTCGAGGACGGCTCGGAGTTCGATCTCCCGAACGACGCGCTTCGGATCGACGGACGGGGGAAGACGCTGCTGCCCGGACTGATCGACGCACACGTCCACACGCAGCAGCGCGCGGCGCTCGAGCGCACGCTCGACTTCGGGGTCACGACGGTGCTCGACATGGGCTCGGCGGTCGAGGGATTCGTGCGCTCGATCCGCGAAGAGGACGAGCGAGGACCGGCGACCGACCGCGCGGACCTCTTCAGCGCGGTGCTGTGGGTGACCGCGCCGCGCTCGCACGGAACGCAGTTCGGCGAGGTGCCGACGCTGGTCGAACCCGAGGATGCCGCGACCTTCGTCGCCGCCCGGATCGCGGACGGCGCGGCGTTCATCAAGGTCATCTACGACAACTTCAAGATGATCCGGCGTCCGGTCCCGACGCTGAGCGAGGAGACGATGCGCGCGACGATCCGCGCCGCACACGAGCAAGGCAGGATGGCGGTGGTCCACTCGCGCGACGTGGACTCGTACGCCGACGTAGTGGAAGCGGGCGCCGACGGATTCGTGCACTTGCCGACGGACGCCGTACCGCGCGACGAGCTGATCGGTGCGATGGTCGAGCAAGGCATGTTCGTCTCCCCCAACCTGTCGCTCGCCCGCCACGAAGGGCTGCGCCTCATCGAGGACCCGATCCTCGGGCCGAAGCTGAGCGAAGAGGAGATCGAGAACCTGCGCGACTGGTTCCCCGGGCGCCAGGAGTTCGGAGACGAGATCGAGTACGCAACGCTGATCGCGCTGCACGACGCGATCGAGTACGCAACGCTGATCGCGCTGCACGACGCGGGTGTCCCGGTCCTCGCCGGATCGGACGCACCCAACGGGGGGACGATCGTCGGCGCGACGCTTCACATGGAGCTCGAACTCCTCGTCGAAGCCGGGCTGACTCCCCTCGAGGCGCTGCAGGCCGCGACCTCGGAACCGGCCGCGACGTTCGATCTGGCCGACCGCGGCCGGATCGCCGTGGGACTGAGAGCCGACCTCTTGCTCGTCGAGGGAGCGCCGGACCGAACCATCACCGACACGCGCAGGATCGTCGGCATCTGGAAGGCTGGACAGCGTCGCGCGAACTGAGGGTTACGCGGAGGCGCCGCGCTCGACCGCGCGCGGTACGCCAGTCACACCAGAATCGCTTTGCAAGCAGCGGGTCGCCGGTTCGAGCCCGGCTGGCTCCACTCTTACAAGACCGAGCCCCGTGGGAGGTTACGGCCTCACGCGGGGCTTCGCTGTTACCCTGCCCGAGGAAACTGGCCCTCTTCAATGGGGCCAAAGAGGCCCAAATCAGCTTCCAAGGCAGCGGTCTTCCAGGGCGTAACGCATCTCGTCCTG
>JBDHLC010000109.1:0-3934 GCA_039586075.1 Gemmatimonadota bacterium | reverse complement strand
GGAGGACGGCCGCAGGGCCGCCAACCGCGGGGACGCGTGGGTCTTCGCGGTGGAGTTCGGCGAGCCCCCGTACGGCGACCCGCCGAGAGCCTACACCGTCCTGGCGTACGGGCAGAGTCCCAAGGAGGACTCGCCGCACCACGCCGATCAGGCGGAGATGTTCGCCCGGGGGGCGATGAAGGCCGTGGCGTGGACGGACCAGGCCATTCGGGAGGGAACGACCCGGCGGTACCGACCGGGGCGGTAGCGCCCCGAAGCGCCCGTCAGCGCCGCCGCAGGAACGCCCCCGCAAGCACCCCCAGTGCCACGGCGAAGAGCAGGTACGGCAGGAACGGTACCTCCAGGGAGAGGAGGCTCCAGACCCCGGCCATGACCAGCAGGATTCCAGCGAGGAACCAGAATCCCTCCAGGGAGAGTCCGAACGCCTTCCGGACTCCCTGCGCGCCCAGGGTGATCACCCCGACGCCCAACAGGCCCACCCCCAGCGGGATCTGGGCCAGGATCGCGTAGCCGAGCCATACGAAGAAGATCGCCCAGGCGGCGGCGCTCACCTTGTTCGCCACGTCCTTCTGCACCTGGGATGGGGCCGGTGCCTCGGGCCGTTCCAATACGGTGACCATGGTCACCTCCGGACTTGTCAGCTCGCCGGTAGAGCCGTGCCTCTCCCTGAACGCTCCCGAGCCTGAAGGTCCGAGCAAGTCGGGAAATTCCTGATTCCTTCGTACGGTGGGGGCGCGGTCCAGATCCAGCGTGGACTGCGGGCCATCCAAGAGGGGGCAGGGATTCGCCGCCCTAGCCTCCGCCACCCATCCGGCGACGAAGGAGCGGCCGTCGGGGTGGATGTGCCAGCCTTTGCTGTTGGAGGGCCCCGGATTCAGGATCCAGTCCCCTTCGAACAGGAACTCGGGGGTCCCCACCTGGAGGGTGTCGCCCAACCGCACCGGCGCCCGCATCACCCTACGGCCGTCCCGGAAGTAGATGGCGTCACCGGTGGGCGCCCAGAGCGGCTCACTTCCCCCGTCCACCGACACCTGGACCGGATTCCTTCGATCCGGAAAGGACCGGGCGTACACCTCCCACACACCGGTCTCGTCCGAGGCGTACGTCACCCACCCCCCGTCCGGGGAGAGGTCCGGCATGGTCTCGTTCCAGTCGGCCCGGAGGAACTCGGACAGCTCCCAGGAGCCGCCGGTGTCCGTCAGGAGGAGCATGTCGGCACCGCGGGTATCCGTCTCGTCCTGGACCAGCACGTACCGGCCGTCCGGCGACGCAACGATGGGGAAGTTCCGGTTCGGGCGTCGCCACAGGGGCTCCATCTCCCCGGAACCATCCGCCCGAATCCGGAAGCCGTCGTTCATGTCGGTGTCCGGGCCGCTGAGGCCGAAGTAGACGTACTCCCCGTCGTGGGACCAGGACGGGAAGTCGGTCTGGGAGCCCGGCACCAGCAGGCGGTTCTCGCCCGTGACCAGGTCGTAGACGTGGATTCCGGCGTCGATCTCGTAGACGATCTTCTCGCCATCGGGCGAGAAGTGCGGCCGGTAGAAGTCGGCCTCCTGCAGGTTGATGACCGTCTCCCTCCCTTCCAGGTCCACCGTGACCAGCCGGGATGCGGCGGTGGAGAACCCCTCCACCGGCAGCGCGTACAGGGCGGTTCCGCTGGCGGACACGGCGAAGTGCGGCATGCTCCCGGAGCTGGTGTGGACCGCGGGGATCACGGGCACCGGGTCGCCCGTCACCTGCAGCCGCGGCAGGTCGAACGGTACGGCCATGACGGTGCCTTCGGCCGTGCCGTAGAGCACGTGCCCGCTGGCCACATACGTGGGGGAGAACCCGAAGAGACCCAGATCGCGCACCTCCCGGGACTCCAGCTCCACGAGCCGGATGGCGCGACCCTCGTTGCCCCCGGGGGCGCTGAAAAGGACGCCGCTCCCGTCCGGCAGGAGGTGGGGATAGGACCCCTCGGGCACGAGAATCTCCGGGTCTCCGCCGGAAGGCCGGATCAGGCCGATCCCCTCCTGTCCGTCGAAGACCAGGGAGTCCGGGAGTCCCCAGTGCGGTAGGAACCCCGGAGTCACGGACAGCACGGGTCCCCCCGTCACCTCCATCCTTCGGACCTCGCCTTGCTGGATGAATGCGATCCAGCGCCCGTCCGGGGAGAAGGTGGGACCCCAGGCTCCCTCGCTCCCCTCCAGTGACCGGAAGTCCCTCTGGTCGGACCGCCGCACCCGGATGGACCGGATCCCGTCCTCGTCCCGGCTCGCCACCGCCATCCAGGTCCCGTCGGACGAGACGGCCAGGCGCGTGGCCCCTCCGCGGATCAACGGGGTGAAGTCCTGCAGGCCGGCTCGGAAGGGGACCGGATCCGAGGTCACCGGTGCCCGGGACGCCACGGCCCACCCCACCCCGGCGATCACCACGGCGGCCAGGGCCGCCACGGAGCGGTAATCCCTCAGCCAAGGCCGCCGGGGGGCGGCGCCCCCCACTGGAAGGGGCGGCGCCTGGATCGCGGGCTGGGAGGCGGCGGCCGGGGCATACCGGAAGGACTCGTCCGCCAGGGCCCTCTTCAGGGCCGCCGCGCTCTCGAACCGATCCGCCGGGAGCTTCTCCAGAGCCTGGGCCAACGCCCCTTCCACGTGGGGAGGCGTGGAGCGCCGCACCGAGCTGATGGGCCTTGCGTCGGTGGTGAGGATCTGTACCAGGACCCCCTGGGCCGTGGCCGCGGCAAAGGGCGGCTGCCCCGAGAGCATCTCGTACAGGACGCACCCCAGGGCGTAGACGTCCGACCGGGGATCGATCTCCCGGTCTCCCGTGGCCTGCTCGGGGCTCATGTAGTGGGGGGTGCCCAGGCTCAATCCCGTCTCCGTGATGCGGCCACCCCCCGCGGCGCTCACCGCCAGCGCGATCCCGAAATCCGCCACCAGGGGCTCACCTCGCCCGCTCAACAGGATGTTCCCCGGCTTGATGTCCCTGTGCACGATCCCCAGCTCGTGGGCGTAGTCCAGGGCGTCGGCCACCTTTCCGGCCAGGCTCACGGCCTCACCGACGTTGAGCTGCTTCTCCCGATCGATACGCTGCCGGAGCGTCTCGCCCCTCACGTAGGGCATCACGTAGAAGAGGAAGCCGTCCGCCTCACCCGAATCGAAAAGGGGAAGGATGTGCGGATGCTGGAGATTGGCGGTGGTCTTGATCTCCGCCAGGAACCGCTCGGCCCCCACCACGGCCGCCAACTCCGGCCGCAGCACCTTGATGGCCACCTCACGATCGTGGCGCAGGTCCTGCGCCAGGTAGACCGTGGCCATGCCGCCGGCCCCGAGCTCACGCTCGACCCGGTACCGGTCGACCAGGGCCCCATTGAGGCGCTCGACGACGCCCCCCGGACTCCGCTCGCTCACGATGCACCTCCCGATGCGGCCAGCCGGGTGCGCAGGTCCTCGGTCACGTTCAGCACCACCACCATATCCCCGGGGGTGGAGGCCCCCACGTCCGGAAAGACGAATCCGCCCCGCCCGTCCTCGGAATAGGCCGTCCGATACCGCCAGATGAGGATGGGGACGTTGGAGCGCGCGTTGAAGAGGACGGACCGGGACTGGACGTCCAGTTCGGAGTCGCCCGCGATGCGCAGGCTTACGAGCTGGTCGAACTGATCCAGGTAGAAGAGCTCGCTCCCGTCCAGGCTCCAGAGGGGACTGCGGCCCCCGTCCACCGAGACCTGGTCCCGTCGCCCACCCTCGGGGAAAGGCGTCACGAAGATCTCTTGGGGGCCTTCGTCATTCGTCTGATAGGCCAGCCACCGCCCGTCCGGGCTCAGGGTCGGTGCGTGCTCGTCCGACTCCCCGACCCCCTCCAGGTACCGCCATTCCCCCGTCACCAGATCCGCCACCGCCAGGTCGCCATTCTCTACCGCGTTCTCGAATACCAGCGCGGCGCGTCGTCC
>JBDHLC010000108.1:0-3159 GCA_039586075.1 Gemmatimonadota bacterium | reverse complement strand
GGCCGGCGAGAAACGGTGGCCTTCATGTTCTGGTTCCCCCATGCGCGCGTCATCGTGCACCTCCCAGGAACGCGGCCCAGCTGCCGCCGCCTCGCGTGACCTCGAACTCGATCTCCCCGAAGGGTGTGGAGCCGCCGCCGCTCACCGTGTTGCCGTCCTCGGACAGCGTGCCGGTGAGCACGATGGGCTCGGGCATGCCGTCGGCCTCGATGCGGATGGTGACCTCCCGGCCGGAGATCCGCCCCGTCACCGGGGTGGCCTCGTTCCCCATGGCCTCCACGGTCCCCTCCAGGGAGCCGTCCTCGGCCTGGGTGAGGGTGAGGGTCATGGCCGCGTCCTGGCCCCCGGCGCTGATGGTGCCCGACCAGGTCCCGGTGAGGCTCCCGGTGGGTGCTTCTCCGGAGCCGCCGCCGCTCCCGGCGTCCACCTCGGTGAGGTGTCCCTCCACGAAGGTGTAGCGGACCTCCGCGTCGGCCTCGAGGATGGAGTTCGTGGCCACCATGAAGGTGGCGGGGCGTCCCGGCTCCACCAGGCCCACGGTGCTCAGCCCCAGGAGCCCGGCGGGGACGATGGTCACCGCCCGCAGCGCGTCCATGGGATCCAGCCCGTACTCCACCACCTTCTGGAGCCCTTCCACGAAGTCCGCGTCACCTCCGCCGCTGGTGAGGGCGAAGGTCACCCCCGCCGCCCGCAGCCGGGCCGCGTTGGACCACGCGTTCTCCAGCTCCTCCTTCTCCCGCGCGGCCGCGGGCGAAAGGGCGCCGGGCACGGTGTCCGCCTCGGGATCCCACTCGTCGGGCTCGTCGAAGTCCAGGGAGACCAGCACCGCGACGCGACGCTCCGCCAGCTCCTCGGCGTGGACCCAGGCCTCTTCGCCGCCCACCAGGGTCAGGTAGAGGTCGAACTCGTCGGCCAGGTCCAGGGCCCGCCGGATGTCCTCGTCCGAATCCGCCTGGAAGTAGACCGGGACCTCACCCTCGCTGGCCACCAGGAGCACCTCGTAGTCCGGATCCCAGCCCGGAGGAATGAAGCCACGGGCTCCGTCCCGCTGGGCCGACCGCATGACCGCGTACCGCTCCGCGTCCAGGAAGGCCTGGCGCAGGTAGGCCAGCACTCCGAACAGCTGGGAGGGATAGACCCCGCCGGCGGTGCGGAGGCTCATGCTGATCCCCGGCTCGGCGTGCTCCACCAGCTCCCAGGGCATGGCCGCGTTCCGGTGCATGAGGACCGCGGCCCGGCCCGGCGCCATGCCCCCTTCCGCCTGGATGAGCGACGCCACGATGCCGTCCCGGCGCTGGCCGTCCAGCGCCTCGCCGGTGATGGCCAGGTGATCCGCAACCCGGCGGTGGGGCATGAAGCCCTGCCGCGAGCGCGGCGGAGTCCACGCCGTCACGTCGTCGTCGTCCTCCACGTCCCGGGCGTCGGCCCAGGCCACGTCCACGTCACCCCAGGCGTCCACGATGCCCGGGTGCAGGTAGAGCCCTTCTCCCTCCAGCACGCGGGCGTCCGCGGGGACCACCACGTCGGGGCCCATGGCCTCGATGAGGCCGCCGCGGACCACCACGGTGATTCCCTCCAGGGGCTCTCCGTAAGGTTGGACCACGGTGAGGCCGGTGAGGGCATAGGCCGCCGGGGGAGGGGGAGTCTGGTACTGGGCCTGGACCGCCACGGGTGCCAGCGCCGCCAGAGCGGCCGCCAACGCCAGGGTCCGGGCCGCGGGACGGGACGAACGTGGGATTCGCATGTTCACCGCTTCGCCTTCGGGGTGGTAGGGTCGGATCGGATTCAGGGACCGATACGGGTCGACGCCGTCCGGAGTTCCAGGGCCCGCGCGACCGCCGGTGGCGCGCAGGGCCGGGGAGCCCGGAGGTGCCGAGAGTCCGGAAGTATGCGGGCGGCGCCTCGCGGGCGCCACGGGTGCGGGGTCCACGTCCGGTCCTCGGCGAGGCGGCGTTGGGGTCGAGCCGGTGCGGGCTGCGGGGGCCCCGGGACGGGGCAGAGGGTGTGGGGGGCGAGTCGGGGCGGCTTCTTGGGGGCGAGCCGGGCCGGACTGGGGCTGACCCTGGGCGGGGCGCGGCGGGGGGACGGGAGCCGAGATCCGGGCGTCTTTCGCCGGGGGGTTGACACGAACGGATCAGGAGACTACCCTGGCTGACTGGGAGTCGCGTCCCGATCGCAGGCAGCCCGGCGCAAGCCGGCCTGTCACGGCATCGGCGGCGCGATTTTTTTTTGCCGGATCCGGGGATGACCCCGGGCCGGTGTGCGGGGCCCCGGGATCGGCGAAGGCCATCCCGTCCCGACTGAAAGACGCAGGGCACAGAAACGCAGGACAAAGGAACGACCGGAAGGGGCCATGGGGGCCCCGGACGGCGCAGATTCGGACCACATGAAGCGATACAGGAACACCATCGAAACCCATCGGCGGCGACCTCGGGTCGTCCAGGGGAGGAGTACGCTCTTCTCCGGTGCCGATCAGGCCATGGGCCAGCGCACCTCGTGTGCGCCGGACGCCATGGACCGCGCAGGCGGGGAGGGATCCGTGTAGGCCACGGACACCTCCGGGAGCTTTCCCGAACGCCCCACCTGCGCACGACGCGGGTGGGGCGTTTTTCGTTGGATGCGCGGCCAGACCGCGACGCTGGAAGCTATTTGACAACAGACACATACGCACCGGACGGCCACAGGCCCCGGCGGCGGCGGAAGGCCAGGTGAAGTGACGCGACTCCCCGGCCGACCGTCGGTCGCCGGCGGCCATGGCGGTCCCACGGGCAGGAGGGCCGTAGCTCAGCTGGTAGAGCACTGTCCCTCGCCGTCCCTTCGCCCGCTTCCCGCGGGCCGCAGGTGAAGGGTTATCGACTGTTAATCGAGAGGTCGCGGGTTCGAGTCCCGCCGGTCCTTCTGCCTTCGAACTGCCGGAGCTCGTCCGGTGCGTGCACGCCGCCGTGGCGAAACGGCATACGCGGCCGGCTCAGAACCGGCTCCCGCACGGGGTGCAGGTTCGAATCCTGCCGGAGGCACTGCGAAGCCGTCCTGTCATGGGCGGCAAGGAAATGGGGTCGGGGCTGTCCTCGAGCCGGAAGGATGTCGGCCAAAAAGCCCGGAGAGGTCGGATGGAAGTTCATGTTGGCCGTGGTGTCAGTGGACAGCACGCGGGACCGT